>PKVY01000073.1:1951-6087 GCA_003131625.1 Acidobacterium sp. | reverse complement strand
ATCAGCTGCCCGGGATCACCGCAATGAGGTTCGTATCAGGGTCCGACTTCAGTCGGGCCGTAACAGCGCCAAATGAATCGGGCTTCAGCCACTGCGGCCTGTTCCTTCGGAGTCAAAAAAACGACGTCCCCCCTCAATGTGGAAAACTTGTCAAGCTTTTCCCGTACGGTACTAAAGTGTTGTCCCACATTCCACAACACTTCCACCACAATAACCTCAAAGAATTTTGGCCGGTTTTACCCTCGAACTTGGTATTCTGATAATAGAGGGTAAAGAAAAATTCCCCCTGCCCGGATCAGGGTCTCGGAACCCAGGACGCCTCGCTCGCGCGGGGCTTTTTCATGGTCCCGCGTCCGCCGCCTGTGACCACAAGTATTTTGGAATCAAATGGATCGACTAGTTCCATTTTCAATTCAAATACATACGCGCGACCCGTCTTCAGACCGCGCGCAAGTATTTGAAAACAGAATAGAAACCCACAAGTACCTCGGAATCATATACATGAGCATCGACCCCAACCCTACGAACCCAGCGGATTCATATACTTACGCGCAGTCAGCCCCGGTTGGAGGGGGGAGGGGGAGGGGGGTATTCCCGGTTACGAAAGAATGGACCGGTACCATACCCTCATGCCGCCTTCCACCACCACCCTCCGCGTCCGCTACGCCGAAACCGACCAGATGGGCGTCGCCTACTACGCCAACTACTTCATCTGGTGCGAAATTGGCCGCGTGGAGCTCCTCCGCCAGCTCGGCTTCGAATACCGCCAGATGGAGCTCGAGCACAACTGCCATCTTCCCGTCGTCGAAGCTTCCTGCCGCTACAAAGCGCCGGCCCGCTACGACGACCTCGTCACCNNCCGCCTCTTCTGCGCCCGGGACGGCGAGCCGGTTCTCCTCGCCGAGGCCGAAACCGTCCACGTCTCAACCGATCGCAACATGCAGAAATGCCCGCTGCCCGAACCCTATCTATCCGCCATCCGCGCCACCCTGGAGAATTGACGATGCCTCCACGACCTCGGCTGGCCTGTATCTGCCCCAGAGCCTGCCCTGAGCNNCTCCAAACTCTAAACTCTGCTCGCGGGAGGAGTATGAGATCAGTTCCCGTTGTCCTGTCCGCCATTCTCGTCGGTCTCGTCGTCACCGGATGCGAAACCACCCGCTCCAACAAAGCGCACGCCCACTTTGAAGCGGTCTCCGACATCGCCACCACGCCGCACCCGAACCCCCAATACGCCTCCGTCTCCACCGGAATCCCTCCGGTTCCCGGCTCGCCCACCGCAGCCGGGCCCGACGGTCTCCAGCCTCTGAATGACAACGAAGCCCGCAAGAGCCCCGGCTCGGAAAAAGGCTGGCCCATGGCTCCGCGCCAGCAGCCGAAAGACCCCTTCATCCGCCAATAACGTGAGTCAGTGAACCAGCGCCGCCCCCGGAATCGCCTCGGGCAAAATGCCCGGGCCTTCCCACAGCAATAACGGCGCACCGTCGCCCAGATTGCTCTGGGCCACATTCTCAACACCCGGATCGAGCTCAATCCGGATCCGATGCAGCCCAGCCAGAAGCGCCGCGCTGATCTGGGTCGGCAGCACCGCATCGCCGAGGGACCCGCACACCTCGATCCGCACCTCAGGGCTCCGCACAGGAGGAAGATTGTCCACGATCATCGTCGCTCTGCGGCTGGTCAGCAGCGTCAGACTGTAACCGCCATCGGCAGGAATCCGTACCCAACCGTCGTATTCGGTCGCTCGCCCTGTATCGACCCGCGCCACTCCAGGAACCACCGGCTCCGGCACAGCGTCCGCCGGAACCGGCTGCCGCCCAACCGCCACCGAACGGGAAACCCACACCTCATCGTGCGGAGCTCTCGTCGCATGGACCAAAACCCGAAATCGCCCTGACCCGTCGAGCAGCGTTCCTTCGGCGTCGGGGAAAGCATGCTGGACCTGGCTTCCCACAGCCGTCGTCCCGTCGCCGAACAGCCACTCATACCGCCAGCCCGCTGCCGGCGCCAGTACACGAAAGGAAACCTTCTGACCCGGCCGAACCAGTCCAGGACCATAGTCGAACGAAGCATCGGTAAGAGCCGGCCCATAAGTCGGCTCGGCCGCGCCATCGGTTACCTCGAGCGGAATATCGGCATCGCTCGCCGCCACCTTGCCCGTCACTCGAACCCCATCCAGAACCACGCCGCTGACGTCGCCCTGGAGGACCGACGGCGCCATGGCCACGCCATCCAGAGCCGAGACGTTGGAGAAGACAACGCCCTCGACTCGAGGATTGGGATACCGAATCTGCATCAGCGAATAGAAATCCTCCAGCCGAATGTTGCTGAACTGGAAATCGGTGTGTTCGCCCTGCGCCCCCTCATCCGCCCAAAGCTCGAAGAAAGCAAACGGCACCACGCAGCCGCCAAATCCGGTATGGATCACGTCGAGATTCCGCATCGTCACATGTGCGCTGCGAAACGTCTTCTTCGGCCACGCCACTCGAACCGTATTCGAAATGCTCGTCGACGCCACCGTATCTTCCACCGTGATGTTCGTCACGTCGTGCCCGGGAATCCGCATCTCGGCGTCGGTGTAGCCGTCCCAGTTGCCNNCGCCGCCCAGCCAGTCCATGCCATCCTGATTGGCGTCCAGCGGAGCGCCGCCGATCACGTTGACGTTGTAGAACCCGGTCATCCGCGAGTCCTTCATCTGAACCTGCCACGTCCGGCTGCGAACAACGCAGGTGATGCCGTCGATCTCGACGTTCCTCGTCTGATCCATCACGATGCAATGCCACCCGCGCAGGTGCATCCAGCCTTCGTCGCCATCGGGATCCTGCGGCCCGTCGTAAATGATCATGCCGTGGCCCTCGACCCGCACATCGTGCACCTGCCACAGATTCAGCGATCCGAAAACCACCGCGCCGGCGGCCAGATAAATCCGATCGCCGGAATTTGCATCAATGTCTTCCCGATGCATGCCAGGCCCGTAATACCGAACGCCTTGCGTCCTGGCCGTAATGCCCGACCGGTCCGGCTCGCTGCCCAGCAGAAACAGCATCTCCGCATCGGCAAAATGATCGCCGGGCCGCGCAATCGAAAGCTTGACAGGACCCGGAATTCGAAACGTGATCGTCGCGCCCACCCGCCGTGGACGAATCCCATAGCGCATCGGCTGCACTTCGACGCCGCGGTCCCAGTAGTGAACATCGGCGGCACGAATCGAAACCGTCGCCGGCCCATCGAGATCGAAGTTCAGAAGGTAATAGCTGCTCGCCGCATGCACAACCGGCGTCGTGCAACCGTCGATGGTCACCACAAAATAATCGGTTCGCACTTCATCCGGAATCGGCGCAATCCCAACATGCGTCGCAGCGAAAGCCGGCGCCCAACAAGCAAGCAGGAACGCCGTATGAGCCATTCGACGAATCATCGCCAGCTGCCTACACTCCTGTCATCTCTATCGGCGAATCGCTCGTGCATCTTCAAAAGGTTCGATCTGTGCCCGGTGCTGAGCCCCTAAACTCTGAACTCCAAACTCTAAACTCTGCCCCTCACATCACCTCCGGCGCGCTGATGCCCAGCCACGCCAGCGATCGCATCAGCTCCCGCTGCGTCACCGCCGCTGTCGCCAGCAGCAGCTTCTTCCGCGCCGGATCCTCTTCGCTCAGAATGTGATGAAGCCGATAGAAATTGCTGAAGTCCTGCGCCAGCTGAAACGCATGCTTTGCCAGATACGCGGGTTCCGCCGTCGCGATGCACTGGTCCAGCAGCAGCGTCGTCTTGGCCGCCCGCAACCAGACTTCCCAGATGCCCTCGCTGCCTTCTCCGCTGAGATACGGCGCAACGTCGACGCCCGCAAGCGCAGCCAGCGCCTCGTCGGGCGTCGTCCCCGCTTTGCGAAAGATGCTCCGCGTCCGCACCACGGCGTATTGCAAATACGGCCCCGTCTCGCCCTCAAAACTGAGCGCGTCTTTGAAATCAAACGCGATGACGGAATTCCGCGTGAAGCGCAACATGAAGTAGCGCAGCGCTCCCACGGCAATGGCGTGCGCCGTCTCATCGCGCTCAACCTCACTCAACTCAGGATGCCGGCTGTCGACCTCAGTCCGGGTCGCCAAAAGCAGCTTGTCGATCAGGTCATCGGCCTT
>PKVY01000073.1:1699-1923 GCA_003131625.1 Acidobacterium sp. | reverse complement strand
TAGCCCAGCCCGCGCAGCGCCTCAATCACATTGGCCTGCGGATCCGACTGCCGCGAGTCGATCACGTTGTAAATCGCCTGCGCGCCACCAAACTGCGGATGGTCCGGCTCGCCAGTCTCCGCCGAAATCCAGCAACGATGATCCGGGTATTCAAAGAATGACCGGTAGGCAAAGTCGCGCCCCAGCAGCCCAAACTTCCAGAGGTGATACGCGATGTCCTTGCC
>PKVY01000073.1:699-1676 GCA_003131625.1 Acidobacterium sp. | reverse complement strand
TACAGCACGCCCTTCGCCTTCAGCTGCTCAAACGCCAGGTCCCAAAAGTGCAGATGGAGAATCTCGCTCTCCCGCGGCAACAAATCGTACTCGATCCCCAGCCGCAGCATCGTCACGAGATGCCGCCTCAGAATCGCCGTCGACACCAGCTCGGCGATCTGCGCCGTCTCGTTGCCGCCCGCCTCAATCGCATGCAACGTGTCCGATCTCAGTTTTTTTCGGGCCGCAGCTTCTTCCGGCACCGCGTCGTACCACTGCGAAACCCGAGCATACAAATCCCAGCAATAGAAATCGATGCGTGCGTCGTCCTCGGCCAACTCCGTCATCAGCTTCTCCACGCCGGCCAGATTCAGCGCCTCCAGATGCGCCAGTCCCACCACCACATCGGCAACCTGCACNNTGGGATTGATGCTGGTGTGCTCCACCAGCGAGTACAGCGGCTGATCCGGTGGCGGAAGTTCCGCGCTCACACCGAATGCCTGTGCGAAACTGCCGCGGTCCAGGCGCGCGTTGATGTATCCGGCGCCGGCCAGCTCCAGCGACGCGAACCCCGGCACGCTCCCGAGTGCCGCCACAATCTCTTCGGCAATCTTTTTGGGGGCCTTGCGCAGCCTTCGCGCCAACTCAAAAGCGATCGGCGTCGCGTACTCACCAAAGGCAAGCTCCGGCGGCTGTTCCAGCACCACCGTTTCCACTTCGATCTGATACAGACTGCGAAGCGCGGCTCGAATCCGCTCCGCCAGATGTCTCTGCTGTTTCAAATACACGCGGACGTCACCCTTACGACCTTTGAGAAAAGCTTGATTCTACCAGCCGCCCCACGACATCCCTCCACGCCCGCGTCCTTTAAGATGGGAACAGCGCCGGCTCGCGGCTCGCTCGCTCCTGGCTCGGTTCTTGCTCGCAATTCGCTCGCTTTTGGCTTTCCCTATGCCTGAATCGAATAAGTTCTATCTCACCACGCCGATCTACTACGT
>PKVY01000073.1:141-692 GCA_003131625.1 Acidobacterium sp. | reverse complement strand
CCGACGAGCACGGCCAGAAGATCGAACGCTCCGCGCAGCAGGCCGGTTGCACGCCCCAGCAGTTTGCCGGCAAAGTCTCCGCCGAATTCCGCGGTCTCTGGGACCGCATGGGCCTCACTTACGACGATTTCATCCGCACCGCCGAGCCGCGCCACGAGCAATCGGTTCAGAAGCTCTTCGCCCTCCTGCGCGACCGCGGCTATATCTACAAGGGTTCCTACACCGGCCAGTACTGCATCTTCGANNAGCGAAGAAAACTACTTCTTCAAGCTATCGGCCTTCGAGCGCCGCCTGCTCGAGTATTACGACGAGCACCCGGAATTCATCCGCCCCGAAACCCGTTGCAACGAGGTCATCGCCTTCGTCAAAGGCGGACTGCGCGATCTCTCCGTCAGCCGCACCAGCGTCAACTGGGGCATCCCCGTTCCTGGCGACGAAAAGCACGTCATCTACGTCTGGATGGATGCGCTCGCCAACTACATCACCGCTCTCGGCTGGGGCTCGAGCGACCCCTCAAAGTACGAAAAACTCTGGCCCGCCGACCTGCACCT
>PKVY01000073.1:0-129 GCA_003131625.1 Acidobacterium sp. | reverse complement strand
GCAACATCGTGCGCACGGAAACCATTCTCGAAGGCTTCGGCGCGCTCAAGCCCGAATTGCCGAAAGCAGAGCAGGACCTCTTCGGCGCCGACGCCCTGCGGTACTTCCTGCTGCGCGAAATCGTCTTCG
>PKVY01000088.1 GCA_003131625.1 Acidobacterium sp. | reverse complement strand
TCGTTTCTGCGGTTGCCATTTTTGAAGTTCTCCTGCAGCCAACGGTAGTCGGCTATTTGCGACTCCGCTGCGACTTAAGTCACTACGGCGCCGCTGTTCGCTAGAATGCTCCATGACCGAAGCAACGAATATGGCCGCGTCTCTGGGCAATGTGGCCCTGTTTTCCGGGCTTTCCCCGGAGGAGCTGCGCCTGCTGGCTGCTCGTTTTGTGCGCAAACGCTTCGCTCAGGGAGAGCTGCTCTTTTCCGAAGGCGATTCGTGCCGGGGCCTGCACATCATCGCCACCGGCAAGCTGCGCATCTTTAAAAGCTCGGCGAGCGGACGGGAGCAGGTGCTCGCTGTCGAAGGCCCGGGCGGGTCGGTTGCGGAGCTCCCGGTCTTCGACGGCGGGACCTATCCGGCTTCCGTCAGCGCCGTCGAGGAATCCGAGGTCCTCTTCATTTCACGCCAGGATTTTCGCAGCTTCTGCCTGGAACATCCGGAAGTCGCCCTCAAGATGCTCGCCGTGGTCGGGGCGCGGCTGCGACGGCTGGTGGGCATTATTGAAGAGCTTTCCTTCGCGACGGTTCGCCAGCGGCTGGTTGCCGCGCTGGTGCGCCTCGCCGAGAACGGGGGCAAGCGCACCGAGCACGGCATCGAATGCCAGTTGCCCGGAACGCACCAGGATCTGGCGCATCAGCTGGGCACCGTCCGCGAGCTGGTATCGCGCAACCTCATGCGCCTGCAGGCGGAAGGTCTGCTGCAGGTTGACGCGCGCCACATCGTCGTGCGCGACCTGCCCGGCCTGAAAGCGATCCTCGACAGCAGTTCGTAAGTTTCTCTGGCCTGCGAGCGACCAAAGTCACTGCCCGCCCGGCGCTAAGCCTCTACGCTCGACCTTGTCAGCGGAGAGAATCGATGTCCACTCTGATCGAGAATGTCCCCGGCCGCGAGCCATCCTCAACAATAGAGCGCCACGCCCTGCTGGCCGGGGAGCGCCGCAAGAGCCGTCGGCTCCGCCTCTGGATTGCCACCGGTATCTTCTTTATGGTTTTGCCCGGCACTATCCTCGGCTTTACCAGCTTGGTGCTGATCAGCGCCCATCACGGCCTTCAGGGCGTTTCCCCGGCGTGGATTCAGGCGCACGGCCACTCCCAGGTTTTCGGCTGGATCGGCAGCTTCGTGCTCGGCATCGGTTTCTACTCGCAACCCCGCACCCGCGCCAACAGCGGCGGCCTGCCGATCGCGTGCTGGGGCCTGTGGACCACGGGGCTTGTGCTGCACTGGCTCGCGGGCGCCTGCCTTTGGCAGTGGCGCGTCACCCTTCCTCTGTCTGGCTTGCTGGAACTGGCGGCGATTCTGCTCTTCCTCTTCGCCGCCAGCCAGCACAAGCTGCCCCAAGGCTCCGGCGCCGTTCGCACCAAACCGCGGATCGAGCCATGGATGCAGGCAGTCCTGGTCAGCAACGCTGCGCTCTTCCTCGCCATCGCCATCAACTTTGCGATCGGCGTGCGTCTCGCGGTCCAGGGATTGACTCCGGCAATCCCTCACGATTTCGACCAGAAATACCTGGTCCTGCTCGGCTGGGGATTTCTCGCGCCCCTGGTCTGGGGATTCTCCGCGCGCTGGCTGCCCATCTTTCTCGGCGTCAAGCCGGTGCGCGGCCGTCTGCTGCAAATCGCGGTCGCACTGGATGTCCTCGGCGTGGTTCTCGGCCTGTCGCACCACACCATCTTCATGGCGCCGGTTCTGGTGCTCGCCGCCGTCCTGGCATCCGTTGCGATACGGGTCTTCTCCGTGCCCGATCGTCCTGCAAAGACCATCGGTATTCACTCCTCCTTCCCCGTCTTTCTGCGCGTGGCGTACGCGTGGTCCATCGTGGCCTCGCTGCTCGGCGTCTGGGCTTCGCTGGCGGATGCCCATGGAGGCATCTGGGGCGGCTCCCGCCACGCGCTTACCGTTGGATTTGCCGCGATGATGGTCATGACGGTGGGCCCCCGGATTCTGCCGCATTTCGCCGGAGTGCGCGGTCTGTATAGTCCGCGACTGATGTTTACGACTCTGGTGCTGCTGTTTGCCGGCTGTACGCTGCGCGTGAGCATGGAGCCGCTCGCTTACGAAGGCATCCTGCCCTTTGCCTGGAAATTATTGCCTCTCTCCGGTTGCCTCGAACTCGGCGCGGTGCTGCTGTTCGCTCTCCAACTCATCCTGACCTTCGCGCGCGAACCGAGTATCTTCCCGGAAGCGGCCCGATACGGGCCTGGCAGCGCTCCTGTCCTGAGTCCATCGTCCGCCGCCGGCCCGGATACATCGTGTTACGATGTGTCTGCCATTCATGAAACGAAGCAGGATGTGGAACCGCTGAGGAAACCATGATTGCTTTTGACGCCGCGCACGCCGCTGTCCACTATCCACCGGACCGCCGCTTTCGCATCTGGATTCGGCCTTCCCTGCTGGCAGCGGTCGGCGCGACGATACTGGCGCTGGTTGCCGCGGCATGGATCGAATTCGCCGCGGCCGGAATGCCCCATATCCCGCTCGTTCCTCAGGTGTACCCCAACGACTTCTCCGGGCCGCATGGTTTCCCGCTCTGGGTTCGCTACTGCCACTTCTTCAACTTCGTTTTTCTGATGATTTTGATTCGCAGTGGTCTCTCCATCCTGGCGGATCACCCTCGCCTGTATTTCAACGACGATTGCACGCCTGGGAGCGAATGGATTCGTTTCACCCCGATCAAAGTTCCGCGTGACCGGATCTGGACCGCAAAAGATGACGCCCGCTACCTGTCCCCGATCATCGGCACGCCTGGGTATCGCCATACCATCGGCATTGCGCGAGCCTGGCATTTCATCAATGTCCACGGATTCATCGTCACGGGCATCCTGTTCGTCGTCATGCTCTTCGATACCGAGCAGTGGAGACGCCTCGTCCCCACCTCATCGCTGGTTCTTGTTCAGGCCTGGAACACCTGGGTCCACTACGCGACGTTTCACTTGCCTCCGGAGCCAAATGGCTTTTATGGCTACAACGCCCTGCAGCAGATCGCCTACTTTGCCGTAGTCTTTGTATTCGGCCCCCTGGCGATTCTCACCGGCATCGCCATGTCCCCGGCCGTGGTCAATCGCTTTCCCTGGTATGCGCGGATATTCGGCGGCAGGCAGTCGGCCCGATCGATTCACTTCCTGACCATGCTCAGCTTTTTCGCATTCATCGTGGTCCACGTCACTCTGGTGGTGATGACTGGATTCGCACGCAACATGAACCATATCGTGCTGGGCACCGACGATCGGCGCCCTCTGGGCATGATGCTTGGATTTGCCGGCATCGCGGTCGTCGCGCTCTCCTGGATCGCGGCGCACTACATCTCCTGGCATGCCCCGCGTGCGCTCCAGCATGCGCAGAAGTTCGTCACCTACCCGATGCAGCTGGCCACCCTGAACCGGCTCGTCCCGCAACAGCATTACACCGAGCAGGACATCTCGCCTTATATGTGGCCCAACGGCAAGATGCCCACCAGAAGCGATTGGAAAGTCCTTGCCGAGACTGGCTTCCAGGATTTCAGGCTGAAGGTTGGCGGCCTGGTTGAAAGACCGGTCGAGCTCTCCCTGGCCGATCTCGAGAAGCTGGGCGCAATCGAGCAAATCACGATGCACCATTGCATTCAGGGCTGGAGTGGTATTGCAAAATGGGGCGGTATTTCCATGAAAGCGCTCATCGAATTCGTGCGCCCAACGGCAGCCGCTAAAACGGTCGCGTTCTATTCCTTCGGCGAAGCGCTCTACGGCGACGCGTATTACGACACTCAAAGCATCGAAAATGTGCTGAAAGCGCAGTGCCTGCTTGCGTCTCGAATGAATGGGCAGCCGCTCCCCGACTTGTACGGGGCGCCTCTGCGCTTGCGCGTGGAAAACCAGCTCGGCTACAAGATGGTGAAATGGATTGAACGCATCGAGTTCATCGAGTCGGAGAAGCAAATCGGCAAGGGAGAAGGCGGGAAGAACGAAGACGACGAATATTTCGATCTCCTGCCAAATATCTGAGGCGGACCAGGACGACGCACATTGCCACAGCACCATGCAGGCGACAATGCAGGTTTTGAACACGTTGGGGTGCTGCTCGGGCACCTGAAGCTGGAGTGGCTGCTCCACCGCTTTCCGCCCCGGCTGGTTTGGTCGCTCTATGTCCTGATCAACGGCTTCATCACCATCGCTCTGCTGGCGATCCTGGCTCTCTTCACAAAGAGTCCCTTTGTCTTCCCATCCCTCGGGCCAACCGCCTACCTTCTGTTTTTCTCGCCGCTCGCTGAGACTTCCAGCCCTCGCAATACCATCCTGGGTCACGCGATTGGACTCATCTGCGGTTATGCGGCATTTTCACTCACTGGCGCCTCGCACCTGCCCTTCGGTTTTCACGCTGGCATCTACGGCCCAAGAGTCCTCGCCGCTGCCCTCTCGCTCTCAACCACGGGTGCACTGATGGTCCTGCTGCGGGCCAGTCATCCGCCTGCGGGTGCAACTACTCTGATCGTTTCCCTGGGCATTATTTCCCAGCCACGAGAACTCGTCATCATTGAGATCGCGGTGCTTCTCCTGGTCGCGCAGGCGCTCGTTATCAATCGCCTGGCCGGGTTGCCCTATCCCTTTTGGAACTCGCATCGGAACACATCGGTTCCTTCGTGACGGGTACTCGCACTCTGAAAAAAGACGCGCCGGTGTCCCTTCGGGGCGCGATGAGAACTCCAGGCTCGTTCTGAGAGTTGACGGACTTTGAGAGGGTGTTTGCGACCGACCAACCGAACACCGCCATATCAACGAGCGGGTCGCCGGGATACCCTGCTGGGTTCACCCTAAATCTCATTTGCGCCCGAGCGCGATTGAGAGTTAAGAGTCGATCGCTGCGAGTCCAATCGACGTCTTTGGCCGTCGATTTCGAGGACCCGATGTCATATTCTTCGTCATGCTCCAAAAACCACCCCCGCAAGTCGTTTGCAGAGAATGACTTGCGTGTCTCGATTCGCTGTCAAGCTGACCCACGGCATATCTTACTTTAAATTCAATCGCTTACGAAAATACCGGCCGAGACTGGCTCAGACGCCCTGTCGCGAAGCAACCGGCTAAGTCAAATGTTTTCAGTTGGCTGCCCCCCAGGGATTCGAACCCCGATATGCTGATCCAGAGTCAGCTGTCCTGCCGTTGAACGAGGGGGCAGTGTAAAGGTGGGTCGCGGCTTGAAACACCGCCTTTTCATACTATCGGCCCCGCCCTGGACGGTCAATAACCGATCACTGACTCCTGATCACTGATCTCTGTTCACTGAACTTTGCTCACTGATCCCTGGTTTTCTGTACCCTATCCCCTACACCCTATCCCCTGCCTTCACTCCTCTCTCAAAACTTCCAGCGGCTTCTGCCCCAGAATCCTGAAGCTCGCGATCCATCCCGTCGCCACTGCCAGCAGCGCCGTCCCCACCACCGCCATCAGCGATCCCCGCACATCGCGCTGGAACACCACATCCATCCGGTGCAGCAGAATCCGCGACAGCACATTCGCGAACAGCGTTCCCACCGCCCCCGCCAGCAGTCCCAGCACCACAAACTCCACGCTGAACACCGTCGCGATCCGGTTCCGCGTCGCCCCCAGTGTCTTCAGCACCACTACCTCGCGCATCCGCCGGAACCGCGTGCTCGCCACGCTCGACGCCAAAATCACCAACCCCGACAGAATCGAAAATCCCGCGAGAAACCGAATCACCAGGGTGATCTGATCCACTACGCCTGTAATCGTCTGCAAAATATCCGCAATGTTGATCACCGTCACCGTCGGATACGTCGCGAACAGCGCCCGCTCGATCTCCGGAATCGCCGCCGGCCGTGCGTGGATGTCCCCATACCAAACCGCCGGCTGATCCGCGAGCAGCGCCTTCGGCAAAATAAATTCGCTCCGCGCAAATGCGTGCTCACCCTCAATTTTGTAAATCGCCGCGACCTTCACCGGAATCTCCTTGTCCCCGGCGACAAAGGTCACCTGTGACCCGATTTTCAGATTCAGCCGCTTCGCCACACGATCCACAACCGCGAATCCGCTACCGCCATTTCCGTCCCACCACTTCCCTTCCGCAACCTTCGTTCCCTCCGGAGCTGCATCCGCCCACGACAGCGTCACGTTCCGCAGCAGCCGCTTCGGATAATTCTTCACTTGCAGATCGTCGACCGCTGTCCCGTCAATCGACTCCACGCGCGCCGACACAATCGGAACCGCCTCGAGACCGCCCATTACCCCCGCCTGCTTCGCCAGTTCCGCGCGAATCCCCGGCAGCTCCTGCGTACTCATGTCGATCAGAAACAGGTTCGGCGTGCTCGGTTTTACATCTTCATGTAATGCATTCACAATCGACCGTTGCATCAGGAAAACGCTAAGGATCAGCATCACTCCTGTCCCCAGCGCCGCCAGCACCGCCGCCGACTGGTTCCCCGGCCGATACAAATTCGCCAGCCCATGCCGCAAGGCCGAATGTAAATGTAACCGTGTCCGTGACAAAAACGCCCGCAGCGCCCGCAGTGTCGCCGCCGAAAGCCCCAGAATGAACACCAGCAGCCCCGCCAGGCAAATCGCAAACCACTTTCCCACCAGCATCGAATCCGAAAGCGCCGCCGCAATCCCCCCCAGCCCCGCCAGAATCACCACCACGGAACCCAGTTGCAGTTTGTGTTCCTTCAGCCAGCCGATCCATCCCGCCCCATAGCCACTCTCCACCATCCGCCGCAGCACCAGGCTCGGCCGCACATTCCGCACGTCCAGCAGCGGCGGCAAACAAAACAGCAGCGTCGTCAGAATCCCCGTCCCCAGCGCTGCCAGCACTGGATTCAGCGGCAGCCGGATCTCCGGCCGCAGCGGCAGCAGCCTGCCCAGCACCGTCGGGAACGCATACTCCACACCCAGCCCCAGCACCACCCCGATCAGCGCTCCGCCCACTCCAAGCAACAGTGTCTGTAACAAATAGATGCGCAGAATATCCGCCGACCGCGCCCCAATCGACTTCATGATCGCCAGAATCTCGATCCGCTGCTGCAGATGCGCCCGCATCGCCATCGCCACGCCAATCGCGCCCAGCACCATCGCCACCAGGCAAATCAGGCTCAGCAGCCCCGTCGCCCGATCCACACCCTGCGTCAGCGTCGGGCTCGTCTCGCGAAAATCCGTCACCTGCGCGTCCGGCAGAATCTTCTCGATCTGCGCCCGCACATCCGCCACCTTCAGCTTGTCGCCCAGCGCAAACAGATACCGCTCCGTCGCGCGGCTCCCCGGCTGCAGCAGCTCCGTCTCGTCCATCGCCCGCCGCGTCATCATCACCCGCGGCCCCAGCCCCACGCCCGCCGTCATCCGGTCCGGCTCTTTCTCAATCACCGCCGCAATCCGAAACCACCGCCCGCCAATCTTCAGTGGATCGCCGACCTTCGCGCGCAGCCGCACCAGCAGATTGTCATCCACCACCACCGTGTCGTCGGTCAGCGCCGTTCGCAAATCGGGGCCCCCGGCGCGCCCGCTGTTGGCGCTCTGGGGTGAGAAATCCGCGCCCGTCGACAACACCACCGCCCCATAAAACGGATACTCCGCCGGATCCACCGCCTTCAGCGTCACCAGCAGCGGCACCGGATCCCCTTGCACCATCGCCATCGAGACGGTCTCCGTCACAACCGTCCGCCGCACGCCCAGTCCGGACTTTTCGCTCGCCAGCGCATCCAGCTGCTGCGACTCCGCCGGCGTCGCCTGCCGGAACATCCGCGCCGACAAATCTCCCGCCATGATGCTCCGCGCCTGCTCCAGCAACGTCCGCGCAAACGACGTGCTGAATCCCCGCACCCCGGTCAGCGCCGCCACTCCAATCGCCACCGACAGCAGCACGAAGAAAAACTTCGCCTTCCCTGCCCGCAGCTCCCGCCACGCAATCCGCGCCGCGGTCCCCCAGGGCAGCGCCGGCTTCCTTCCAGACGGCGTTGAATCGTTTCCCTCGGCCACCGTCATACCGTAGTCACCGTATCTGCGCCGAAGGCGCGATTGCCTGGACGGCCAGTCCCCTGCAAGTCGTCCGCCACCACCAGCCCATCCTTCAGCTGAATCCGCCGGTCCGCGCGCTCCGCAATCTGCGCATCATGCGTCACCAGCACCAGCGTCGTCTGCGATTCCCGCTGCCGCTCGCCCAGCAGCTCCAGCACATGCTGCCCATTCGCCGAATCCAGATTCCCCGTCGGCTCGTCTGCCAGCACAATCGGCGGCTCCAGCACAAACGCCCGCGCCAGCGCCACTCGCTGCTGCTCCCCGCCCGAGAGCTGCACTGGATAATGATGCAGCCGATCCTGCAGCCCCACCGCGGCCAGCAGCGGCTCCGCCTTCTTCCGCGCATCGCCCCGCGCATTCAGCTCGTACGGCAGCATCACGTTCTCCAGCGCCGTCAGCGTCGGAATCAGCTGGTACGACTGAAACACGAACCCAATCCGCCGCCCGCGAATTTCTGCCAGCTTGTCCTCTTCAAGATTACTGATCGTCACGCCGTCCAGAATCACTTCCCCCTCCGACGGCGAATCCAGTCCCGCCAGCAATCCCAGCAGCGTGCTCTTCCCGCTCCCGCTCGCGCCCATGATCGCGGCAAACTGCCCCTTCGGAATCACCAGATCGATCCCCCGCAAAATCTCCACCGTTCGCGCCCCGTTGCGTATCGACTTCTTCAGCCCCTTCACCTCGATCATCCGCTCTCCTCGCACCCCTAACCGATAGACTACCGTTGTCGTCTAATTTGAGTTGTCATCATTGTCTCGTTTGTCATCCTTGCGTCTCGCATCTCATGCCCCGCCTCGCCCTCATCGCCGCGTTTCTTCTCTCCCTCGGCACATACGTGGCCGCGCCCCGCCCCGTTCCCGCTCCCACTCGCGGTGTTCCCGTCATTGCCTGTTTCGGAGACAGCATCACCGCGGGCTACGGCGTCGCCCCCGGCCAGGCCTACCCTGACGACCTCCAAACCGACCTCGACCACCGCGGCTACCACTACAAAATCGTCAACGCCGGCGTCAGCGGCAACACCACCAAAGACGGCGTCGACCGCCTCATAGAAGTCCTCCGCCTGCACCCTGCCATCGTCATCGTTGAATTCGGCGGCAACGACGGTCTCCGTGGCATCCCCATCGCCGACACGCGCCGCAACCTCTCCACCATCGTCTCCACCCTGCTCCAGGCCGGAAGCAAAGTCATCCTCGCCGGCATCACCCTTCCGCCCAACTACGGCGCCGACTACATCGAGCAATTCGATGAGACCTACCGCCTCGTCGCCGCCAGATTCCGCGTGCCGCTCCTGCCCGAGCTCTACGCCCACGTCTACGCCGTCCCCGGCGCCATTCAGGATGACGGCATCCACCCCACTGCCAAAGGCGCCCAACTCGTCGCGGATAATTTTCTCACTTTGCTCCTGCCCCTCCTGCATAAATAGGAAAAATCCGGGTGCCCCATCCTGGTGCGCGCGGTTTTCGCGCAGCAGGGTGGGGATTTTCCAACCACCTCTTCAGAATTAGTTGCGGCCACTTTCCAGCAACTAATCCCTCCCCGCGTGTTTTCACTTTCCAAAGCGGATGACTAAAGCACGACCGAATCAAAGTCATTCGCTGCACGGAGCCCACGTCATGAAACTCTCTCTCGTTGCTACTGCAATCCTCGCCCTCTCCAGCACGATCGGGATGGCGCAGACCTCCGCCACCATCAACCAGCGCAAAGATTACCAGCAGGACCGCATCGCACAGGGCATTCGCAGCGGCGAGCTCACCGCCGGCGAGACCCGCAACCTCGAATCCCGCGAAGCCTCCGTCAATCGTGAGGAGTACTTCATGCGCCGCGCCGATGACGGCCGTCTCACCGCCGGCGATCGCGCCGCCCTCAACTGCCGCCAGAACCGCGTCTCCAGCTCCATCTATCGCGACAAGCACAACGCCTGGGTCCGGTAACAGTCTCTGTTACGATTGCGCACGAATCCGGGTGCCGCTCAACGGAACCGGGTGCCCCGGGTCTCGATTGTGAGACCCGGGAGTCGCGCGTAGCGCGCCGCCTTCATGCCAGCACCACGAACGGCTGAAACAGCGTCCCCGCCACTCGCTTCCCCACCGCCACCAGCTCCCGCTGTCCCTCAAAAATCTTCACCAGCGCCGCGCCCGAATACTCCGGCAGATTCACCTGCATCCCGTTCCGGATCCGCCCCACCGTCTGATCGTCCGCTGTCACCGCCGGCATCTCCGGCAACAGCGTCCGCGCATGCGGCATCCGCTCCTCCAGCTTTCCCTCAGCCGCGAGAGTTTCGACGTCTTCGAGCGTGAGCGCCTGTTCCAGCGTGAATGGCCCCGCCGCCGTCCTTCGCAGACTGGCCAAATGCGCCCCGCACCCCAGCCCCTGCCCCATCGCATGCGCAATCGCCCGCACATACCCGCCCGCCGAAATCCGCATCGAGAACCGCGCCGTATCCCCCTCCACGCTCTCGATCGCGAACGCATCCACCATGATCTTCACCGGCTTCAGCTCAGGCGTCTTCCCCGCCCGCGCCAGCTTGTACGCCGGCTTCCCGTCCACCTTCTTCGCGGAAAACGGTGGCGGCATCTGCTCGATCTCCCCAACAGACTTCGCCGCCTCCGCCCGCACCGTATCGAGCGTCAGCGCAACCGCGCGCTTCTCCCCAACAAGCTGCCCTTCGGCGTCATACGTATCCGTCGCGAACCCAAATCGGATCGTTCCCGCATACGCCTTCGCGCTTGTTCCAAAAAACTGCGCCAGGCGCGTGTACTTCCCCAGCAGCAGCGGCAGCACGCCCGTCGCCATCGGATCGAGCGTCCCCAGATGCCCCACCGACTGCTCGCCCGTCGCCCGACGCACCCGCGCCACCACGTCATGCGACGTCATCCCACCCGGCTTATCCAGAATCAGGAGCCCGTTCATGTCACTACGATACCGCGCTCGAGGACGAAACAAATCCGCGTGCCGCTGTTATGGACGCTGAATGCTATCCATTCTTCGCCGATATCACAGCGCCGCCGTCGTCCGCTCCCGGATCAGCGACAGAAACTCCGCCCGCGTGTTCTGTTTCTGAAAAACTCCCAGCATTGCTGACGTCACCGTCGACGAGTTCTGCTTCTCCACCCCGCGCATCATCATGCACAGGTGCCGCGCCTCAATCACCACGCCCACGCCCTGCGGATGGATCGCCTCCTGAATCGCCTCCGCAATCTGCCGCGTCAGCCGCTCCTGCACCTGCAGCCGCCGCGCAAACACCTCCACCAGCCGCGGAGCCTTGCTCAGCCCAATCACCTTCCCGTCGGGAATATACGCAACGTGCACCTTCCCGAAGAACGGCAGCATGTGGTGCTCGCACAGCGAATACATCTCGATGTCCTTCACGATCACCATCTCGTCGTACGCCACGTCGAACAGCGCCCCGTGCAGCACATCCTTCGGATCCTGGCGATACCCCTTCGTCAGAAACTCCAGCGCCTTCTCGATCCGCTCCGGCGTCTTCGCGAGCCCATCCCGCGTCGGATCGGCATCGTACCGCCGGATAATCTCGCGATAGATATCCTGCGTCGTTACATTTTCCAATCCCGTAGTCCCGATAATCTCCGCGTCCAGCTTCTCGCGATCCTCATGCAACGTCGCTCGTGTCATCCTCGCCCGCCTTCTGCTCGCCTCTTACTCGCCGTGCGCTCGCCTTCAGCTCGTTTTTCGCTAATCGTCCTTCGCTAATCGCTTTTCGCTAAACGTCCCTTGCTAAACGCTTCTCGCTATCTTCATCCCAATATTCAAAAAAGTTATTCGACGTCTCTTCCACCCGTACCGCCAGCGTGAGCCTCCGCGGCAGCGCCCTTTCCAGCCGCTTCCGAATCTCCAGCAACAGATTCTCCGTCGTCGGCACTCGCTCCCGAAAACTCTCCAGCGTATTCAGATTCTGATGATCGAACGGCTCCAGTACCTCGCGCCCCACCAGCCCGTCCAGCTCCACAAGGTCGCACACCATCCCTGTCACCCCGTCGATCTCCCCGCCCACCATCACTTCCACCGTGTAGTTATGCCCGTGACCATACGGATTGGCGCACTTCCCATACACCCTCTGATTCTCCGCCTCGCTCAACGACGCGCAAAACAATCGATGCGAAGCGCTCAACCGGTATCTCCGCCCCAAATACGCCCTCATCACCGCCTCGGAAGGACCGCTTCCACCGCAACTTCCCGGCCAGGTTCACCCCACAGCAAGAAGCTGATACTCCTGCCGCCCCAACCGTCAATACAAATTGGTCCGTGCTTCAGCCCAAAGTACTGTCTTGAACCATTTTGGAACGATGCGGCCCCAAACCTTTCAACGTCCTTGAATTGATCCGCTTCACTTTCGGAAACGCCTGGCTCCGGAGCACGGGAGCGCTTCTGTATCTCGAACCCAATGCCACCACAAGCAACTCACCCCCCGTAATAATCCGCAAACAGATCCGGCATCTCATACACCCGCACCCGATGCAGCCGCGCCCCAGGAATCTTCCCCTCCAGCCTTCTCCAGATCGCCACCGCGATGTTCTCCGTCGTAGGGTTGACCGCCTTAAACTCCGGCACTTCCAGATTCAGGTGCCGATGGTCGTACGCCGCCACCACTTCCCTCTCCATCACGTCTTTCAGCTGCTTCAGGTCGACCACAAACCCCGTTACCGGATCCACCTCGCCCGCCACCGTCACCTCCAGCATGTAATTGTGACCGTGACCGTTACGATTGGCGCATTTCCCGAACGCCCGCGCGTTCTCCTCCGCGCTCCACGCCTCATTCCAGTAATAATGCGAAGCTGAAAACTCCGCCTTCCTCGTCAACAAAATCATGCTGTGCTCTGTGCTCTGCTTTTCTAATCCCTAATCTCTAATCCCTGTCTTCACGTCCCTGCCTTTCCAGACTACCTGCTTCAGCACCGTCACGCGAAACCAGCTCCGCCACAGCAGCACTACGTACAGCGGAATCCCCAGCGGCGCCAGCGCCACATCGCCAAATGGAAACCCCGACTTTGCCACCCGCCCGTACAATCCCCACAGCGCTCTTAGCCAAACCAGCACCAGCGCCGCCGTCGCCATCGGCGTCCCTAACACGCCCGCGCCCGCTCCGCGACCCGCCGCCCGCAGCCACCAAAAACCCCAAATCAGCGCCGGCGCCCCCACCAGCACCGCCAGCTCCAGCAACCGCATCCCCGCCAGCATGGGAGCATTCCCGAACAGCAGCGCCAGGTTCTTCGTCCACCCCTCCACCATCGCGCCAAAGCTGCGGTACATCCGCGCCGCCACGGCCTCCGGCGCATAGCGAAACCGCAGCCCCAGTTTCCGCCGCTTCACCAGGCTCGCCAGCTCCACATCCTCCAGAATCGACCCCTTCACCGCCGCGTGCCCGCCGATTTTGTCGTACACGTCGCGCCGCACCAGCAGAAACTGCCCGTTCGCCGCCGCCACCAATCGCGCCGGATCGTTCACCTTCGCCGGAGAATAAGTAACCGCCAGGTCGCTGAATATCAACGGCATCAGCGCTCGCTGCGCCAGCCCCCGCACAATTTGCCGCGGCGAGTACGACAGCATCCCCGCCTCATGCCGCTCCGCCTCGATCATCGCCAGCCGCAGCGTGTTCGGCGTGCCCGTCACGCCCATCGCCGCCTCCGCCGGACCATGTGCCGGGGCCCCCGGCACACCCGATTTTGGTGTGACGGGGTGGTGAATCGTGTCCGCATCGGTAAACAGCAGCCACTTCCCCCGCGCCCGCTGCGAACCCGCCCAGCACGCGTTCGCCTTCCCGGTCCACCCCTTCTCGAGCCGGGGAGCATCCATCACCGTCACGCCCCCGAATCCCGCCGCAATCTCCCGCGTCCGATCCGTCGACGCATCGTTGACCGCGACAATCTCCCACTCGCTGCCGAGCCTCCACCCATCCTCCTCCTGCGCTACCAGCGAGCGCAGGCACTCCCCCACACAATCTTCCTCATTGCGCGCGGGAACGATGACAGAAAGGATCAGCGGCGGGACGTCCACGGTGTCACAGACTCTTCATTATTATAAGAACGTGCTCCGCCTGCTCTCCCATCGCCGCTCCCAACACCGGCAAACTTCGAAGCCGCCCATTTCTAATCGCTCTCCTCTACACGCTACACGCTGCACGCTGTTTCTCTGTCTCCTGTCTCCTGTCTTCTATCTCCCGCTCCTGGGCTGCAACCGCACCAGCCACCCCGCCCAGGTCGGCGAACGCGCCCCCGCCATCGTCATTCGCGACGGCGCGCAAACCGTGAGCCTCCGCCAATACCAGAGCCAGGGCAAAGTCGTCGTCCTCAATTTCTGGGCCAGCTGGTGCCCGCCCTGTCTCGAAGAATTCCCCTCCCTCATCGAACTCCAGCGCCGCATGCCCAACATCGTCGTCCTCGCCGTCAGCTTCGACACCGACGCCAACGCCTACCGCCAATACCTCATCGATAACCACATCGCTGGCATCACTACCATCCTCGACCTCTCCCAGCGCTCCAACACCGCCTTTGACACCACCCGCCCCCCCGAAACCTACATCATCGACCGCAACGGCATCATCCGCCGCAAATTCATCGGCGCTCAGGACTGGACCACCCCCGAGATCGTCAACTATCTGCAAAACCTCTGACGCGGCGCGCCCCTCATGCACGCACCAGCCACCTCCACTCCAAAACGACCCACTCGCACCGAGCCGCGCTGGCCCGCCACCCTCGCCCTGCTCGCCATCGGCGGCCTCCGCTTCGCCCTCCCTGAATCCCTCTCCTACGGTCCCGACTGGCTCCTGCTCGTCGTCCTCCTCATTCTCGGCGTCCCACTCGCGTTCGCACACCGCCGCCGCATGAACACCCTCAACCGCATCCTCGGCATTGTCGTTACCTCCATCGTCACTCTCGACATGATCTGGTCCCTCGGCCTCCTCGTCGCGTCCCTGCCCGCGCACAAGCACACCCCCGTCGTCCTGCTCCAGTCCGCCGCCGCACTCTGGATCGCCAACATCCTCGTCTTCGCCTCCTGGTACTGGCGTCTCGACGGAGGCGGTCCCACGGCGCGCGAGCGCCGCGGCGTCCACACCGACGGAGCCTTCCTCTTCCCGCAAATGACCCTCACCCCCGAAACCAAAGCCGTCATGTGCGAGCAGAACTGGTCCCCCAACTTCGTCGATTACCTCTTCCTCGCCTTCAACACCTCCACCGCCTTCTCCCCCACCGACGTGCCCGTCCTCTCACGCTGGGCCAAGGCGCTGATGATGATCCAGTCCCTCATCTCGCTTGCCACCATCGCGCTGCTGGCCGCAAGAGCGGTGAACATCCTCTAACCGCGAGCGCTCACAAACATTCCGCAAATCCCCTCCACGCCCCTCCGAAACTCCGCCTCCGGCGTCAGCAAACTCACCACCAGCCACCCATCCCCGGCGAACCCAAAGAAGTATCCGGGATGCACGCTCACGCCCCGCTCCTCCACCAGCCGCACGGCCAGACCCTCGTCGCTCCCCAGCGCCGGTACCCGCAGCACCGCATACCACCCCGCCTCCACCTCCAGCCGCGCCACAAACCGATTCTGTAACAGCAACTGATCCAAAACCGCCAGATTCCCCTGCGTCCGTGCCCGAATCTGCTCCTGCATCCCCTCCGCCCCCGCCAGCCATGCCGGCAGCGCGCACTGCACCGGCGTATTCATCGACAAAAACGTATCCGCCACCACCTCCAGCCGCCCCAGCGCCTCCTTCAACTCCCGACGCGGCCCGAAAGCCGCAATCCAGGCCGCCTTCATCTGCGGCAGCGCCACAATCTTGCTGATCCCGCTCAGCACAAACGTCAGCACCGAATGAGTCCCGCTCGCAAAGCTCCGAGCTTCAAACCCGGACATCGCGTAGTCGAGAAATACCTCATCCACAATCAGCGCCAGCCCGTGCTCTGCGCAGATCCGCTCCAGCTCTCGCCGCTCCGCCTCCTTCGTGAAGTGTCCCGTGGGATTGTTCGGATGCACCACCGCAATCGCTTTCGTCCGCGGCGTCACCCGCGCCCGCAGCTCCGCAAAATCGATCTGCCACCCGTGGTCGTACACCAGCGGATACGTCACCAGCCGCACATCCTCGATCTGCGCCAGAAAATCGAATAGCGGATAGCTCGGCTGAGCGATCAGCACCTCGTCGCCCGCATCGCACAGCAGGCGGAACAGCCAGCTGTACGCCTCGCTCGTGCTCGTCGTCAGGAAAATCCGCTCAGCGATCACCCGCGCTTCCCGCTCCGCGTAGTATCGGCACACCGCCTCGCGCGCCCGCAGCATCCCGCGCGGCTCGGGATCATAGACCAGCGCCTCGCGATCCCCAAGCGCTGCCAGAATCCCCGCCTCGTCGTACGCAAACCCGCATCGCGTCGGATTCGATGCCGTCAGATCAAGAATCTCCAGCCCCGCAGCCCGCCCTGAACGCAGCCGAAGAGCCTCTCTCTCTCCCAATGCGCACGCCAGCCGCGTCTCCGCCACATCCCACGCCGTCCTTGTCGAAAATCGCACGAGCCCATCTTTTCACAGCGCGGTCGCCGCATACGCGCTACCGGCCACGAGCAACCAGCTCCCGGCTCCCGGCTCCCGGCTCCCGGCTCCCGGCTGAAAGCTATACCCTATCCGCTATACCCTGTCTTCATGCCCCTCCGCGCCGTCATCTTCGACTACGGTGAAGTCCTCTGCACCCAGGACCGCGCCGCCCACCAGCGCCTCATCGCCCTCACCGGCCTCGACCGCGACGCCTTCGAGCGCCTCTACTGGCGCGACCGCCGCGACTACGACCTCGGCCATCTCGACGGCCCCGGCTACTGGGCCAAATTCGCCCGCGACGCCGGCCGCACCTTCACCCCCGCGCAAATCGACGACCTCATCGCCAACGACGTCCTCATGTGGATCGCCCTCAACCCGCCCATGCTCGCCTGGGCCGCCGCCCTCCAGCACGCCGGCTTCTTCACCGCGATCCTCTCCAACATGGGTCCCGACGTGCTGCGCACCATGCTCCAGGAATTCACCTGGCTCGCCAACTTCAACCAGCTCACCTGGTCCTGCGACCTCGGCATCGCCAAGCCCGACCCCGCCATCTACGCTTTCACCTGCGATCGGCTCGGCGTCCGCCCCGACGAAGCCCTTTTCCTCGACGACAAAATCGAGAACATCCGCGGTGCCGAAGCCTTCGGCCTCCACGCCCTGCAATTTTCGAACATCGCGCAACTCCGCCACGACCTCGCCGCCCGCGGCCTGCTCGAACAGCTTCCGGAACCAGCGGCAATCTGAAACCGTTCCAGGGTTTGCGCCGAAGAGCCTGCCCTGAGCGAGCCGTCAGCCGAGTCGAATGGGCGCGTCCGCCCGTGCGGTCAGCACCGCAGCCCGGGCACGATCCGTGTCAGGGCACGGCTTTAGCCGTGCCGTAATCGCAGCAAAATGACTCCGGCTTTAGCCGCCAGGGGATGTTTTCCTTACTTCAGAGTTTTCCTGAAGGCAGCAAGATCGCTGAGGCACCGAAGCTCCGCTCCGAATTCTCTGCGACCTCCATGTTCTCTGTGGTGAATTTCGCGGAAATCCCTACCCCCGCACCACTTCCCCCATGGGAATCTTCACCTGCTCCACAATCTGCACGCTGAATCCTTCCAGCGCCGGCACATGCGTCGGCGTGTTGCTCAAGAGGCGTATCCGATGAATCCCCAGGTCCGCCAGAATCTGCCCGCCCAGCCCCACCTCGCGCAGAATCCGCTGGTGCCGATCCTCATGCCGCTCCCGCGCCCGCGCCTCGCGATGAAACACAATCCTACCCGGCTCCACTGTGCGCTCGATCTCAAACCCACGGCCCCCGTTGTGCAGATAAATCAGCGCCCCCCGGCCCGCCTCCGCAATCATCTTCAGCGATTGCTCCATGGTCCGCTGGCAATCGCACAGCGTCGTCCCAAACACGTCGCCCGCCAGGCAGTGCGAATGCACGCGCACTAAAACCGGCTCCGCCGACCCGCTCCCATCCTGGCTCACATCGCCCATCACCAGCGCCACATGGCTCTCCCCGCCATGCACCTCGCTCTCGTAGGCGATCATCCGGAACTCGCCCCACGCCGTCGGCATCGGGCTCTCCGCCACCCGCACAATGTACCGCTCGTGCTGCAGCCGGTGCCGAATCAGCTCCGCCACCGTCAGCATTTTGAGACCATGCTTGTTACAAAATTCGATCAGGTCCGGCACCCGCGCCATGGTGCCGTCATCCTTCATCACCTCACAGATCACCC
>PKVY01000050.1 GCA_003131625.1 Acidobacterium sp. | reverse complement strand
ATACCAAGTCCAGCCTAAAAACCGGCCAAATATCTTTGAGGGTATAAGGGTGTAAGTCGAGATAAGTCAGCGGTCATTACTTTGGTTTTTGGCGTCGCCTCTTGACAATTTTTCCACATTCCCGGGTTTGAGGGGGAAAGCGAACTCCTGGCAGATTTGTGGAATAAGCCGGCTGGGCCGGTTTAGACGGATGCGTCGAAGAAACGGAGGCGTGCGCGGAGGACGTCGAGGGTTTGTTGAAGCGCTGTCTGTTCGCCGAGGGTCAGGCTGAGGGTCCGGCGGCGCCTCACCAGGTCAATACAGCTTTGGCGGGCATTGGCGATCGTCTCCCTGACAATTTCCCGGCTGCCGCGAACGTCCTCGAACTCGGTGAGGGCGAGAGCGCGATCCGCATCGGCCAGCAGACCCTCGACCGCCGTCCGGTTCCGGTCATCGTCCAGCATAGGGTCTCGAGAAAGAACAGCGGCCGTTGGGGGTTGGGCAGGAAGATAGTGAACGGTCGTCATCTTAGATAGGATGACTAAGGATCGGCGGGAAGGATGTGATCTCCGTCACAAAGCAACGCCGCCATTCGGATTCGGCGGCGTTGCGTCTGGGGAACGGTATTTCCAAGAGTACGTGGGATGAGGGAGCATAGCCCCGCTGGGGATGGGTCGTCAATGGGCCGGCAGTGTCCCTATTTCAAATCCAGAGCCCGAGAATCGGCGCGTCAGTCTGGATGAGGCCAAAAGTGGGACCGGTGTGGACGATAGTGGTATGCTCGCGGCTCCTCTTATAGGTTCACGATTGACTTATATAGTGAGTTCGAGATTGACGGACAGGGCCTTTACATAGCCACGCCGCTTTCTCGAGCCGGAGTACTGCAGCACTTATGAAGCGTTATTGGCAAATCCCGGGTATACCCAGCGCGGTCATCGCCGTCCTGGCAACCCTTCTGGGAGTGCTGGTGACGGTGCGCTTCGTCCCCGACAACCCGGCTCACCGAGCCTCTGGCGGCGTCGGCGTGGGAGCCATTCTCGCCGTCCTGCTGGTGGTCGTCGCTCTTGTCGCGCACAAGGCGCTCGCCGATCGGCGATTTCAGATGCAGCGGTCTTTGCTCGAAGGTTTCCTCGACCACATCCCAGACAACATCTTCTTTAAGGATCGCGCCAGCCGTTTCCTGCAGATCAGCCGGTCCATGGCCAATTACTTTGGACTTGCCGATCCGAGCGAGGCCGTCAACAAAACCGATGCCGACTTCTTCAGCGCAGAGCACGCGGATCGTGCTTTGGCCGACGAGCGCGAGATTCTCCACACAGGTCAGCCGCTCGCCGGCATGGAGGAAAAAGAAACCTGGCCGGACGGCCGTGAAAACTGGGTGCTGACGACTAAAGTTCCTCTCCACAACCACCGCGGCCAGGTCATCGGCACGATGGGCATATCCCGTGACATCACCGATCGCAAGCAGGCCGAATTCCGCATTCGCTACATGGCTCTGCATGACGGGCTCACCGGCCTTCCCAATCGGATCCTGCTCGAGGACCGCCTCACGCAATGCATTGCTCTTGCTGGTCGCAATCAAAGCCGCGTCGCCATCCTCATGCTCGACCTCGACCACTTCAAGAACGTGAACGATTCTCTCGGCCACCACGTCGGCGACCAGCTCCTGCAGGCCGTTTCTCAGCGCCTGCGCGAGTCCCTCCGCGAAAGCGACATCGTCGGCCGCCTCGGCGGAGATGAGTTCGTCATCGCCCTTCCGGCCGTTTGCAGCAACAGCGACGTCGAGTGCGTGGTTAGCAAGCTGCTGACTACGCTGGCAGAACCGTATCAAATCGATGGCCATGAACTGGTGAGCACCGGCAGCATCGGCATTTCCCAGTATCCTGTCGACGGAGAAAACGCCGAGCTCCTCATCCAGATCGCCGACACCGCCATGTATCAGGCGAAAAAGAATATGCGTGGTACGCATCTCTTCTTCACGCCGGAGTTCACCGAGGCAACCCGCTTGCAGCGGAAGCTGGAAAACGACCTCCGCCACGCCCTTCAACGAGGCGAATTCATTCTCCATTACCAACCGCTGGTTTCGACAAAACAGGGCAGCATCACCGGAATGGAAGCGCTGCTGCGCTGGCGCCACCCCGAACACGGGATCATTCCTCCGCTGCAGTTCATTCCGCAACTGGAGAAGCTGGACCTGATGGTGGAGGTGGGCCACTGGGCTCTCGAAACCGCCTGCCGGCAAAACGTCGAATGGCAGAAACAGGGACTCCCGCCGGTCCGCGTCGCCGTGAATCTCTCGCCCCAGCAGTTCTATCGCGACGACATCGTCGCCACCGTCGAGGGCGTCCTCCGTACGACCGGACTCGAGCCCAAATGGCTGGAGCTGGAACTCACCGAGAGCCTGACGCTCGACGACACTGAGGCCACCATCCAGATCATGAGCGACCTGAAAGGCCTCGGCGTCAGCCTCTCCCTCGACGACTTCGGAACCGGCTGGTCGTCACTGTCCTATTTGCGCCGCTTCCACCTGGACCGTATCAAGATCGACCGCTCGTTCCTCCGCGATATCGCTACCCAGCCGGCTGCCGAAGCTATCGTCCACACCATCATCACCCTCGGTCGCAATCTGGGCCTTACCTGCGTTGCCGAAGGCGTCGAAACGCGCCAGCAGCTGGATTACCTGCAGAAACAGAAGTGTGGCGAGATCCAGGGATTCTTCTACAGTCCTGCCCTCCCTGCGGGCGAATGCGAAACTCTGCTGCGTTCGATGCAGTTGGGTATTCCCTGGTCCCCGGCCGCTCTCTCCGAGGGCAGCAGCCAGCCGGAGCCATCCGAGGAAGTGGCCCTGATCCACTGCTGAGCGCGCTTCCCGCTCCCCAGAAAGCTCCGCTCAGGACGCGCGCATGTGTTGGCTCTCACGCAAAGCTGTCGTCCGGTGGATTCGTTGGAGATCTTGTTCCGAAAGCTCTCGGTGGCGTCACAGCAGGAAACTAATGTAGTTGCACCTTGAGGGGGATCCATGCCGGGGCATTTTCCCAACTGGCAACCTTGCCGTCTCTAAAATGAACCTTTGACGTTCCGTACTCATATGTGTTGTATGAAAAACCAGTTGGCGTCCCCTGAACCGCCAACACCTCGTCCCTCGTCGAGCCTATGGTGAAGTAGTGCATTCTTTCATCGACTGGATGACCTGGGCGGAGTTGCACGTTGAGATGGATCCATAGCGGGGCATCTTCCCAGCCAACGACCTTATCACCGACAAAGAAGACCTTTGAGCGACCGTACTCGAAAGTGTCAGGTGAATACGCCGTTGGAATCCCCTGCACGGCGAGGACTTCCTTCTTTGTTGAGCCGATGGTGAAGTACTCCGGAATTATTCCAGGCGAGGAGTTATCGCAGGGTTGCGAAGAGAGCAGCCTGAACGCCTCGATTATGGTACGCAGCTTCTCCTCAGCAGAAGCCTTTGCCTGATTGTCGCTTTCGAACAGATCCGGATGCCAGACCTTCACGAGCAGCCGATATGCCGTTTTGATCTCCTTATCCGTAGCGCCCTTCTCCAGGTTGAGAGCCTGCAGCGCTGCGCATTTTGCGCAGTCAGCGCTGTATTCGTCGATTTTTTTTCCGCATTCGCAAGGATCCATAAAACACCATGAATTAGCCGGGCGATTCGACGTCGAGCTAAGCTGCCGCGTTGAAACACCGCAGCAACTGCCATGTCGTTTGCCAGATGAGGCCGCTTTGTTCTGCGATCGCGAGGAAATTCGGCGGCAGGATCCGGCCAGGGTCAGGGTGTTGCCAGCGGGCCAGGATCTCGAAGCCGTAAAACCGACCGGAGCGAAGGTCGAGGAGGGGCTGGAAATAAGGAATTACAGCCTCATTCTCGATCGCCGACTGCACATCAGCGAGCTCTACGACCATGTCCCATTGTCGATGGCGGCCTCTGAGATCGCGTGTGATACACGTCACAAGTTGATTACAACTTATTAACTAGTAACTATTATATAACTAGCGATTAATCGCGCCATTTTGGGGGCGGGGCGGAATCGGTTGAGGCGCGGGCGGTCAACGCACCCTCTTCCGGGCCTCAGCAGCGAAACCCGGGGCACCCGGATTGTCGCCGGTTCCCTGCTCTACTGGCTGGCTTGCTGGACGGCGTGGTTCACGGTTTCGACGAAGGCTTGTGCTGGACCCTGCGGCGGCATCTGCACTTCGCCGGCGAGGATGGAGGTGAAGGGCACTTCACTTCCGTAGAGGGCTTTCGTCTTGCCGTGGTCCTGGTTCAGCTCCGCACCCTGCAGCGTTGCGCCGATATAGGCGCCCTTCGCGCTCGAGTAGCTGAGGATGGAGGCCTTCCATCCCGCCGAGCCCGAGGCTTCGCGGCCCACAGGGCCGGCTGCCGCATCGACGCCAGCGCCGACTTTGAAGTGGCCCGACTGGAGGGCCTGCATGCCGTGGTCGTCCATGACCATCATGACGTAGCCCTGCTCCTCGCCGCCGATCTGCGCGCCGAAGCTGGCACCGGAAAGCTGGAAGGGAGCGGGCGGGCTCCAGCGGCCGTCGCTGCGACGGCAGATGGCCACGCCATCGCCATGCTGGGCGCCGACGACGAATCCGCCCTTGATCATTTTGGGGATGACGGCGACGCATTTCGCGGCCTTGAGCACGGCGTCGGGAATGCCGGCGGTGGATTGCGGGCCGGTGAGTTGCTGCATGATCTGGCTCGCCTGGTCGAGCTCCGCGTCGGCCTTGCTCTGGGCCAGAGCGGGCATACTGGTGGCGGCCGCGAGCATCGCGGCGGCCCCTATTGCGATGGATTTCCTCATGACCTTGTCCTCTCTTTGGCTGGATGGGAATTTTCCGGGGGAGCCGATGGACTTCATTACGATACGCGCATCTCGGTGGGATGATAGTCGAGGCCGCGCGGATGCCGGGGTAAGACAGCCGGTAGCTGGGAGATGGGAGCCAGGAGCTGGTGGTTGCTCCGCGGAAGGCAAAGCTGCGGATCGTAGAATCGATTGCAGGCATGGAACAACGCATCAGCATTGTGACACTCGGGGTTGCGGACCTCGCGCGCAGCCGCAGATTCTACGAAAGCCTGGGGTGGCGCGCTTCCCGGTCCAGCTCGGCGGGCATCGCTTTTTTTCAGGCTGGCGGGATGATGCTGGCGCTCTATCCGCGCGCCGATCTTGCGAAGGATGCCAATATTGCTACGGAGGGCCAGGGCTTTCCCGGATTCAGCATTTCGTACAACGCACGCACGCGCAACGAGGTGAATGCGGTTCTGGCTGAGGCGGAGGTTGCCGGGGCGAAAATTCTGAAACCTGCGCAGGAGGCCTTCTGGGGAGGGTATTCGGGGTACTTCGCCGATCCGGACAACTTTGCGTGGGAGGTTGCGTGGAATCCTTCGTTCCCGATTGCGGAGGATGGGAGTATTCATCTGCCGGAGTGAAGGGCAGCCGGTAGCCGGGAGCTCGGAGCCGGTAGCTGTACTCTGCTGCTATGCATATTGGGATTGTTGCCTGCTCGGCGGAAGGAGCCGCTCTCTGCTATCGGACCATTGCGCATGAAGGGGCGCAGCGGATGGGGCTCTACGCGCACCCACGGGTCACGATGGACTCGATTCCCTTCTCCGAATACATGGTGTATATCGACCGCGACGACTGGGCGGGGGTTGGGGAGCTGATGCTGCAGTCGGCGAAGACGCTCGCGGAGGCGGGCGCGGGGTTCCTGATTTGTCCGGACAACACGATTCACCAGGCGCTGCCGTTGATCGAAGCGCGGTCGCCGCGGCCGTGGCTGCACATTGCCGCGGTGGTGGCGGATGAGGCAGTTGGGCGCGGGTTTCATCGGATCGGTCTGCTGGGGACGAGATGGCTGGTTGCGGGTGAGGTTTATCCGCAGCAGCTGACGGCGCGCGGGCTTGAATATGTTCGGCCGAGCGACGCCGAACGCGAGGAGATCAATCGCATCATCATGGAGGAACTGGTGTGCGCGGTGTTCAAGCCGGAGGCTGTTGCGTATTTCCAGAAGACGATGGCGCGGATGAAGGGTGAGGGGTGCGACGCGGTGGTGCTGGGGTGCACGGAGATTCCGCTGACCATGCATGACGGGAACTCACCGCTGCCGGTGCTGGATTCGACGCGGCTGCTGGCGCGGGCGGCGGTGGAGAGGGCGGTCGGGAACAGCAGGGATCAGGGATTAGAGATTAGGGATTAGGGATTAGGAAACAGAGCACAGAGGACAGAGCACAGAGCACAGAGAGCTGTTACACCTCTGGGTTCAATTCCAAATCTTCAAAGCGGCGGAGTTTGTAAATGGCGATGGAGACGATCCAGGCGAGGGCGAAGATGGCGATGATGCAGTAGCCGAGGACGCCGAAGTTGGAGTTGAGGCGGACGATGAATCCCCAGAAGACGCCCTGGAGATGGAGCTGGCCGCCGAGGAGGCCGAGGGCCTCGATGCCTCCCACGACTAATGCAACCACGACTGATACCGATGTGATGGTGAGGTTGTAGTAGAGCTTGCGGATGGGCTTGATATAGGCCCAGCCGTAGGCGCCGAGCATGAGGATGTTGTCGGTCGTATCGATCAGCGACATGCCAGCGGCGAAGAGCACCGGGAAGACGGCGATCGACCAGAGCGGGAGGCCGCGGGAAGCTTCGGCGGCGGAGATGCCGAGGAGGCCGATTTCGGTGGCGGTGTCGAAGCCGAGTCCGAAGAGGACGCCGAGCGGATACATGTGCCAGCTGCGGCGGATCATGGCGAAAATGGGACGGAAGATGCGGGCGAGAAAGCCGCGATTGGCGAGGAGGAGGTCGAGGTCCTCGTCAACGTAAGGCTCGCCGCGGCGGACGCGGGTGAAGGTGGCGTAGACGGAGCGGAGGATGACGATGTTGACGATGGCGATGGCGAGGAGGAAGACGGCGGAGACCAGGGTCCCGATGACGCCACCGATGTTGCGGTAGTGGTCAATGTGCTGCTGGAGGCCGAGGGCGGCGGCGGCGATGAGGAGCGAGCCGAAGATGACGATGGTGGAGTGGCCGAGGGAGAACATGAATCCGACGGCGACGGGGCGCTTGCCCTCCTGCATGAGCTTGCGGGTGACGTTGTCGATCGCCGCGATGTGGTCGGCATCGACGGCGTGGCGCAGCCCGAGCACATAAGCGAGAAACGCGGTGCCGAGCAGCGTCGGCCGNNATGTGGTCGGCGTCGACGGCGTGGCGGAGGCCGAAGGAGTAGGCGAGGAAGGCGGTGCCGAGGAGGACGGGGAAGTGGTGAAAGGCAGCGACGGCCCAGAGCCATGCGGCGGCGTTGATGAGGATGAGGAGCGCGTAGATGCCGGCAACCTTGCCACGGACGTGGTCGGCGTGGTCGTTGAAGAGGTTGCGGAGGGCAGAGGGCATGGCGAGCTCGGGTCCGTCGGCGGGCGATTTCTTCGGGGGGGACCGAAGCTGGATCAATTCTAGACCGCGGGGGGGCGAGGGGCGTGTGATGGATGTCGCAGACGGTGGGGTAGTGGCGGGGNNGGGGGGGTGCGGCGCAGGCGGCGGGCGGGGGTTCGCGGGCGATGCGGTGCGAGGGGGAATCGCAGGGCGGTATGTTGGATGGGGACGCGAGGGTTATGGGTCGAGAGCGGGCGGAGCAGATTCTGAGTTCGACGCAGTTGCGGCGGGAAATCAGCGCGCGGAATCTGGCTCGCGGCGAGGGCGAATATGAGGTTTCGTACGGAGAGTCGCAGAGCGTTATTTACCGGGAGGCTGACGGGGGGCACGGGAATTTTTTGGCGGCTTCGTGGGCGCGGATTCTGGCGAATCCGGAGTGGAAGCGGCGGNNACGAGCTGGAATGCGCGAGCAGTTCGGACGCGCTGCTGATGAATCTTTTTTGCTATCCAGGGCTGCTGCGGAGCGGGCGGTTTTGTGGGTTGCTGGGCGTGGAGACGGGGCTGCGGCCGGAGTTTGGGTTTCGGCCGGCGATTGCGCTGAAGAACGGGCGCAGCGACCGGACGGAGATCGATATGAAGCTGGGCGGCCTGCTGGTGGAGGCGAAGCTGACGGAGGGGGATTTTCAGCGCGCCCCGATGCGGCTGCTGACGCGGTATCGGGATCTGGAGGAGGTTTTCGCGGTTGAGCAGCTGCCGGCGGTTGAGGGAGGGGTGCGGTCGTATCAGCTGATCCGGTGCGTGCTGGCCGCGCATGCGTGCGGGGGATCGTTTGTGGTGCTGTGCGATCGGCGGCGGCCGGATCTGATCGATCGGTGGTTCGAGGTGATGCGGGCGGTGGCGGATGCGGCGCTGCGGACGCGGATGGGGTTGCTGACTTGGCAGGAGCTTGGGGCGGCGCTGCCGGGGAGGGTGCGCCGGTTTCTGCAGGAGAAATACGGGATCGGCGAGTGACGGGCGGGGTTGTGATGTTTTGGTGGAGCTAGTCGGGCTCGAACCGACGACCTCCTCGTTGCGAACGAGGCGCTCTCCCAGACTGAGCTATAGCCCCACACGGTGGGAAAGACTCTTTCGATTTTACGGTAGAGCGGGCCGGCACGCCAATGGAGCGGGCGATGGGGCTGCCAGCGAAATGCCGATTCGGGAAAGCGGCGCCCCGCAGGGGCCAAAGCCGGAACCATTTTGCGGCGGATACGGCACGGTTATGAAGCTGTGTCCGGGCGCCTGCAGCCAGCTTGCCCCAAAGCTAAGCGGGGGAGGGTGTTCCGTTTTGGTTCCTGGGCAGTACTGAGGAGTTGATGGGCGGAATTTGGTGGTAGGGGCAGCGCACGGTGTGAGCTTACGCTGCTTGCTGTGGGGTGAACCTGGCCGGGCGCAGCGGGGGTTTTTGGGTTTCGCAAGCTGTAAGAGTTAAGAGCCGTGCCCTTATCGTGCCCTCATACAGAACAAGAGCGTGGCGCTCACGCGCAATCCCGGGTCCAAAAATCGAGACCCGGGCCAGCCCGGGGTGTAGTTCCGTTTTGGTTTCCGGGCAGTACTGAGGAGTTGATGGGCGGAATTTAGTGGTAAGGCAGCGCACGCTGTTGAGCTTACGCTGCTTGCTGTGGGGTGAACCTGGCCGGGCGCAGCGGGGGGGCGATATTTTCCGGCAGGCTGTGAAGTCGCGCCCTGACGCTTGT
>PKVY01000061.1:63214-63395 GCA_003131625.1 Acidobacterium sp. | reverse complement strand
GGCGACGGCGGCCCGGCCACCAGCGCGGAACTGGCTTATCCCTATGCGGTTGCGATGGATGGGGCCGGCAACCTCTACATCGCGGACTACTGGAACCATCGCATCCGCAAGGTGACGCCGGGCGGGACCATCGCCACCGTGGCGGGCGACGGAACTGGGGGCTACAGCGGCGACGGCGGCC
>PKVY01000061.1:0-63139 GCA_003131625.1 Acidobacterium sp. | reverse complement strand
AGCGCGGAACTGTACTATCCTTTGGGTGTTACGGTGGATGGCTCCGGCAACCTCTACATCGCGGATACATACAACAACCGCATACGCAAGGTGGATGCCGGTGGCATCATCACCACCGTGGCCGGCAATGGAACACAAGCCTACAGCGGTGATGGCGGCCCGGCAACCAGCGCGGAACTTTATTTTCCCTCCGGCGTTGCGGTGGATGGCGCCGGCAACCTTTACCTCGCGGACCAAGGCAACCGCCGTGTCCGCAGTGTGAAACCCGACGGCATCATCAGCACCGTCGCGGGCAACGGAACCGGGGGCTTCAGCGGCGACGGCGGCCCTGCACCCAGCGCGGAATTATATCCCTATGGTGTTGCGGTAGATGGCTCTGGCAACCTCTACATCGCGGACACCGCCAATCGTCGCATCCGCAAGGTCGATGTCGCCGACCCACCCTCGCTCACCTTCCCCAACACCATTGTCGGCGATGCCAGCCCGGCGCAGGACGTCGCGCTGCTCAACCTGGGCAATGCGCCGCTCGACATCAGCCAGATCAGCGTCGCCACCAACTTCTCCCTCGGCGGCGCAGACACCTCGTGCAGTTCCTCTGGCCAGACGCTGGATCCAGCCGAGAGCTGCATCCTCGGCATCGAGTTCGATCCGCTCTCTGCTGCAACTTTCAACGGCAGCGTGGTGCTGACCGACAACAGCCTCAATGTGACCAACGCTATTCAGAACATCGGACTCAGCGGCACCGGAATGCCTCCGCCGCTGATCACCCCGGCCGTCACCGTGACGCCTGCCCAATCGACCATCACCTCGGCGCAGCCCCTCTCGGTGACGGTGTCCGTAAACGGCGGCAACGGCAACCCAACCGCGACCGGCTCGGTCGTCCTCAGCAGCGGTAGCTACAATTCGGCTCCCACAACACTGACCGCAGGATCGGCGACCATCCTCGTCCCCGCGGGAAACCTGGCCGTCGGCAACGATTCGTTGACAGCAACCTACACGCCGGATGGCGGCAGTTCCTCCACCTACACCAGTGCAAACGGAACCGCTCCTGAAACCGTGGTGCAGGCCATCGGTTCCTGCGCAACCGCGAATCCCAACCCCAATCCGAACCCGGTGTCCTTCGCCGCCGTGGGTGATTTCAACGGCGACTGCACCAGCGACCTGCTCTGGCACAACAGCGCCACCCAGCAGGTCTACGAGTGGCTCATGAGCGGCGCCACCTTTACCGGCAGCGGAAGTCCCGGCACCCGTACCTCCGACTGGGTCATCCAGGGCACCGGCGATTTCGACGGCGATGGCAAAGCCGACATCCTCTGGCGCAACACCACTACCGGAGTCGTCGAGATCTGGCTCATCAACGGAACCACCGCAAGCAGCACAACCCTCGGCTCCGTCACGTCGGACTGGGTCATTCAGGGCGTTGCCGACTTCAATGGCGACGGCAAAGCCGACATCCTGTGGCGCAACAGCACTACGGGCCAGGTCTACCTCTGGTTCATGAACGGAACCACGATCGCCAGCAGCGGAAGCGTCAGCTACGTCTCTTCCGACTGGGTCATTGCCGGCATCGGCGATTTCAACGCAGATGGCAGCGCTGACATCCTCTGGCGCAACAGCACCACCGGCCAGGTCTACCTCTGGCTCATGAACGGGACCACCATTGCGAGCACCGGAACCCCCGGCACTCCCACGTCCGACTGGAGTATTGCCGGCGTCGGCGATTTCGATGGCAACGGCACAAGTGACATCCTCTGGCGCAACACCACCACCGGCCAGGTCTATCTCTGGTTCATGAACGGGACCACGTTTACCAGCAGCGCGAGCGTCAGCTACATATCCTCCGACTGGCTCATCCAGGGCGTAGGCGACTACGACGGCAGTGGTCGAGCCGGCATTCTGTGGCGCAACACCACCACGAAGCAGGTCTACATCTGGCTGATGAACGGGGCGACGTTGACAAGCAGCGGGAGCCCCGGTACCCCCGACGCTACCTGGCAGATAGCTCCATAACCTCCATAGGATTGGCGGGTCGGCAATCCGGATCTCTCACCCAGGTTGCCTTGGCTTGCCCACCTCATGACCTTCGTACCGCGCGCCCCTTCGAATTTGCTTGAACCTGCTGCGCAAAACTCCTAACCTAAATGCAGGGAAAGCTCTGTCCGCCCGGTTTCCACCCGGCCCGAACAGAGCTTTTCCTTTTACCGCCAACCCTCTAGTCTCGGAGCGCGGTACGGAGGAGGGTAATACCTGATTTACGGTACCCAATTCGCCCCGCAGAATGAGCCACTTGCCACACCCCCAGGGGGAGGGGGGTGGGGGGTGGGAGCCCGAACCAGCACCCTGGCCGGCGCAGCGATTCTCTGTTGCCTCGCCGCGATTCCAGCGATGGCCCAGAAAACCGACCTGTCTCCGAAATTCTTCCTCGGTGCGGATACATCGGCGCTCGATGCCCCCACCCGCTGGCCTCTGCCGCCTTATCAGGAAGACGGCAAGCAGAGCGATGAGACCACCATCCTCATGCACCATGGGTGGACGGCGTTCCGGATTCGCGTTTTTGTTTCGCCGGTAAGAAACGCTCCCGATAACACGCTCGAAAACGCCATTCCCCTGGCCAGGAAAATCAAATCCGCCGGAGCCATCCTGATTCTCGATCTGCATTTCTCCGATACCTGGGCCGACCCGCAGCATCAGGAGATTCCCGTCGCGTGGCGAGGGATGGATTTCGATGATTTGGCAAAACAGTGGGAAAGATACGCCCACGACACGATTCGCGCGTTCAAGAACGCCCGCGCGATGCCGGACATCGTGCAGATCGGCAACGAAATCACGCGCGGCACCGCATGGCCACTCGCGCAACTGCAGGTTCCCGGCTCGTCGCAATACAATCCGCCGGCCCCGTACGACGAAGCGCTCCAATGGAAGCACCTGACCCGGCTGCTCAAGGCGGGAATCCGCGGCGTCAAATCGGGCGCTGGCGACACGCCTCCTCGCATCGCGATGCACATCGATCAGGGTGGTCACTGGAACACGACGGAGTGGTTCTTCGACCATCTCAACGCCGCCCACGTGCACTACGACATCATCGCGGAGAGCTTCTATCTGCCCTGGGGCCACGGGACGCTCGAAGAACTCCAGGAAAACATGCAGGAGTGCGCCCGCCGCTACCACAAGGATTTTCTCGTGATGGAAACCGGCTACACACCGCCGCATTCACCTGGCAACCAGGACATGCTCTGGCCCGTCACGCCGCAGGGCCGACTGCAGTTCATGGTCGATCTGGTCAACACCGTGCGCCAAGCGCCCAACGGCCTCGGCGTCCTCTACTGGGCGCCCGAACACGACCTCTGGAACGCCGACGGCTCCCCGGCTCCCGCGGTTTTCACTATGGACAACCTCACCACCCTCGCCACCGGTCCGGCAAGCCACGCTCCAGCGCCTGTCACTCCATGACCACACGCGAGTGCGCATCGTCACAGCTCAGCGTGGCACACTGGATGCATGAAAGCGCTGCTGCTCCGCGAGTACAGGCATCTGGAGTTGCTCGATCTGCCCCAGCCGGCGCCCGCTCCCGGCGAACTTCTGATCCAGGTGGCTGCATGCGGCATCTGCGGCAGCGACGTGCACGGCTACGATGGCTCCTCTGGCCGGCGCATTCCCCCGATCGTGATGGGCCACGAAGCGGCGGGCGTTGTCGCCGCGGCCGGTGAGGGCGTAATCGCTTTTCAGCCTGGCGACCGCGTCACCTTTGACTCCACGGTCTACTGCGGCGCGTGCCCGTACTGCCTGCGCGGAGAGATGAACCTCTGCGATCGCCGCCAGGTCATTGGCGTCGCCTGCGCCGAATACCGGCGCAACGGCGCTTTCGCTGAATATGTAACCGTGCCGCAGCAAATTGTTCATCTGCTGCCCGAGTCGATGTCCTTTGCCGAAGCCGCCATGCTCGAGCCGGTCTCCGTCGCGCTCCACGCTGTAAATGTCAGCGAAATTCGTGGCGGAGAGACCGCCCTCGTCATCGGCGCGGGGATGATCGGACTCCTCACGCTGCAGGCCGCGCGCGCCGCCGGTTGCAGCCGCGTTCTCATTGCCGACGTCGATGCGACCCGCCTTCGCCTTGCCGAATCCCTCGGCGCGACGGAGGTCCTCCACGTTTCCGGCGACGATCTCGTGAAAGAAGTTCTGCGTCGCACCGGTTCCGGCGTCGACGTGGCTCTCGAAGCCGTAGGCCGCGACGAAACCATCCAGGCCGCCATTCACTCCACACGCAAAGGCGGCACCGTCACCCTCATCGGCAACATCACGCCGCAGGTCAGCCTGCCTCTGCAGGCGGTGGTCAGCCGCCAGCTGCGCCTGCAGGGCACCGCGGCTTCGTCGGGAGAATACCCGCAGGCCATCGAACTCATCAGCCGCGGAGTGATCCAGGTCAAGCCGCTCATCACCGCCATCGCTCCACTCGAAGAGGGCCCGCGCTGGTTCGAGCGCCTCTACGCGCACGAGCCGAATCTAATGAAGATTGTGCTCACCCCGCGGCCGGAGAGCGCCGCATGACCAATGCGCTCTTTGACCTCTCCGGCCAGGTTGCCATGGTCACCGGAACCAGCCGCGGCCTCGGCCAATATCTCGCTCGCGCACTGGCCAAAGCCGGAGCCGACCTGATCCTCACCAGCCGCCGCCGCGACACGCTTGCCGAATTCGAAGCTGAAATGCGCGCCCTCGGCCGCCGCACGCTGGCCATTGAGCTCGATGTGCGCGATCACACCAGCATCCAGCGCATGGCCGCTGAAGCCGCGGCCGCCTTCGGCCAAATTCACATCCTCGTCAATAATGCCGGATGCAACGTCCGCAAGCCCGCGCTCGACGTCTCCTGGGACGACTGGAATCTGGTCCTCGACACGAATCTGCGCGGCAGCTTCTTCGTCGCTCAAGCCGTGGCGCGCGGCATGAAAGCGCACAGCTACGGGCGCATTATCAACATCGGCTCCGTCACCAGCGTCTTTGGCTACGCGGGGCTCGCTCCCTATGGAGCCAGCCGCGGCGGCATCCGCCAGCTCACTATGAGCCTCGCCGATGACTGGGGCCAATACGGCATCACGGTGAACTGTCTCGCTCCCGGTTGGTTCAAAACACAGCAGAACCAGGTTCTCTACGAGAACCAGGAATGGGTGGATTATTTAGTCGACCGTATCCCGATGAAGCGGCCCGGCCAGCCGCACGACCTCGATGGCGCCGTCGTCTTCCTCGCCTCCGAGGCCAGCGGTTACGTCACGGGACAGACGCTGCTCGTGGACGGAGGCATCTCGACAGGTTCTATGCGAGCCACCGTGGCGCCGAAGCAACGTACCTGAAGTCCCCGCGCCGCTCTCTACGCACTGTACTCCGGCTCCGCAATTGGCCGAATCTCTCCCAGTAAAAAGATGTAGCTGGCAATGCCCACTACCAGATACGCGGCCGCCACAAAGAACGCGGCCCTGAACGAATGTCGAATCCCCACCAGATACCCCGTCACCGCGGGCGCGCAGATTCCGGAAATCTGGTTCGACGTGTTCATGATCGCGCCCACCGACCCCACGCTGTCACCGGGAGCAATCAGCGAGGGCGCCGACCATCCCACCGGCGCTGCGGCCGACAAGCCGCCAATGGAAACGCTGATCCAGAAAACCGCGTGGATCACCGTGTGCGCTCCCGCCGCTCCCAGAATCCCCAGCCCCAGCGCGGTTCCCGATATCAGCACGGTGCGGCGCACCACGTTTGCGCTCCATCCATGGCGGATCAGCGCATCCACCATCCAGCCCCCAACAAAAAGATCAGCGGCGGTTGCAAATAGCCAGGGGATTCCGGTGTAGAGGAACGAATGCGCCAGATCGATATGCAGCGTTCGCGATAAATACACCGGCAGCCAGGTGAGGAGCAGATAGAAAACGTAATTGTAGGAACCAAATCCCACCGCCAGGCCGATCACCTTCCGGCGACGCAGCAGATAGCCGAGCGGCACGTGCCGCGCAGCGTGCTGAGCGTCCTCGGCCGGCGCTCCCGCAAGTTGTTTGTGGGGAGGATCGTGATAGATGCCCCAGAACAGCAGGGAATAAAGCAGGCTGGCCACGCCGGTTGCCGCAAAGCTCAGTCGCCATCCAACCCGCAGCAGCAGCAATCCAATCACCGGCACGCCAATCGCCGGCCCCAGTTTCGCTGCGCCATCGAAGAAGCTGGTCGCCAGGCTTCGCTCGCGCGGCGGAAACCAGTACCCGACAGCTTTGGCACTGGCCGGAAACGATGGAGCCTCGCCCACGCCCAGCAGGAATCGCGCCGCGAAGAAGCCACCGAGCCCGGGAGTGATGGCGGCGCCGAACGACGCCAGGCTCCACAGGAAGGTGCTCACGCACCCCACGCGCCGCACGCCGAATCGATCCAGCAGGATGCCGGAGGGCAGTTGGCACAACGCGTAGGTCCAGTTGTACGCGCCCAGCAGCAATCCAAAGGTGAAATCGGAAATCCCAAACGCCGCGAACAGTGCGTCGTGCGAAACCGAGAGGTTCACGCGGTCGAAGTAATTGACCAGCACGCCCAGCCCCAGCAGGACTGCGATGGTCCAGCGCCGCCGGTTCGGGTTCCCTACGCTCTCCGCAATTTCGCCTTGGGCGCTGTCGGCGGGCATCCCCGCATCATATATGGATGTTCAGAGTTGCGGCGGGCGNNGAGCATCAGTCGCCGCTCCACCGCTGCGGCCCCGCCCCGCTCAGCCTGCGTTATCCGCGCCGGCGCAGCTCGCTCCCGATTCTTCCCACCTTTTGCAGCATTTCAAAGGCGCGCCGCTTCCACAGGAAGTTCTGCACCATCTGTTTCAGCCGCGATCCATGGAAATCCACCAGACCCAGCTGGGCCAGAAACGCGAACAGTTGATGATCCTCCGCGCCCGGCCTTCCGATTCCGCAGCCGCGGAAGATCGGATCGTTGCGATACATCAGCCGCGTTGCCTCGAAGAGAAAAGCGTTTGGATTCGTGTTCGGCCGTCCGTAGTAATCGAAGTACGGTCCATCCTGGACGCGAATGTCAGGATGGATGAAGCCCTCAATAACGATTTCCGAATACGCAGGAACTTCCAGGTGCCCGCAGTCGATCAGTTCGACCGGCTTCTGCTGCAGAGCGCCCGCCAGTGCGAATTCGTCCATCCCCGCGGGGCAAGCCGCTCCCGCCGCGATGACGGTAGCCTCCGGTGCGCCGATCGCCACCACCATCGGCAGCTCCATTCCTTTTGCTTCCGCCCTCGCGACATGCCGCGCGAGATCGCTGCCCTTCGAAGCGCTGATGGTTGCCTTCTTCGGCCCCAGCAACTGCATGCGGTAGACGCCGGCGTTGCGCTGCCCGGTCTCCGGGTCCTTGCTGATGTTCAGGTGCCAGGTTCCGATATACCGGCCGGCGTCATGTTCGCTCCACTGCGGAACAGGAAACTCAAGAAGGTCGAGCACGATGGACGGAACCACGTTTTCCAGCACTGGTCCGGTCCGGACCATCTTCGGCGCGACTGGCTCGCGCAGCCGCTTCCGCGTTTGCGCGATGACCCGCGCGTGCGGCGTTCCTGGTTCAAACCCGAGTGCCAGGCCGATACAGGCCGGGTCCGCCAGCCCGTTCGTAAAAATGTGCTGCCCAGGGTAGCCTTTGACGTTCTCGAACAGCAGCGGCTTGCGCCTGGCTCGGGTCCAGCGGCCGACGCCAAATTTCCAGTCGATCCTCTCTTTGATTCGGAGCAGGCGCCCCGCGTCTTCGAGCACCTCGATGAAGGCGCGCAAATCGAGGGCCCCGCGGGGCTCCGGCGGAGCCAACGGATCGAATTCAGCGAACGCCCTTTTTGGAGAACCGTTCGGCAGGGAGCCGCCCGGCCCAGCCCCGTTGGGTCCGGATTTCCCGGACTCCGGCTCGCTTGGCTCCTGCTTGCTTTCCCAGAGAAGCTCTTTCACCGGACCTTGGCCAGCGCTTCCTCCAGAACCTCTGCCTCAACGTGTCCGTATCCCGATCCCGTTTTCCGCTCCAGCACCTCCGCGGCTCGCTTCGCGAAATAGGTGATGATCAGGTCAGCACCGGCACGTTTCATTGAGGTCAGCGCTTCCAGCATGATGGAATCGCGATTCAGCCGTCCCATGCGCGCCGCGGCGTCGATCATCGCGTATTCGCCGCTCACGTTGTAAACCGCCAGCGGCATGTGAAACTCTCTCTTCGCCCGCGCCACGATGTCGAGATAGAAGAGCGCCGGCTTCACCATGACGATGTCCGCGCCTTCCTCGATGTCCAGAGCGATTTCGCGCATCGCCTCGTCAGCGTTGGAATAATCCATCTGGTGCGTTCTCTTGTCACCGAACGCCAGCGTGGAATTCGTTCCTTCCTTGAAGAACGGGTCGTAGAGCTTCGACGAGTACTTGGCGGCGTACGCCATGATCGGCAGGTTTTTGAATCCACGGCCGTCCAGCGCCGCGCGCATCGCAGCGATTTGACCGTCCAGCATGGCAGCCGGCGCCACGATATCGCTGCCCGCTTCCGCGTGTGACACCGTGATCTTTGTCAGCAATTCCAGCGATGAATCATTGTCGAGATAGCCGTCCTTAATGAACCCGCAGTGCCCGGTCGTTGTGTATTCGCAGGCGCACACATCGGTGATCACCACAACGTCAGGACAGGAGCGCTTCAGCGCCCGGACCGCCCGCTGCACGATGCCCTTCGGGTCGTACGCGCCGGAGGCCTCGTCGTTCTTGCTCTCGGGCAAGCCAAAAAGCAGAACCGCCGGAATCCCCAGGTCCTTTGCGGCGCATGCCTCATGCACCAGCTCGTCGACCGACAAGTGATAGTTGCCCGGAAGCGCGGCAATCTCCTTCCGAATACCGCTTCCCGGCACGGCGAAAAGCGGCAGGATGAACTTATTGGCCGACAGCTCGTTCTCGCGAACCAGGCCGCGAATCCCTTCGTTCTGGCGAAGCCTTCTCAGTCGTTGTGCCGGGAATGCCATGACATCTCCTACGTGGTTGCGGCCGCCGCCGCTTCTGGGTTCCGTTTGCGCAGGAAGAAGGGCAAAATCTTCCCGCTCCTTGTCGTCACGGGATCGGCGCGCTGGACGCGCACCATCCCCGATTGACGCCACATCTCCACTCCCGACTGCGCCCACGATTCCGGGCTGTCTTCGCCGCGCCGCAGCAGAACCATGAATTTCTCTACGAGTTCACTCTCATTGACATTGCCTACGCGAGGGCTCACCCGCAGCTGCAGATGCGTGAATCCCTCTGCGTCTTCCTCTTCCACCAACTGGTAATCCGTGCTCCTGCCGCCGAACCGCTCCGGCAGCTCCTTCTCGATGATCCGAACAAAGTCCGTGTCGATGAAGGTCACGCCTTCGCCCGTCAGCTTCTCGTAGCTGCTGATGCCGCCCAGCGTCGTATCGAATCCCAACTCCCCAAAGCCGCAGTTGCATCCGCCGGTTTGCAGATTCCCGTAGTCGCCCATGCCGACATTCAGCAGCAGCTTCGGCGACTCGTAGAGCAGGCTGGTGAACAGATACGCGTCCAGCGTCAGATCGAAATTCGGCACCACCTGCCGATGCGTAATGACAGCGGTCGTGTCCTTGTAGAGGTGGCAATGGTCGCTGTCGGCGTGAGGCTGGCCGCACCCTGCGGCAATCACTCCCGCTTCCGAAATCCCGTAAACCGGCACCGCGGCTGCACCCACGGCCTCGATTTCGCGCTTCTTCTGATGAGTGAGCGGCTCGCCCGTGACCAGGAATTTCGCGCCCTTCAGATTCAGGTTCTTTTCCGCCGCGGCATTGCACACCCGTACTGCCGATGCCGCAAAAGTGTAGACCACGCACTGCGGATGCTCCTCAAGCGCCGTCGCAGCCCATTCCGCCACGCGCGCCGCGTCCTGCAATCCGGCATATTCCGGCTCCGCCAGGGGATTCCCTTCCAGCCGATGAATGAAAAAGATGGTCCGGGTCCCGATGCGCTTTTCCCAGTTCACCCGCACCTGGTCTTCCGCGACCTGCGAAAACCACTTCTGCACCGGGTTGCCGATGTGCGCGAAACGCAGGCTCGAATTGATCCCCGGCGCTCCCGGAAATACCGGGAACCAGTTCGCGATGGGCGCAGTCAGGCAGCCATGGAGATCGAGCAGGAACGCGTCGTAGAGAGAGCGTTGGTGCAGGTAATCGAAATCGATGCGAATCCTGGTTCCGGCGCTGCGCGTCGCGCCACTCCTCACTTCATACGCGAACGAGAGGTACGGGTTGTCGAACATCGCTTCGTTGCAGACGAAGGTCTGCCCGTTGCGCTGTACGGGCGTTTTCCCCTTGAACTCGTCGACGGTGAAGTAGACGCCTTCTGCCTGCAACGCCCGCAGGGCGTCTTCCAGGCCGTCTTTCGCAACCCAGGATTGCAGATCGCCGAAGCCAATGTGCTTTGCGTCCAGCAGCGGCCGATAAGGGCTCTGCGCATAATGGAAGATTCCCCGCTCAGCCAGGCACAGGAAATTCTGCTCGCGCTCCGCGATTCGTTTCTTCAGAAGCGTGCGTGCAAGCCCGATCGCCTCGTCGGGTTCGATCCTTGCCTTCGCGAATTTCCGAAGGCCATCGATGAAACGGTAATACTTGCGCACCCTGGCAGCTCCTTCCAAGAACCGGCAAAGACCGCTCCCGGGCGATTGCCTGGTCGTTGCAAGGGGCCGGAGCGGCGAAGTCCAACGAAAACGAGGGAGGATCAGCTGAGCTTCGGCAGCGAGCGGAGTTGCGCCGCATCCTCAACTGCGCCATCTTGTGCCGTTATAGCGAAAAATGCTGTGGGCGCCGTCACCAAAGTGGTGCTGGAATCTACAACTTTCCGGCAAGGTATGTGCCGCGTTAGGGCATAGTTTCTGTGTTACTAAGAGTGATTACGTGGAAGTGCCGGGACTGTGCAGATGCACAGCTCCCTGTTCACGGACGCAGTCCGCCTAAGAGCGGAGCGTCACCAGCGCCGGCGCCGCATGATGATCGTGCGTCCCCGTCGCCAGCAGTTCCTCGGATCCATCTTCGGCCACCGGCGTTAGTGCAGCATCCGTGTACTTGCGCGCCTCGGGATTCCGCTTCAGCTTCTGTCGCAGCCGCCCGTAGTGCCACACCAGCCGCGCCAGCAGCCAGTGTTTCTTCAGGAAATCGGCCGCATACCGCGGATAAAAGCTCATCCGGCTCTCCATCGCAAACCCCGGCCGCCGATCCTTGCGATACTTCCGCCGCAGATATCCGCCCTCCAGCGGATCCACGTCTTCGAGCACGATGCAGTAGTAAAACCACATCAGCAGGAACGGCATGTTGCCCGGGTTCGCATTGGTCGCTACCGACCGGCGCAGGACCGTCTCCATGTGTTCCGGCGAATAGTAGCTCCGCCACGCATCGCGGTAGAGCTTCTGCCACTCTTCCTGCGTCATGCGCTCGTGGTCGCGCGTCACGTGCTCCAGGTCATACTTGTTCAGATCCGGATCCAGATACGCCCCCGCATCGAACAGCTTTTTGTGATCCTCTGACCCCGGCAGCGGCGTCAGGCAATGCGGCTGCAACAGATCGACCGGCAATTCGCGCTGGATCGTCTCAATATCGCGCAGCACCGACTCCGGAGTATCCGACGGGAAGCCGACGATGTAACCCGCGAACACCGTCACGCCGGCCTTCTTCCAGGCCAGCAGCATCTTCCGATACTCGCTCACCTTGTTCTGCTTCTTGCGCGCACCCAGCAACGCATCAGGATTGATGCTCTCCATCCCAATGAACACGCGCGCCACGCCGGCCCGGCCCGCCTTCTCCACGAAATGCGGCAGGCGATGGCACATCGTGTCCACCTGGATCACAAATTTGATGTTGCATTTTTCCTGCTCGCGCATCTGGATCAGGCGATCGAAAACTTTCTCCCAGTCGCCGTTGCGCGAAAAATTATCGTCCGTGATGAAGAACCGGTTGATCCCCTGTTCGAGGTTGCTCCGGATGATGGCCTCGATGTCGTCGACGGTGCGCCGCCGCGACTTGCGCCCCTGCACATTAATGATGGTGCAAAACGAGCACTGGAACGGGCATCCGCGCCCCGCATCGAAGGTCGTGATCTTCCCACCGGTGCGCTTCACGCGCGTCGCCGGCAGAATCGGCGCGGGCGCTCCATCGAGCGACGGCAGATCGTTCATGTAGTTGTAGAGCGGCTTCAGCGAGTGATTCCAGGCATCGACGAGCACCGGCTCGAAGCGTCCTTCCGCTTCGCCGGCGAACAGCGAAATCCCCAGGTCCATCGCCTCTTGCAGCTCCGGCGTGATCCCCGGCAGCATCGCCAGGCAACCCGACACATGAAATCCCCCAATGCACACCGGAACGCCCGCCGCCCGCAGCGGCCGCGCAAGATCCATCGCGCGCGGAAACTGATTCGACTGCACCCCAACCAGCGCGACCATCCCCGGCCGCCCTTTGTGCTGGCGAATGATGCGGCGCGTCCGGACCCGCGTGTTCGTCTCATCCATCGCCCGAATCACGATGTCGACGTCGTCGCCCAGGACCGCCCGCTCTTTGCAGTCGAGCGCCAGCCCGTAGAGCACGGCCAGCGTGTTCGACGGGATCGCCGAGCGGAACCACTGGATGACGTACCCTTCGTCGTCGTAGTGCGACGGCTTGATCAGGGTCAGAAGAAAGCGCTTCTGCGGCATGCACGCGACTCCTGCGCGTTGGGATTGCCTCTTCGATCCAGCGGGCCCGACGGATGGCAACCACTGGGGACAACTAAAATGCGTGTTTCGCTCAGATTATCTGTGAAAATAGCGCGCCGCGCCACGCAAATCTGGCCGTGCGACCCGCGGCGGCAGCAGCCGCAATCACTCCGCCGCGAGCTTCCGCAGCCGCCCGCTCACATTCCAAAACGCGCGGCTGTCATGATACGCAGCCTTCCAGATCGAGCCTTTGTCCAGGACAACCGGCGTTCCGTCCGCAGTCGTCAGGTTCCACAGTCCGTGATTCTGCGCGTCGATGGTGTGGTTCCTGATGAACGCCCACTGCTGCAGGAATCTTTCGAAGTAGATCGGATTCTGCTTGCCGTATCGCTCGTGCATCAGCAGCAGCGCGTTCAACCCCTCCGCCTGCACCCACCACTCCTTGTCCGTGTCTTCCGGCTTGTCAAACGTCGTTCCGTACTGGAAGAACCCGCCATTTTTTGCGTCCCACCCATACGCGAGCGCGTGATCCACCAGCATCTTCGCCATGTGCTCCGTCTTCTCGCTCGCTTTGCCGTGCAGCAGCTCGTCGGTCTCGAGCATCAGGTAAGCCGTCTCCACGTCGTGCCCATACGAGTCGTGACCTGGAATCGCCTGCCACGTGTTCGTAAAGAACTGATTCATCGCGCCGGGCTCTACAACGATCTTGTCCCGCACCACTGCCAGCATCTCTTCGAGCCTCGCCCGCAGCATCGGATCGGGCCACACCTTATACAGTTCGGTCCACGCCTCCAGCAGATGGATGTGCGTGTTCATCGACTTGTAGTTTTCCGGCCCAATGGGAATCGGCGGCATCACCACCTGCCCGCTCGGCGCTTCGGGAACCACCGGCTTGCCTTCCCGCGTCAGCAGCTCGAAATACCCGCCGTTGATGCCGTCGTGCCCGTGCTCATCGGCCCACAGAAAGCCCTTCTTCGCCAGCTCCAGGGCCCGCGGATCGCTGGTCGCCTGATACGCCGCCGCCAATCCGTAAATGCAGAAGCCCACGCCGTACAAATCCTTGTCGTCGGTGAACTGCGGCGTCACGCGACCGTCATCATCGAGCCCCCAGTAGAACCCGCCGTACTGCTTGTCCCACATCGTGTTCTGGAGAAAATCCACGCCCTGCTTCACGAACGGCAGGTACTCGTCTTTGAGCGCAGGTTCGCGCATCACCACCTGCGACGTAACCCACGTCATTCGCCCCTGAAAGACAGAGAACTTCCCATCGCTTGGCGCCCATTGCCAGTCGTGCGTGAAGTGGGAATGAAATCCCCCGTGCTCGCGGTCGACCGAACGGGGAAACCACATGCCAAGCACGTCCCGATGCAGCGCAAGGTCGACTTCAGCCGAGAGCCGCAGATACGTCGCGCGCGTCGGCTGCGTCTCGGGCCCGGAAGCGGACGAGGACGCCGGTTGTCCGAAGCAGCGAAGCGAGACCAATAACAGAAGGGGAACAAGGCGCAGGATAGACGAGCCGGAAGCTTTCATAGAACCGCGCAAATGCTACCACACGATCCGCGCGCGACTGCTGGTCGACGCTACTTTGGTTTCAAATTCAGCGCGTAGATTTCCTTGGTGCTTGCATCCCGCGCGAACAGCACGTTCCCCTCGGGAGTCATCCCGCTCCAGGTGCCCCAGTCTTCGCCGAACCGATGTTCTCCGGCCAGGTCGGCCACCATCTCCGCAGTGTGCTTGCCCAGATGGATCCGCCACTCCGACGGATGCCCCGTCATGAACGCTGCGAAATAGAGGGATCCGCTGTCGCTTGACCAAACGGGGTATCCGACGGACCCGTCGGTGACCTCATACCACGGCGACCATTGCTGGCGGCGAGCGTCCTTCCACCACCACCGCATGCGACGAGCTGCTCTCCCGCTTCAGCCGCTTCAGGTCCGCGCAGATTTCCGTCGCACTTTGATAGCGCGTCTCGACATCCTTCTCAAGGCACGCGTGGGTGCCGGGCGTGGAGATATGGTCATCGCCGGTGGTCGACTGCGAGGACGCTTCAGCGTGCGGCGACGTGAGCTTCGCCAGCCCGAAATCCAGGATTTTCGCGTAGCCGTTCGTGGTCACAAAAGATATTCGCTGGCTTCAGGTCGCGATGAGTGACGCCGGCGTTGTGCGCTGCTTCCAGTCCGCTCGCGATCTGCAGCGCGTAATTCACCAGATGGTCGGTATCGAGGGGATGGCCGCGAATTACATCGCGCAAGCTGCGGCCCTCCAGATACTCCATCACGATGAAGGGCAGTCCCTCGTGCTCCCCGATCTCGTGAATGGTGCAGATGTTCGGGTGGTTTAGCGCGGACGCCGTCCTTGCTTCCCGCCGGAAACGGTCCACGACCGCCGGCTCGCGCGTCAGGTTGTCCGAAAGGAATTTCAGCGCGACCAGCCGCCCCAGGACCGTGTCTTCCGCCTTATAGATGACACTCATCCCCCCGCTGCCGATGTAATCCAGCAGACGATAGTGCGCTACGGTTTCCCCGACAGCGAAGCCCGCTTGCGGCGACATGAGAATCGCCTCACACCTGTTCCCGTCCCAGGAGCAGACACAGCAGCTGGATGCGGCTTCCGGCGGCTTCGCTTGTGGCCGGACTGGACCGCCGTCACCCGCGTTTCCAGTGGGACTCCAGAATAGTCCTGGGCCCCGCGAATGCAAGTGACTCCGGAGTTAGGTAGTGTCCTAATTTGAAATCCACTGTCTCACGCTCCACTTGCGGCATTCAACGTGCAGCGGCTCCATTCGGATACGCTTTTCCCGCCCAGCCTTGCTGCCCGCTCAAATGCCCGCAATTCATCCGGCGTGACCCTTACGCGGAGGAATTTCCCCTTAGACTCGCCCCGTGGCAGCTTCGGGCGTCCCGGCTTCCTAGTTTTCTTTGCTTCGGTCACGTTCTTTGGACTCCTGTACGATGGCTGCTCTGACGGCTGTTTCCGGCGAGATTACTGGCGGGATGTGCAGAACGGTCACATATCGTTTTGGCTGGTTAGGATCACCTGTCTCATGCGCCCAGGCGTATATCCGATTTGCCTCTGGATGTCCGCTCAGGTCGAAGACTTCGACAACGCCATCCCATACCGTCTCGCCCTGAAACGTCTCCGTGACTGGCACACTTTGGACGTGCTTCGCCTTGGCCTTGTGCAGCTTGTTAATCACATCCCGCAATTCATGGATGTCGCTCACGCTGCCGCCTCTATCAAATCACCCACGTTCCAGAATGACGGCGCAACACCAGCAGCCATCGCAGGAGTGCAGCGCAGGGTGTTGTGCCGCCGTACAAAGTTGTAATAGGCGAAGTGCAGTCCGACCGCTGCCTCGAAATTCTCACGCTTCTTACTGAAGGCGTGAGTGAGTCGAGTGAGCCTCCGCATGTGCAGCCGCGTGGTCGCGTTCAGCCGTTCGATGTAACTGGTAGAGATCAGGTCCACATCGGGATTGCCGGTAATGATCTTCTTTTCGGAAGAAATCACTTCGGGAGGGCTGTAGCGGCGCTGGTCTGTTTCCTCCGCCCCGTAGACCTTGATGATCTGCCCGTAGTCCACATCGGCTCCGAAGGTCTGCTCCGTCGCGTTCACATAGGCTCTGAGGCCATCGGTAGAGATTTGCACCCGGTTCCGCATCCGGCTGGCAACGTCGCGCACAAACGCGTTTGGTGTCGTTTGGCTGCGATCCCCGACTTTGAATGCCGGGACCAGCTTTGTATCCGCGTCGATAGCGCAGAACGTCCAGACGTTACCTAACTGCGGATCGTCTCCGGGGCGAACGTGATTGTCCTTCTTGCCGATGAACCCCCAAATCTCATCCATCTCCAGACGGGTGCAGGGAAGGTCGCGCATATGTGCATCCATCATGGCAGTGCAGCCGTGCCCAACGCGAACGCCCAAGCGCATGATCGTGTCCCTGTGAATGCCAGTCATGCGCTCGATTGAGCGGATGCTGGAACCCTCCGCCGGTGCCGCGATCACCGTGATTTGCTTGTCGATATTCAGGATGTTCGCCATATTGTTCAGCCTCGATATAATTACTGTACCCCGATAATATTCGCCTGTCAAGTGTTTTTGGGGTACAATTTCAGGATCGTGCTGAAATATTTGGCGATTCTCGTTTTGGTTCTCGGGTGTGCGTTCATCGTAGCCCGTCACGATGAGTACACCGCCCTGGAGAGCACACAAAAATCCATCGTAAAAAGTAATCCTGCACTTACCGCTGAATCGAATGAAAACCATCCCCAGAAAAACCCAAAGAATTCCGCATGGGACAGCCCAAGTGGGCACATATTCCACAACGCCTTCCGATGGCCTGAGGGGACTACCGTCTGGGCAATCCTCTTGACCTTGATGGCCATTGCCGAACAGACCCTCCAAACAAGGCGCATCGCCGAAGCAGCGCTGAGGCAGACGGGGGTAATGGCTGGGCAATTGGAGGAGATGAAGCGGCAGGCTGGATGGATGGAGATGCAGACCGGGCGCATGAGCCGACAGGCTGATTTGATGAATCGTCAGAATATTTTTGCAAGAGAATCCCTTGCTGCTGCCAGAGATTCTGCGGACGCTGCGAGGCTAATGCCGATGCTGCTCTTGCTCAAATTAGCGCTCTTAAATCCAAAGAGCGAGCCAAACTGTCCTTTGAATTGGACCCGTTTGTCCCCGGTTTGTATTTTCGCAGCTCGCCGTGGATGCAGACACTCAATTGGCGAGTTAAACTCCATGGGCAGAGCGAGGCATTTGAAGTCCAGTCTCCGGTGATTCTTTGCATCGGTGAACCCACAACCCATCTTTCGGCTGGTTTCTCCACTCTCACGCTGCCAGGAATTCTGACCCCGCTCAACGGGAGTATTCCGGGAAAATCGTGCTGAATTTTCACGATAGTAGCGGCGAGCCGCTTGGCGAAGACACGCGTGAGAAGCTCGAAAACGGTAAGGATAAATTGTTTTGCGCTGGCTTTATCGAGTACACCGACGTTTACGGAGACAGGTGGATTCTGCCAATTCGGCGTAGGTGGGTTTACCACGAACATCACAACCCGCTGATCGAAAAGCTTTCGAATTCCCCAGGCGGCTTTTGGTATGAAGAAGGCGACAACAGAGAGAAAAAGAAGGAGTCCTAAAAAGCAAATTAGGACACTACCCGGAGTTACTATCTTGCCTCGGAGAAGCCGCTCGAGCACCCGCTCAGCGCGTGGCGCTCAGGATCGCTCCGGCAATCGAGTCGAGCGGCATCACCTTGTCCACGCCATTCAGTTTGATCGCCTCTTTCGGCATCCCGAAAACCACGCACGTGGCTTCGTCCTGCGCGATGGTTTTCGCGCCCGCCTGTTTCATCTCCAGCATGCCCCGCGCCCCGTCGTCGCCCATCCCGGTCAGAATCACGCCGACAGCATTCGGCCCTGCATAGCGCGCCGCCGAGCGGAACAGAACATCCACCGACGGCCGATGCCGGCACACCAGCGGTCCTTCCCTGACCTCCACGTAATACCGTGCGCCGCTGCGCTGGAGCAGCAGATGATGATTCCCCGGCGCGATCAGCGCCCGTCCGCGCAGGACCGTATCTCCGCTCTCCGCTTCCTTCACCGTAATCGCGCAGGATCCGTCCAGCCGGGCCGCGAACGCCCGGGTAAACAGCTCCGGCATGTGCTGCACAATCGCAATCCCCGGCGTATCCGCCGGCAACGCCTCCAGCAGCGTCTTCAGGGCTTCCGTTCCCCCGGTCGAAGCGCCGATCATCACGACTTTCTCGGTGGTTTTTGCCATGGCTCCCGCCGCCGGCGCCAGAACCGCGTCCGCGGTCAGCTTCGGTTCCACCATGCGCCTCGGGCCCGGCCGACGCAGCCGCGCTCCCGCCGCCGCTTTCACCGCATCGCAGAGTGTCGTGCTCGAATCTTCCAGGAACTGGCGCACGCCCAGTCGCGGCTTCGTCACAATCTCCACCGCGCCGTTCTCCAGCGCCTCGAGCCCGCTCTGTGTCCCCTCCTCCGCCAGGCTCGAACAAATCACCACCGGGATCGGATGCTGCGTCATGACTTTGCGCAGAAACGTCAGCCCGTCCATGCGCGGCATCTCGATGTCCAGGGTGATCACGTCCGGTACCTGTTCGGCGATCTTCTCCGCCGCGGCATAGGGATCGCCCGCGGTTCCGATCACCTCGATCTCAGGATCCTGAGCCAGCACGTACGCGAGCGTCTGCCGCACCACCGCGGAGTCGTCAACGATCAGCACGCGAATCTTCGAATGATCCATCCCTCCTGCCTCTCGGTCCCACTATTCCCTGCGCGGCGCAATCGCGGGGATCACTGCAGCAGCCGGAGCCACACTTCCCCGGTGGCTGTATTGAAATCGATGTGATAGCCGCGCGGCCCTCCCAGCCGCGATGCCGCTACATCGAATCCCTCCGTCCGCAGCACCTCCAGCGCCCGTTCGCGATTCAGCCGGCCCACCGTCGGACGCGACTCATCTTCCTGGACCTGCAGCACATCCGCGCCTCCAAACAACTTGATTTCGATGTCCCGCCGCCTGGCCCCCAGGGCATCGAACTGCGCCGCCAGATCGCGAATCGCGAAATCCACGTACCGCAGCGCCGATGCAACGCTCAGCCTGCCTCGTGCCGCGGCCGGATGGCGCGGCAGCATCGGGTGGCAGAGCGCGGCAATGCCCAGCTCTTCATGCCAGAAGGTCACACCCACGCACGATCCCAGCAAGGTACGCAAAATGGCCGGTCGGCGCACCAGGTGCGATTCTCCCGGCTGCACATAGATGTCCGCGTAATCCTCAGGCTCGGCCATCGATCCTCCTGTACAGCGCCGGACCCAGCGCCTCCAGCGGAAGATTCATGTCGTGCAGGCTCTCGGAATGGCCGACAAACAAATACCCACCCTCTGCGAGGCGATGGGAAAGCTTTCTGAGGATCTTCTCCTGCGTCGGCCGGTCGAAATAGATGATCACGTTGCGGCAGAAGATCGCGTCGGCTTTCTCGCTCAGGCCGTAATCGGCGTCCATGAAATTCAGCCGCCGAAACTCCACCAGCCTGCGCAGTTCCGGCACGATGCGCACGCGATCGGCATCCCGCTCGCGGCTCCGCATCAGATATTTCTTCCGCAGCGCAGGAGACACCGGCTCGACATCGTCCATTGAGTAGATGCCCCGTTCCGCGTGCGCCAGCACTTTCGTCGAAATGTCCGTGGCCAGAACCTGGAATCGGAATCCGGCATGCGTCTCCGCGTATTCGCTCAACACCATCGCCAGCGTGTACGGCTCTTCCCCCGACGAGCATCCGGCGCTCCACACCAGCAGCGGCCGCCCACCGGCGCTCGATACCAGTTCGGGCAGCGCTCTCTCGGTCAGATAATCGAAGTGCTTCGCCTCGCGAAAGAAATCCGTCTTGTTCGTCGTGACGACATCGATGAAGGAGACTTTCTCCTCCCGCAGGCCCTCCTGCCCGAACAGGTACTCGCAATACAGCTTGTAAGAGCCGATGTTCAGCTCGCGCAGCCTCCGCTTCAGCCGGCCTTCCAGCATCGTTTTTTTCTCCGGCCCAAGGCAAATCCCGGCCTCCGAGTAGACAAAAGCGGAGAGCCTTGCAAAATCCCGGCCGGACAGCGCTTCCTCATGTGTGCTCATAGTGGTTGCGGNNTCGATGTCCAGAATCATGATGAACTGCGCGTCCCGCTTGCCCATGCCGCGGATGAACTCCGTCCGGATCTGGGTGCCAATGCGCGGCGCCGGCTCAATCTGATCCGGCTCGAGGTCGATCACCTCTTCCACCGAATCGGCCAGAGCCCCAATGACAGTGGGCTCGTTGTCCAGCAGCACCTCCACCACCACGATGCAGGTGTTGCGCGTGCTTTCCGTCTTCGACATTTCGAAACATAGCCGCAGGTCGACCACCGGCACCACGCTGCCCCGCAGATTGATCACCCCGCTCATGAACTCCGGGGTGCGCGGAACCGCCGTGATCGTCGTCAGGTCCAGCACCTCTCTCACCTTGGCGACATCGGTCGCGAAGATTTCGTTGCCCAGCCGGAAAGTCAGGTACTGCCGGGTCTCTGTGATCTCGCTTACACTCATCGTCCGACTCCTCTCTGTCCTGAATACAGGCGCGCGGGCCGTCGTCGACGGCCCCTGCGCCCCTCCCGGTCAATACCGCTCGAATTCCCCGTCCGTCTCGTCGCGCTTTTCGCTGAGCCGCAACTTGACGCCGCCTTTGGCCGCTGCTTTTTGAGCTGCCGCCGCCTGCGCCGCGGGCTTGGCCGCGCGCGCCGGCCCTGCATGCGCCGGCCGTGGAGGTTTCCCGCCCCGCCGTGGCCCCTCGTCTTCGCCCCCTGTCTGGAAGAAGGCCAGCGCGCTGACCAGTTGCTCGGACTGCCCGGTCAGCTCCTCGGTCGTCGAAGCCATCTCCTCGGCTGCCGAAGCATTCTGCTGGATCACCTGCTCCAGCTGCTGCAGCGCCTTGTTGATCTGCTCCGCCCCCGTGTCCTGTTCCTTGCTGGCCGCGGTGATCTCCTGCACCAGTTCCGCCGTCCGCTGGATGTCCGGGACCAGCTTCTCCAGCTGTTCTCCGGACTTTTCCGACACGCGCAGCGTAGTGCCCGAAAGCTGGTTGATCTCTCCCGCCGCCTTCTGGCTGCGTTCGGCCAGCTTGCGCACCTCGGCCGCCACCACGGCAAATCCCTTGCCGTGTTCACCCGCCCGCGCAGCTTCGATCGCCGCGTTCAGCGCCAGCAGGTTGGTCTGGCGGGCGATTTCCTCAATGATGGAAATCTTGCTCGCGATCTCCTTCATCGCGGCGACGGCCTCGAGCACGCTCTTCCCGCTCTCCTGCGCGTCGCGCGCGCTCTTGTTGGCGATTTTGTCCGTCTGCTGCGCGTTATCCGCGTTCTGCTTGATGTTGGAAACCATCTCCTCCATCGACGACGAGGCCTCCTCGGCGGCCGCCGCTTGCGCGCTCGCGCCCTTCGACACCTGCACCGAGGCCGTCGAAATCGACTGGCTTGCCGATGCGACCTCCCCGGCGATCGTCCGGATCTCTGACACGGTCTGTGTCAGTCCGGCCACCATCGCCGACAGCGCCTGCATCAGCTTGTCCTCGGGCGACCGCTCCTTCAGCGTCACCGTCAGATCGCCCTTAGCAATCTGTTCGGCTCCCGCCGTGATCTCGTCCATCGCGTCGATCAGCGTGTTCAGGTTGTTCTTGATCAGGTTGAAGTCGCCGTTGTAGTTGTCCGTGATGCGGGGCGGATTATCCCCTTTGCTGATCTGGTCCACATAGCGCGCCGAAACGTTCAGCGGCCCGATCACCGCGTCCAGCATGGCGTTCACGCCGCGCACGATCTCCGCATACGCGCCCCGGAACTGGTCCGCTTTGCCGCGCTCCGAGAGCTGACCGGCCTTCGAAGCTTCAATCAGGCGATCGAGTTCCTTGTGGAGAGCCTGGACCACCAGGCCGACATTGTTGATCGCGACCTTCATCTTTTCGTGGTCGCCCTTGTAGGTGGCGGCGATCAGCTCGTCGATCTTGCCCGAGGAAATCTGCGCCAGAATCCGGTTTCCTTCGCCGATGGGCAGCAGGATGGCATCGAGCATGGCGTTCACGCCGCGCACGATCTCGGCATAGGCTCCCTGGAAATGCTCCGGCTTGCCGCGCTCGGAGAGTTGCCCTTCCTTCGAAGCATCGGTCAGCCGCGCCATCTCCTTCTGCAGGCTCTGCGTTACGGTGGCGACGTTGTTGATGGCGACCTTCATCTTTTCGTGGTCGCCTTTGTAAGTGGCTGCGATCAGCTCGTCGATCTTGCCTGAGGAAATCTGCGCCAGAATGCGGTTCCCCTCACCGATGGGCAGCAGAATCGCATCCAGCATCTCGTTGATGCCCTCGACCATCTCGCGATACATCCCGGTGAACTGGCTGGCTCGGCCGCGCTCCTGGAGTCGGCCCTCCTTCGACGCTTCCACCAGCCGCAGAATCTCCTGCGAAACCAGCAGCGCTTCATCGGTCGCGTGTCCCTTTACGCCTTCAAGGTCCGCGTGCCCCTGGACCCGGTGGCCGTTTGGTTTATGGCCTTCGCTGACGCCTGTACTCGACATGATTCCTGCCCTTTCTCCGTGCTGACTTCGTTATCGACTGGCGCTGGCCCTTGCTCCAGCACCGACCTTGCCGCCGTTCCCTGCGGCGGCGCCGTCCCTCGGACGGACGTTCTCGTAATCGCGCACCGCACCCGGCAGTCGCCCCCGTTCCCGCTGCATTTTTGCCCGAATGGCCTCCTGCACCAGCCGCTGCGGGTCCAGAATCAGCGCCACAACCCCGTTGCCCAGAATCGTCGCGCCGGAAACCACCTGAACGTGCCGGTACAGCCGCCCCAGGTTCCGGATCACCGTCTGGCAATCCCCCAGCACCTGATCCACCACCAGACCGCAGCGCCCGTCCTCACACTCCACCACCATGATCTGTTCGCGCTCCGGCGCCGCCGTCTCCACGTGGAAGTACTGCCGCAGCCGGATATACGGAACGATTTCCCCGCGCACGTTCGCGACGTGCTTCCCCTTCGCCTGCTCGCTCTCTTCCCGCGTCAGTTCAATGCATTCCAGCGTCGACGCCAGCGGCAGCACGAAGAAGGCCTCGCCCACCGTCACCAGCAGCCCGTCGATGATGGCGAGCGTCAGCGGCAGCCGCAGCGTGACCGTCGTGCCCGCGCCGCGCTGGCTCGCCACATCGATCGATCCCCGCAGGCTCTCCACCCGCTGGCGCACCACATCCATGCCCACGCCGCGGCCGGAAAGGTCCGTCACCTGCTGGGCCGTCGAAAAGCCGGGTTGAAAAAGGAAGGAGTAAATTTCCGTTTCGCTGAGTGAGGCATCGGCGGTCGTCAGTCCGCGCTCGACGGCGCGGGCCCGCACCGCTTCGGTGTCGATGCCGGCGCCGTCGTCGGAAACGGCGATCAGCACGCTCGCTCCCGAGTGCCGCGCCGAGAGATGAATCGTCGCCATCGGCCGTTTGCCCTCGGCCACACGCCGCTCCGGCGATTCGATCCCGTGATCCATGCTGTTCCGGATCAGGTGCATCAGCGGATCGCCCAGCTGATCGATGACCGTCTTGTCCAGCTCCGTCTCCGCGCCCTCGATAGTCAGCTCCACGTTCTTCCCCAGATCCCGCGCGAGGTCGTGCACCAGCCGCCGAAAGCGCTCAAACGTAGCCCGGATCGGCACCATGCGCAGGGTCATCGAGTTCTCGCGCAGCGCCGAAGTCAGCCGCTCGATCTCCTCGGAAACCTCCAGCACCTCGCCATCCGCCGACCGCGCCGCAATCGCGCTCAACCGCGCCTGCACCGTCACCATCTCGCCCACCAGATCGACCAGCTGGTCCAGCCGCGCTGCCGGCACCCGCAGGCTCGCAGCGCTATCCGGCTGGTCAGTGGCCCGTCGTCCGGGGCTGCGGCGCTTCTCTTCGAGCGCTCGCGCCGTCCGGTCGGCCGCGCAAACCGGCTCCGGACTGTGTTCCACGATGGCTTTGCTCTCCCCCGCGGCGCCGGCCACCGGTTCCGCCGGCACGGGCGTAATCGTCAGCTCGCAGCTGTCCTCGACAAAAATGAAGACGTCGCGAATCTTATCCTCGCTGGCCTGGGTTACCAGCGCCATCTCCCAGCTCACATAACAGCGCTCCGGCTCCAGCGCCTCGAGCGGCGGAATCCCCGCCATCGATGCCTCCGCCGTCAGTCGCCCCATCTCTGCCAGCTCGCGCAGCAGCAGCAGCGGATCCGCGCCGTTGCGCATCAGATCGGGGCCCGGCGCAAAGTGAATGCACCATGCCTGCTCGCGCGCGTCTTCCTGTCCCGCCGGCGCCGCCCCTGGTGCCGGCCTCGCTTCGGCAGGCGGCGCAGGTTGGCTTGCAGCGCTCTCCGCGACGCCGGTGAGCGCGCGCAGCCGCGCGAGAATCTCCGTACAGGCCGCGGCATCCACCGCCGACTCGCCCTCACCCTCCTCCACCATGGCCCGAATCTGGTCCAGTGCGGAAAGTGTCAGATCCACGAGTTCCGGCGTCACCTGGAGGCGGCCCTTGCGCACCTCGTCAAAAGCGTTTTCCAGGTTATGCGTGAAGGTGGCCAGATCCTCGAAGCCGAACATCGCTCCGGAGCCTTTGATCGTGTGCAGCCCGCGGAAGACCCGCCCTACCAGCTCGCCGTCCTCGCGATGCTCGTTCAGCTCCAGCAGCACCGCCTCGAGCTCCACGAGCAGTTCGCGCGCCTCTTCCCGGAATGCACGGCTAAACTGCTGCTCAGCGCCGCTTCCGGGGGTCACAGGCGCCCTCCGCTCACCGGCTCGGGGGCGTCCACAAAAGGCAATCTCTCGAATCCCGCCTCGCGCAGGGGGTTGCGCAGTTTCTCCGGAACCGTCCCTTCGAGCGCCAGCGGGACGCCTGCGGCCTGCGCCGCGCGTTCCGCCGCCCACAACAGCTGCACCGCCGTTACATCGAGGCTCGAGGCTGTCTCCAGCGCAATGCGCGCCCCGGCTCCCGGCCGCAGCGCCTCCAGCAAAACCTCCTTCAGCCGGGCCGCATCGGCGATGCCGATCTCTCCCTCCAGCCGAATCACACCTGGCCCCTCGCTTCGATCGAACCTGACGGCCACAGCGGCTCTGCCCTCCCGTCCCTCTGCCGGATCCGCTACCGGACCAGCTTCTGCACCACCGCAATCAGTTGCTCGGCCTGGAACGGCTTGACGATCCAGCCCGTCGCCCCCGCTTTGCGCCCCGCGTCCTTCTTCTCCGGCTGCGACTCGGTGGTCAGCATCAGGATGGGCGTAAACGAGTACCCCGGCAGCTGGCGCATGCCCGTGATCATCTCGATCCCACCCATCACCGGCATGTTCAGGTCGGTAATCACCAGATCGAACTTCTGCCCCTTCGCTTTTTCGAGGCCCTGCCGCCCGTCGGCTGCTTCGGTCACGGCATAGCCCGCGTTGCGCAGCGTGAAGCTCACCATCTGCCGCACGCTCCCCGAATCGTCCACTGTCAGCACTTGCTTCATTGCGACCCTATATCCCCCTCATCGGAGAAACCAGGCATTTCTCCAGATTTCAAAGTCATGCGTGTACCGTTTTCCCGAAACGGCATCCGCCGTTCCTAAATGGGCCTCTTTCCGCCCCAAACCCAGGGCCGCCACCGCTAGAAAAGCTCCACGCTGTTGCCGGCGAAATTCGCCTGCGCTACCGGCATCGGCCCTCCCTGGAGCGCCGCCCGCAGAACCGCGCGCTCCATCTCCGTCGTGTAGTCCGCGGAGAAACGCCGCGCCACCGCTTCCGCATCGAATCCTGTCCCGCCCGGCCCACCCTCCTGCTCCACGCTCCGCCGCGCCGACTCGATCCCCTCCAGCGCCGTATCCAGCCGCCGGAAGCAGACCTCCAGGCGATTGCCTGCGCTCCCAATCTCCGCGATTTTCGCCTGCAATCCCAGGGTCGCCGCCTGAATCTCCCGCCCTCTCTGATCCGCGCACTCCGCCGCCTCGCGCAGAATCCCCAGGCCTCCCGCAGTCTCGCTGCGCGCCGCGCGCAGACCCTTCTTGCTGGCTTCCGAAAAGGCCTCGAGCGTGCTTCGGCTTTGCTCCACCAGGGTTCGGATTTCTTCCGTGGCCGCTTCAGAACCGGTCGTGATCTCCCCCCACGTCGCGGAAATGCGTTTGATGGTGGTCGAGATTTCCAGAATCCCGTCCGCCTGCGAGCCCAGGTGGCTGGCTTCGACGATGGAATTGAACATCAGCAGCTGCAGCCGGTCGCGCACCAGCTTCGATCGCTCCAGGTGCTCGTTCACCAGTTGCATCAGGCCGGAAATTCCCGCGAACGACGCCTGCACCCTCGTGTTGTCCGCTTCGCATTCTTCTTCGAGCTTCTCGATGCGCGTCAGATGCGCCCCGAGCGCGCTCTCCTGGGCCAGCACCACCGGTCCCAGCTCCAGAATCTCCGATGAGGTGATGCGCCCAATCGCCTCCAGACACGTCCCGATCTGCGCCGTCCATCCCCGCACCGTCTCCCGCACGTTGCGCAGCTGATAGCTCTGCACCGCCAGCCCCGCCCCTGTCTCTCCGGCGCTCGGGCGCTCCTCTCCACCCAGTTCGGCCGCGATCGTCCCCAGCGCCGCCTGCACGTGCTCGATCTGCTGGCGCGTGATGTCATGCGCCTGAATCGCCGCGACTACTCCCGCAACCTGGCTGGCGATGTCTTCCACGCATCCGCTGAATCGCACCGGCGTCCCGCACAGCTGCTCCAGCATCGCCGCCGCGCTCTCGAGCGCCGTCTCCAGGCTCTCCTCCATGCGCGCGAACTCTTCCCGCATCTGCGGCAGTTCCGCGGTCAGCGAGCGCCGCGTCTCCTGGATCGCCTTCCTGCGCTCGTCCGTGAGGCGGGTCAGCTCGTTCGTGCTCCGCGCCACCGACTGCGCGAAGTCGTCCAGCTCGTGCGCCAGGTACTGGAAGCCCGCGCCCACCTCGCCCAGCCGCGCGACCTCGATGTTGGTCAGCACCCGCAGCATCTCGGTCTCCCGCACGATCGCTTTCTGTCCGCGCGTCAAGTGCGCCAGCCGCTCCAGCAGCGCCGCTTCGGCGGTCACGGTATTCAGAATTCCCGCTGTGGCCTCCAGACGCTCCCGCAGGAAGCTCTTCGCCGCGGAGGCAAGGCGCTCCACACCCGGGAGAACCGATCCCATGCGCTCGTCTCCCGCGCAGCCCGCAATCACGCCCGCGATCTCCACAATCGTGCTCGTCTCGCGCGCCAGACCCTCGAAATCGCGAGCCAGTTGCTCGACCTCTCGATCCGACTCGGCGACGACCGCCCGCAACGCGCTCTCTGGATCCCGCAGAGCGGACCGGGCCGTCGCCTGCTCCAGCACCGTCGTCATGCCGCCTGCCCCGGTTTGCCGAGGGATCGCTCCATTTCTCAGCCGGCTCCTTCCACTGCGGGCTGGGAACAGATCTCCCTCCCCGCGGTGTTGCTCCGGACGACTCCTTCATCGGCAGAGATTCCGGCGCGCATAGGGTCGACGCGGCCTTGCATGGGCCGCACGGCTGCAGGCGATCCCATTTCGGTAGAGACACATCGACCCGGGGTGGGCGCTGCTCACTTTTCCGCTCAAGCGACGCTCTCAGCAGAGCACGAAGCACGCCAAAGGTTTGGCACCAGAGCCGCAACCTCGCTCTACGGCATCACCACCGTCTCCTCGTGCGGGAAGTGATCCAGCGTCGCCTGGCTGATCTTCAGGTGATCGATCACCAGTTGCGCCGGCACATGCGTCAGCCAGTTCGCCAGCGAAACATCCTGGTAACGGCTGTCTTTGAACAACTCCAGAAACACCAGGTCCGTGTCGCCGGTGTTTTCGATGTAATGCGGAAAGGTCTGCTGCACGTAGCCCACGTCGCCTTGCTCGAAATCCATCGTCCGCGCCCGGCCCGCCGCCGCGAACACCGTCATCCGCCCTTTGCCCTTCACGAAGTACTGCCATTCATCGGCGTTCGGATGCCAGTGCATCTCGCGCAGCCCTCCCGGGTGCAGAATCACGTGCGCCGCCGCAATTTGCGGCGATGCCTTGAAGTTGCCTCCGTCCACGATCCGCACCTCGCCGCCCCGCGTCTTCTTCGTGGGTGGCATTTCCATCAACCGAAAGTCGAACGGCAGGCGCGACGGCCCCAGATTTCCCTGTGCCGCCTTTTGATCGGCCCCCAGCGCACCGGGCATCGTTCCCGGAAAGATGTACCGCCCCTCCGGCGGCAAAGCGGGAAATGCGCTCGCCGGCACGCCGAAATTCTTTGCCAGAACCTCCGGCGGCGTGTGGCCCATCCAGTCTGTCAGCAGCACCGTCTCATATTCATCGAACGACCCGTCGTCGAACACCAGCAGAAATTCGCACCCGTCCGGCCCCAGTCCCTGGATGGAGTGGGGATACCCGCTCGGAAAATTCCAGATGTCCCCTTCCTTCACATCGTCCACAAAACTCCTGCCGTCGGGATCGATGCAGGTGATCCGCGCATTGCCATACAACATCAGCGCCCATTCTGAAGCTCTATGCCAGTGCAGCTCCCGTATGCCGCCCGCGATCAGCCGCATCTGCACGCCGGCAATCTCCTTCGCCACATGCAGATCGGCCACCGTCACCTGGCGCGTCCATCCGCCGGGCTCGATCCGCTTGTGCGCGAGCGTAAATGGATATTTAAACGTAGGGATGCTCCCGTGGTCTGTCGCCGGCGGCATCGCGGAGTCGGGATTCTCGTCGAAGAGCGGCGCGTTTTCCTTGCCCCGCGGCAGGCTCGCACTGCTGCTGTGCTCGCCCTCCTTCACCTCCTGCTGCGTCTGACCGTGCGCGACCAGCGCCCCGGATGCCAGCGCAGCGGAACCAAGTTCAAGAAAACGGCGGCGTGACGGATTCAGGCTTTCTGCCATAAGCGGGATTCTCCCTCTGAAGAAATGGAACGCTTCTTATTGAGGATAGAGAATCCCGGCCGATGACTGGTGCTTTCGGGGCGAGCGACGTGTGCCGGGCGCTACTCCGTCGCCGTTGTTACCAGGTATGACCCGCCGTACAGAGCCACGCCGATCAGCAGCACCAGCAGTCCCGACAGGTAGACCGGCGCGTCCTTCACCAGCGCCTTCAACAGGATCATCACTCCGATGCCGATCGCCGCCACTACCAGCCCGCCGATCCGCAGTCCCTGCCGCTTCTGGAGAGCACCCAGGCGCGCTTCCTCCCGCATCAGCTCCAGCGCCGAAGTGGCGCCCGGCCCCGGCGTGTCCGCCAGCTTCTTCAGCATGTCGTTTTTGTAATAGGACTCGCGCTCCTTCCGCCTAGCCTCCGACCACGTCGCGATCGAGATCATCGAAAACAACGCCACCGCTCCCACCGCCAGAAAAAGAAATAACCCCATTGCCTCTGTGCCTTCGAATCCCATTGCGCTTCCTCCTTGTGCGGCCTCGCCTTCTCCGCTTCACCCCGTACGACCAGCCCCAGTCCGTCGCGGTTTCAAAAAGTTCTGGAAAATCCTCGACAGAAAAAACGAAACCGCGCACCATCATTCCAGGTCATACCGGCAGAGAGCAATGTGACTACGGTTCCTCAAGCCGAAGCCCATCCAACCGACGAAGCCATCGTCGCCCGCGTCCTCGCCGGCGACACGGCGGCCTTCGAGGGCATCGTCCGCCGCTGGCAGTCGCCCCTCGTCAATCTGGCCTGGCGCTTCTGCCGCGACCGCGCCCGCGCCGAAGAAATGGCCCAGGAAGCCTTCCTGCGCGCCTGGCGCAACCTCGCCCAGTTCCGCGGCGACTCCGCCTTCTCCACCTGGCTTTTCGCCCTCGCAACCAACCTCTACCGGACCGAACTCCGCCGCATCCCCGCCGCTATGCTCTCGCTCGACCAAATCGCCGAGCCGCCCGACCCAGCCATCGCCGGCAGCGCCATCGAGGAATCCTCCCGCGACGAATCCCTCCGCCGCGCTGTCCTCGCCCTTCCTCCCAAATACCGCGACGCCATCCTCCTCTTCTATTTCCACGAGCAGGATGTGCCCGCCGCCGCCCGCACCCTCCACATCCCGGAGGGCACCATCAAAGCGCGGCTCTTCCGCGGCCGCGAGCTGCTCCGCAGCAAGTTCTCGCGGCCCCGCGCGGCATCAAAATCAGCCAGCCTCAATACTCAGCATCCCAGGGAGGCCCGAACGCCATGAAACCGATTCAGACCCACCCGCAGCTCACCGATGCCGACTTCGATTACGCCCTCAGCCCCGGCAGCGACAGCATCCTCCCGTCCTCCGGCTTCGCCGACTCCGTCATGACCGCTCTCACCCGCGAGGCCTCTGCGCCCAGTCCTATCGCCTTCCCCTGGAAGCGCGCCCTCCCCGGCTTCGTCGTCGCCGGAGCCATGGCCATTGTTCTCATCGTCGCCGTCGTAGTTCTCCTGCGCTCCACCCCCGCAACGAGCGTAGCTCCCTCAGTGGACCTGCAAGCCGTCCTCGCGCCCGTCGTCCATCACGCAACCGCCGCCCTTTGGCTCACCGTCTCGCTCCTTATCTCAGTCGCCTCCCTCCTGTTCTGCCGGCGTCTCATCTCGACGAACTGATCACCGATCGTTGAGTCGTCCTATAATTTCTGGCAAATGCCCAGCGCGAACGCGACCCCGGTTTCTTTTGTCCTCGTCGACGGCTCCAGTCGCCGCACGGTCGCCATTACGCACTCGCCGTTCTCCATCGGCCGCCTCCCGGAGAACGACCTCGTCCTCGCCCATCCTTACGTCTCGCGCCGCCACGCCGAGCTCCTCGTCGAAGCCGGGACCTGCTTCGTCGTCGATCAGGGCAGCCGTCACGGCACCTTCATCAACGGCAAGCCCTCCACCACTCGCCAGGCCATCGGCGTCGACGACACCGTCCACTTCGGCGCACTCGACGGCCCCAGCCTCCGCATCAGCGCTGAAGAGCCGCACGACACCTCCACCATCCGCGACATCATCGACCAGATTCCCGAGGTCAGCGCTACTGGCAACGCCCTCGAAAAGCTCCGCTGGTTCTTCGAATCCGCCCGCAAGCTCAAAACCTCCGGCGCCGTCGATCAGATTCTCACCGCCCTCCTCGACACCACACTCCAGCTCACCCAGGTCGAGCGCGGCTACGTCTTTCTCCGCAACGAAGCCGGCGAGATGCAGCTCGCCCTCGGCCGCGACGACAAAGGCGAAGAGCTCACCGACGAGGCCACGCTTTCCCACGGCGCCATGCGCCAGGCCATCAGCACCGCCAACGAATTCATCGTCACCGACACCCTCAGCGCCGACCCGGAAACCCGCTCCGCCAGCATGGTCGCGCACAGCATCCGCTCCGTCATCTGCATCCCGCTGCGCAAACGCCGTCCCGGCGCAGCCGAGCGCGAAACCGAGCTCCTCGGCCTGCTCTATCTCGACAGCCGTCTCAAAGCAGGCAGCCTCACCCAGATCGACGGCGACCTCCTCCGCACCATCGCCACCGACGCCGCCGCGTTGATCGATAACGCGCAGCTCGCCGTGGCCGAGGAACGCGAGCGCGTCTACCGCCAGGAAATGAATATCGCCGCCGAAATTCAGCGCGGCCTCATGACCGTCCGCCCGCCCACGCTCTCCTGGGCCCAGGTCGCCGCGCGCTCCGTGCCCTGCCGCGAAGTCGGCGGAGACTTCTTCGACATCGTCGAAGACGGCCAGTCCCTCGCCGTCATCGTCGCAGACATCTCCGGCAAAGGCATCTCCGCCGCTATCCTCGGCGCAACCCTGCAGGGCCTCATCTATTCACTGCTGGTCGCCCGCCAGCCCCTGGCCACCCTCGCCGACATCGTCAACCGCTATATCTGCAGCAAAAACGTCGAGAAGTACGCCACTATGGCCATCCTCCGCATCTCCCCCAAAGGCCATCTGGAATACGTCAACTGCGGCCACGTGCCGCCGTTTCTCTACTCCAATGGCTGCTCTCGTCTGCCGGAATCGAACCTTCCCGTCGGCCTCATCGAAGGCGCGCCTTTCAACTCCGGAGAGCTGCAGCTCCGGCCCGGGAACCGTGTCCTGATTGTCACCGACGGTGTTACAGAAGCCGCCGCGCCCGACGGCGAGTTCTTTGGCGAGGCCCGACTCGCCGACAGCGAATTCGAATCCGCTACCCTCGACGACATCTTCCTCCAGGTGGAGCGCTTCGCCGGAACCCTCGCCGCCGATGACGACTGCACCGTCCTCGACGTCCGCTACCTCGGCTAGACAGGAGCCGCTCAGCTCGCCAGCATTGCCGCTGCTTTAGATCGCACCGGTGCCCCTCGCGTATACAAAGCGCGATACACATGGGTCGCCCAGTGGCGCAGCCCGCGATCCGGCGAGTCCTGCATCCAGTCCCGCACCGGAGTAACAAACCCGCTCTTGGGCCGGTGCAGAACTTCTGCCGGGAGCGGCTTCCGCAGGCATTCCGCGATCTTCGGCTTCCGCGGTGAGAACCGGCTCGCCCGCAGCGGCGCAAGTTGCCGCAGCAGAGTCATGTCCACCAGCGGTACCCGAATCTCCACCGAATGCGCCATCCCCGCCCAATCCGCGTCGCGCAGCAGCTGCGTCCGCATGTAGTAGCTCATCTCCAGCGCCGAGACGCGCAGGAACTCCGTCTGAGCCGCCGTTGCGCCCGCGACTTTCGCCAGCGGCCGCGTCAGGCCGTTCATGCTCTCGATCGAGGCCAGGTCCCGCCATCCCGTTCGTACCAGCTCCGGATCGAGAATCTGCGGCAGCTCCCAGGGCATAAATAAGCCCCGTCGTAGCAGATACGCCCCGCCCCACGTGCCTCCGTACTCGAACAGGCTCGCGTACTTCGGAGAAGTGAATCGTGAGATGACCGCACTGGTCATGATCCGCCACGCCCGCCCCACGAACGGAACTGCGTTCGTTGGCCGCAAACTCCACACCATGAACGGCAGCTGCCGGAAGCTGGGATAGCCTCCGAACAGTTCGTCGCCGCCCAGGCCGCTCAGCGCAACCTTGAACCCGCGCTCATGCGCCAGCCAGCTGATGAAATAAGTGTTCACGCCATCGATGGTGGGCTGGTCCATCTTCTCCAGCAGCCGTTCACGATGCGCCATAAACGCCGGCCGATCGATGTAGCGCGAATAATGGGGCAGCCCATAGTGCTGCGCTACCCGGCTCGCGATTTGGGTCTCGTCTTCCGCGGTGTCGCGCAGCAGATCGAATCCCAGCGTCAGCGTCTCGACCTCGTTGCCCGCTTCCGCGGCCAGGGCTGTAACCACGCCCGAATCGATGCCCGCCGACAGGAAGACCGCCACCGGGACATCGGAGATCTCGTGCATCCGCACGCTCTCCCGCAGTGCATCGTGCAGACGCACATCCGCCTCCGTTTCCGATTGCGGCATCTCGTCGAGACCGAATTTAGAAAATTCTCCAACTGGCGATGCGAACAGACGCGGCTTTGAGATTCCTTCGCGCGTCGCCCGCATCCATGTCCCGCTCGGCAGGCACCGAATTCCCCGATACAGCGTGTACGGCTCGGGAACCGAACCCCACACAAAAAAACCCACATGCCCCGCTGGCTCCTCGCGCAGATCCACTTCCGGCACCGTCAACAGCGCCTTCACCTGGGAAGCGAAATAGAAATTGCCTCCCCCCTCCGCGTAATACAGCGGCTTGATCCCAAACGGATCCCGCGCCAGAAATAGCTCCTGCGAAAGCTCGTCCCAGATGCCAAACGCATACATGCCGCGAAGCCGCGTCAGCATGTCCTCGCCATATTCCGCGTACATCTGCAGCAGCACTTCCGTGTCACCCGTCGTCCGGAAGCCGCGCCCTTTCTTCTCCAGATCGCTGCGCAGTTCCTGGTAGTTATAGATTTCGCCATTGAAGACGATGGTGTAACGCCCATCCGTCGAGTGCATCGGCTGATCCGACCGCGCATCCACGTCGATGATCGACAGCCGTCGGTGCGCGAAACCCAGGATTTGCGTGCCCGTGACCCACTGGCCCGATGCGTCCGGACCGCGCGTCGCCAGCGCGCTCGATAATCGCGTCAGCGTCTCAGAAAAGTCCAGCCTCTCGGACTTGCGCGTGACGAGTACTCCGGCGATTCCGCACATCGGAAAAGAAAGTCCTTCAATTTAGCTGGGGGAGTCCACAGCCGAAACACGCGGAGAGAAGCCTGCGCAGGCTGCGCGTCCCGGGAGCAACGGGGTATCGCCGAGCGCTGACTGTAGTGTAGCAACCACGATCACGTTCTGAAAGAATGACTCCTCTGTCCGAATGAACAGCCGATGAATGCTCTCGCCCTTTTAGCGGCACCTAACGATGTCGCCCGTCGCGACCGACTCCGCCACGCTGATGCGTCCTCGCGGCGAAACTCCTTAGATAGACTGGGGTTGTTCTGCTTTTGTGATCGATGAAGATTCTCCACGTCATTGGAAGTCTCTCGCCAGCCGATGGTGGCCCACCCGAAGCGGTGCGTCAATTGGCCCGAGCCTATCTTTCGATAGGTGTCGAGGTCGAGGTCGTTTGTCAGGATCCGCCCAACGCCCCGTTCCTCTCCGAAGTCACCTTTCCGGTTCACGCCCTCGGCCAGCGCTGGCTCGGCCGCTTCGGTCTCTCGCCGCGCCTGTGGCGCTGGCTGCACCAGAACGCCTCCCGCTTCGACGGCATCGTGATGAACGGCCTCTGGATCTTTCCCGACATCGCCGTCCGCGCGGCGGCCCGCCGCTCCGGAACCCCGTATCTGGTGTTTGCTCATGGCGCTCTCAGCCCCTGGTTCAGGGATAAGTACCCGCTGAAGCACCTCAAGAAGCTTCTCTATTGGCCGTTCCAATACCCTGTCCTGCGCGATGCCCGTAGCGTTCTGTTCACTTCTTCGATGGAACGCGATCAAGCGACCAGCAGTTTTAAACCGAACCGCTGGACGGCCACGGTCGTGCCTTACGGGATCACCGAACCGGAAGGCGACCCCTGCTGTCAGATTCAGGCACTGTTTGCTCAAATGCCTCTCCTGCGCGGTCGGCGCTATCTCCTTTTCCTTTCCCGCCTGCATGAGGTGAAAGGCTGCGATCTCCTCCTCGGCGCTTTTGCACGAATCGCTCCCGCATTCCAGGATGTCGATCTTGTCATGGCCGGTCCCGACCAGGTGGGATTGAAGGCGGCGCTCCAGCAGAGCTGCGCTGAGTTGGGTATTGCCGATCGCGTTCACTGGCCGGGTATGCTGAAGGGTGAAGTCAAATGGGGGGCTCTGCGCTCAGCCGATGCCTTCGTGCTGCCGTCCCACACGGAAAACTTCGGCGTTGTCATCGTCGAATCCCTCGCCGCCGGCCGCCCCGTCCTCATCAGCAATCAGGTCAACATTTGGCCGGACATCCAGGCCGATGGCGCCGGTCTGGTCGACGACGACACTCTGGAAGGCACCGAACGCCTTCTCCGCCGCTGGCTGGAGCTCCCCGCCGCTGAGCGCGCCGCTATGGCCAGCCGGGCTTATGCCTGTTTTGTGGAGCGCTACTCCATGGAACGCGCCGCTGCGTCAATCAAAATCTTGTTTGCTCAGCAGGCAGCGGCATCGAGACCTCAGCTTTTTTGATCAGCTAGACTAAGCGGACCGGATTTGAGACCCCAACCATGATGTTATCCAGAGCGCGCCGTGTACTGATCTATCGTCTGGGAAGTCTGGGAGACACCGTTGTGGCACTCCCGGCACTGCATGTAGTAGAGCGGTCCTTTCCCTATGCCAGACGCATTCTGCTGACGAATATGCCGACTCATTCGAATGCACCCGCCGCCTACGCCGTGCTGGAGGGCTCGGGGTTGGTTCACGGGTACATCGACTACCCGTGGAAAACGCGGCGCCCCTGGGAGCTCGTGCCCCTGTGGTGGAAGATCGTGCGGTTCCGGCCCCAGGTTGTGGTCTATCTGATGGGCACTCGGAAAACAGGCAAGCGCGACGAGTGGTTCTTTCGGCTATGCGGGGTGCGCCGGATCATCGGTATCCCCAAGGGCGCTTTCAACGAAGACGTCTGCGATCCGGAAAATGGCCTGTGGGAGCACGAGGGCGCGCGATTGCTCCGGTGCATACAGGAGCTGGGCACGGCGGACGTTGATGACCTGGCAAACTGGGATATGCGGCTGACCGAGGCCGAGCAACGAAGAGCGGAGCAGGAGCTTGAAACGACCCTTGGGTGCAGCATCATTGCATGTGGTCCTGGGACAAAGATGCAGGCTAAAGACTGGGGACGGGAAAACTGGCGCATGTTACTGAGACGTCTGACCCGGCAATTGCCGGACCACGCTCTGGTGCTGGTCGGAGCGAAGGAAGACGCCGAAGCGGCCGACTATGCTGCCGCGGAATGGGCTGGTCCAGTCATTAATTTGTGCGGGAGGCTGACTCCGCGTGAAACAGCGGCTGTGCTACGTCGCGCGGCGCTATTTCTGGGGCCCGATAGCGGGCCCATGCATCTGGCCGCCGCCTGTCGAGTACCATGCGCGATTCCATTTGCCGCTCGGGATCGGCCAGGACGCTGGTTTCCGATCGGGAACCAACATCGGCCGATTTATCACCACGTGGACTGCGAAAACTGTCGCCTCACGGAGTGTATCGAGCAGCGAAAGAAATGTCTGACATCGATTACCGTGGACGAGATGCTGGCCGCCGCGCTCGAAGCGTGGCAGAAAGGGCAAAGGGCCGGTCTCTCATGAACTCCGAAACATACTAAAGGCGTCGCGCATACCTCTGTTTTGCCAGCAGATACTCGATGAAAAATGCGGCGCTGGCCATCAAGCAGCTATTCGAGGAAGCACCCCGCATCCGGTCAGTCGATGCCGCTAAACCCTGATCCCTAAACTCTAATTCCTAAACTCTAAACTCTGCTTTTACCGCCGCAGCCGATCCAGCAGCCGGTCAAATTCCTCCAGCTGCCCGTACTCGATAATCACCCGCCCCCGCCCCTTGCGATCCTCGATCCGCACTTTCAATCCCAGCGCCCTTTGCAGCGACTCCTGCACCTCGCGAACATTCGGATCGATATTCTCCTTTTTTTCGCCATCAGCCTTGTTCTTCGCCTGTGGATTCAGGATCTTCTGAACATAGCTCTCCGTCTGCCGGACGCTCATCGCCAGCGCCGCCACCTTCTGCGCCGCCTTCAGAATCGCCTGCGGATCCTCGAGCGGCAGCAGAGCCCGCGCATGCCCAAAGCTCAGAACCCCCTCTTCCACTTTGCCTTGCACATCTTCAGGCAGCTTCAGCAGCCGCAGGAAATTCGAAACCGACGCCCGGTCCTTCCCGGTCCGCTTGGCCATCTGTTCCTGGGTCAGCTGAAACTCCCGCGACAGCTTGTCGTAGGCTCGCGCCTGCTCCATCGGGTTCAGGTCCGTCCGCTGCAGGTTTTCGACGATGGTCATCTCCATCGCCTGCTCGTCTGACACCTGCCGGATGATCGCCGGAATCGTCTCCTTGCCCGCCCGCTGCGACGCCAGCCAGCGCCGCTCGCCGGCAATCAGCTGGTAATGCCCATGCGGCAACGGCCGCACCAGAATCGGCTGCACCACCCCCGTCGCTGAGATCGAAGCCGCCAGCTCCGCCAGTTGCACCTCGTCGAAACGCGTCCGCGTCTGAAACGGGCTCCGCTCGATCTCCCCAACCGGAATCTCCCGCGGCCGTCCCGACTCGCCGTTCTCCGCGCCCGGTTCCGCCGCCGCGTTCACCCGAGGCAGCAAGGACTCCAGTCCTTTACCCAACGCCCTTCGTTTCGGAGCTTCTGTCATAGTTTGCATATTGTCCTCATCCCCTCACCAGCGATCCGAACCCAGGCAATCACTCAGTGTTCCACGTGGAACAAAACCTACTCCCCGTTTCCCAACTCCCTGAACCCTTGCGCCTGTACCATGCACCCTGTAACCCGTAACCTGGAACCTGCAACCTGCGCTCAGCCATACGGCCAGAACTTCACCTTCACTTCTCCCTGCGCCGCTTTCGCCGTCTTCCGTTCCCGGGCTGCCGGACTCTCAATCCCATTGCGCGCCAGCAGCTCGTCCGCCAGCTCCCGATAGCTCTCCGACCCGCGCGACCGCGGATCGTACAGCAGCACCGGCTTCCCGTAGCTCGGCGCCTCGGCCAGCCGTATATTCCTGGGAATCACCGTCTTCAGCAGCTTGTCCTTGAAAAACTCCCGCAAATTCTCCGTCACCTGCTGCGCCAGGTTCGTGCGGTCGTCATACATCGTCAGCAACACGCCTTCAATCTCCAGCCCCGGATTGAACGCGGCCCGCACCCGCTCCAGCGTGTGCATCAGCTCGCTCAGCCCCTCCAGCGCGAAATACTCGGCCTGCATGGGAACCAGCAGCCGATCCGCCGCCACCAGGGCGTTCAGCGTCAGCAGATCCAGCGCCGGCGGGCAGTCCAGCAACACAAAATCGTAGCGATCCCGAACCTTCGCCAGAGCCTCCCGCAGCTTGTAAGCTCTGCGGTCCATCTGGATCAGCTCGACATTCGCCCCCGTCAGGTTCTTGTTGGAGGGAACCAAGGTCAGGGTGTCGATCTCGGTCCGGAGCGCCACCTCGTCGATAGTCGCCTCGCCCATCAGCACGTCGTACGACGAGCGCCGATCCGCATCGCGGGTAATCCCAAGCCCCCCGCTCGAGTTCGCCTGCGGATCGCAATCGACCAGCAGGACCTGCAACCCCTCCAAAGCCAGTGCTGCCGAAAGATTAATGGCGGTGGTCGTTTTGCCCACCCCGCCTTTCTGGTTGACTACGGCGAGCACTTTCCCCATGACAGAGAAGCCTACCGGCACCGCGTCCCCTCCGCAACGCGAAACGGCTGTGAAGAACAGGGCCCGATTTGTGGAACGCTTTTTGGCCGTTCGTCCAGCACCCGACCCAACCCGCGTCGTTTCCCTGAGATACGCCGCCCCATCGATTGCTACAGGAGTGTTGACGGAAGAGAGGCCCACGTGGAAAACTCTGGCGGTTTATACCGAAGAAACTTGCCTCGCGCCCCCGAACCGCATGCCCGATGTTCCACGTGGAACACTGCCCTACTGCGGCGGCTGGCGATGGCTCAACTTCGTGTTGTTGTAGGCAAGGATTCCGTGCGTCACTGCCAAGCCAACCGGTACCAGTCGTTCCACCCAGCGCTGGTGAATCCGGTGCAGCCCATACATCCCCAGAATCTCGCCCCCGGTCTCCAACGACATCCCGGCGATCTGCCCGCTCCACCCATACTTCACCAACGGTCGCGCAAAGGGATCGTCCTCCCGATCACCGGCCGCAATAAACCGTTGCGTCGTGATCGCATCCGCCGTATCGGCCAGCGCGCCTCCGGTCAGCAGCACCACATTCGTCCGATCGAAGAAGGCGTGCGTCTTCTGCGCGGCGTAGACCGGCGGACTCCAATCCAGCGTTTTGCCCATCCCGTAGTAAACGCCCACCGACGGCTGCAGGTTGTTGGTCCAGTCCTCGCGCGAATACCGAAAGATCAGGTCGGTCACCTCTCCCCGCACGCGCACTCGCGGTGACGGCGAATACTCAAACCCCGCTCCAACGTCGCTCACGAAGAACCTCCGCCCTCCGAACGAAAACAGGAACGGGACGGGTGCAGTCGGCACGAAGTCAGCCTCCGTTATAACCTCGCTCCACTCGAAGAACCCCGGCTCGGCCTTCAGAAAATACCCGTAGTGCCGGCCCCGCGCCTCGCCGCGCACCCCTGCCATCATTTCCATGGCGTGCCCGCCATAAGCATTGGTAGTCACGGTGCTGGCGGTTGGAGTCATCAGGAATTCCGCATCCAGCGCGAAATGCGCGTTCAGGTTCAGCGCTCCTCCCACCCCAAGTCCGAACGACGGGATCGGGCACCGTTCGGTGCTGCCGATACACGCCGTCCGAATGTTCGCGGTTTCCGCTCCCACCTCGAACCGTTGCAACCCGAAATCCGGCAGGTAGGCTCCTGCCCTCGGCTGCGGATCCTGACCCCATGCCCCAAACCCCATCCCAGCCACGAACAAAAAGCCAGCGAGCCTCGCCTTGCGCACGCCGCGAGAGTACCATTCCAGGCCATTCCGTCTCCGTGACCGTCGATACGACGCGCGCAACCCTCCCTCGGAAACACCTTGAATGTTCCACGTGGAACACTGCCGCCACGAGCCACAAGCTACCAGCTATCCGGCTCCCGCCTGAACGCTATCCGCTGTCCGCTATCCGCCTGTTTCCCTGTCTGTGGAAAACTTGTCAAGCTTTTTCCGCACGGTACGAAAGTGTCCTCCCTCATTCCAAACCACTTCCATCCTTATAACCTCCAAGAATTTTGGCCGGTTTTAGTGCTGGACTTGGTATCCTGATAATAGGGGATAAGAAACAAAAAAGGCCGCGCCTCAAGCGCGGCCTTTTCCGTCCCCGGAGGAATCCCGTGGCTATCCCGTCACAACCCGGCTGCCTGACCCGAGACGTCCTCAGCGCCGCCACGTCTGTCACCGGACGCGGCCGCCTCTGTGACAGAAACAGCCGTTTGCATGACATAAACAGCTGCCTGTGTAACAAAGATAGCCGTCTCCCAATTGATCCGTTTTCAAATAGATCCAGCCCCGGGCATGTTATCGAGCTCGCCAACCCCCCACTCAACCCCAGCCAAATCAATCACCGTCCCGCACCAGGGGGTGGGGGGAGGGGGGTGGGTGGCCCCGGACCGGTCCCGACCGGAGCCCATCAATACATATGCAGGTCGCCGTCGGGTCTCGGACCATGCACCAGCAGCCCCAACTCCCCTGCCATCCGCTCGAGAAATGCCCGCGTCCCCGCCGAAACCGGAACCATCGGCAGCCGATACTGCTCCTCGAGCTTGCCCATCATCGCCAGAATCGCCTTCACCGGCCCCGGACTCGTCTCCTTGAAGATTCCCTGCATCAGCCGGAAATACCTCCGGTTGATACGCCGCGCCGTCGTCCATTCATTCCCCAGCGCCGCCTTCACCATCTCCGCCATCTCCGCCGGAATAATGTTCGACACGACTGACACCAGCCCCGCGCCGCCCACGCCCAGCACCCCCAGCGTCATCCCGTCGTCGCCCGAATAAACCTGAAACCCCTTCGGCACCTGTGTGATTAGCTCCGTGATCTGCACCAGGTTCCCGCTCGACTCCTTCACCGCCTCGATGTTCGGCGCCGCTTCGATCAGCCGCAGCACCGTCGCCGGCTCCAGGTTCGCCGCCGAACGCCCCGGAATGTTGTAGAGCACCACCGGCAGCTTCACCCCATCGGCAACCGCCCTGAAGTGCTGGAACTGCCCCTCCTGCGTCGGCTTGTTGTACCAGGGATTCGCCGTCAGAATCGCCGTCACCCCCGGCACCTGCGCCGCCGTCCGCGCCCGCGCCACCGCCAGCTTCGTCGCATTGTGCGAGCACCCCGCCCAAACCGGCACGCGCCCGCCCGCCGCATCTGCCACAATGCGGATTACTTCCAGCCACTCCGCCTCATCCAGCGTCGGAGTCTCGGCCGTCGTCCCGCACGCAACCAGCCAGTCGATCCCGCTCTCCACCTGCCAGCGCGCCAGGTCGTAGAGCGCCCGCTCGTCGATGCTTCCGTCCGCGCGAAACGGTGTCACCAGCGCCGTCCCGCAGCCTTGCAGATTCATAACAGGTCGAGTCTACACCGCGCCCTGCGCCCCAAAACGGCGCCGCCGCCGATGCTCTACACTGCACACGATGCCTCAGCCCGTCCAGGATCTGAAGAGCTTCGTTTTGCCGCCCAATTTTCGTGGCCGCCCTGCCTGGTTCGTGCAGCTCTGGTGGCTCGTCCAAGCCACCGCCTTCCGCTGGTCCCCGCAGTTCCTCTATGGATGGCGTCGCTTCCTGCTCCGTCTCTTCGGCGCCAAAATCGGCCGCAGCGTCATCATCCGTCCGACCGTCGAAATCACCTACCCCTGGAAACTAACCATCGGCGACTACAGCTGGATCGGCGATCACGCCACGCTCTACACGCTCGGCGAAATCCGCATCGGCGACAACGCCTGTGTTTCCCAGCATTGCTATCTCGCCAGCGCGCACCACGACTACACCCGCCCCACCTTCGACATGATCGGCAGCTTCGTCGTCATCGAGCCGGAGGTCTGGCTCGCCGCTCGTGTCTTTGTCGGCCCCGGAGTCACCATCAGACGCGGCGCCGTCGTCGGCGCCTGCAGCGTCGTCCTGAAAGATCTTCCCCCCATGATGATTTGCGCCGGCCACCCGGCCAAGGCCCTGCGTCCCCGTCCAACGCCGTCCGACGCAGATCGCCAGCCCGCAATGCAGAAAGGTTACTGAAAGTGAACCGGCTTCGCTAAACGTTCTTTGCTAAAAGCTTCTTGCTAAAAGTTCCTCGCTAAAAGTCTTTCGCTCGCCTTTAGCTCGCTACAGCTTCCCCACAATCTCTTCGAAATCCCAGCACCCCGTCTTCTCCGCAATCCACTCCGCCGCCCGCACCGCGCCTTCCGCAAAACCCCGCCGCGAATGCGCCTCATGCGTCAGCGTCAAACAATCGTTGTCTGACTTAGCCTCGATCGTGTGAATCCCCGGCGCATCGCCCTCCCGCTTCGACTCAATCGGGATCTCAGCGCCCGGAAGCGCCGCCGAGAGAATTCGCTGCAGCGACAGCGCCGTTCCCGAAGGCGCATCCTTCTTCGTCGCATGGTGCGTCTCAGTAATACTGAACCGATACCCCGGCACAGCGGCCGCCAGATCCCGCGCCAGCTTAAACAGTGCCTGCACGCCGATTGAAAAATTCGTGCTGTAGAGCAGCGCCGCGCCTCTCCGCGCGCACAGCGCCTTCATGTCGTCCAGGTGCTGGTACCACCCTGTAGTCCCCACCACCATGCGCGCCCCAGTCGCCAGGCACGCCCGCATATTCTGCACCGCCGCTTCCGGCGTCGTGAAATCGATGACCGCGTCGAACCCCGCCAGCACCGGAGCGGTCAGCGCCGACGCGTTGCGGTTCTCCTCTTCGCCCACCACGCGCACGCCGTGGCCGCGCTCCTTCGCCACCTGCGCCACCAGGCTACCCGTCTTCCCTCGCCCCAGTACCAGGAAAAGCATTTCCCCGCCCTCAATTACCTTCTCGGCTCACGATTCACGACTCACGATTCACGGTCCTGGGTGCCCAGTGCCCGGTTCCCGGTGCCCTGCTCTTTCGCTACCGGCTGCCCGCTACGGGCTGCCTCTTCGCTTCCACGTCGAAGACCTCCGGGTCCGGATCGCTGAAGAACTCCGCGTGCAGCGACCGCACCGCCTCCTCCGCATCATCCTCCTCGACCATGAAGCTCATGTTGATTTCCGACGCCCCCTGCGAAATCATCCGCAGGTTCACGTGTCGAATCGTCTGAAACACCCGCGCCGCGATCCCGTTTTGCCCGCGAATATCTTCCCCCACCATGCACACCAGCGCCTTCCGCCCCTCATACTTCACATCCGCCAGTTTGCTTAGGTCCGCCGCAATCGCCGGCAGCTTCTCGTTGGAGTCCAGGCTCAGCGAGACGCTCACCTCCGACGTTGAAACCATATCAATCGGACACTTGTGCTTGTCGAACACCTCGAAAATCGCGCGCAGATATCCGTGCGACAGCAGCATCCGGCTCGCCACGATATCCATAATCGTCAGCCGCTTCTTCACCGCGATCGATTTGAACGGGCTCTTGCAATGCGTGGCCAGCGCCGTAATCCGCGTCCCGCCGCTTTCCGGATTCTTCGAATTCAGCACAAACACCGGAATATTCTTCTTCACTGCCGGCAGAATCGTCGCCGGATGCAGCACCTTCGCGCCAAAATACGCCAGCTCCGCCGCCTCCTCGAAGCTGATCGTCTTCACCCGCAGCGCATCCGGGCAAACCCGCGGGTCCGCCGTCATGATGCCGTCCACGTCCGTCCAGATTTCGATCGCGCCCGCATCGATGCCACCGCCCACCACCGCCGCCGTAAAATCCGAACCGCCGCGCCCCAGCGTCGTCGTTACGCCCTGCTCGGTCGCGCCGATAAAGCCGCCCATCACCGGCACGCGCCCCTCCGCCAGATGCGGGACGACGTGCTGCTTCAGCCTCTGCTCGGTGGGCCCGTCCTGCGGGATCGCCTTCCCGTGCTGCGCGTCCGTCACGATGCACTTCCGCGCGTCCACATACTCCGCCTTCAGCCCGCAGCGCACAAACGCCTCCGTGATCATCCGGCTCGACACCCGCTCGCCGTACGACACGATCATGTCGCTGATGCGCGGCGTCAGCTCGCCTACCACCGCCAGCCCGCGCAAAACCTCTTCGAGCCCGTCGAACTCCGCCTCCATCCACGCGTGCGTCGCGGCCAGCCCCTCGTCCTTCCGCACCGCCGCCAGCGGATCCTCGCGCAGCGCCGGCCCCAATGCCAGCTGCGTCGCCGTGTCACAATGCCGGATCCTCAGCCTCTCCGTAATCGCCAGCGCTGTGGCGCGATCCCCGCGCGCCGCCGTAGTCGCCGCGGAAATCAGCAGGTCCGTGACCTTCGCCAGGGCGCTCACCACCACCACCGGCTGCAGTCCCCTGGCCACCCGCCCCGCCACAATCCGCGCCGTCCGCAAAATCGCAGGCGCGTCTTCGACGGAGGTCCCGCCGAACTTCATCACCACCAGCCGATTCATGCCGGCACTGCCACCGGATCGAGCTTGCCCAGCGATACCAGCAGCTCCGCGTTCAGCAGAGCGGCACCCGCTGCCCCGCGAATCGTGTTGTGCGACAGCACCGTGAACTTCCAGTCCAGCAGCCCGCACGGCCGCAGCCGTCCCACCGTCGCCGCCATCCCCGCGCCCCGCATCTTGTCCAGTCGAGGCTGCGGTCGATCCTCCGCCGCCGTAAACTCCACCGGTTGCGCCGGAGCCGTCGGCAAATCCCGCCCGGCCAGCGGAGCGAACTCCGCCCAGGCCGCGATCATCTCCTCGCGCGTCGCCTTCTTCCCCAGCTTCACGCTCACGCTCTCCGTGTGCCCATCTTCCACCGCCACGCGATTGCAGTGCGCCGTCATCTTCGCCGCCAGCGGTTCCACTACGCGACCGTTGAGCCGCCCCAGCAGCTTCAGCGTCTCCGCCTCCATCTTCTCTTCTTCATTTTTGATGAACGGCACCACGTTCCCGAGGATGTCCATCGAAGCCACGCCAGGATACCCAGCGCCGCTCACCGCCTGCATCGTGCTCACAAAAATCGCCTCGACCCCAAACCGCTCCACCAGCGGCTTCAGCGCCATCACCAGCCCAATCGCCGAGCAGTTGGGATTCGTCACGATATATCCGCCCGACTCCCGCCGCCACGTCTGGTTCTCCACCAGTGCCAGATGCTCGGCATTCACCTCGGGGATCACCAGCGGCACCGACGGCTCCATCCTGAACGCGCTCGAATTGGTGATCACCGCGCATCCCGCCGCCGCGAACCTGGGCTCCAGCTCGCGCGCAATATCGGCGTCCAGCGCGGCAAAGATCACGCGCGGCGCACCCTCCGGCGTCGCCGGAGAAACCGGCATCGCGGTAATCCGCTCCGGCAGCGCCGTATCCAGCTTCCACCGCACTGCCTCGCCGTACGGCTTCCCACTGGACCGGTCGCTGGCCGCCAGCCACGCCACTTCAAACCACGGATGGTTCTCCAGCAGCTGGATGAACCGCTGACCGACCATCCCGGTAGCCCCCAAAATCCCAATCTTCTGCCGCATCTCCGTCGCCCTTACTGTCCGGATCCCGTCCAGATACACCGCAGGCCACACTCAACAAAACCGCACCTGTTGAACGCCTGTGTCGATAGTGTAAATGCAATGCGCGCGCGCTCAGCGCCCTCGAGTGACCAGCGACACCACCATAGTCACCTGCGCTTGCGCGAAGCGCGTGCGCCTGGACGGCCTGCCCTGAGCGAGTTGCGCAAGCCAACGAGTCGAACGGGCTGGTTCTCAGTACGTGAAATCCTGCGTCACCGTCCCCTGCGCCGGAACCGTCACCGTCGCCGTCTGCTGCCCCAACTGCTCCTGATCCGCCACCACCGTATACGTCCCCGGCGGCAGACCCTTGATGAAGTACCGCCCCGACACGTCCGTCACCGCATAAAACGGATTCGCCGACACATTGATGAACGCCTGCATCCACGGATGGTTATTGCACCGAACCGGAATCATCAGCTCCACCTTCGCAAACGTCCGCTCGTCCTGCGGCCCGTTCGCCCCGCCCGCCGGCGCCTGCGAAATATCCACCGCCGGATTCCCCGCCACCGTCGGCACCATATGAATGTTGTGCATCGTCGGATCGCTGTTCGTGAACCGCACCGGCTGCCCCACCATCACCCCCACCACATGCGGAATGTACCGGCAGCCCTTCTGGTCGATGTCCACCGGCGTCGTCGGCGCCGCATACGCCTTATTCCCCAGCCCATCCTTTATATAGATGAAGACATCCTCAAACCCGCCCCCATTGCTCACCACAACCTGCTCGCTAAACACCGTCGGCCCCAGCGTGCACGCCGGATCCTGATTCATATCGATCTGCACCGGCTTCGGCGGCGTCTTCGCATAATGCACCGTCCCCTGAATCGCGCCCGCCGTTGACCAGTCAATTGTCGTGTACGCCGGCGCCGCACTCGAACCCGCGCTCTCCTTCTTGCATCCCGTTCCCACCAGCACCGCCGCGCAAGCTGCCCCAACTACGAACCATCCAGGTCTCATCTGCATCCCTCCATTCCCATCGCTGTCACCCTCTGCGTCCTCCGTGTCCTCTGTGGTGAGGTCTACCCTAGCGCCGCGATCACCGCATCCGCAAATTCCCGCGTCCCCGCTCGCCCGCCCACATCCCGCGTCAGCGTCTTCTTCTCTGTATAGACCTTCTCCACCGCCGTCTGTACCCGCTCCGCCGCACCCGACTCACCCAGATGCCACAGCATCAGCACCGATGACAGCAGCAGCGCCGTCGGATTCGCCACATCCTTCCCCGCAATATCCGGCGCCGATCCGTGCACCGCCTCGAAAATCGCCGCCTCCGCTCCCAGATTCGCTCCCGGCACCAGTCCCAACCCGCCCACGAACGCCGCGCACAGGTCGCTCACAATATCGCCGTACAAATTCTCCAGCAGCAGCGTGTCATATTGATACGGATTCATCACCAGCTGCATGCACGTGTTATCGATAATGTGCTCGCCATAAGTAATATCGGGATACCCCTTCGACACATCGCGCGCGCACCGCAAAAACAGCCCGTCCGACATCTTCATGATGTTCGCCTTGTGGATCGCGTGAATATTCCGCCGCCCATGCTTCGCCGCGTACTCAAACGCGAACTTCGCAATCCGCGTCGAACCCTTCTCCGTGATCACCTTCAGCGACTCCACCACTCCCGGCACCACCTCATGCTCCAGCCCCACGTATTCGCCTTCGGTGTTTTCGCGAATGATGATCAGGTCAACCCCCGGATACCGCGTATCGAGCCCCGGCAAATTCTTAATGGGCCGGAAATTCGCATACAGCTCGAACTTCTTCCGCAGCGTCACGTTGATCGACGGAAATCCTCCGCCTACCGGCGTCGTCACCGGCCCCTTCAGCGCCACCCGGTTCCGCTCGATCGACGCAATCAGCTCCTTCGGAATGTACTCGCCATGTTTCTCGAACGCGCCCGCGCCGGCGGCGAACCGTTCCCACGCAAACTGCACCCCCGTCACCTCGAGAATCCGCACCACCGCGTCCGTGACTTCCGGCCCGATCCCATCCCCCGGAATCAGCGTGATCGTATGCGTCTTCCCCACATCTCTCCTCTACGACGGGTACCCCATATCTGCCCGGTTTTGGCAGATGTGGGAACGCGCAAAGCCCGCGTCCTGATCCCTAAACTCCAAACTCTAAACTCTGCCTTTCTTCCCCTTCTCCCCATGGTGCATCAGCAACTGCTCCAGCTCATCCTTGAACTCCCGTACATCCTTGAAGTCCCGATAGACGCTGGCAAACCGGATATACGCCACCGTATCCAGCACCTTCAGCCGATCCATGATCTGTTCCCCAATCTCCACCGTCGTCCGTTCGCGCTCCGTCGATTCGGTCACGAACGTCTCAATCTCATCCACCAGCTGTTCCAGCTTGCCTGCGGAAATGGGCCGCTTCTGGCATGCCGCCAGCAACCCGTCCAGCACCTTCTTGCGCTCGAACTTCTCCCGCCGCCCGTCTTTCTTGGCCACCATGTACGGGATTTCGTCGATCCGCTCGTAGGTCGTAAACCGGCGGTTACACTTCTCGCACTCGCGCCGCCTGCGGATCGAGTCGGCTTCCCTGCTCTCGCGCGAATCGATCACGCGGTCCTGCCCAAACCCGCAGTATGGACATTTCATCGTTCCTCAAATTCTAGCAGCGCAACAACGGTAACCCTGAGCTCCGCACCGCGCGGCTCAATCTCTTCCCGACCGCCCCGGCTCGCTTTTCGCTCGCTTTTTGGACTATCCTCATCCCGACTGCCTATGAGCACGACGAGCACCACCCCTCGCAAGCGCAGTATCGCCAAAGGCCTCTTCGCTGGATTCGTCGGCGGCCTCGCCGGCGCCGGCGCAAAAATGATTGCCGAAAAAATCCTCCCGCCTCGCGTCCAGGGCCAGACCCCGCCGCCCGTCGTTCTCGCTGAAAACGTCGCCGGCCGCCGTCTTCCCCCCGACCAGCGCGAGCTCGCCCTGCAAGGCATTCACTGGATCTTCGGCGCCCTCGCTGGCGCCGCCTACGGCGCTCTGGTCGAAATCGAGCCGTCCTTCGCCGCCTGGCACGGCGCGGCCTTCGGCATTACTCTCAACCGCATCACCCACGAAGCCCTGCTCCCCAAACTCGGCCTCGCCGCGCCTCCAGGACAGCAGCCCACCCAGGAACGCATCAGCGAGTGGGTCACCCACGCCGCCTATGGAGTCGCCACCGACTCTGTCCGCCGCGCCGTCCGCCGCGTGCTGTAGCCTTTCTCTGTCTCCTGTCTCCGCATCCCACCCAGCAAGGAGCAACCATGCCTGCGCGTCCCACCTGGTCCGGTTCCATCCAGATTTCGCTCGTCTCCATTGCCGTCCGCATTTATCCCGCCTCCAATCCGCCGCGCCAGGTCGAATTCCACCAGATCGATCGCAAAACGCATCGCCGCATCCATCACCAGAACGTCGACCAGGGCGAAGCCGTCGACAGCGCCGACATCGTGAAAGGTTTCGAGTACACGCACAACCGGTTCATCGAAATCGACCCCAAAGAGCTGCAGGCGCTGCGCCTGCCGACTGCGACCACGCTCGAGATCCGCCAGTTCGTCAAAAGCAGCGAACTTGCGCCGCAGCTTTACGACCGCCCCTACTTCGTCGCCCCGAAAGACGAGGCGCAGGCCAAAGCCCTCGCCATCATGCGTCGCGCGCTCGACGACACAGAGAGCTGCGGCATCGGCGAAGTCGCCTTCAGCGGCCGCGAACACCTCGTTGCGCTCGCCCCGCCTTCCGATCCGAAGCAAAAAGGACTCATGCTTTACGTCCTGCGCTACGCCCAGGAACTGCGCGACTCGAAATCCGTTCTTTCCGGCGTCAAAGAACCCTCCGTCACCGCGCAGGAACTCACGCTCGCTAAGCAGCTCATCAGCGGCAGCACTTCGAAGTTCGATCTGGCCGCGTACAAAGACGACTACGAAGCGGCCGTGCTGAAGCTGGTCAACGCAAAGCGCAAAGGCAAGCGCCTGCCCGAACCCGATCCCAAAAAGCAGCCCGCGAAAGTCGTGAATATCATGGACGCGCTGCGTAAGAGCTTGGAAAACGCCGGCCCTTCCAAAGCCCGGCGATCCAGTTCCCGCAAACGCGCGGCCTAGCCGATTGGCGTTGGCCGGACCACCGGCACAGTTCGTGTCAGCGCACGACTTTCGCCACCGACGCGAACGCTCACAACTGACGCGGGAAAAAAGGCCAAAGCTGCTGCACCGGGCCAGGTTCACCCCGCAGCAAGAAGCTAATGCTCCCGCCATCCGAATAGTCAACCCAATTGGATCTGTGCCTGATCCGTTAGTACCGTCCCGTACCATTTTGGAAACCGCATGGTTTCGACTCCGCCCCTTACCTTTTGCGCAGACTCTCCACCGGTGACAATCAATAGCCGCGCGTAGGGCCTCCCATGTTCGGTCACCCCTCAATTCCCCTCTCTTCGTGCTATGCTCCCTTCGTGGCAGCCACTGCCTCCCCGCCCAAACTGCGCACCCCCCGCCACGCGGCCATCGTCCGCGTCACCCACTGGATCACCGTCCTCTGCTTCTTCGCCCTGCTCATCACCGGCGGCGAAATCGTCATCTCCCATCCGCGCTTCTACTGGGGCGAAGTCGGCAACGTCATGACCCGTCCCCTCTTCACCATCCCCATTCCCTCTTCGCGCGACACGGTGCCCACTGGCTACCACTACGTCATGCCCGACCAAAATGGCTGGAGCCGCGCCCTCCACTTTGAGGCCGCCTGGGTCGTGATGATCGCCGGCCTGGCTTACGCCCTCTACGGCCTTTTCACCGGCCATTTCCGCCGCAACCTGCTACCCGAAAAAGGCGACCGCTCCTGGAGCTCCTTCCGCCGTGTCTTCGCCAAATCTTTCCACCGCGCGCCACCCGGCGAGCCCGGAGCCGAGGCCTACAACGTGCTCCAGCGTACCGCCTACATCGCCGTCATCTTCGTCCTCTTCCCGCTCGTCATCTGGACCGGCCTCGCCATGTCGCCCGCCTTCACCGCCGCCGCCCCCTGGTCCGTCATCCTTCTCGGAGGCCGCCAAACCGCCCGCACCCTGCACTTCTTCATCTCCTGGCTGCTTTTGCTATTCGTTATCGTCCACGTCACTATGATCGTCCTTGCCGGTTTCAAAACCCGCATGCGAGCCATGATCACCGGCCGCGTCGTCGAACCCCCGCCCGCGCGCAGAAAGACTGACCGCCGATGACTCCCATCACACGCCGCCAGCTCATCGCCACCGGACTCACCGCCACCGCAGGCGCAGCCGGACTCGCCGCCGCCGCTCACTTCGCCCGCCGCTATGGGCTCATCCCGCCCGACCACGGCGGCCTTTACGGTCCCGGCGAAACCCTCACCTACGCCGCGCAGCGACTCCTCGCCTCGCACGCCCCGGCGCGTGAGTTTCCTCGCAGCATGATCTCCAAAGCGCCTTTCGCCAACGAAGTCGCGCCCCCCAGCGACGCCTTCAAGCGCCATCAGGCCACCGGCTTCTCCGACTGGCGGCTCATCGTCGACGGCATGGTCGCCAACCCCGCATCGCTTTCGCTCTCCGACCTCAGAAGTCTCCCCTTCCGCAGCCAGATCACCGAAGTCGCCTGCGAAGAAGGCTGGTCCTACATCGCCGAGTGGATCGGCACGCCCCTCAGCGAAGTTCTCAGCGCCGTCGGCGTTCTGCCCCACGCGCGCTACATCGTCTACCGCTCCATCCAGACCGACTGGTGGGACAGCCTCGACATGGCCGACGCTCTCCACCCCTATACCTACCTCACATGGGGCATGAACGACGGCGATCTGCCCGTCGGGTTTGGCGGACCGCTGCGCATGCGCGTACCGCGCCAGCTCGGCTACAAGAGCATCAAGTACATCACGAACCTCACCGCGACCGACAACATCAAAGCCTTCGGCAAAGGCCTCGGCTCCGCGTCACCCGAAGGCGGCTACGCCTGGTACGCCGGCATCTGACGCCCCGTGCGCAGCCGGCGCAACCCGCGCCTCCCACCAGAAGCGCGGCCTGTCGAACAACTACGCAGCCACTTGCTGCGACTTCCTCATGAACGCGAGCAGATCGGCGTTGATCTCGTCCGCGTGCGTGGTGAACATCCCGTGCGGATAGCCCGGATACACCTTCAGCGTGGCGTTCTTCACGATCTTCGCCGACATCAAACCCGACGCGCCGATCGGCACAATCTGATCGTCGTCGCCGTGCATCACGAGGGTTGGTACCTCGAACTTCTTCAGGTCCTCGGTAAAGTCCGTTTCCGAAAAGGCCTTGATGCAGTCGTAGTGCGCCTTCATTCCGCCCATCATTCCCTGGTACCACCAGTGGCCCCGAATCCCTTCCGAAATCGTCGCGCCCGGCCGGTTGTATCCGTAGAACGGCAGCGTGGTGTCCCAGTAGAACTGCGGCCGATTTGCGGCAAGTGCCGTCCTCAGCCCATCGAACACCGTCATCGGCAAGCCGCCAGGATTCTTGTCCGTCTTCAGCATCAACGGTGGCACCGAGCTGATCAGCACCGCCATCGCAACGCGCTTATTGCCATGCCGCCCAATGTACCGCGCAACCTCGCCGCCGCCTGTCGAATGTCCCACATGGATCGCATTCCGCAGATCGAGCTTTTCCGTCAGCACCGCCAGATCGTCGGCGTAGGTGTCCATGTCATTGCCGTCCCAGGTTTGCGTCGAGCGCCCGTGGCCTCTCCGGTCGTGCGCGATCACGCGATAGCCACGCTGGCCGAAGAACAACATCTGCGTGTCCCAGTCGTCGGCGCTGAGCGGCCACCCATGGCTGAATACGATCGGCTGACCGTTGCCCCAGTCTTTGTAGAAAATCGTTGTGCCGTCTTTGGTCGTAATGGTGTTCATCTGAGGATCTCCTTGATGGTTTCTCTGACGAGTGGTATCGCTCGCAGGGTTGGGTTGAATGATCAAAATCCGGTTAAACCAGACCCGCTGCACCGGCAGCCGCTTCATCAACGAGAATGAACGACACTCCCGTTCGCGCGACCCCAAAAGCCGCAGTTTTCGCACCGCATTTTTCTGCAGGTACGTCCGCGCAGAGGGACAATGAGATTTATAACGCAAACGAGGAACCTGCGCGATGAAACTCTCAGTCTTCTGCGGTGTGAGCGTCGATGGCTTTCTGGCTCGGACGAACCACACCTTCGATTTTCTGGATAGCGGCGAGCAGGTACCGCACGGCTACGATGAATTCTATGCAGGCGTCGATGGCGTTGTGATCGGGCGCAATACCTTCAAAGTCGTGCAGGCCTTCGGCCAATGGCCCTACGGCCAGAAACCCGTGGTCGTACTCAGCAGCCGTCCGCTCGATCTCTCCTCCATCAAAGGCGTGGTCGAGCAGATGTCCGGCGAACCGGCCGCAATCGTGGCCCGGATCCGTGAACGCGGCTGCCAGCACGCATATATCGATGGCGGCATCACCATCCAGCGATTCCTGGCGGCCGGTCTCATCGACCGGCTGATCGTCACACGCGTGCCCGTCCTCATCGGAACAGGCATCCCGTTGTTTGGCCCCCTCCCGCGCGACCTCAGTCTGCGCCACGTCGCGACGCGCATTTTTGACGGCGGCCGCGTGCAGAGCGAATACGAACCTGTCGCCGCGCCCGCAGCCTCTCAGGGTGCTTCTCTGAGCTAGCCGTTTTCGACGCGTGCCTTGATATCCGAGTACGCCGTCTCGATGAGTCTGCTGAGCGCCGCGGCGTCGGTGGCCGTTCCCGGTCGCAGCTGCACGTGGCGCGTGAACTTGCCGGCGCCCTGCAACAAGCACGCCGGATCCGGCAGCGTTGCGCCATGAAAGAACCCCACGTTCGCGTGCGCCGTGAATACATTGACGTAGCCGAAAGGCGCGTCGCCCAGACATGCAACCGGACAGCCGTCATGCAGGAGCTCGCGGACTTCGTCGCCGCATTTTCGCATCGCCTCAAACCACTCCCGCGCGATGGCTCCCAATTCACCTCCATGCTCCTTCATCCAGGCATCGATAGCGGGATCGCGTTCGACAGCACCGTTGAATCGCAGCAGTTCCGTTCTCATCGGAAGCTCCGTGTTTAGAGTTTAGAGTTTGGAGTTTGGACTCCGCCCCCTATCCTCTCTTGAAAATACAAGCCGCTTCTTCGCCAACCGCTTTTCAGCCAGCGCGCCGATGCGCCAGCTCTTCGCCAGCGTGCTCGCTTTCCTCGGTCACCTTCTTCAGCGACACATGCTCGAAGCGTGCCCAGACGAGCCCAACCGGCACAATGCCCAGGAACGTGACCAGCAGCAGCGTCGCAGCGCAGCCCATCGCCGGTTCAGCGCCGACGCCGAAGAACTTCGAGATGGCAGCCGCCACCAAACCGATCTGCGTGAACCAGCCCAGCACGGGAAGCTGGATGATGCTGGCGCCGCCGCTGACGATCATCAGCAGCACGCCTTTGGCCGGCGTCATCGCCGCCAGTTCAGGACTGGCGACGAACGCCAGCGTCGTTTCCAGATACGCGAGCGCGATGATCACCCACATGCCGAGCGAAAGCGCGGCCGCCACCGCGAAATCGGAGAGCGACCGAATTGTGTCCAGCCCTGAGTGAAAGGCGCGGATCTTGTCCGCCACAGCCACGCCAATGCGTTTCGAGAGAAGCGAGAAGATTCGCTCGAAGAACGAAGCCACGGCGTCGCCGTTCAGGCGCACCACGACCAGAAACAGCGTGCCCAGAACCGTCAGCGCAAGACCCCAGTATCCGGCTTTGCGCATCACTTCGGCATGCGGCAGCGATCCTGACGGCGACAGCAAGATGACGGAAGAGGTGATCAGCGCCATCGAACCGGCGTCGAAAAGGCGCTCCACAACGTACACAGCAATTTGCGAGCTGAGCGGCAGGCCGGTTTTTTTCGAGACGAGATACGGACGAACCAGATCGGCAAAGCGGCCGATGAGAGCGACCGCGGTAAAACCGATCACCTGCGTGCCCAGCAACGACAGCGGAGACAGTTTCTTCTTGTGACGGACGAGCCAGGCCCAACGCACCGAACGCACCAGATAAGCGGCATAAATGCAGCCCAGCCCAAAGACGATTCTGCGCGAGTCCGCCATGTGCAGCTGTTGCCCGAACGCGTGCCAGTCGAAATGGATGCGATGGCGTTCGAACCAAACCAGCGCGACCACAGCCAGCACGATCAGGGCCGCGACGATCCGGTTTCGGTTCGATTTCAAATCAGGACTCCGGGAACGAAAGAGAGGGAACGGACATGCGTCAGTGCGCTGCGGAAGGCCGCAATTCGGCCTGATGGCGCAGCGCATAGCGGCGATTGTATTCGTGAATCACGCGCGCCACGTAAGCACGCGTTTCGCGATAAGGAGGAATGCCATGCCAGCGATCGACAGCTGCAGGACCAGCGTTATAAGCGGCCAGTGCCAGCGGCAGATTGTCGTTGTACCGCTTCAGCAGCGCATCCAGATACGCGGTTCCACCCTGAACGTTTTCGCTGGGCGCGAAGCTGTTGGTCACGCCGAGATCGGAAGCCGTTGCCGGCATTAACTGCATCAATCCTTGCGCGCCAGTGCGACTTACGGCGCGCGCATGACCGCCGCTTTCCGCGCGCACCACGCTGGCCAGCAAATCGGCATCGAGATTGTGCGTGGTTCCGGCTTGCGCCAGGATCGGCTGCAGATCGGAATCCGACAGCTTTTCCGCGGCCGGTATTGCGGCAGGCGCGTTGGTGGCCACTTTCGGTGCGTCGGTTGCAATCGGTTTCGGCAGATCGACATGCTCGGCCGAAACGATGTCAGAAGCGTTCACTTCGAGGAAGCTCGAACCAGCCGCGTCGACGTACAGCCGGACTTTTTGTCCGTCGGTTTCGCGGTGGTCGCAGAAGAGGTCGAATCCGTTTTTCAGGGTCACATGTTCGGCAGCTTGCGCGACCGGCACAACGCTGCCAATCGCGAGCACGGAGCACCAGAAAGGGGTGGGAAAGCGAGGCATTTCCTCTTTACTCTACCATTGCAGACGCAGAATCCGGTGAAAGCGTTCAACTCGCGGCCTGCCACTAAATGGTTATGGATGTGGGGTTTGCGAGATGCTGTGATCGCGCGCGCCGCCACGCAGGGGCAGCAGAATGCCGTCAATCACCTGAGCAACGCCGTCTTCGTCGTTGGCAGGCGCGATTTCCCATCTTCGGCTGCGCGCCAGTTCCACCAAATCAGGAGCGCCATTGGCGACCACGACAGCGCGACCTGCGAATTCCAGCATCTCGAGGTCGTTCCAGTTGTCGCCAATGGCCACAACTTCTTCCGGCATCAGGCCGCGTTGATGCGCCAGCTTGCGCAGAGCTGCGCCTTTCGAGCAGCCTGGCGGCAGAATGTCGAGGATGGTGAGGTCGCGCGATGGATATTCGGTGCGATGGAGTTCAACGGAAGCGGACAGCTCGCTTTCCGTCAGCCATTCTTCAGCGCCGCGCATTTCGTCGACGCCGCCACAAACCATTCCCTGAACAGGCGCTTCACCCTGATCGAAGGCTCGTTCCAGCGGCCGAACTTCGAGAATCCATGGACGATTGGCTTCCACCCACAACGAGACGCGCGCGTGCAGAGCATCGACGGATTCGAGCACCAGTTCGCCAGGACCTTCGCGGTCGAATGTAAAGACGGTCGTGCCGAAAGGCCGCAATGCCGGACACAGCGCGCGCGCCGTTTCCACCGGCAGCAGAAAGCGGTCGATTGGCTGGCCAGCCATCGTGCGCATCACGGTTCCATTCGAGGTAATGAGCACGGTTTCCGGTTTCAGCCCAATGGGTTCGATCAGCGGCATCGTATACGCCTGACGACGACCCGTGGCGACGACGATTTCGATGCCGGCTGCTTCGGCGTCGCGCAGCGCGCGGCAGTTGCGCCGGCTCACGACGCTTCCAGGCGCAGACAGCAGCGTGCCGTCGATGTCCACGACGATCATTTTGATGGAGGGCATTGCTTCCAGTGTAGGCGAACAAGCTGGAAGGGCCGAATTTCAGCGGCGCTCGCGGAAGAATTCGCGCAGCAGGTCGCCGCATTCTTCGGCCAGAACGCCGGCTGTGACGTTCATCTGGTGATTCAGCCTGGGATGATTCAGCACTTCGAGCACCGATCCAGCCGCGCCAGCGTTTAGATCGGCCGCTCCGTAAACCAGCCGGCCAACACGCGCGTGAATCATCGCACCTGCGCACATCGCACACGGTTCCAGCGTGACGTAGAGCTCGCAGTCCACCAGGCGGTAGTTTCCGATCGCGTGCGCTGCCGCTCGTATCGCCACCATTTCCGCGTGCGCGGTCGGATCGACGTCGCGCAACACGCGGTTCTGGCCACGCGCTATGATGTCGCCGCGAATCACGGCGACAGCGCCAATGGGAACTTCGCCGGCTTCGGCAGCAGCACGAGCCTCAGCCAGCGCGGATCGCATCACGATTTCATCGGCTTCGGTCATGGTTTCGTTGGTGTGGCAGCTTTCGGTTGCTGCTGCGTCATGCAGTGCAAAGCGCCAAGTCCCCAAATCAGGTCTCCGCAGTAAATGCCGACGACCTCATGCGACGGAAAAGCATCGGCAAGAATGTTGAGAGCGGTGCGATCGGTGGAACGGTTCATGGTGGGCACGAGCACCAGACCGTTGGCGATGTAGAAATTCGCGTAACTCGCCGGAAGACGCTGCCCCTGAAAAACGATGGGCGGAGGCATTGGCAGCTCGATAATCACAAACGGTTTGCCGCGCAGGTTGCGCGCCGACTTCAGCCGGTCCAGATTCTCCGCTAGCGGCAGATGGTTCTCGTCTTTGCGATTCGGCTCAACCGCGGTGACAATTGTGTTCGGGCCGGCGAAGCGCGTGATGTCGTCCACGTGTCCATGCGTATCGTCGCCGGCAATGCCACGATTCATCCAGAGAACCTGATCGATTCCCAGATAATCATGGAAGACTCGCTCCAGTTGCTCACGGCTCACGCCAGGATTGCGCTGCTGCACCTCGCTGAGCAGGCATTCTTCGGTGGTGATCAGCGTGCCTGCGCCATTCACGTCGATCGAGCCGCCTTCCAGAACCACGCGACGCGGACCTGCAGCTGTATGGACGACAGGCGTCCACTGCGGCAGTCCCAGAAGTTTGGCGACCCGTTGGGGGATTTTGTCGTCGAGATGCCAGTCGGAGTACTTCGCCCAGGCATTGAACTTCCAATTTGTAACGGCGACCGTATCTTTTCCCGGCTTAGCGCCGCGAGGAACGCCCTTTCGCACGAAAATCGGTCCGGAATCCCGCGTCCACACGCGATCGGTTGGCCACGGGTGGAAGTAGATCCGCGTCAGATTCGCGCCCGTTCGTTTCAGGATGCCGCGAGCGCGCGTTTCCGAGGCTGCGTCATCCACCAGGATGTGGACATCCTCAACCTGTGCCAGTTGACCAACGATTTCGGCGTACACCCACGGAATGGGCTGGAATTTTCCCGGCCAGTCTTCAGGGTTGTGCGGCCACGCGATCCAGGTCGCCTCGTGCGGCTCCCATTCTGCCGGCATGCGGTAGCCCAGTTCACGCGGTGTTTCCGGCGGCGAAGACCCCTTCATTCGCTGTCGCCGTCCAGGAAGCGGTTGACGATGGGCCCATACGCATCAATGCGCCGGTCGCGCAGGAACGGCCAGTTGCGGCGAGTGTCTTCCATCTGGCACAGATCGATCTCACCCATCAGAATCTCTTCGCGATCATGGCTGGCTTTGGCGATCACGCGCCCAAAGGGATCGGCGAGAAACGATCCGCCCCAGAATTCCAGCCCAGGACCTTCGACGCGATTCCCGCGCACATCGCCGTGTTCCACGCCGACGCGATTGACCGCGGCAACATAGACACCGTTGGCAATGGCGTGCGCGCGCTGGATAATCTGCCACGCCTCGTATTGCGCGGTTCCAAACTCGTTCTTTTCCTGCGGGTGCCATCCGATCGCAGTCGGGTAAAACAGGACATTCGCGCCCTGGAGCGCGGTGATCCGCGCGCCTTCCGGATACCACTGATCCCAGCACACCAGCGTTCCAATTTTTCCCGCCGAAGTATCGAACGCGCGGAATCCCAGATCTCCCGGCGTGAAGTAGAACTTTTCGTAATACAACGGATCGTCGGGGATGTGCATTTTCCGGTACAAGCCCGCGATGTGCCCATCGTTTTCGAGGATCGCGGCGGTGTTGTGATACAGGCCGGGAGCGCGCCGCTCAAACAACGACGCAATGACGACGACCTTCTCTTCGCGCGCCACCGCGGCCAGCCTTTCGGTGGTGGGGCCGGGAATCGGCTCGGCAAGATCGAACAGCCTTATATCCTCGCGCTGGCAGAAATACTGGGCCTGAAACAGTTCGGGGAGGCAAACAACGGCCGCTCCCTGATGCGCAGCCTCGTGCACGCGCTCGGCGGCCTTCTCCAGATTGGCGTCCGGATCGGGTCCGCAGCTCATCTGGACCAGTCCGACGCGAAATGTGCTGTTGTCTTCCATAATTGTGCTTGTTGCGGTTACAAATCCGGCGGAAACAAGCAAAAGGCGCAGGCCACTTGGCCCACGCCCCGGCTTATACCTGCTCCGATTACTCGAAAATCAGGATTGCCGCCGCAATCGTCGTCGTCCAGAGCCCGCGTTTGTCTCCAATGGCCGACTGCGTCACGTTTGCGGTGCGGACAATCTTGTTGGAAATGCGATAAATCTCCTTTTTCTCGTCCCAGCTCTTGTCGGGATCGAAATCCACGTCCAGGGTTGTGGCCAGCATCTCCGCCGCCAGCTCTTCGGCGTATTCTCCGGCCTGATCCTCAGTCTCTCCGAAGCTGTGATGCTCGCTTAAGTAACCGTAAGTGTTACGATCACTCGGAATCGCTACGCCGATGCTGGACGCCACCAGCCGGTGCGGCTCGCGCGTCGAGTTTTCAGCCACAACAGCGAAGACCACTTCGCCCGGACTCAGGTATTTCAGACCCTCTTTGCGCCCGATCAGCTTCGCCTGGGGCGGGAAAATCGATGAAACGCGCACCAGGTTGTGCGCCGCAACGCCGGCATCGCGCAGTGCCAGCTCAAAGGAGGTCAGCCGTTCCTTATGTTTCCCAACGCCCTTGGTAAAAAACAGCCGCCTCGGGACCATGCTTTTTCCCAATTCTCGAACCCTCCGCTCGGTCTGATGTCCGGAGCCCTGATCGGCCTGAAAAAACTGAACCCCGCTGCAACATATCACACGGGCAATGCCGCCGGGGACACCGGTTGAATGAATTCACGCCGTTTTCAATCATACGGCACTGCGGCCCCGCGCGGCGCCTGCATCGTGATCGCGTTTTTTGAAGGGTTCGGTCGCGATCTCCAGAAATTCCTTTGCCGCCCGCGATAACTGGCGATCCTTGCGGAAAACCAGCGCCAGATCCCGCGCGAGGCGGACTCCGTCGAGCGCCAGAAGGTGCAGCACTCCGGCCCGCTCCTCTTCGGCGACGTTGGTGCGGGGCAGAAATCCCAGGCCCAGCCCCACGCTGATGTAGCGCTTGAGCATCTCGCTGGACTCCACTTCCATGGCCACGCGGGGGACAATTTCGTTGACGCGGAAAAGCTCGTCGAGCTGCTCGCGGCGGCGTCCGTGGGCCGGCAGCAACAGTGGATACCTGGCCGCCTCCTGCAAGCGCACCGTCTCGCGACCGCCCAGCGGGTGACCCCGCGGGGCCACCAGTACCAGCTCGTCGCGGTGGATCGGTTCCACGGTCAGCCGGGTGTCGCGCACGGGCATGGACACAACGCCGAAATCCACCTCTCGGTTCACCACGTTTTCGAGGGTCCGCAATCGCTCCGCGCGCACCACGCTCAGCATCACCCTCGGATACTGCCGCCGAAACTGCGCGAACACCTGGGGCAGTACATAAAGATGGGTCGCCTCGTTCGCGCTGATGGCCAGCTCGCCGCGCGGCGATCGCTCCTGCTCGGCAATGGCGAGCAGAATGTGCCTCTGCCGGTCAACGCAATACTCGGCAAAAGGCTCGAAGAGCCGGCCCGCCGCGGTGAAAGTGACCTTTCCGCCGTCGCGATCGAAGAGGCGAGCGCCCACCTCCTGCTCGAGGGTGCGAATCTGTGCCGAGATGGCCGGCTGGGTGCGGAGGAGCTTTTGTGCGGCTCGGGAAAAGCTCTTCAGGCGGCTGACTTCCAGAAACGTCCGAAGATTTTCGAAGTCCATCGTTAATCAATAAGGATATGCGGGGCAGCCACCCCCCACAAGCGTTTTCACAGCCTGTTAATGCCCGGCTATTTCCTCGGGCGCCGGCTCCCTGCGTGGCGGCCGCCGCATGATGAACGGGAGGGGAATCAGGCAGGCGATGATCAGGCCCAGCCCCCAGAACGCACTCTGGTAGCTCAGCATCTGCGCCTGCCGGTTCAGAGACTGCCAGGCATTGCCGATGGCAAGCTGCTTTGCGGCGCCGGCGCTTTGCCCCAGCCGCACCAGCGCGTCCCGGGTCGCGTCAACAAACCGCGAATACTGCGGGCTCCCGGCCACTGCATGGGAGCTGAGGCTGGAAATGTGGGTCTGACGGGTTCGCTCCAGAAATGTGGTCAGCAGGGCCGTGCCCACCGACCCACCGATATTGCGGGCAAAGTTCGAAAAGCTGGAAATCTGATTGTTCTTGTTGCGCGGAACGCCCAGGTAGTTCAGCGTGCTGATGGGGATAAAGACGAAGGACAAGCCCATCACCTGGTACGCCCGCCACAGCGTGATCTGGCCGAAGGAAACGCCCAGATCGAGTCGAGTTAAATTGAAGAGCCCCACAGCAGTGATGGCATAGCCGATAGCCACCAGCAGGCGCGGGTCGAGTTTACCGCTGCTGACGAGGCGTCCCGCAATCGGCATGGTTAACATCAGGACCAGAGCTCCGGGCGACAACACCATGCCCGCCCGCTCCGCCGTGTAACCGAGCAGCACCTGGAGGAACTGCGGGATCAGCACGGTGGTGCCGAACAGCACCATGCCCAGGACGAATTGCAGGAACACCGCAGTGCCGAAATTACGATTCTTGAGGAGCCGGATGTCGACGATCGGATCCTCGTGCCGCCATTCCCACCACACGAATGCCACCAGAGTGCATGCCGCGATGATGGCGAAGGCGGTGATGTTCAAATCGCCGAACCAGTCCTTCTCCTGTCCTTTATCCAGCACGAATTCGAGGCAACCCACACCGATCGATATGAGTCCCAGCCCCATGAAATCCACACGCCCGGTGACCTTTTGTTCCTCCTTCAGGTAAGGAGGATCCTCGACCATGCGCTGGGTGAGGAACAGCGACAGCAGGCCCACGGGCAGGTTGATGAAAAAGATCCAGTGCCAGTTGAAATTGTCGGTGATCCATCCGCCGAGAGTGGGCCCGATGGCTGGGGCCACCACGACGGCCATCCCGTACACGGCGAAGGCCTGGCCGCGCTTGCTGACTGGAAAAGTATCGGCGAGAATGGCCTGCTCGCTGGGCGCCAGCCCCCCGCCGCCAACGCCCTGCAGCACGCGGAAGAGCACGAGCAGCGGCAGGGACTGCGCCAGGCCGCACAGCATCGAGCAGATGGTAAACAGCATGACGCAGGTCATGTAGAAGCGCTTGCGGCCGAGGTAGCCGGACAGCCAGCCCGACAGCGGCAGCACCATCGCGTTGGCGACGAGGTAGCTGGTGAGCACCCAGGTGGACTCGTCCTGGGTGGCCGAGAGCGTACCGGCGATGTGCGGGAGGGCGACGTTGGCGATCGAGGTGTCGAGCACCTCCATGAACGTCGCCAGCGTGACCGCCAGCGCAATTACCCACGGATTGACTGCAGGACGCTAGGCATCGGCATGGTCGTCCCCGTGATCCATGGTTGCGGTGGCCGAACCCATTAGCGAATCCAAACCTTGGGCGTTACGGACATGCCGGGACGCAACTGGTGATCATTGTTCGCTCCGGGGTCCAGCACGATCTTGACCGGAATACGCTGCACCACTTTCACGTAATTTCCCGTAGCGTTTTCTGGGGGCAGCAAGCTGAAGCGGGCGCCACTGGCTCCGGCGACGCTGTCCACCTTGCCGTTGTAGGTTCTGCCGTTGGCGTCAACCTCCATGGTGACGCGCTGGCCGACCTTCATTTGCCGAAGCTGGGTTTCTTTGAAGTTCGCCGTGATCCAAACATCGTCGAGATTGATGATCTTCATGAGTTCCTGGCCGGGAGCGACGTTCTGCCCGACTTCGACGGTTCGATCGCTGACGATGCCGTTCACCGGAGCAACGA
>PKVY01000031.1 GCA_003131625.1 Acidobacterium sp. | reverse complement strand
CGGAACACACCTCCGCCCCCCGCCCAAACTCCACCTCTGCTGGGCACGCCCGCTCCCGCCCCAATTTCGCAGGCCTCCAGCCAGCCCACCACCTGGACCAACACCGACGGCTCCGCCTCCGTCCTGCTCCCCGCCGGCTGGAAAGTCATCCAGGGCAGTGAAGGCCTCATCAAAATGGAAGGTTCGCAGACCGGCGAAGTCGCCATCCTCGGCAGAGTCATGGGCGCCCACAACGCCCCCTTTGAACCCGGCAAGACCGGCACCGACAACACCGGCATGTCCATGCCCTGGAACTCCACCTTCGAGGACAAGGTCGCCATGGTCTACGACCAGATCGTCGTCATCAACGGCGGCGCCGTCCCCCAGGGATCGGTCACCTCCGTCACCCCCATCCCCGTTTCCCGCACCATCGGCCAGTGCGGCCGCTTCACCGGCGCCATCACCGCCGCCACCGGGACTTTCAGCGCTGCCGGCACCCTCTGCGTCATGCCTCTCGAAAACGCCGGCGACTTCAAAAACCTTTTCTGGATCGTCCAGGTCCCGGCCTCCGAAGCCGCCACCCTCCCCGCGCTCGCCCAGCAGATCATCACCAGCTACACCGTCCCCCTCGCCACCCTCCAGGTCCTCCTCAAACCCTGGGACCAGATCGCTGGCAAACCCGTCGTCACCATGGACCCGGGAGACTCCCAGTGCTTCGAGCTCGCCGTCATACACCTGACTCCCACCGCCCAACTCCCAAGAGCCTGCGGCGGCACCGCCCCTTAAACCAAATGTCATCCTGAGCGGAGGCCGCNNGGCCCATTCAAGCCCGGTTTTGGCTTGAGTGGGCAGTTTTCCCCCCTGAGCACACTGAAAGGATTGTCATCCTGACGCTTCGCATCGCGAAGCGGAAGGATCTGCGGTTGTTCTTTTCCGCTGGGTGCCCCATATCTGCCCGCCGTTGGCAGATGTGGGAATCGCGCGACGCGCGACGCTTTTGTATCAGGGCACGAGTTTACTCGTGCCGTAACAGTCCCAAAAGGAACCGGGCTTCAGCCCCTGCGGGCTGTCCTTCCTCCTCCCGAACCGCGACCTAAAAATTCAAAAAACGAGCTCCGCCGATCCTTTCGGAATTGTCTTCCGGGACCACTAGCATGAGGTCCGTATAAGACCTCCGGAGATCCCTTGCCGGGTGCCCCACAACCTGGCCTGAACGAAGGCCGAGCGCCGCGAGGCGAGTCGAATGGCTCTGCCCGATTTTGGCAGATGTGGGAGACCGCCAATCTCTCCCCCTGACTCTTTCCCCGCCACGAACCGTGTCAGGGCACGACTTCGCTTAGCCTGCCCTGAGCGAGGCGTCGTCAAGACGCCGAGTCGAACGGGTGCCGAAAAAGAGGCGGCGCGTAGCGCCTTCCTTGGTTCGGTCGCCCCGCATGCCAAGTGACGGCATGCGATCGCGACCGAACCCCCTCGCCTTCTCCCCGCGCCGGCATCGTCGACCGCGCCCAATCCTGCGCCAGCCGAGATTCAACCCGCCGCGGACGCACGCGACCTGCGAGATAACCCGCAAGCGAGGCGTTGGACCCGCGAGATTAATTCTCTAGGTGGAACCCGTTGCGGGCCGGCGCGCAATGAGATAAGATTCCGGTCCTCCTCCAAAAACATCCTAGCGAGATCGTCATCGTGACTGAGTTTGAACAGGTAGTGCTCTTGCGCACGCTGCTATCTTATGTTGAGGAAATTCACAAAGGGCAGGGTGCTCCCGGCCCTGTCGGCATCCTGCGGCGCCTGCGAAGATATGCTCAACTTACGGCCACCCAACTGCAGAAAGGCGGATAGCCGAAAGAGGCCGCCCGATTACGTTTGCAGGCCGAACAAACGGAGTCGACGGAGATTGACAATTTGACGAGGCAGCAGAGCAAATCGGGGTGCTCGAGCCCGGCGTCGCGGCCTCGGATACCTCACCCAACCACAAGCGACCATGGCACCTAAGCCCATCCTTCGAGCAAACAGTCCGCTGCGGCGGACACTCGGCGCCGGCGCCGTGAATTTCCTCGAGCACGCCGCAGGCTCAATCGAGCGCATCCTACCACACGTCAAAGTCGTCGATTGGCGCGAAGCAGAGTGGGCGAAAGCCGCATCGGTCTGGGCCTCCGCCAGCAGGACAGAAATTCGAGTGACCTTCGCTATTGGACGCCCTGGAGACAAGAACAGCAGGTCCCTCTCGGGAATTGTTAGGCGACGCAGCCTGCCACTTCAGGGCGGGGCAGCCCGCAGCACCCTAGACGATCGCGAGTTTGATATCTGCAATCAGATAGTGCGGCGCCTCTCGCAGGTCATGGAGTCCAACCCTGGCGCCGTCGGAGAGGCCACAATCAAGGCGATTCGCGCTGCATTCGACGAATATGTAGTCGCACAACACATCGAAGCTCACTATGAGCTACCTCCTCTTACAATCGACTCGATTTTCGACGCGCTCCATACCCTTTCAGAGCAAAGCTACGAAAACAAGGCCCTGACATTCGGCTGCATTGTCGATTCTCGTCGGAGATCAATTGGCAACCGCGCAGATTTCCCTGAGGCTTTTTTGACCTCGAAGAAGTACAAGGCGCTTTCGGACGGATTTCGCACTGCCTACCTCATTTCAGGTAACGGCAAGATTTTGGATTTCGTCGACATCGATCGATTTGAGAAAAGTCATCTTACCGAGAGGCATCATTATCCCGATTGGGCGGAGCCCATCGCTCGCGTGAGCCGAGAGGGACGCTGCGGAATCGCACTGAGCCGCCAGGGAGATATCTTGGTGTTTGACAATGGGACTCTTCGCTTCACATATCGATTCGGACGGTGGCAATATTGGAACCACGCCCATCTTGTGCACCTTCTTCGTGATCTGGCTCGCGCTCAACATGTACGCCCGAGCATCTTGGGACGCGTCGTCGGCGCAATCTATCGGGCGGCGCTGGACGTCTCGTTTCGCCGCTCAGGCGGCTTGTTCGTTGTCCTCCGGAATCGAACTAATCTTGCCAGAGTTGTACGCTTCGGCGAAGCCATCGGGGACGACGGCCGCGATGAGAGAGACCTAGAACTCGACGAAATAATGGGTAGACACCCAATCCAGTCGCTCCCAAGAGCTGTGGCGGTGGAAATTGCGGCGCTAGACGGAGCCGTTGTTTTTGCAAACTCCGGCCAGACCCTCGCATACGGGGCCGTGCTCCAGCCGAAAAAGGTGGGCAGGCTGCGCGGCACGGAAGGGAGCCGCACGAAGGCGGCTATCGGAGCCTCGAACTATGGGCTGGCCATCAAAGTCAGCTCCGACGGTGACATCACCATCTACAGCAGAGGCATCCCATTCATGACGATGTAGAGCATGTCGGCGCCGGATGTGAGCCTGTACACGGTGCCCTCCGCCCCAAAAACGCCCCCAACCCCGCCCCAATTTCGCCCTCCCAAGAAACCGCGAGAAATCCACAGATCTGTCAAGCCCCCGTGGAAAAATCCAAAGTAATGACCTAACATTCCACTCCACTTACACCCTTATACCCTCGAAGATATTTGGCCGGTTTCTTCTCTCAATCTGATATCCTGAACTTATAGGATAGAAAAAGAAAAAGGCCGCCTTCGGGCGGCTTTTCTGTTTCGGAGAGGAGAGAGAGCCCATGCCGCCAACCCAGCAAATCCGCGTACTCATGCAGCTTCGCCTCCTGTCTCCTGTCTCCTGTCTCCTGACTTTAGAGAACCCATGCCGCCAGCCACCCACCCCCGGTTACCCCCCGGGTTACCCGCCAAAACGCCCCTGCAAGGGCCGCCTTATCAGCAGCTTGCCACAGTCCAAAAGGGCCCTCCCAGAACCCCTGCCGATCGAGCCACTTGCCACAGCCCATGGGGGGAGGGGGGAGGGGGTCTGAACGCTGAACGCTGATCGCTGATCGCTGCTTCGCTACTGGCTACTGGCTACTGGCTGCTGGCTGCTGGCTGCTTTTGTCCAACCTTCGGAATCCCGTGCTGGTGGCAATCCGCACACCGCACCCAGTGAATATTGTGCAGGCTCTTCGCATTCGAGTAAGTCGTGTCCATCTTCTCCACGTCGATCCCGCAGTCCGACATCTTCGGATGGCACGTCTTGCACGAAGCCCGAGCATTCTCGTTATGTCCCTGGTGGCACGAGAAACAGCTCAGCCCTTCATGTACGCCCATCGGAGTCCGGTCGTCGCCCGATCCCGCCTGCACTCCCCAATGGTGGATCGCCGCCGCCGATCCCGTTTCCGGCTCCCGCGGAGCATGGCACTGGTAGCAGATCGCCTGCCGCCGGTCAGGACTCACCTTCACCGCCGTCGCTCCGTCGTAAACCGCCGGAATCTCGAGCTCGGCCGCAGCAAAGTGCATCCGCTCCCGCCGGTCAAAAAACGCCAGCGAGTCGTGCACGTCCTCGCCAGCCACCGAAATCCGCTCCGCAGGCCTGGTTTCAACCGCGCCTTCCCGATGCACCCAGTGGCACGTCAGACACGGCATCGTCGCCTGATCCGCAAACCCGGCTCGCACCACACGCCACGGCCCCGTCCGATTCATCGGCTCGACCAGATCCCGCACCGCGCCGTCGAAATGCATCCCGTGGCACCGCAAACAATCGTCCATCAGCTGCTGCTTGCGGTTCTGCCCAGCGTCAGTAAAAATCTGCCGGTACGTCGCGCTGTGCGGACCCGCATGCCACGTCGCATATTCCTGCTCATGGCACTTCTCGCAAGCTGTCGTCATCGCCACCACATCCGTATCCCGCAGCCGAATCGTCTCCGGCCACCTGCGGCTCAAATGAACCGCAATGTGCCGCAACTTAGTCGTCAGCCTCGTATCGTGACAGTCCAGGCACCCCACATTCCGGTGCGCCGACCCATGCACGTAGCCGACAGTGTCCGCCATTTCATGACAATTCGCACACCCAGCGCCGTGTCGAGAAGTGTAGTAGCTCGAAGCTCCATAAACACCAACAACAGCAACCACCACCGCCGATCCAACCAGCACCGCAACGAACCTGAGCACCCGCATCATGACCGGAACCCAGTCCCTTTCCAGTTCCGCACCAGCGCGTCCGACGCAAAGTAAGCAATCGCCATGATGGTCAGCACCGGATTAAACCCGCCATTCGTCACGTGCACGCTCCCGTCGATCACGAACACGTTATCGACATCGTGAACCTGGCAATTCCGGTTCACCACCGACCCATGAGGATCGTCGCCCATCCGGCACGTGCCCGCCTGGTGCTGCCCCGACGAAACGATCTCCGGTCGTCCGGCCATCAGCGACGTCTCGACCGCGCCAGCTTCTTTCAGCCAGGCCTCAGCTCGTCTCGCCTGCACCTCGCCAATCTCAAAAGTATGAGGATGGCTGTTCCCCGACAGTCGAGCCACCGGCAATCCCCATTGGTCCTCGACCGCGGGATCCAGCGTCACCCGCCCGTCCGCCGTCGGAATCTGCTGCGTCGGACCCATCACGATCATCGTCCGCCGGTGAAACTCCCGCATCGCCCGCTTATGCCCAGCGCCCCAGCGTGGAGTCCCAGGAGGAAGCCGATCCAAAGTATGAATCGGCAGCCGGATAAATTCGTTCGCCAGCAAGCCGCCGCCGCACAAACCCGGCGTCCCATGGTTGTAGTCGCTGATCGCAATGCTCGCGCCAGGCCCAACATCGTCATACGTCTCGAAATCGAAAAATCCCATCGCGCCGGTGTAGTGATGCCCCTGCAGATTGCGTCCGACCTGGTCGTACCGATTGCCTAGTCCATCAGGAAATAGCCGGCTCTTCGAATTCAACAGCAACCGCGCCGACTCAATCGCGCACGCCGACACCACCACAATGTCCGACAACTGCTCCTGCAGCCGCCCCTTCTCGTCGAAATACGAAACCCCTCGAGCCCGCCCACGCTCGTCGGTCAGGATTTCCCGCACCATGCACTGCGTGCGCAGCTCGCAGTTGCCCGTGGCCAGCGCCGAAGGAATCACCGTGTTCTGCGACCCGTTCTTCGCGTCCACCTCGCACGCAAAGCCCACGCACCAGCGGCACCGCATGCACTCGCCGCGTCCGTTGTAGGGCACGCTGTTGCGCAGCATCGGAATCGGAAACGGATGCAGCCCCAGCCGTTTCGCCGCCGGCTCCAGAATCCCAAACTCCCGATTCGGCGGAAGCGGCGGCATCGGCAACCCGCGCCGCCGCGGCCCGTGAAACGGATTCCCCGACTCATCGCCGGAAACGCCAATCTCGTATTCCGCCTTATCGTAAAAAGGCTCCAGATCGTCGTAGCCGATCGGCCAGTCTTCCAGCGAGCTTCCCTGCGGCGCTCCATAGGTCGACCGCATCCGAAAATCCTGCGGCATAAATCGCCACGCCATCGCTCCATAGCTCAGCGTTCCGCCGCCCACGCAGGCCGCGTTGTTCTGGTACGCCCCTTCGCTGGGCAGCACCACATTCGCCTCGCCGCGTGAGTCAACCCACACCCGTGGATTCCCCTCGTCCTCCGGGCCAAACGCATTCCCCAGCACCGTCGTCCGCTGGTTGCGCAAATCATCCTTGCGGCAATCGTTCGCCGTGTACCACTTCCCGCGCTCCAGCAGCACCACGCTCAGTCCCGCAGTCGCCAGCTCCCTGGCGACGATGCCTCCCGCCGCGCCCGCACCCACAACCACCGCGTTCACCCGCTTCACGAGCGAGTTCCTTTACTGAACACGTCCCGTGCCCGCCCGCGCACCGGCGGCTCTGCCAGCCCCAGCATGCGCCAGCTGACCGCGTCGCGATTGCCCCCATGCCGCGGTGAACCGTAATAGCCTTCGAGCGTGTGCTTCCTCACCAACTCGAAAAACGTACGGTTCTCCTGCTCCAGCGCGCGCGCCGCCTGCAGCCGCTGCTCCGCCGTCGCCTGCGCCAGTCCATGACCGAAGCGTTTCGCACTGATGCTCTCTGCTTGTTCGAGCCCGTGAGCGTACGCCATCCGATGACGGCGGTAGTGCCGGCTCAGTTGCCGATCAATATAGGTAACGACGCCCGCCTGCGAAGCGCTGGGAAAATCATCCGCCGGAACGATCTGGTCGCAAATCACGGCCAGAGTTCCGGCCTGGTCCTCGCTCAGCGATTCCCAGTCTCCGCTCTGCGACGTGCATCCAGCCGCCCATGCGGCACTCGACATCGCGCTGGCAGCCATGAACTGCCGCCGCGTCACTGCGCCGGGTTCCTTCCTGGCTTTCATCTGCGCCCGCCGAGCCGGACCTGCTCCGCACAAATCTCCTCCGCTCCTGCGCGGAGAAGCTGCGCTCATCCTCCAACCCGCGCGCACGATTGTCTGTGATTCGAGTCACAAGCCGGCCCGCAGAACCTGGATCTGCTCCTAACTTCCGCTTTGCCGGTCAACCATCCAGCGGGAACGATTGTTCGTCGCGGGACCCACAAACGCGATCAGCGCCGCGAAGCCACGGGACTGAGTCCGCGCTCGGGAAATGGTTTTCGGCAACCCTGCCGAATCACAATTGTCCACTTGTAAGTTATCTTCCATAAACCACATGCAACCTTTTTCGACGGTTGAGCAATATTGAACAGCATCACGACTGCGCCACTCCCATAATCAACCAAACTGCTCACGCATTCACATCAGCCCCAGAGGCGATCGCAATGAGCGACGATCATCGACTTTTGGGTTGTGGATGACGAGCCGAACATTCGCGAGGGCATCGCAATGTTGCTGGCCTCGCACGGGGAACAGATTCGAATGTCATCTGCGAGCCACGACAGCAGGAAACAACAACCACGCCCGGCTTGAGGAGTGGCGCAGGAAACCATCGTGATGGAGGGAACACTTATGAAACCAATGAGGCTTATCGGTATGGGAGTTTTGGTCCTTTTTCTCGGAACCATTGCTCCCACCTACGCTCAGCAGGACCAGGGGGCCAAACCCGAAAAACAACAGCAGCAGGCCAAACCTAGGAAACAGCAGGAAGCTAAGCCTGCCAAACAAGAACAGCAGCAACCCAGGGGCCAGCAGGAACAGCAACAGAAACAGCAGCAACAACAGGCGAAGACCGCAAATCAGAATGAGCAGCGGCAGGCTAAGGGCCAGCAGCAACAGCAACAGCAGCAACAGAAACAACAGCAACAGCAGGCGAAGACCGCAAATCAGAATGAGCAGCGGCAGGCTAAGGGCCAGCAGCAACAGCAGCAACAACAGGCCAGGACTCAGCAGAACCAGGAAAAGAGTCAGCAGCACCAGCAACAACAAGCCAGTGGTCAGCAGCACCAGCAAGCACAAGGACAGTGGGCCCACAACGGCCAGAAAGATAGTCGCGGCCACGAATACAATGCAAGTAGGTTCGGACGCGAGCATCATGCCCGCTTTGAAGAGAATGGTGGTCGCTACTACAACGGGCGTCGGGAGTACTCTTACGGTGGATACTGGTTCTATGCTGACGCCTGGCCGGCGTGGTTTTACCAGCAGGACGTGTACTTCGTTATGGGAGCGGATGGGCTATGGTATGCAGTTTCATACGACGACCCTTCCTTAATGTTCCAGATCAATATCGAGTAGCGTGATCAGTGCCCGTGTGCCGGAACCGGCAGCCGCGATACCACAGCCTCCGCGACTCGCGCGGCGCGGGGATTGCATGGCAGTCTATCCCGCACAGTTCCGTAATCGGCTTCTTAGGATCCCCGCCGCAAGTGTGAACGTCGCAACGGCGGCGCTCCCGGAATTGCGGCGAGGATCGAGGTCAACAGCAGCGGTATGGTCTCGCCGCGCGGCGTCGAATGCATTTTGACGTAGATGCCGATGAAAACGATGACCGCGATGTTGAACCGGGCAGGATTGCGCACGATCCGCGGCACGGCCTTCTGTTGCCAGCTGACGGCATGCGCGGTTCAGACCCGTTCTCTGTCGTGATGCTGTTCAACCCAACTTCTCTCGAATGTGAGCACTACGGGCGAGATTCCGCTGCGAATTGAGCCGATCGAAAACGGGGGTATAATCCCAATCAGGTGGCCTGTTCATCGAGGCAAGTCGGATGCGCAGCGCACGGCCATAAGCTGCGTTCCGGGACGGGACCGTTCCGATGGTTGAGCCGAAGAGCATCGCCTTTGACGCCGTCGATTTCCTGGCGAAGGCCGGGCTCGGACGAAGAGTCGTTCAATTGAACCCCGGCGAGGCCTTCTTCTCTCAGGGCCACCCCGCCGACTCGATTTTCTATCTCAACAACGGCCGCGCCAAACTTACCGTCGTTTCAAGTAACGGGAAAGAGGCCACCATCTCGCTTCTCACGGTTGGCGATTTCGTGGGAGAGGAATCGCTCGCCAGCGTCGGCGGCCTCCGCATGTCCACTGCCACTGCCATTACCGCATGCACAGCGTTGAAGATTGAGCGCGAGGAAATGGTCCGCGTCATGCACGAGGAACATACGTTCTCCGACCTGTTCCTGAAGTTTCTGCTCGCCCGCAGCATGCGCACTCAGGCCGATCTGGTCGATCAGCTCTTCAACTCCAGCGAGAAGCGTCTGGCCAGAATCCTTCTGCTTATGGCCGAATTCGGTAAGCCGGGCGAGCCAGAGTCGCTGATTCCGAAGATTTCCCAGGAAACCCTGGCGGAGATGGTCGGCACCACCCGCTCCCGCGTCAGCTTTTTCATGAATCGCTTTCGCCAGATGGGGTTTATCGAATACAACGGCGGCATCCACGTTCACAAGTCCCTGCTGAATGTGATCCTGCACGATCAGTTGCCCGAGCACAACGCCCGGAAGCCTCCCATCGAGGAACCTCCGCCGACTCGATCAAGGCCGACCAGTCGGTAGTAACGCGAACAACAGTTGATCAGGCCATAGCCGGACCGCCGCCGGTGAGCGGTCCCAGCTTCGTCGCAACCAGCACCTCCAGCAGGGTGGCCGTCTGACGAAGGTTTCCCGAAATAGTGATGAGCGCCTCTGAGACGACGGGGTGCTCCTCCGCCAGCGCGTCGAGACTGTCGCTCACATGATGGAGTTTCTGAGCTTCGCGCAGAATTGCGGACGAAGGCATTGCATACCCGATTTCCTGAGAGCCTAAGAAGAGGAGAACTTCAGGTGGGCTGACTTAGTTCAGGAAGCCTGAAAGAGGGCAGCGGGCAAAGTCAGAATCCAGCTTTCCCCGCGCTTAACCGCTAATACGATCATACAGGGCGGCCCCCGCTCTCGTTTCCCGTACATCGATGGCGGGGATGCGTGGGGGGCCGTCGTAAAGACTCGTTAGAATCGCGTCCGTCAGCACTGGGCCGGGGCCGCTTGTTCGTTGTTGGTGTGTTGTCGGCCATCCGGGAGTCTACTCCCCTCAACGGCCCGGTTCACAGCCCCGCATCATCGCCAACTCGCTCGGGACGATCCTCTCCTGACCCGCCAAAACTCGCGTTTCTCGCTCCAGGGTCAATTGTGGAAAAACTGTCAAGCCCCGCGCCCAAAATCCAAAGTAACGACCCCACATTCCACACCACTTCCACCACAACACCCTCAAAGATATTTGGCCGGTTTTAGGGCTGGACTTGGTATTCTGATAATAGGGGGCAAAGAAATAATTCTTCCCCTTTGCAGTTCTGACAGTGGAGAAGTGGTGCTCTGCCGGCTTCGTGCCCGCAGGGCTTTTCTATTGGGCACAGCAGAACTTTTCTGTGTCGCGCGAAGTGACGCGAATCCCGCTAAGCGGAACGGAGGAGGGTAATACCTGATTTACGGTACCCAATCACCACAATGGAATCAGCGACTTGCCAGTACCCTGGGGGAGGGGGGGTGGGGGTACAGAAACCTGCCTCCTGTCTTCTGTCTCCTGTCNNGGGGGGGGGGGGGGGGGGGGCGACTCCTGGCTCCTGGCTCCGAGCTCCCAGCTATTCGGTTAATGCGGATCGGCAGCCGCTGCCTCGCCATCGTTCGCCGGAGCCGTCGTCGGCACCTGTTCCTGCAGACGATATCCATCTCTGGTGCGCACCCGATACTTTGCCAGGTCCTTGCCCACCAGCTTCACCGAAATCGTCCGCCAGCCCCGATTCGGATTCAGTTTCGGGTAGTAGCTGATCGTATAAAGATGAGCCAAATCTTCCCGGATCGACGCGAATGCCGTGCTCTCGTCGCGCCAGTCCTTCGCAAAGTACGCTTTGCCGCCGGTGCCCTTGCTCATCCTCTCGAACACCGCGCTCGAAACCGGCTCGTCATGCGCCAGCCGCGTGCTGATGATGTAGATAATCGTGCCCGTCGACTGCGCCAGTTCCTCCACATCTTCCGGCGGAACCGAGCTGGCATTGTCCGGACCGTTCGAAAACACCACGATCGCCTTCCGTCCTCGCAACTGCGCCGCATCGCGCACCGTGAGCAACAGGCAGTTGTAAAGAGCAGCATCGTCGCCGGCGACCGTGCTGCGCACACCCTGCATCACCGCGGTTCGATCCGTAGTCAGAGGCGTGGCCCGCGAAAGATTGCGGCTGTACGAGTAGAACGCAATCTTATTCGCCTCTTCCATCGACCGCACGAACCCGCCAATCGCATCCTGAGCAAATACAAATCCGCGGTACATATAGTCGCTGGTGTCGAACAGAACATACACGCTGGCGCCGGCCAGCCGCGAAACCGAGGGCGGCGCCGATGCGACACTCGATGTTGCCTCATCAGCCTGCGCTGCCGCCTGGGTTCCCGCTGATGCTCCACCCTCCGCTGCAGGTGCTGCAGGCGCGGCCACGCTCTTCTTCGCTATCTCTGCATCGCGGATCGCGCCTTCCGGCGCGCCGCCTTCTTCAAACGAGGCAATCTTCTCCGGAATCTTGTCCTCGCTCACCGCGAAGTTTTCCGGCCGCAGGCCGGTGATGTAGTTCCCGTTGTGATCCGTCACCGCAACGTTCAGCTGCACCAGCACCACGTTGACGAAGATGCGGGACGACGGACCCTGTGCGGTCATCGCCGGCAAACTCGCCACTGCGACAACCAGACCTGAACACAACGCGACGAACAGAAAGAATCTCATTGCCATACTGTTCCCCTGCACTGCCTCAACCGTGAACTAATGCTGCGCAATCGTACTCGCAGCCGACAGATGGATACCGCCGCGTCGGAACTCATCTCCGGTCTGCTCCATCGCCCGCAGAATAGCCGGCCAGTCCTCGATATCCGTGGCGAATATTTTCGCGATCATATGCCGGCTCAGTTCCGGAATCAGCAGATTCAGCGTCACCGGAGCATAGCCCATCTCATCCGCCAGCCGCGCCCAGTAAAGATTGCTCGATTCCCACGATTCGCCCACCAGCCCATAGTCTTCGCCGGAAAACGCCGGCAGCGGCTTCATGTTCAGAATCGCTAACGCGTTGGTTTGCTCCAGAGTCGGATGCGGCACCCCGAAGTTCTTCGACAGCCGCGCCACGCTCACCTCGGAAGGATTGCTGCGCGCCAGTTCGTCCAGCTCCTTGCTCGCTGCTCCCCACGTCGCTGCCTGCTCCGGATACAGCCTGCGATATTCCGCTGCCAGGTAAAACTTCTCCGCCGGCGTAATCTGCGGCATGAACGCGGCCGCATCGGCGGGACGCTGCAGCGCCTGGTCCGTCATTTCCAGGCGTCGCGGCATCATCAGGTCCGATAAAACTTCCGTTATTCGTCCGCGCAGTTCCGCGTTGCCCGTCGCATCCATCAGCAACTCTTCGCCCATGCGCTGATACAGCGCCGCAGCGTGCAGTTCCGCAGGACTCACGTCCCACCACCGCGGCTGGATCGCGTCTACCAGCAGCGCCGGACCGGCAGCCTGCCAGATCAGAGCCTGCACGTTTTCCGGAGCGATGAAATCCTCTTCCGCCGTCGCCAGCGCATAGGGCAGGCTGGCCAGCGACCCGATCAGATAAGCGCCGCCGCCCGCCGTCACGCCGATGCCGACCAGCGTCGGAGTATCCCAGATCTGGCCGTATCCCAAAATCGACGTTCCCGAAAAATCGTGCGAACGCACGAACAGCGGATTGTTGTGCAGAACCTGCGCGCCCGGCGGCTCGTAATACGCGTAGTTCAGCCCCACCAGCGTATCCCGCAGAAATGGCGTCAGCTGGCCGCGCGCCGCTTCCAGCTGTGCCGGCGAACTCGACGACTGAATCACTCGGGTCAGATCGGTGCGCACCTGCAGTTCCGCATGCCGGCTGGTGTAAATCGCCGGCGCCCACGCCGCCTTTTCTCCCGGCGAAAAGATGGCGCGCGGCATCTCGAATTCCCGCAGGCTCGCGGCCAGCGGAATCAGCTGATCCTTCACCGCCGATCCATGAGCCATCTGATCCAGACCGTCATTGAGCCCGAACAGCGTATCCAGTGACACCAGCCGCTGATCGTCCAGCACCGATCGCATCCGTTGCGCGATCTCATCATGCGTGCGCCGTCCCGTGAAGCTCTGTTGCGCGGGTCCCGCCAATAGCTCGATGATCTGATCCTGCGAGAGATTGGCCTCGCCCGAAGCAGCCCCCAGCGTCGATCGCAGCGAGGCGCGCGTCGCGTCGAACATCGGACCCGAGGCGGAAACGCTGATAAACGGCTGCACCACGCCCTGCCAGGACGTGTTCATTTTCGTGTCCGGAATCTGCTGCTGGCGCGCCAGAATCTCCCACAGCCCGATGTTCCCCTGCAGGGACCCCATCGCATTCGAGCGCAGCGCGGGACTGGAAATCCCACTCACCGACTCTGCGGCATTCAGGAATTGCGTCACCGATGTATCGTTGAGCGCCGGAAATTCCGAAAACACCAGATACCAGCTATGGAACTCCGTAAACTTCGCGGCCAGCAGCTTTACCGTTGCTTCGGATAACCGGCCTTCCGGCGCGCGCGCATGATCGATCGCGCTCAGTGTCAGGTAAATCTGCAGCGGGCCAACATCGGTCGCAAAGCACGAAGACGCCACCAGCGTCATCAGCAGCTGCTCCGGGCTGTCCCAGCCGCGCGCGTCTCTCACCCAGTCGCGGACCAGCTTCGGGCTGTAATTCTGGCTGAGGATCTCTTTCCATACAGCCAGGCCACCCGGAATATACGGACTTCCGTCCGGCTGCCACTGCAGACGATTGAACAGGACCAGCAGATCGGCGTTGCGTGGAAACACTCCCCGCGTTGCGCTGGAACCGTTGCCCGCCCGCCGATAGACGTCATACAGCTGTTTTAGCCGCGACCCTGAAGTCAGGTGAGCCTGCTGCTCGCGGCCCACCCGCGAGAGCGCGTCGAAATAGGCAGCCAGCCATCCGTGATCCTTCGCGCACAAATGCTCGATAAACTCGCCCGGAGAACCCACACTGGCCCCGACCAGCTCTTCCCAGCCCTTTTCGGTGTCCGGCCCGCCAGGCACCAGAACCCGTCCCGCGCGAACCGAGACCTGGCTTCCATAGAATTCCAGAGCTGGAGCCAGCGGCAGTAACGACCGCAGCCCGTGCGATTGGCGCAGAACCAGCCGCGTTTCCTCATCATTCTTTGATAGAGCCCAGTAGAGCCGATCCAGTTCCTGATCGTGCAGCATCGCATCGACCAGAGTTATTTCTCCCTTGTGTCGCCAGATGCTCGCCGAAGTCCAGTCCTGCGACCGGAACAGCACGGGCACCTGTGTCGCCGGAAACGAATACGCGAAGGGCGTGTGCTTCTGCAGCGCGTCCTCCAGCCCGGTAAGAGGAAACCCTGAATCAATGGCCAGGAACGCCCGTTCCGCATTCGCCGTCACCAGGTACGCATTCTTCTCGCCGCATGCCGGGTCGAACTGGTATCCGAGAACCTCAACCAGCCTGGCTGCTTGCTCGCAGTTGTCGACATGAATCGTGTTCTGCGCGTCGGCCAGCTGCCGCAGGTCCTGGGCGAACTGCACATAGCGCCGCAGCAGAACCAGATACTCCGTCTCTGTGCCCACCTGGTACCCGTGCAGCGAGACGTTGCGCGCCAGCAGCGGCAGCATTTCCTCGGGCGTGGCCTCCTGGCTGATGCCGGCCATCCGCATGAACGAACGCAGCGGGCCGGGAATGCTCACCATCTGCATTGCCCCCGCCCCGGCGCCATGCGCCACGTCCGCATCGTCCGGGCGCTCGCCGCCCGAGCTCCACGCATGCGCCGGAATACAGACGCTCAGGCAAAACAGGAAAGCTGGAACTGGAATCCACCGACGACGAGGAAGTTTCATGGCCGAATATCCTCCCGGATAACCAAGACGAAAGAACACCTTTACGCGTGCGTGCAGTCATGGGGCGGAGATCCGACAGCAATCTCCGGGGAGCCGAGTCGTCTCGCATCGCCCCTTTACTGTCCGGGCAGACGAATCTCCCACTCCCGATCTTTTGTGCGCTGATTAGGTCAGAGAATAACCCGAGATGGGTCGCTCCGCGACTCGTTGATGCGACGCACCGGATTTTTGTCCGAGACCCTGCGCAGGTGGCGAACCATTGTCGCAAATCTTTCCTCGTTTAGGCCAACTTTGTTTATTTGTTTTCCCGTCTCGATGGATCGCCCGTTGACGCGACGGTACCCCTTGCGGTGTTACTGTCCAGCCTGCAGCAGGTCGAGCTTCCGCTTCAGATCCTCGAGCTTTTGCCCTGCCTCTGCCAGCTTTCCCTGCGCAGTCAGGCTCTGATAATCGGCCAAATCCCGAGCCGCCGCCGCGATCAGGGCCTTCCGATCCGGCGACCCACCCGCCGCTGTCGCCGTTGGGGTCGGACCGGGTTCCGGCGCACCAGCCGCCGCGGAAACCGTCGAAGCCTCGCCGCCAAACAGCGCCGCCATGGCCCCCTCAAACGTCGGCGCGTAGGCCAGCCGATCCTGCAGCGCCAGCACCACCAGCCGCAGTTCCGGCATCGGACTCCGCTCCGCCTGCAGGTAGATCGGCTCCGCATACAACAGCGCTTTCCCGCACGGAATCACCAGCAGCGTGCCGCGCCGCACATGCGAACCTTGCTGGTTCCACAGGGTCAGCTGCCCTGATAACTGTGCATTCTGGTCGATCCGCGCCTCGATCTGCATCGGCCCGTCCACCAGCTTGGTTTTGGGGAAGTCGTAGACGATCGCCGTCCCATAATTCGCCCCGTCACTGCGCCCGGCGATCCACCCGATCAGGTTGTTCCGATTCGCCGGCGTGAAGGGAAGGATCTCCACGAATTCCACCGCCGCCTCTCCGGGCAGCTTCATCAGCACGTAGTTCGGCTCCATCGCCTGCGCCTGCTGCTCCCCCGTGTCGCTCATGCCCAGTTCCGACGCCACCGTCCACAGATCCTCCCGGTTGTAGAAGACCTCCGGGTCGCTCATGTGATACAGCCCGTATACCGCCGCCTGCTCCTCGAACAGCAGTTGCGGATACCGCACGTGGCGCCGCAGATCCGCCGGCATCTCCGCCGCATCCCGGAAAAGCGATGGGAAGATCCGTCTCCACGCCCCCAGGATCGGGTCCTGCGTATCGAAAACGTAAAAAGTCGTGGTCCCGTTGTAAGCGTCGATCACTACCTTGACGCTGTTCCTCATGTAGTTGACTTGATCGTCGCCCAGCGCATAGTGGCTGGAATACGGATAGCTGTCCGACGTGGTGAACGCGTCCAGCATCCAGTAGAGCCGCCCATCGTCGCTCGCCATCACATAAGGATCGGCATCCCAGGTTAGGAAAGGCGCCAGCGCCGCGACGCGGTCGCGAATATTGCGCCGCATCAGCAGCCGGCTTTGTGCCGTGATGTCGTCACTGAACGGCACTTTCCACAGATCGCCCCGGTCAGCCGCGATCAGAGTCCGGCGCAGCAATCCACCCAGCACGATCCCGCCCGTCCCCTGGTAAGAAGTCAGGTTGTTCGTCTGACCCTGCGGATAGTTGAATTCCTGCTGCTTCGTCTTCACATAAACATCGGTATTCGTCAGTTGCCCAAAATAAATCTCCGGCTGCGTGATGGTGAGACCCGGCACCGTGCTCTGCACCGGCATATTGCTCAGCATCAGCGTCGGCAGCCCTTCCGTCGTGAACCCGTTCACCGGATTCATGGTGATCCCGTAGCCGTGCGTGTAGATCAGTTTTTCGTTGATCCAGTTCCGGCTGCTCTCCGGCAGTTTCTCGATGTTCAGCTCACGCGCCGCCAGCATCACCTCGCGGTACTCGCCGTTGATGGTGTACCGGTCGATGTCGATGTCCGGAAAATCGTAATAAGTCCGGATCTCCTGGATCTGCCGCAGCGTGTCCTGCAACGCCCGCCAGTCCCACAGCCGGATGTTCTTCAGCGTCGCCTGGTTCCCCGCCGGATCGGCCGCCTCCGCCGTCGTCTCGGCCGGAAATTCCTGTTGCGCCAGGCGATCCAGTCCCCACGCCTGTCGCGTCCATTCGATATTCCGCGCGATAAACGGCCGTTCCCGCTCCAGCTGATTCGGCTTCACGATGAAGCTGCTCACATACCAGCCCACCACCTGCACCGCCAGATAAACCAGCACCGCCGGTACCACCGCGACCACCAGCCGTTGCGCCTTGGGCCACTTCAATGAATTGATGGCCGCGATCGCAGCCCCAACCACCAGCGCCGCAGCCACCACCAGCTTGCCGGTGATCAGAATGTGCGCTTCGGTGTAGTTCACGCCGCTGAAGATCGTGTGCTCGTCCAGCAGCATCGTGAACCGGCTGATGTACTCCTGCGCAGCCAGCATCAGCAGGAAAAACGCAAACGCAATCGACGATCCATGCCACGGCAGGGGTCCGGTGATGCTGTCGCGCTCTCGCGCCAGCGCCCGGCTGCTCCCCGACACCAGCAGGAAACCCACAGCCCCCACACAGGCGATCACCGCCATCGCCAGCAGCCATCCGCTGATCAGCTGCCACGCCGGCAGCGTGAACAGATAGAAGCTCAGCGGCTTCCCGAATACCGGATCCGCCGCGCCCCCCGTCGGCGCCCACCAGTACAGCGCGAACGTCGGCCACTCCGCCATCATCGTCGCCCCACTGATCGCGCCAATCACCAGCGCCGCCGCCACGCCCAGCCAGCGCAGCACCCGCCGCAGCGGCAGGTTCACCGCCTGGCCTCCGAAGAAAAAGTTCCGGTCCTGCGGCAGGTCCGCCTGGTGCATCCGCCACAACGCGAGAAACCAGCCGTAAAGAAGGATGAACGTCGCGAAAAAGAACACCGCGAAGACGCTCCACCCCAGTCCCCAGCTTTTCCAGAAAACCTGCGCGTAGCCGAGCGAGTTGAACCAGAGAACCTGGACGTAATACGACAACACCGTATTGCTGGCCACGAACACCGCCAGAATGAGGGCGGCGATCAGAAGAAAAATCATGCGCCTCGGGCGCCTGCTCCGCCTCGGAAGATCGATGATCGGGTGCACAGGTGTGTCCTTCTCTCACCCTTGAATCCGCCGGAGTGAGGCCGCACGTATTCTACCCTGCGTGCGCACCTCCGACGATGCGGTTACCGCACACGCCCTCCTGGCTATGCTCCGCGCACCCTGCGGAAACACTCCCGCAGCTCCTTTATGAAAAGAGTGGCTGCTCGAAGGCGTCGATGGGCAGCGTCCCTTCTTCAGCTCGCTTTCGCCTCTGCTTCCCGCCTGCGGATGGCCGCTCCTGCAGGGTCAGTCGTGATATCCACCCACTGCGGGTTAGGCGAGGAAGCCTCCGCGTCGTAGTTGTCGTGCCAGTTCCACCACTTATACGGCGCCGTCTGCGGGTAACCCTCCGGCGAATCCTCCCAGGTCTCCTGACGGCCCAGCGCCGTCATATCGAGGTAGCTCCACACGCTCCCCATCGCCTCGTCGCCGCGGCTATTGATGAAGTACGTGCGGAACACCTTGTCGCCGTCGCGGAAGAATGCATTGTGGCCGTGCCACTGGTCCACGCCGAAGTCCACGTCAAAGCTGTCGAGCATGGTGTACCACGGCATCTCCCAGCCCATCCGCGCCTTCAGGCGCGCAATGTCCGCCTGCGGCGCCCGGGAGGCCCAGGCCAGCGTCGTGTCGCGGGTGTTCAGATGCGCCAGGTGGCTCACCTGATCGGCGCCCAGCGAGCAGCCGCGGCACGCATGATCCGGCCAGCCGAACACCCCAGGCTCGAAGAACGCGCGATAGACGATCAGCTGCGGGCGGCCCTCGAACAGGTCGAGCAGGCCAACCTTGCCTTGGGGCCCCTCGAATGCGTACGCCTTCTCGACCGCCATCCACGGCATCCGCCGGCGTTCGGCGGCCAGCGCATCACGGGCGTGCATCACCGCCTTCTCCTTCACCAGCATCTGCTCGCGTGCAGCCTCCCACTCCTTCTGCGACACGATCGGAGGTGTCTTCATCGCGAGATGCGCTTTCCCCTGTTCCTTGTCTCTCTCATTGCTTGTTGCCATCTCATTTCTCCTTTGTTTGCTGGAACAGACCGAGACGATTCGCTCTCAGGAATCCTCTGAACTTCCCGATGCACACCGCCAGAATACCTCCCGTGGATCCGGCTCCGGCGACCACTGCTGCTGCGCTTGCGATACACGCTGGGCACATACGTCCCTCCTCTGAACTTCCTTTTGTCTCCTTCTTCCGGGCTTCCTCCCATTCATGGATGCCATGGAAGACTTCGTCGCGCCCGCCCTTCGTCACACAACTCTGCGCTTCGCAGCGTAGGTGCCGCAAGTGGCCGCACGCCATAGCCACATCCGCAGCTCTTTACATAGCCAATGTGAGATTCGCCCATCGAAGTGGGCCAGGGGGTGGCACGTCCCTCCTCATTTCGAGTTCTCCTTTTCTACGTTGGTTGTGAGGTAGACACAAGGCCTGACGTTTTATCCCAAATTCGTCGCGGTCTCCGGCACGAAGCCCGCGAACTGGCGCTCGAGCACCTTGGCTACGCCATTGCGCCAGCCCTCGGCGATGGACTGAGACGCCGGATCGGGGAAAATATCCTCTTCACCATTCTCGATTCCATCGCAGATGCCCTGCGCCGTCGTCTGCACCGGCGCCTTCGGGATATCGAAGCCGCGGTTCATGTCGGTGTCGGTGGGGCCAATGACCACGGCATGGACGCTCACGCCCTCGCCGGCCAGCAGCGCTCTCAGCGATTGCGTCATATTGAACGCCGCCGCCTTCGAAATGGAGTAGCCGGGAACCGCCGGCAAGGCCGCCAGCGCCACCAGCGACACGTTGTTGACGATCGCCCCTTTGGAGCGCTTCAACAGAGGCAGGAAGGCGCGTGTGACATTGAACGGTCCGAAGAGGTTGACAGCCAGCTGCTGCTCGAGGGACGCGGGATTGTTCAGATCGTCGTACAGCGCGATGCCGGCATTGTTGATGAGCACGTCGAGGGAACCGACCTCTTCGACCGCCCGCTGGATCTGCTCAGCGCTGGTCACATCCAACTTCAGTGGGGTCACGCGCCCATCGGCGATGGGGAGTGCGCCGCGTGTTCCCGCATAGACCCTCCTGGCTCCGCGCCGAAGAGCCTCATGGACCAGCGCCTGCCCTATACCGCGATTGGCCCCGGTCACCAGAACTGCCTTGTCTGCGATTCTCATATACCCTCCTGCCTGATGAATTCAATTGCCGTTGCTCATCGAACCACGGGAGTTCCATGCTTATCCATAGGCGTAAATTGGTGGGAGTTGGTATTTGCTGGTACCAACCCCTCTTCACACCGTTCTCATTCCCAAAGTCCGAAGAATTGGTAGGAACCGCATGGCGGAAGTGCCCCCCAGGAGTGATCGCATCGATGGGTGGAAGGGCATTGCGGATTACCTGGATCGGGACGTAACAACCGTCATCCGCTGGGCCAAGCTCCACGGGCTGCCCGTGAATCGCGGGCCCGAGGGGAGTCCCCGGCGAGCCGTTTTCGCCCTGAAATCCGAGATCGACGCATGGGTGGCCGCTCCCGCTTCCCCAGGCTCCCCGGCCACTGAAAACGGCCACGGAGCAACCGCTGAGCCGCAATCGTCCGCCTCCGACTCCACCCTTCCGCGAGAGCCGTCCCCGTCGAGGGCTGCGAACACGGGCCCCCAACCCAAAACGCAATCCCCGCGGTGGCTTAAGCCTGTACTGTATAGCGCTGCCGCGGCGGTCGTAGCTTTGCTGGCCTGGGCTGGTTGGCGCTTCTTGGAAACCCGGCTTTTATTACACGCGCCGCGGCTCGCGGAGTTGCAACCATCCGGGCAGGGGCCTGTCATTTTTCGGGGCAGCTTCGCATGCGTGGCCTGCAGCTCTGACAACTCCTGGCTGGCTTCCGGCATTGCCGACCAGCTTGCTTCCGATCTCATCAGGATTCCCGGCGTTCATGTTCGTGCGCTCGACGCGGCTCCAGCTCAGTCTGCGCCTGAGCCCGTCAAACTGCTCCTCACGGCCACTGTGGCGCCAGAGGAAGGCTCCAAAATCGCGGTCACCATTTTTCTCGCCGGCAGCGACACCCACGAGCAACTCTGGTCCAGACATTATGAAACCCTGGCGACGGGGCTGCCGGTGCTCGAATTTGACATCGCCAATGACATCTTCCGTTACCTGAAACCGTACTTACCCACGCGCGACACCACTCCTTTCAAGGAGGTTTGGACGCGAGACCCGGTGGCTTACGCTTTGTACCTGCGCGGGCGCGACCATCTCGCTTATCCAGGCCCGAAAAACACCCCTGCTGCGATTCGCGAATTCAGCGAAGCCGTGCACCGCGATCCGGGTTTTGCCGCTCCGTACGGGGGGCTGGCCCACGCTTATCTTTTTGCGACCCTCGATGCGCGCATGCCGGTGCGCGAAGCGATGCCTTTGGTGAAGGCCAACGCCCTCCGCGAAATTGAACTGGATGGTTTTGCCCCGGAGGGCCATGCAGTTCTGGCCTTTGAGGAACTCGCCTTCGAGTACAAGTGGCAATCGGCCGAGCGCGAATTCCAGCGGGCAATCGCGCTCAATCCAGATAACCCTCTGGCTTATGAATGGTATGTCTGGCTCCTGATGGGCGAAAGGCGATGGGGAGAGGCGGTAAGTCAGGCGGAGATTAGCGTATCGCTCGATCCGAACGGACTAAGAGGGCCTTTTGCCCTCGCCATGGCGGAGATGGCGAAGGGGGACGCAACCGTAAATCCAGACGATCTGGCTGCCGCTGTAACCACAGGCCGGAAGGCAATCCAACGCCACCCTGATTACATAAGCTCCCGTGACGCGCTCGTGTATGCCTTATGGAAGAGTCATCAGTACAAAGCAGCGGCCGAAGAGAATCTCTCCATGGCTGAGGCAATGCAGGATCCGGCCGCTATCTCCTTCAAGCGTTCCGCAAAATCGATTCTGGCTGCTAAGGGACCCGCTCCATATGCCCTGGCCATGGCCCATTTTTGCGAACCCCGCTTCGGTGCGGACTATACCTGCGAACTGGAGGATACCGCGATCTGGTACGCACTGGGGGGAGACGCCGAAAATGCCATCAGGCTGCTCAACGAGTCTGTCAGTCTCCAGGATCCCAGCTCCTTTATGATGACCTTCGACTCAGCTTTCGATCCCCTCAGGAGCGATCCTCGGTTTCAGCGACTCATGGCCGAAATCCATCCCGGCTCCGATTAAGGCTTTTTCGTAAGGACGCTGCGGAGAAACCCGCTTCGGCCCGACATGCATACAATTCACTCTTCCCCCAAACCCGCGAGTTATCCACAGATCTGTCAAGACCCCGTGGAAAAATCCAAAGTAATGACCCAACATTCCACTCCACTTACACCCTTATACCCTCAAAGAGTTTTGGCCGGTTTATTCTCCCAGTGTGATATTCTGAACTTATAGAGTAAAAAAAGAAAAAGCCGCCCTTGAGGCGGCTTTTCTATTTCGGAGAGGAGAGAGACCATGCCAGGAATGCAACCGAGCCGCACGGCCATGCTCGGTCTCCTGTTTCCTCCGTCGAAGCAGCCGCCGATGTCACCAACACGGCTGCCTGTGCAACAACACGGCCGTCTGTGTAACAAACGCGGCCGCCTGTATGACAGAAGCAGCCGTCTGTGTAACAAAGACGGCCGCCTCCCAATTGATCCGCTTTCAAATACATGCGACCGCGCGCAGGTTGTCGAGCTCGCCAACCCCCAACCCAACCCCAGCCAAATCAATCAC
>PKVY01000127.1 GCA_003131625.1 Acidobacterium sp. | reverse complement strand
GCTCCAGCACGTAGCGCGCGTCAGAAAAGTTGTATTTCAGGGCTCCGGCAAGATCGGCGTGTCCGGGCCGCGGCGAGGCAACCGCCTGGTGCTTCGCCGGGTCCCCGGCTTCGACGGGAAGTTTTTCTTCCCAGTTCTTCCAATCGCGATTCACAATTTCAATTGCCACCGGCGAGCCGATGGTTTTGCCGTGCCGCACGCCGGAAAGGATGTGAGCTTTGTCCGTCTCAATCTTCATGCGGCCGCCGCGGCNNCGGTTCACCAGCTCGAGATCGACGGGGACGCCGGCGGGAAGCCCGGAGATAAGGGAAATCAAAGCCTCCCCGTGCGATTCCCCGGCAGTCGAAAAACGGATCATATGCTCTTGATTGTAACGGACTAGCAAGAAAGAGATCCGAAACGGTAGCTCGTGAAGCCGGGACCCGCGCGGCGCTCACGCGAACATCCATCAACGCCGTCTCATTGAAATAACCTGAGTGTTGTTCAGATAAGGTCGGCTATAGGTGGAAACGTGAGCAACAGGCTCAGGCCCAGCAATGCCAGCGCCACTGCAATCACGCGGCCCGCCGCAACGGTCCTCTTTCGCCAGCGACCTTCCAATATTCCCCAGGCCAGAAGCCAGATCAGAATTGCTGTGGTGCATACACCCGACAGAACCCCGGTCGGTTTGTAAAAAACCAGAATGCCTTTGACGAGAACCGACCGATCGCCGGCGATAGCCAGCACAGAAAGAGCAAAAGAACCGATGCCGGCCGCAAGAATCGCAGCCGCTCCGGAACCATTCGGCATCGCGGGAGTGCCAGAGAAAACATCATGATTGCGCAAATTCACTTTTCTCCTCCGGCGCTCAGTTGCATCGTGGCCCCGCCCTGAACAGGCGCGTATTTGTTGATCATGGCGCCGAAAAAGCCGGCAATGCCCGCGGCCACAAACGAACACAAGGCAAAGGCCANNGCCTGTGATTGCGTAAATCAAGACCGTATCGGGTGAAGACGAACGCTACCATGGTGATTGAAATCGGCGCTAGCCAGGCAACGTGCTCCTTCCACTCCATTCCAACTGAGTGCCAGCCAACCGTCGTTGAGTTGGAGAGGAGCAGGCGCTGCGGAAACATGGAGAGATCGCCGGCTCCCGGCGGAGGCGTCGCTCGATACCACGGGTAAATGACGTAAGCTCCGCTCAGCACCGCGGCCCATGCGAGCACAACCATCGCGATCAGGTAAGCCTTCAGGAATCGCCCCTGCCCCGGCGCGGAATCGGACGGTGTAGACGAAGTGGCCAAGCGGTAAAGTTCAACCAGCGCACCCGAACATGCCAGCAGATAGAGCGTCCCGAATCCCATCCCGTGGATCAGCGTCCAAAGAGCGCGTGACGTAATCTCCATTCGCTATGCCCCTTCCTATCGGGTCAGCCGTGTCGGTGGCCCATCTCCGCGGGTTATTCAAATCCGCTTCCGCTCATAGGACCCTGCATCCATTCATTGCTTGCTGTTGTCTTCTTGTCGTCTTTGCCCCACGTCCAATACATGCCCACGTAGGCGTAGTTTTCTGTCTGCCCGGCGACAGAGTGCCCATAGCAAAACAGGAACTGCTCGTCCGGATGATGCTTGAAATGGTAGTAACCGCCCACATCGATCATCGCCGAGCGTTCCGTCTGCGGCGCCGCGTAGCCTTCGCGCCCATGCGCAAAAATCTCTGCGCCCAGCTCGAGCCTTTCGTTCAGTTCCCGCTTCACCAGCCATCCGGTGTAAGGAAAATCGCGATAGTTCACCTGCGGAACCACCTGGTAGCCGCCGCCTCCATCGAAGAGCCATTTCCCGGAATTCTTTTGCAGCCAGACGGGCAGCTTGTACCACACCTTTCCCACACCGAGACCTTTGTCGTAACTTCCGGTCGGCATTTCAAACATGGTGAATGTGCCGATTTGCGGAATGTGCTTGCTTTCTTTAATGATGGCGAGTTTCACGCCCAGCTCCATATCGGTGAGGCCGAACGCGCTGGGACCCATGCCACCGGGCAGGTAAACGGGATTGTTCGACGGGAAGACGCCTCCCCAGGGAAGTATGGCGTGCAGTTGCACTCTGGGAAGGGCGCCCCAGTTGAACTCGAAGGCCGGCCCAGTCGGGTCGATTTCCACCGACGTGCCATCAACACCCCCGAAGATATAGAACTCGTAGTGATGCAGATCCACCGGCACCGGATCGTCGGTTTGATACGGAGGACCCTGCGCCCACGCGGGCATCGCCGCGCACGACAGCAGGAGAAACGCGCAAACCCAGGCGTAACGCTTGCAGTCCAGCTTCATCGTTGATCCCGGTCAGCTCTGATTAATTCCGGCCGTCATCGAGGCCGGCTTACTTCCCCAGCAGCAAATCTTCAAAAGGCGGAAACGTCAGCAACAGCCCAAGCGCCAGCAGGACAAACGCCACGCCACTCACTTTCCCGATGGCGACCGTCTTTCCCCGCCATAAACGGTTGCCTGCAATCCACGCGGCCAGCCACAACAGAATCGCGATCGTGCTCACCCCGGAGAGCGGGCCGGTCGGCCGATAGAACGTCAGCAGCCTCGCCACCGCTTTCGACCCGTCTCCAGCCACGGCCAGTAGGCCGAGCGCAAAACAACCCAGGCCGGCCGCCAGCACTGCCGCTCCCGCCGCGCCGTTCGCAACTGCCTCGCGCGGAGAGCTCATTTCCCGTCCTGACTGAGTGTGATCACAGGACCACCCGTAACCGGAGCCTTCTTATTGATCCACGCCCCGAATTCCGCCGCCACACCGCCGGCCAGAAACGCCGCGAGCGCGAATCCGCTCACCATCGCCCTCAGGCGCCGGTGCTCCTCGCCTGCGTCTTCATACTTCATCATCACCCAGGCCACCATCGTCATCAGCATGGGAGCCATCCACGCCACATGCTCTTTCCATTCCATGCCCAGCGTGTGCCAGCCCGCCGTGTGCGGATCGGACATCAGCAGGCGCTGCGGATACAGTTCCAGATTCGTCACTCCCGGCGGAACCGCCGCGCGATACCAGGGATAAACAATGTAGGCTCCCGACAGGACCGCCGCCCATCCCAGCATCACCATCACAATCAGAAAAATGCGCTCCCGCCGGCGGCCCTGGTCCGTCACCTCCGAATTGCCGCGCGCGCCGAAGGATCGATGCAAGAGGACCAAAACGCCGAAGCACGCCATCAGGAAGAACCCGCCAAACAGCATGCCGTGAATCGCCGTCACGATTTCGCGCCATGTCATCTGCATGAATGCCCGCCTCTGCGGTCGCCGATAAATGCTATCGGTTAGCGACAAAGATACCACGAGCTTCGCATCCGAGGAATCGCCGTCGTTTTACAATCGCGTCATGAAAACTGCGGGCACGGGGATCAAAGATCTCTATTCCGGTCTCATTCGCATTCATGTCCTGCACCATGCCTGCGAGGAAGGGATCTTCGGCCTGGGTATGATTCAGGAACTGCGGCGCCACGGCTACCGGATCGGGCCTGGAACCATCTATCCGCTGCTACACGGTATGGAGTCTCGCGGCTTGGTGCGCTCCAGTTTTGCCTGGATCAGCGGGCGGCGGCGCAAGGTCTATTACGGGACCCGCGCAGGGCGGCGAGTATTAGCAGAGGCAAAAAAGAAGGTCCGCGAGCTGGCGAATGAAATCTTTGAGCACGACAGGAAGAAGCATCCCTGACGTGGAACTGCCAATGCGATCCCGTTCATTGATATCGGAAAGCGATAAAACAATATCACCGCCGATTCAGGGCAACCTTCGAGCACGAGGTGCGCGCGGCCAGCTGAATCTCAGTATCTCTCCAGCTCTTCCTCGACCGGCTCCGCCTTCGTCGTGGCTGCCAGCCATAGCACTCCGCCCAGGATCACCCCCGCCACCGCCATCACCTGCGCCAGCGTCACCGCGCCGCTCAACAGCGGCTGCCGCGCTGCATCCCCGCGCAGAAATTCGACGAAATACCGGCACACGCCGTATAGAAACAGCCAGGTTCCCGCGATCTCGCCGTGCCGTTCCGTCCCTCTGCGCACCATCCACAGCAGCAGCACCAAAATCCCCAGCGAAGCCGCCGCATCGTACAACTGCACCGGATGCAGCCTGACTCCCAGCGGCACGTGATACCACAGGTACGCCACCGCGTTGCGATACGTCACGCCCCACGGCAGCCCCGTCGGCGTGCCCCACGCCGTTCCGCCGAAGAATGCTCCAATCCTGTTGATGCAAAATGCCAGCGCCGTCGCCGGAGCCATCGCGTCCAGCGTCCTGATCGGCGGCAACCCTTCTGCCAGGGCATACTGCACGCCCACCAGCATTCCGATCGCGGCGCCGCCCAGCGAATACCAGACATTCGGCAGCGCGATCAGTCCCAGGAACCAGAACGGATGCGCGTGATACAGCCACGGGTGCCCGAAAACCAGCACCAGCCGCGCCGTGATGATCGCGGTTAGAATCGCCACCAACTCCAGGTTCCATACCTTGTCCGATTTCAGCCCCATCCCCTTCGCCGTTCGCACCGAAAGAATCAGCGCCGCCAGCAAGCCCAGCGCCGTGCAAACGCCATAAGTCGGAATCGCTACGTGGCCGAAATGGATGAGAAGAGGATGCACTCGTCAACGGAAGAGCAAAAAGCTAGCACCGATGGGGAGGGGGAACTACGAAAACTGCGGCACGCTCATGCTGGCGTGTATGGGGTGATGTACCGGCCCGCTGGGCCGTGGGGCGATGCGCCGGTGAACCCGTCCTAAGACGGTGGGAACTCTCCGCGGCTCTTTAGGCATTCCGAACTGGCGGACACTGCACACCGAGCCGATTTGTCGAGTCGAGCTCCCTGTTCTATGAATGTAGGTTCAACCAGCGTTGACCGCCCTCACCTGCTTTGCAGGCCGGTCTCTTGACTGGATGCTAACGGCATCCTCCCAACTTGGCAAGCGGCTCTTCCCATTTGACCCGCCCACCTGCCCGCGCTACACTCCGCACCAGCGAGAGGCGGCCGGTATGTTCGTTGCTGCTCGGGCAATCACATACGCCACGCTGTTCATCGCGTTCCTGCTCATCTGGCTCCCGGCTCGCGTCTTATCGTGGTCGGGTCTGGGCCGCCCACCGGTGATTGAGGCGCCGCAGATCATCGGCATGATCGTGGGTGCCCTCGGCGCCACCATCGCCCTCTGGTGCATCTTCACCTTTGTATGGATCGGGAAAGGTACACCGGCCCCCTTTGACGCGCCCCGCCTTCTGGTCGTCCGCGGCCCTTACCGGTTCGTCCGTAATCCGATGTACATCGGCGCCACCCTGGCTCTCGCCGGCGCTGCGCTGTTCTTCCGGTCGGCAGCCCTTCTCGCGTACGGTGCTGCGTTCATCCTCACCTGCCACCTCTTCGTCGTGATCTACGAAGAACCCACCCTCCGGCGAACCTTCGGACCCGCCTACGAATCGTATTGTCACCGCGTCCGAAGATGGTGGCCTGTCGCGCGAGCCGCCACCCAATAAGGTAGGCAGCAGCCGCCCTATTTCACGCCCTTGCTCGGGTCCCACGCCCCTTCGAGCTTCCGGACGTAAAGAATCTGCCCAAGATGGTAGGCGTTGTGCGCTCCCACATGCGCAATCAACGAAGCATTCGCCGCCAGCTTCTGGTCGTCCGCAGCTTCAACCGCTTTCTCCCAGTCCGTCAGCACCTGGTCCAGCTTCTTCTGCAGGTCTTCCCACTGCGCCGCGTTGAAGTCGGTGAACGTCTCGTTGTTATTGCCGTCGAACGGCGCCGGCTTCTCCCCCTTGAACTGCTGCAGCGACCGGTTGTCCCAGTACCAGATGTGATACGCCAGCTGGCCCACCGAGTGCCCGCCGCCCGGCGGCGTCCATTTCGCCTGCTCCGCCGTCAGCCCCGCCACCGCCACCTTCGCGGGCACAAACCAGTCTTCCTTGTCATGCGTTGTCTGCAGCTGCTCCAGCAGAACGCCGCGCAGCGTCGTCGGTGGTTGCTTGCTCTGCGCAAAAGCGCCGGCCGAAAGGCTCAGAAACAGCAGAAATACAATTCTCTTCATGGTGCGGATCCTTTTGGAGTGAAGGTCCGCAAAATATAGCACGTCGCTGCGTCTGGCTCCCATAGCCGCTTGTCACAAAGACGGCGCTGGTGCCTCAGTCCATGCAGCTATCCCGCCTTGCGCTCTTCGCCCAGCACCTCGTCCAGCAATCCGCTCAGCGAATGCGCGCGGCTGCGTATCGAAGCCACGCTGTCCCCGGAACTCACCGCCGCCGCGGATCGCTCCTCCAGCCGCGCCAGTTCATCCGCCAGATTCAGCGCCGCCAGCACCGCTACCCGCAGCGAGTCGACCGTCCGCCCCTGCGCCGCAACCGCTCGCATTTTTGAATCCACCGTCGCCGCCAGCCGCTCCACGTACTCGCGATCGTTGCCGTGCAGCCGATACGTCTGGTCGTAAATCTCCACCGTTATGGCGTTGTCGTTTTCAGGCATAGTCACGCGATCTCGTCGATCTGCTTCAGCAGCCGTTCCACCCGCTGCCGCACCTGCTCGCGCTCCCGTTCCAGCGTGCGCAGCTGCTCTTTGGCCTGTTCCAGCAGCGCTGCCTGCGCGTCCATCAGGCTCTGCAGGCGCGCCGCATTCTTTTCCGCTTCCGCCCGCGCCCCGCGCTCATGTTTCACCAGCTCCACCGCGCGCACAATCCGCTCTTCCAGCGCGCTGAAGTCGTCCGCCGCCAGGGGCAATTCTGCTTCCTGCAGGCTCAACGTTGACATTTCGGATCACCTCGACGTTTCTCCGCGCAGTATAGCTCTCTCATCGCAGGAAAACCCGGCCAACCCTCGCCGCGGTCTCGCTGACCGCTCTTCCGCGAACCGGTTCTTGGGGTGATCCCCGTCTTCCGCTCTCGCTTTTCGCTCGCCCTCAGCATTCCGGGACCACCGGAATGAGGTTCGTATCAGGGCCCGACTTCAGTCGGGCCGTAACAGCCCACAATAGATCGGGCTTCAGCCGCTGCGGCTATGTTCTTCCTTGCGCTCGCTTCTGGCTAAACGGTTTTCGCTAAACGTTGTTCGCTAATCGTCTTTCGCTAAACGCTTCTCGCTAACAGCTTCGCGCTGAAGATCAGTGCAGCATCGGCCGCACCCGAACCAGCAGAAATACCAGCAGCCCGATCAGCGTTACAAACAGCATCACCAGGATGCCCAGCGCCACCTTCACCAGCGACCGCATCGACCGCACGTCTTCGGCGAGTTCCGTCACTTCCGCGGCGTTCCGCTCTGACGCCTCGCGGGTCCGCGTCACCGACTCTTCGATCCGTTTCATCTCGACCGTCTGGTCCTGCACCGCCAGCCGAAGATCCCGTTGCGAAGCCTCCAGCGCTCCCACGCTCTGCCGCATCTCGTTCCGTACTTCGGTCGACAGCCCCGTCGACTGCTGCGTCGGGCTGCTCATCTCCAGCAGCCGCGCGATATACGGCAAGAACGCCCGAAACTGCAGCAGCGCTTTCCACATAGGATTGTGCTCCAGCTCTCTCGCCGACGGCAGCCCGAGCGCCACCGTCTCCAGCTCGGTCTGTTCGTCGCTGGCTCCGGCGCCCGGCCTCGCTGGCTTTTGCTGCGCCAGCGCGATCAGCCTGTCGACCGGCGATTCGCTTGCATTCCGATTCATGGACGAGTCCTTGCATCAATATAGTCAAAGGATCGTGCGCGTTCCAAGGTTCTTTTTCAGGAGTCAATCCGGAGTACCGGGGTAATCCAGACCCCCAAAAGCCCCCTCCTGCCACCGCTCCTGCAGGCGCCTTGGCCGCGGTACTGCTGGCCATCTGCGAGCATCCTGCCCCGGCAACTCCCTCGCCCCCTGGTGCATAATGACAGCAGGGGCGCATCCCGCGTGAACCTCCCCAATTCCATTACGATGGGCCGCATCTTCTGCATTCCTGTGCTCATCTGGATGCTCTCGCCCCGTTTTCCACACGGCGGCTTCCACGGCGAGCAGGAGGTCATCGCCTCCCTCTTTTTCATCCTGCTTTCCATCTCCGACGGCGTTGACGGCTACCTCGCCCGCCTCCGCGGCCAGATCACCACCATGGGCATGCTCCTCGATCCCCTCGCCGACAAGCTGCTCATCGCTTCGGCCTACGTTGCCCTCGTCGAGTTCAATCCGCACGTCGTCAAGGCCTGGATCGTCATCGTCGTCATCGGCCGCGAGTTCCTCGTCAGCGGCCTCCGCTCCATCGCCTCCACCGAAGGGTTCACTATCGAGGCCAGCGACGTCGGCAAGCTTAAAACCGTCACTCAGATCGTCTCCGTCGTCGCTGCCACCCTCGATCACGCCTGGTACTCCTGGCACATCGGCTGGTTCGTTATACCCGTCGATCTCTTCGCGATCGTCGGCATCTACTACACCGCTGCGGTCTCCATCGTCTCCGCCATCGACTACTTCGTGGCCTTCTGGCGCAGGATCGATAAAGCCGCCGAGACCCAGCGCACCCGCGAAAACAAGATGGTTCTCAGCCGCCGCAAAAAGAAAAACAACACGACGGCGGCAGCACCGACCGCAACGCAACCGTAGCCCCGCTATTCCCCATCTCGACCGCTTCCTGGGGAGTATCCTGATCGTCACCGGAACAAGTATGGCGTCCGAACTGCGGAGAATTCTCGACCTGTGGAAGCCCGCCAGCACCGCGGGGGAAGACGTTTGCCTCGCCACCGTCGTCGCCATCGAAGGCTCTGCTTATCGCCGCCCCGGCGCTCGCATGCTCCTCGCATCAACGGGCCAGCGCGCCGGAACCATCAGCGGCGGTTGCCTCGAAGCCGAAGTCGCCAGAAAAGCCTGGTGGCTTACCGCCCAGGGACCTTCCCTCCAGCGCTACTCCAGTTTCTTCGATGACGATGGCGACATGCCCTACGGCCTCGGCTGCGGCGGCACCGTCCTTGTTCTCCTCGAACGCGGCGAGCCTGCGGCTCAGGCTCTCGAGGCCCTCCGACGCAGCGTCGAGGACCGCACCGCCTCCGTAATCGTAACCAGCACTGCGACAGATTCCCCCGGCACCGCGCTCATCCTTGATGCCGCGGAAAAAGCTCTCTACGCGCGCCGTCCCGACCCTGACCTCGCCGCCCTCGCCCGCGAAGCGCTCAAAACCGGCAAGTCCTCGCACGTCTCCGAGTACTTCGTCGAAGTCATCGCCCCGCCCCCCGCCGTGTTCATCTTCGGCGCCGGCGACGACACCCTGCCGCTCGCGGATTTTGCCTGGTCCCTCGGCTGGCACCTCACCGTCGCCGACAACCGCTCCAACCTCGCTCGCCCGGAACGCTTCCCCCGCGCCGCCCGCATCGGAAGCCTCGACGCCGCCCTCGCCCACATCAACCCCGCCGACGCCGCCGTCATCATGACCCACAGCTACGAGCAGGACCGCGAAACTCTGCGCGCCCTGCTTCCGCGGGATATCAAATATATCGGCCTCCTCGGACCGCGCCGCCGCACCGACCGCCTCATCGGCGAAATCGCCCCCGAACTCGGCCTCTCCGCCGAAGAATGCAGGGCCCGCCTGCACACACCCGTCGGACTCGACCTCGGCGGTCACTCGCCGGCTTCAATTGCCCTCGCCATTGCTGCGGAACTGCAGGCCGTCTTTGCTGGACGCGACGCCCGCAAGCTTTCATCGGCGCCCGCCATTCATGCCTGACTTCCGCTGTGCCGCGGTCGTCCTGGCCGCCGGCGCTTCCACACGCCTCGGTCAACCCAAACAGCTCGTTCGCATCGACGGCGAATCGCTGCTCCACCGAACCGCCCGCCTCGCTCTCGAGGCTGGCTGCTCACCCGTTCACGTTGTTCTCGGATTCGACGCCGACTCGATGCGCGCCGAACTGCAAGGCCTGGCCGCAGATCCCGTCGTTAATCGCGAATGGCAGGAAGGAATGGGCGCCTCGCTGCGCTCCGGAATAGAGGCGCTTCGCAGGAGCGACCCGCAACCTCACGCAGTATTGATTCTCGTTTGCGATCAGCCCCGCTTAACCGCGGATCACCTGCGGGCTCTGCTCGCCCGGCATCAGTCCGCCCGCCGCATCGCCATCACCGCTTCGGTCTATGCGCGACGAACCGGGGTTCCCGCAATCTTCGCCGCGAAGCTATTTTCCGCGCTCCTCGCCAGCTCCGGCGACCGCGGCGCAAGAGACCTTATCCGCGCCCACGCCGCCGAAGTCCAGGGAATTCCCTGGCCCGCAGGGGAGCTCGACCTCGACCTTCCCGACGACCTCACCACAATTGAGCGGTAATTTTAGTCCTTCGAACGGCAAAAGTGAGCATTTGAATCGCGATATTTACACCGTAAACATTTATTTCATGTTGTAAAGGTGACTTTCGATCACGGCGCTAACCTGCGTCATCTTGCGTCGTGCGCCTGTTGCCAGTCGTTTACACGCGGGGCTAGCATACGTTGCAGTTCAGTCAGTTCCAAAGTAATACTGCCATGTCCATCCCCACAACGCTGATGTTCCCACCTCTTTGCCAATCCAGCATGCGGAGCGACCCAATATGGCGTGGTATGCCTACTGCATAACCGAAAGACAGGCCTTTCCCGAACTGCTTCGTCACCGTAAGCCAATTCCAATGGAAGCAGTTACGGGAATCCAGGGCAATCAAATCTTCCTCTACCCAGCCAGTGATCTAGCCGTTATCGTCAGCGAATACTCTCCCGCGGAAAACCTCACCCACCAAGCCGGCGTCGAACACGCCCGCGTCATCTCCGACTGCTTCAAAACCTCCACCGTTTTGCCGTTCCGTTTTGGAACTGTTTTCGCCGACGATGAAGCCCTCCGCCGGTCGATCCGCTCCAATCAGCGCCAGTTCATCACCAACATCGAACGCCTCCGCGGCAAGGCCGAGATGCACCTCAAAGTCATGCTCGACGATGGCTGCCGTGAACAGATCCGCCGCTATTCCGCGGAACCTGTGCCTACCGTGGGCCGCGCCTATCTCACCAACCTGCGCGAAAATGCGGCCCTCCAGCGCGAGCGCCAGACCAAAGCCCGCGCCGTCACCGTCCAGATGCATCGCATGTTTCTGCCGCTGGCCGAAGAAGTCAGCTGCCGGCGCATGGATTCCGGCAAGATGCTGCTCGATATCGCCCACCTCATCGACTCCGGCGGCGTGGAGCGCTACCAGAACAAGTACTCCAGCGCCAGCGTCCTCATGAAGGATTGCCAGATGCAGCTATCCGGCCCCTGGCCGCCCTACCACTTCGTGCACCGGCTCACGCATCACACTTCGCCCGCTGTGGCGAGCAGTGCGGCGCGGCCCCCGGCTCACCTGGCCGCCTCTGCCTAACATCGCAACGTCTGTTTCCAGAAGAAAAGCCCCGGCGGACCCACGAACCACCGGGGCTTTCATGGAGGGCAGCAAGGGGCGTGAGCAGGTTAGTGCGGCGCCCCGCGCGCCTCTCGTCTTATAGACGCACCAGACCCCCGGAAAGTTAAATCCCCTTTTTCAAAGGGTCGCCGAACCCTGCGGATCGTGGCTCCCCGCGCCCCATCCACATCGAAGCGTCGCGCGCCTTGCCGAGCCTTCTCACCATCAGCGCAGACCAAACCCCGATGCAGCCAACGCGAGGTCGCCAGCAATGGCCAGGTCTTGCGAAAGGCAAAACCAAAAGCCAAAAGGCAAAACCATAACCCCCGAGCCTTCTCACCAACAGCGCAGACCGAATCCCGATGCAGCCAACGCGAGGTCGCCAGCAAAGGCCAGGGCTTCACCAGCTTGCGAAAGGCAAAACCAAAAGCCGAAAGTCAAAACCAAAAGCCAAAAGTCAAAACCAAAAGCCAAAACCATAACCCCCAACGCAGCGCAGGCCAGGTTCACCCCACAGCAAGCAGAGGACTCCCCTGCCACGCGAACGTCAATGGGATTCGACTCTGCGTTCACGCCTGGGGTAATGTCTTGTACCCATTTTGGAAAAGCCCAGCCTCAACTCGGCCAAGCGTACCTGCAAAATCCCAATTTCCAGGATCTCGGCCCACCCTATTTGTGAAAATGGAATAATCTCCCCAGAGTCATGACGAAGCTCGCCTTCCTCTTTCCAGGACAAAATTCCCAGTACGCCGGTATGGGCCGCGACCTGGCCGAAAAATTTCCCGTCGCGCGCCGCACCTTCGACGAAGCCGACGATGCCCTCGGCTTCTCCATCTCGAAACTCTGCTTCGAAGGCCCCGAAGATCAGCTCAAGCTCACCGAGTTTCAGCAGCCCGCCATCTGCACCGTCTCCGTCGCCGCTCTGCGCGTCCTCGCCGAAAAAGGAATCGCGCCCGCTTTCGTCGCCGGTCACTCCCTCGGCGAATATGCCGCCAACGTCGCCGCTGGCTCCATCGCCTTCCGCGACGCCGTCCGCACTGTCCGCCACCGCGGCCGCTTCATGCAGGAAGCCGTCCCCGCAGGCAAGGGCGCGATGGCCGCTGTCCTCGGCCTCAGTTCCGAAGACACCGCCCGCGCCTGCGCCGATGCCGCCGCCGAAACGCAAAAAATCGTCGCCGCAGCCAATTTCAATTCGCCCCAGCAGACCGTCATCTCCGGCGAAGTCGCGGCCGTTGAGCGCGCCGCCGAACTCTGCAAAGAACGCGGCGCCAAGCGCGTTGTCATGCTTCAGGTCAGCGCGCCTTTCCACTGCGCGCTCATGCAGCCCGCCCAGGACCGCCTGGCAGAACTACTCCGCACCCTCACCTTCGCAACGCCCCGCGTCCCCGTCGCCGTCAACGTCGATGCAGCGCTCGTCACCGACCCCAATCAGCTCCGCGAAGCCCTCATCCGCCAGGTCACCGGAGCCGTCCGCTGGGTCGACTCCATCCGCCTCCTCATCGCGCAAGCCCCCACGCACTTCATCGAAGTCGGACCCGGCACGGTCCTCAACGGATTAATGCGCCAAATCGACCGCACCCAGCCCTGCCTCAATGTCGAAGATGAAGCAAGCCTCTCGAAAACAATCCAGAGTCTAGGGCAGAGCTAGCCCGCTGCGTCGAAGGGTCAGTCCCCCACGAGGACGTCCAGAGCGGTTATGATCGGCGGGATCACAGCAATCAACCACCACTTCGACCCTTTGATGGCGGCAACAATTGCTGCGATCAGCGAAACTGCGGCCACGATAGGAATAACGACAGATATTACGTACACGTTCGTGATGGGTGCTCGTTCGCGGATCAAAAACCAAATGATGCAGATGATCGCAAGGCTCACAATGCAGCAACTATTCGCGAGTCCGCTGTTCCTGGCTGCCACGGATTGCCGAATCTTTCCTGAGTCCTGATCCCCGTACCCTGTACCCTGCACCCTGTACCCTATTCCCTGCCGTCACGGTCCCGAATACAGCTCCACCGGCGAGAACCCAATCGTCTTCGTCCCGCTGTCCATCCGCAGGAACAGCGGCTTGCCCGTGTTCCCGTTCACGTAGACCCCGATAATCACTCCGTTCCCCACGCGATGCGAAATGAAAATCTTATGGCTCTTGATCGTGCCGTAGTCGCTCGACGGGCCCCAGTCCTTCGTAAATTCGTTGATCCCGTACGGCTGATACTGCGCTGGATGCTGTTGCCAGTTCGCATCGTGGTTCCACTCGCCATACGCCTTGTTCAGGTCGCCGCTCTCCACACTCCCCATGAACTGATTGATCTTGTGATCCGACGGCCAGTGCCAGAACCACCACGGCATCTGGAGAATCCCCAGCAGCGTGCCGATAATCCCGACCACCACCACCACCACGCCCACAATCGACAGCGTGCGTATCGTGTTCGCGCGGCGTGAATCAAACGCAGGAGCATCCAGCAGCGTCATTCTGTGCGACTCCTTTCATCCCCGCAAAATCGCGGAACCAAAACCATCCACACTTCCCCTTTTATTCTGACACCTCTGGCACGCCCACGGTTCCAGCTCCCAGCTCCCAGCTACAGGCTACCGGCTACAGGCTGTACTTGTTCCTGTCCTTGTCCACCCGCCGTTCCATCCCGAGCGCAATCAGCCGATCGATCAGCTGCGGATACGCAACCCCCGAAGCCGCCCACAGCCGCGGATACATGCTGATCGAAGTAAACCCAGGCAGCGTGTTGATCTCATTCACGTAGATCTTCCCCGACCTTCCCGGCTCCATCAGAAAATCAACCCTCGCAAGGCCCGCGCAGTCGCACGCGCGAAACGCCGCAATCGCCATCTCGCGCACCTGCTTCGTCTCGGCCTTCGTCAGCTTCGCCGGCACGATCAGATCCGACCCCTCGCTCAGATACTTCGCCTCGTAATCGTAGAACTCCTTGCCCGGAATCACCTCGCCCACCACGGAAGCCTCCGGCTCATCGTTCCCCAGCACCGCAACCTCCAGCTCGCGCGCCTTCCCTTTCCCGCCCACGCCCTGCTCCACCACAATCTTGCGATCGAACCCCGCCGCCAGCTCAATCGCCGGCCCCAGTTCCTTCGCATCGTGCGCCTTGCTGATCCCCACCGACGATCCTAAATTCGCCGGCTTCACAAACACGGGATACTTCAGCGCCGCCTCCACCCTCGCCCGAATCTTCTTCGGACTCTTCTCCCATTCCCCGCGCAAAAACGTCACCCACTTCACCATGGGCAGCTTCGCCGACTGGAACAGCCGCTTCATCGCGTCCTTATCCATCCCCGCCGCCGACCCCAGCACCCCCGACCCCACGTATGCCATGCCCGCCAGCTCGAACAGCCCCTGAATCGTCCCGTCCTCGCCAAACGTCCCGTGCAGCACAGGAAAAATCACATCGACGCTCAGCACATGCTCGGAACCCGACTGCGCAACCTCGCCCGCCTTCTGCTCAAACGGAACCAGCGCCTCACTCGGTACCGGCGGCACCAGCACACTCTCGCCTTTGCGCAGCACCGCTGCCGGCCCCGTCGCCTCCGGATCGCCCGCACGCAGATGTTTCCCGGATTCACCACGGCCCAGCAGCCGCTCCGCGTGCCCCGCCGTCACCCATCGCCCCTCTTTCGTGATGCCAATAGGCACCACGTCATATTTGCGGCGATCGATCGCCTGCAGCACCGACGCCGCCGACAGCAGCGAAACCTCATGCTCGCCGCTCCGCCCGCCAAACAATATCCCAACTCGTATCTTTTTCATTTGCGCCCCCGCCATTCTAAAAGGTGGCACGGCCTCCGAACCGCGGAAACCACCCCAGTGCCCCTGGAGTACCGGGCCAGACCCCCCAGGACGACGACCCTAACTGCTCACGGGTTTCCCTCAGCGTAAGGCTATTGTTTTCAATACGCCGCCCTCCACAACTCCCCTCAACCGGCCCCCACCCGAAGAAAAACCACAAAAAAGACCCCCGTTCTGCCTCAACCATTTACGATGGCAGCAAAGATTGTGCATTTAACCTTGCATCGCGGGGCAAACCTCTTTAATATGCGTCAATTGCGGGTATGAAAGCAGGCACGGCGGTGGCACGCGCCGCACCCCCACGCGTGGGCGGGCCGAAATCGGACGGTTTGAAGGGCTCCACGCCCCGCCCCAGCACACCGGGGCCGCAGAGAATTTCCGCCCCAACGAACGGCAATCCGGTCCGCGAAGGACCCGCGGTCGCCTCCACGCATTTCATCCGCTCCCGCATCGGAAAAATTTGCGTCGCCATCACCGGCGCCAACCCCGCCGATATGATGCACAACGCCGAGGAAATCGTCCGCGAAAATCACTTCGTCGAATTTCGCCTCGACTATCTCCCCAATCCGCTCGCCATCATTCCCAAACTCAAGCAGTTTCTCTACGAGCGCGGCGAGATCACCGCCATCGCCACCTGTCGTCGCGCTGCCACCGGCGGAAAATTCAAAGGCACCATCCCCGCCGAACTCGAAATCCTCGAGAAGGCCGCGCAGGCCGGCTGCCATCTCATCGACATCGAACTGCAGACCGCCGAGCACACCAAGCCCGCGCAGATGAAGAAGCTCCGCTCCTTCGGCGCCGCCCTCATCATCAGCCACCACGACTACGAAGCCACCAAAAACCTCGACGCCGTCTTCGACCGCATCCTGCCCTTCCAGCCCGAGTTCGTCAAAATCGTCTCCACCGCCAAAACCCTCGCCGACAACGTCACCATGATGCGCTTCCTCGATCGCCGCCGCGACGAAGCCAACATCATCGGCATCTCCATGGGCGAGCAGGGAACCATCAGCCGCGTCCTCGGCCTCCGCGCCGGCAGCGTCTTCACCTTCGCCGCCGCGCATGCCGGAGAAGAGACCGGCCCCGGCCAGATTGAAGCCCGCACCCTCCGCGAAACCTGGCGCATCGACCACATCGACGCATCCACCAAAGTCTACGGAGTCGCCGGCAACCCCGTCCGCCACTCACTCTCGCCGCTCATGCACAACATCGCCTTCCGCCGCGAGACCGTCAACGGCATCTTCCTCCCGCTCCAGACCACGCGCCTCAACGATCTCCTCACCCTCACCCGCGAAGTCCCGCTGCATGGCCTCGCCATCACCATGCCCTTCAAGACCGACATCATCAGGCACCTCGCCAAAACCGATGTGCTCTCCGAGAAAATCGGCGCCTGCAACACCGTCGTCCGCGCGCAGGATGGCAAGCTGTACGGCTTCAATACCGACGTCGCCGCCGTCGTTCGCCCGCTCGAGCGCCGCCTGCCCTTGCGCGGAGCGAAAGTCCTCGTTCTCGGCGCCGGTGGAGCAGGCCGCGCCGCCGTCTTCGGCCTCGTCGAAAAAGGCGCGGAAGTTTTCATCTGGAACCGCACTGCCGAAACCGCGAAGAAACTCGCCCGTCAGGCGAAAGCGAAAACCATCCGCCGCGAGCAAATCGTCAAATCCAACTTCGACGTCATTATCAACACCACGCCCGTCGGCATGCGCGGCGTCAAGCCCGCCTCGCTCCTCGAGCCCAAGGAACTCAACACCCGCCTCGTCTTCGACCTGGTCTACAACCCCATCGACACGCCCCTCATCCGCATGGCCCGCGAAAAAGGCCTGCCCGTCATCACCGGCGTCGAAATGTTCGTCCACCAGGGCGCGCGCCAGTTCGAAATCTGGACCGGCAAACCCGCCCCCGAAGAAGAAATGCTCCGCGTCGTCATCCACGCCCTCCGCCAGGAATCCGCCAAAGAACGCACCTCCTAACTCCTCTGCGGAGTGAGTGCGATGGCCTCCCGCTGCCGCACGCCTATACCCTATCCCCTAAACCCTATACCCTGCTTTACTGCGCCAGCGCCCCGTACACCGCCGCATGGCTCTTGTATAGCAGCGTGTGATTATCGTTCCCGTGCATCCTCTGAATCATCCCCACGAACACCACATCGTTCGTCGGATCCACCCAGAACCACGTCCCCGCCGCGCCGTCCCAGAAGAACGTCCCCTTCCCATCCGGCAGCCCCGCCGTCGGCGGATCGAACACCACCGCGCAGTTGAATCCGTACCCAAACCCCGGCCGCATCACGTGCTGCCCAATCCCCCACTCGCCCGTCAGCAGTTCCGCCGGCAGATGATTCGACGTCATCAACTTCACCGTCGCCGGAGCCAGCACCCGCTTCCCATCGATCTCTCCGTCGTTGGCCAGCATCTGCGCGAACCGGTAATAATCCTCCGCTGTCGACACCAAACCGCCGCCCCCTGACGGCATCGTCGGCTCCGTCGCATAATCCGTCGGCGCTCCTCCGCCCGCCTGCGTCGGCGTCAGCTGCTCCTGCGCATCGGCAATGTAATTCGTCGCGAATCGCGCCCGCTTTTCCGGCGGAACAAAGAACCCCGCATCCTTCATCCCCACCGGCTCAAAAATGTGCTCCCGCATAAACTGCGGCAGCGTCTCCCCGCTCAGCTTCTCGACGATGGCTCCCTCAATGTCCATTGACGCCGAGTACATCCACCCCTTCCCCGGCTGATAGTTCAGCGGCAGCTTCGCCATCTTTTCGACGAATTCCTGCAGGTTCGCCGACTGCATCGGTTTCACTTCCTGGTACAGCGCATCCACCGGCCCGTGGCCGTTCCCATACGAAAACCCCGCCGAGTGCGACATCAGCTCCGCCATCGTCGGCGCATGCGCCGGATCCGCCAGCACCATCTTCCCGTCCTTATCGAACCCCGCGAAAATCTTCAGCCCTTTGAACTCGGGAATGTACTTCGCGATCGGATCCCACGGCAGCCACTTCCCCTCCTCATACAGGATCATCATCGCCACGCCCGTCACCGGCTTCGTCATCGAGTAGTCGCGGAAAATCGTATCCCGCGTCATCGGCGCGTTCGTCGCGATGTCCCTGAGCCCATACACCTGGTAATCGACCACCTTCCCATGCCGCGCCAGAATCGTGATCGCCCCCGCGAGCTGCTTCTCGTCGATCTCCCCCTGGATCAACCGGTGCAGATTTTCGAGGCGCTCGCTCGAAAATCCCTCGCTCTCCGGCTTCACCACGGTCATGTCCGTCCCCGCCTTCGCCTCAGCCTTCCCCGCCTTCTGCGCATGAGCCGTGAACTCCGCCGCGCCCATCACAACGCACCAAACCACCGCCACCAGCCACCAGCGACCGGCCACCAGCCAACTGCCGTCCCTCCCGATCTCCTTCACGAATCCCCTCCCGTCCTGCCAGTTTTCCGGCCGTTCAATCATGGTATTCTTGCCGCCACCCTGAGGGAGCACGTACACCAATGCGAAACCTGTTGTCCCTGATCTGTATCCTCGCCACGTCCTGCGCCTTGCCCGCCCAAACCACCTCCACCTGGGAAAATCTGAACGCTCTGCGGGCAGGCCAGAAAATTCAAATCGTCGACAGTACGGCGCACAAGCATTCCGGCGCTTTCGTCAGTGTCTCCAGCACAGCCATCGTGCTCACCCAGACCGAGGGCGATCGCACCCTCCAGAAACAGGATGTCCGCAGCGTGAAACTCATGAAAGGTGGCCACCGTCTGCGCAATACTCTCATCGGAGCCGGCATCGGCGCTGGCGCGGGAGCAGGCATCACCGCGGCCGCCTGGGAGTCCCATGGATTCCTCGGCGGCAGGGGGGACGGGGCCGCAGTCGGAGCCATCATCGGTGGCTTTTGTGGCGCAATCGTCGGAGCCGTGTTGCCGTCCCACGCCTCGATCGACATCTACAAGGCAACTTCACCCTAACCCCGCCCTTCCCGGTTCCCGCTTTGCCGATCGCCTTGACAAGCGGGCCGCTTTGTCCCAACCGGCAACGTACCGTGTCAGGGCACGACTTCGGTCGTGCCGAAAAGCTTCCAAATTAACGGGGGCTTTAGCCCCTGCGGCGTTTTGCAGGGCTCGACTTCACAGCTTGCGAAAAAACCAGACCTGGCCCGACTCCCGGCTGCGCGGGATCACCGGGATGAGGTTCGTATCAGGGCCCGACTTCACAACCTGCGGAAAAACGTGGTTTTGTATCAGGGCACGACCTTGGTCGTGCCGTAAAAGTCGCAAATTGAACCGGGCTTCAGCCCCTGCGGCTTGGAATGAAACGCTCCTCGCCTCCAAAACCACCAAATGTGGAAAACCTGTCAAGCTTTTCGCGCACGGTACCAAAGTGTTGTCCAACATTCCACACCACTTCCACCTTTATAACCTCAAAGATATTTGGCCGTTTTTCGTGCTGGACTTGGTATCCTGATAATAGGGGGCAAAGAAATAATCTTTCCTCCTTGTAAGTTCTCAGAGTGGAAAAGTGTAAGCTCTGCCGGCTTCGTGCCCGCAGGGCTTTTCCATTGGACACAGCAGAACTTTCAGTTGCGCGCGAAGTTACGCGAATCCCGCTAAGCGGAACGGAGGAGGGGTAATACCTGATTCACGGTAC
>PKVY01000144.1 GCA_003131625.1 Acidobacterium sp. | reverse complement strand
CGTCCTCCCCGAAGTCCTCACCCCCGGCATCGTGATTTCAGCCGTCGACTCCCTGCAACACCCCCTTCAAGCCGCAGCCAAATAGCCTGGCCCCGAACAATAACCGCCCCCCGGGCCAACCGGCCCCCGGGCCCCCGCCAGGTTCACCCCACAGCAAGAAGCGGACTCCCGGACTACGCGCATGTCAATGTAATCCGACCTCCGCTCAGCACCCGGGTACCGTCCCTTCCCGAAATGGACCGGCGGCCCATGTCGACCCCGTATCAAATACCATCCCGGCGGCCATGCCCAACAGGACGAGAAAGATTTACAAGCTGGCGACAAAGGGATGACAACTCCGAGACGCGACGCGGCCTACCATCGCTGGCCAGCAGGTCTGAGCAGGTTCCGTACCCGGTCAATCGAGCGATGGTTCCAACCGGCCTCTGCTCCTGACTTCCCAAAGGAGAAATCGATATGCAGATTTACAAGTCGGCAGCCGCCGCTTGCGCTGCCCTGGCTCTTCTCGTAATTTCGGCCCCATCCCAGGCGCAATATCGCCTTACCAATTTAGTTTCCAATCAAGTCGATCAGGCCCCCAGCACCGATCCCCTGCTGGCCAACGCCTGGGGACTGGCCCGGAGCGCCACCAGCCCCTGGTGGATTAGTGATAACGACACCGGCTGGTCGACTGTCTATACCGCCACCGGAACCATCGAGTCACTCAAGGTTGTGATTCCTACCGCCGGTAACGGACCGACCTCGCCAACAGGCCTGAACGGCCCTGGCACGCCGACGGGCATCGTTAACAACGGATCGAAGACCGATTTCCTGGTTCAGGGAGAGCCCGCGTCTTTCATTTTTGCCGCGCTCGACGGCACCATCAGCGCCTGGTCCGGCGCCGTGAACAAAAACCTGGCCACCCTGGTCGTGGACAACTCCGCCAACAAAGCCAGTTACACCGGCCTGGCCATCAGCAGTAATCCCACCGGCAACCACCTCTACGCGGCCGACAACGCCAACAATGTAATCGATATGTATGACGGCACCTTTACCCTGGTGAAATCGTTCGGCGATCCCAACGTCCCCTCGACCCTCTCGGTATTCGGCGTCCAGGACATCAATGGCATGGTCTACGTCGCCTACGCCGTACCGAACGTCGGTGCGGGCGGTTATATCGACGTCTTCCAGGAGGATGGCACCTTCGTCAAGACACTGATCAAGGGAGACAGGCTCAATCAGGCCTGGGGCATGGCCCTCGCTCCCGCTAATTTCGGCCCGCTGAGCAATACTCTGCTGGTTTCCAACAACTCCCTCGACGGCACCATTAACGGCTTCAATCCCACAACCGGGGAGTTTGTGGATACGATCAGGAACGGGCACGGCAGGAAGATCATCCTCAACAACCTCTGGGGCATTGCCTTCGGTGGCGGAAACACGACCAATGGAGCAGCCAACCAGCTGTTCGTTACCGTAGGCCCGGGCGGAGGAACGACAAACGAATTCGCCGGTACCTTTGCATCCATCGTCTTCGACCCAAAGTGTGATTGACCACGATGACGAGAGCACCCCGAAACAGGTCTCTTCCTGCCTGGGCCGTGAGTGCTCTCGTCAACCTGGACGTTGTGTTCGCTGACGCCTCAAGCGATCACCGGGAGCGATGCCCTGAAGGAAAGTGCCGTAAACTGACTCCCCCACCCGAGAAGTGAGCGGAGCGGCAGCCTTTTCGGCCCCTACCGCGCAACCGCCGCAGTTCTCGCCTTTCGCCCGATGGTTTGATCGTCCGGACGCTGCAGGAAAGGCTCGTCACAGCCCAGTCGACTCCATAGCCCGCGACATCCCCCCTCACAATCCCCCCGCCAGGTTCACCCCACAGCAAGTAGAGAACTCCTGAACTACCAGCAAGTCAATCTAATACGACCTCCGTTCAGCACTCGAGTACCCTTCCCTCCCAAAATGGAACACCGCGGCATCCCTCTCAGCGCCCTAACCCGCCCCCATGACCCCGCCAGGTTCACCCCACAGCAAGTAGCGGACTCCCACGCGACGCCCAGGTCAATACAATCCGACCCTCAGTTCAGCACCCGGGTAACCTCCCCTCCCAAAACGGACCGCCGCTGCATCCTCCGCAGCGCCCTAACCCGCCCCCATNNCTCCCGCCCCATCCGCAAGTCAATCCAAACCCGCTCCCAGCCTAGTACCCGAGTACCCTCTGTTCCCAAAACGGAACGCCGCTCCTTGGCTCCCCCGCGAAAACACCCGACCGACCCCACCCCACGCTTTCACCCCAAATTCTTTACACCCCGCGAATAGACAATCCCCCACCTTCTCGCGTCCAATATTTCAAGCAGCAGGACCCTCCGTGTCCCCGGTGGTCCTCATTTCAATCCATCAGGAGGGTGTCCCATACGCCGTCTCCCCATCCGCAAAGCCACCGTCATTTCCGCTCTCCTCGCCCTCTCCCTATCCGCCTCGGCCATCCGCGTCGGCGACCCAGCCCCTGACTTCACCGGAACCGACACCAACGGCCAGCCCCACAGGCTCTCCGAGTACCGCGGCAAATACGTCGTCCTTGAGTGGACCAACAACGGTTGCCCCTTCACCCGCAAGCACTACACCAGCGGCAATATGCAAAACCTCCAGAAGGAGTGGACCGCCAAAGGCGTCGTCTGGCTCACCATCCTCTCCTCCGCGCCCGGCGCGCAGGGCTACATGACCGCCTCCGCCGAAAACGACTACATGCAGAAGGTTCACGCCACCCCCACCGCCGCCCTCCTCGACTCCGCCGGCGCCCTCGGCCACGAGTACGACGCGAAGACCACCCCCGAAATGTACGTCATCGATCCCTCCGGCAAGCTCATCTACGCTGGCGCCATCGATGACCACCCCACCACCGACACATCCGACATCGCCCACTCAAAGAACTACGTCTCCGACGCACTCACCGAAGCCATGTCCGGACAGCAGGTCGCCGTCACCTACACCCGCCCCTACGGCTGCAGCGTGAAATACTCGGCGGGCGACTAGATTTTTCGTTCCTAAAACGCACCCTTGTGGGGACGCCGACTGCGCCCCCATTCGGCCCGGCACCGGCAAAATCCAGTGATACATTGGCGCATGCGCGCATGGGTCGCCGTCCTCGCCGCCTTCGTGATCGCTCTTCCCGCGCACGCGCAGAAAATGATCTCCTTCCCCACCGAAGACAGTGGAGTCATCTTCGCGGACCTCTATGGACATGGCGACAACAGCGTTGTCCTCGCCCATGGAGGCCAGTTCAACAAGGAGAGCTGGGCCCCACAGGCCCGCACCCTGGCTGCCGCAGGATTTCTTGTGCTGGCCCTCGATTTCCGCGGCTATGGCAACTCACATGGCCCGGGCGATCACGACCCGCTCGATGCGCCGCTGCATCTCGATGTCCTCGCCGCCGTCCATTATCTGCGCCAGCACGGAGCGAAAACTGTCTCCGCAGTCGGAGCCAGCATGGGAGGCGGAGCCGCCGGCGATGCTTCGATTACTACGCCGCCCGGTACCATCGATCGCCTCGTCTTTCTCGGCTCAGCACCCAATCTCCCTGCTGATCGGCTCCAATCGCCCAGCCTTTTCATCGTCGCCCGCGATGACGCCAGCGGAACCGAACTGCGCCTCCCCTGGATTCGCGCACAGTACGAGAAAGCCCCCCAGCCGAAGGAACTGATCGTCCTCGATGGATCGGCGCACGCTCAGTTCCTCTTCCAAACCGATCAGGGCGATCGCGTGATGCGCGAAATCCTTCGTTTCCTCTCGAAAAAATGATCCCACCCTCGCCCTACCCGGTCAGCTTCCGGAAAAACCCCCGCCGCACCCCGGTCAGCCTCCAGAAAAATCCCGCTGCACCCGGCCAGGTTCACCCCACAGTTTCTCTTCCAAACCGATCAGCGCGACCGCGTGATGCGCGAAATCCTTCGCTTGCTCTCGAAAAAATGACCACCCCTCTGCCCTACCCTGACTTCCCCCGGATAAACCCGCCCCACCCGTCCATCCTCCGAAAAACCCCGCTGCACACCCTAACAGCCCCCGGAAAAAACCCACTGCGCACCCGGCCAGGTTCACCCCATAGCAAGCAGCTTAAACTCACACCGCGCACTGCCCGTACAACTAAATGCTGGACTTCGACTCCACAGTAATGTCCCTGAACCAAAACGGCACTCCCACCCGTGCCCAAGCTTCGACTTGCCTGACTGGCCGCAACCGTCAGAGCCCGAACTGCCTCCAGGAAAAAGATTCGATCACGCGGGAACTTTTTCGGGCCCCGGGTCATTACCGTAAGTGATGCGCAGGATAATTGGGTCATTCCCGCAAGCGCATCGGAGGGCCAACGCGAAACTCCGTGGATCAACCCGAAGCCAGACACGATGCCGAGAAACAAGAAAACGACGAGCAGCTGATGGCCGCGTTTGCCCGGGGCTCGGCCGACGCATTTGACGCGCTTTTCCTGCGCTACAGGCAGCCGATCTACGGATTCTTCTGCCGCCGCATCGTGGACCGTTCCCACGCCGAGGAGCTGGCGCAGGAGACATTCCTGGCAATCCTGTGCGCCCGGAATCGCTATGAAGCGACCGCGTTGTTTCGCACCTGGCTGTACGCCATTGCTCTCAGAATTCTGCAAAGCTACCGGCGCAAAGCGGCGTTTCGCGGAATGTTTAGCGGCACCCTGCCGGCCGATGAAGAACCCGGAACCCGTCCCGGCATCGACGCGGGGATTGCGCTGCGCGAGGCGCTCAGCAAACTGGATCGGATCGAACGAGAAATTCTGATGCTGCGCGAATTCGAGCAGCTTAGCTACGCGGAGATCGCGGTGGTTCTCGGAATACCGGTCAATACGGTCCGATCGCGCTTGTTTCGCGCGCGCGGAGCCTTGCGGGATCTGCTCGCCACACCGGCCGCCACTCCAGGGGCACAAGCGCTTTCGAAGAGGGAGGAGCACGCATGAACGCAGCCACACAACATCAAGTTGCTCCTGAAGAGATCATGGCCTTACTGGACGGAGAGCTGACAAATGCCGAAAGCCGGGCGGTCCTGCAGCATCTTGAGGAGTGCGCCGCGTGCGCTTCGTTGGAAGAGCAGTTTCGCGCAACTTCGCAGGCGCTGGCCGGGTGGAGTGTCCCGGCGCCGCCCAAAGAACTGGACGAGAGGGTAGAGAAACAGAGGTCAGCGCTTGCCTCTGCACAGAGAAACGTGAAGCCACCGATCTACGGATCCGGCAAGTGGAAACCGTGGGTTTTCGCCGGGGCTGGCGCGCTGGCTGCCGTGGCCGGAATCCTTTTCGTCGGGCTCGCCGTGACTTTTCCCCATAGCCAGCCTAGACACCTCAAGGAACAGGTGGCTTTCGACACTTTCATTCCGCCAACCCCTGGGTCCACGGGAGCAGCAGCGACGCCACAGCCGATGGCGTCAGCCAAGGGTTTGTTGACCGATCGGAGAGCGGAGAAACCGGACGTTGCTCCGGAGCCGCCGAGCCCGATGATCGCGCGTAGCGTTTCTCTCACGATTCTGGTGAAGAACATAGTCGACGCGCGCGCTGCGCTGGACGCGATTCTTGAAGCGAACCACGGCTACGCCGCCCAGCTCAACCTCACCACGCCGGAAGAAGGCTCGCGGTCATTCCAGGCTTCGCTCCGGATTCCCGCAACCCAACTGGCGGCAGCGCTGGATTCGCTGCGGAGACTGGGCCACGTGGAGAGCGAGTCCCAGTCCGGAGAAGAAGTGACCCAGCAGCACGTGGATCTGGCTGCGCGGCTGAGCAACGCGCGCGAAACAGAGCAGCAGTTGCGGACCATCATGCAGCAGCGCGCCGGCAAGATGGAAGACGTTCTGCAGGTGGAGGAACAGATCTCCCAAACGCGCGGGGAGATCGAGACCATGGAGGCGGAACAGCAGGCTCTGGAGCATCGCGTGGCGTTTGCCACTGTCGATCTGCAACTGACCGAAGAGTACAAGGCGCAGTTGGGCGACGGGGCCGCGGTCTCAGTGGGATCGCGCATACGCAATGCAGCCGTCAGCGGCATTCGAAATGCGGGCGACAGCCTGGTGGCTTTCCTGGTGTTCGTGGAAGAGAATGGACCAGCGGTTCTGGTCTGGGTTGCGATCCTGGCGATTCCCGCAGCGTTGGCATGGCGGCGTTATCGGAGAGTCCTCGGGAAAGTGTAATCACTGCCTGATTGGCCGCGTGAAATGCCAGAGCGACTAAGTAGTCCATCCTGTCTGCGTGCTCGGGGCCCCGCTTTTGAGACCCGGGACCACAGCTGGACCCCTGGCTCGAAACACCCACCCGTCCCCCAAAAAGAAATTCACCACCGAACACCCCAGAATCGCCAACCCGTTCGCCGCCAGCACCGGCATCTGCGTTCCCTCCACCAGCAACCGCATCAGCACCAGATTTCCCGCCATCGATACCAACCCATTCGACAGATGAAACCGCACCATCTGCCCCAACCCGCCGCCCTCGCCGCGCCGATCCCGCCATGTGTACAGCACATGCCACGCAAAGTTATACAGCAGCGCCATCTCAATCGCCGCCGCCGTCGCAACCAGGTAGTGACCCCCAATGGCCCGGTCGATCACCGCCAACGCCGCCAGCTGCACCACCACCCCCACCGCGCCCACTGCATTGAACTTCATCCAGCGCGTCACCGTGCCCGCAGCCGTCCTTCGCTTTTCCCTATTCATTCTTGAATGCCTCTGTGCTCTCCGTGTCCTCTGTGGTGCCCATCTCGGCAACCCGCGTCCGCAGCAGCAATCCGCAGCAGCAATCCGCAGCAGCTTCAGTTCAGCTCCGGTTAGAAGCCCACAGCCCCCCGGCCAGGTTCACCCCACAGCAAGAAGCAGACTCCCGTACGAATGCGCAGGTCAATGCAATCTCACTCTCCCCTCAGTACCCAAGTACCGTCTCCTCCCAAAATGGAAGCGAGCCCGAGTCTCGTTCCGCGGAAATCACTGCCCCCGGAACCTCCCTGCGTCATTTGTCCTCAATTGCTTTATGAACGGCAAAGGGACAATGCGCGCCGCCCAGGCCGGGTCGACTACCCAAATAGGCAGGTCGCCCTGTGCTCTCTGTGGTGCGTCTCCTCACGGCAGCGGTTCCTGCCGATACAGTTCCGCCGTGTGCCGCACCGCGACCACCACCGCGATCGCGAACATCCCCGCCGCCGCAATCGCCCCTCCGAAGTCAAACAGCAAGAACCTTTGCCCGAACACCGTTGCATAAGGACTCCGCAGCAGCGCCAAATTCCCGATCACCAACAAAATCCGTAACTCCGTCGGCCCAAACAACCCCTGCGATAACTCAAATTGCCCCAGCGTGTAAGTCGCAAGGTAACTCTCCCCCGACAACAACAGAAACCCGACTAACATCCCCACCGCCACTTGCCAATGCACGAACCCCGACCACCCCAGCCCGCCCAGCAGCGCGACCGACCCAAAGATATCCACCATGTGATCTACGTAGAACCCGTACCTCGGCCTCTGCTGTCGCCGCACCCGCGCCAGCGTCCCGTCCAGGCTGTCTCCCAGCCAGTTCAGCGCGATACACGCGATCACCAGCAGCAGCGCCCGCCGGTCGTACCGCGCCAGCGCATAACCGATCCCCGCTCCCACCTGCGCCCCCAGCCCCAGCGCCGTCAGCCCATCCGACGTCACCCACTGCGGCGCCCGCTCCGCCATCCATTGCAACGCCCGCCGCTCCACCGCCGCCGTCAACGCTTCATTTACTCTTCGCGCCCCCACAAATTGGGGCTTTGCGCCCACATCTGCTTTCACCGCCGCATTTGTAACCATCGCCGTCACCTGCCTCCCTGTACCCTGTCATCTGTTACCTGTACCCTGCTCCTGGCCGCCCGCAGCGTAAACTCCACTGACTCCCGCGGAATGCTTTCCACAAACGGTCGCACCGCCCACCCCAACCCCACCGGAATCCCTCGCGTCAGCGACACCGACTCCACCTGCAAATACAACCCGCCGTCGCGCTCTTCCCAGCTCCAGTAGGTATTCATCCGCCACAGAAACCCGTGTTCCTCGCCCGGCCGCAGCGCCCGCTCGCTCGCCGTGCCTGCCCCATCTACCTCCGCAACTCTCGTACTCCGCGACGCGCTGAACCCATGCTCCGCATCCAGCCGCCCAAACCGCACGTCATACGTCGAATCCAGCACCACCGTGATCACGTGCCGCTCGCGCACCCGCATCCATCCCTCGACGTGATCCCCATCCTGCGCCACCGTCTTCGCCTGCAAAACCTGCGGCGCAAAGATCTGCGCATATCCACCAAAGTCCCGCAGTATCCGCTCAAAATCCGCCGCCGTCGCTCCCGGAGCAAACGCCGTCCCGCGCCAGTGATGCAGCAGCGCACCCGGCAACTCCGCACCCTCCGGCGGCGTCACCTGCTCCACCAGCACCTCGCCCCGCCGCAGCCGCGCGCGTCCCTCCTCGCTCCCCGCCTCGCCCGCCAAAAATCCATCCGCCGCCCGATGCTGCCCCGCCAGCCGCGTCTCCACCGCCCCAACATAAGAGTTGAAAGTCGCAACCGCCGTCGCCGGAGCCTCCGCACTCGCGCGCCCCGGCAAGAGCATAACCGCCACCCCGAAACCAACCACGAACCCGCGTTTCATGAAGAACACCGTGCCCCTCCCAACCCTCCGGAGCAATGCACCGTTCCTCGCTTGTGAAAGGAATGTTTCTCACGGCGCAACCCACTCCACCCGCGCCACTTCCCCCGACTTCTCCATCGCCGCAAAGCCCGGAACTTCCCCCGCCATCGGCTACACTCAACACCAGACATGACCGGCCCTGAGCCAGCCCACCGCCGCTATCGCTTCGGAGCCTTCGAAGCCGACGCCGCCACCGGCGAGCTCCGCCGCCAGGGCATCCGTCTCCGCCTCAACGCCCAGCCCTTCCAGGTTCTCTGCATGCTTCTCGAGCGCCCCGGCGAGCTCCTCACCCGCGACGAAATCGCCCGCCACCTCTGGCCCGACGGCACCTTCGTCGACGCCGAACACGGCGTCAACTCCGCCGTCAATCGCATCCGCGAAGCCCTCGGCGACTCCGCCACCAGCCCCCGCTTCCTCGAAACCCTCGCCCGCCGCGGCTATCGCTTCGTCGCCCCGTCGAACGCATCGCGTCAACAACGCCCGCCGCCTCGACCGATCCAGCGCCGGCCGCCCAATCCGCAGCCGCCGAATCAGCCCCGCGGCGCACCCGCATCCTCGCTTCTCCTGAAGAACTCCCCAAAATTCCTTACGCCGTTGCGCAGACCCTCTTCCTCCTCCTCCAGGTCATGTATCTCGGCTTCTACATCGGTGCCCTCGCCAATCTTCCCGAAATCGACGACCTCTTCGCCGCGCTGCTGCCCCGCCCGCCTCTCGCCTTCACCATCCTCATCGTCACCGCCGCCATTCTCATCCCCGTCCGCGCCTTTCTCCTTTGCGCCTTCCTCTTCCACGCGCCCGGGATCCGCGAAAAATTCCTCATGCTCTGGCAGTTTCTCCTGCCCCTCGACATTCTCTGGGCCCTCTCGCC
>PKVY01000104.1 GCA_003131625.1 Acidobacterium sp. | reverse complement strand
CCGGCGGCAAGATCGGCGTGCTCATCGAGCTCAACTGCGAGTCCGACTTCGTCGCCCGCACCGACGATTTCCAGGAGCTCCTCAAAGACATCGCCATGCACATCGCCGCGACGGACCCCCGCTACATCCGTCGCGAGGACGTCACCGCGGAGGACCTCGTGCGCGAGAAGGATGTCTATCGCGCCCAGGCCGCCGCCACCGGCAAGCCCGCTCCGGTGATCGAGAAGATCGTCGAGGGCAAGATGACCAAGTTCTACGAGGAGGTCTGCCTGCTCGAGCAGCCCTTCATCAAGGAGCAGTCCGTCTCCATCAAGGAGCACATCGCCCAGAAAGTCGGCAAACTCGGCGAGAACATCACGGTGCGGAGATTCGCCCGCTTCAAAGTAGGCGACCCCAACTGGACCGTCGCCCAAACCAGGCAGGCCGAAGAATCCTCTGCCTCCGAGTAACGAATCAATGGGTGCCCCACATCTGCCCGTCGTTGGCAGATGTGGGATTGCAGGATGCTCAAATCTGCGGTTTTGGCAGACATGGGATCACGCCCGCAGTCCCAATCCCACACAAAGCCCGGCTCTCCCGCCGGGCTTTTGCTTTCCATGGATGTTCGATGCACCGATTAGCTTTCGCATCAAGCCACAAATTCGCAGGCGCCCGTGAACCATGCTTTTGTAACAGGGCACGACTTCAGTCGTGCCGTCACCGCTCTTAGGGAGGGGGCTTTAGCCCCTGCGTTTTTGCTCTTCTTTGCAGGATTCACCACCGGCCCCGAATGGAGCTGTGATGCTTCCCGGCATAACGCTGCTGCTTTTGTAACAGGGCACGACTTCAGTCGTGCCGAAATTGCGCCTTTAAGAAGGGGGCTTTAGCCCCTGCGCCTTCGCCTTTCGCAGCGTCTCAAAACACCACCCAAAAGCCTCTCCCGGTCCAACCAATCCTGCCCTCACCGGATTTTGCGCAATATACTGCCGATGCTGCTCAAAACTCTTCTCCCCCTCGACCCGCACCTCCGAAAACCCTCGCTGCCAAACCTCTCCGGGATAACCCAACTCTTTCTTCACCCGATAAGAAAAACCGCCTTTGATGAACTGCATTGCCTTCTCAATCGAAACATCGCCGTCGACGCTGACCAGCAAATGAACATGATCGGGCATCACCACGAAATCGAGAACCTGAAACCGTCCTGCTGCCACGCACGAACGCAGCACATCAACGAGAAGCCCGGCAAAACGATCCGACTGCAGCAACCGGCGTCCCATGCTCGTCTTCGTCGTCACGAAGAACGTGCGCCGGTACTGCGGGACTTTTTGAACGTCTGAATTACGCGATGGAGCGGTCATAGCAGGGGCTGAAGCCCCACTTCTTTTGTAAGGCCTTTGCGGCATGACTGAAGTCATGCCCTGATACAAAAGCCCGGGGCGTCCCAAACCAAAGTCACCGCTCTGCCGTACGATGCTTCCATATGCGCCGACGCTTGGCATCCGTTGCTCTCTTCTGCGCCTGCGTGCAAGCTCTCTCCCAGACCCACTCCTCGGATCCGCCCGATCAGGCGCTCCTGGCCAGAACCCGCGCTCTTTACGACGCCCCCTTAACTCGCAATCTGTTCTCCTTTGATTGCGCGGTGCAGTTCGATTGGAAGAAACATGTTGTCGACGCCGTCGGATCGGTACCTGCAGCGCTCGCGCCCACAGTAGAACAGTTGCAGACCGTTCAGCATCGAGTGTCAGTGGAACAAGTCAGCGGAGCAGTCGTGTCGGCTGTTTCGATTACGTCAAATCAAACCGCACTTCCAGCCGCCGGGTTGGAGAACGTCTTCGACAAAGTCGTAGCTGGCGGCCTGAACGCCTGGCTACCCTTCGGCACCAACGTCATCCTCCCCGTGGGCGCGACGAAATACGCGTTCCAGCGTATCGACGGCGGCTTCAGGCTCACTCTCAGCGGCCCTGGCGTCGACGCAACGCTCCTCCTCAATCCAGATCTGCGCATGACCAGCGGAGTGAGCCAGCTTCCACAGCCAATGCGATTCTCAACCAACTTCATCGGCGGCCCCGACGGCTTTCTGCTTGCCTCGGTAAAAACGGGCTCGACCAGCGACGCGTCAGCCGCGGGAGATGCGACCTTTAGCTACACATGGCAGACCGTCCAGGGATTCCAGCTTCCCTTGCTGGTCACTGTCACGCCATCCAATCCCGAATCCTGGCGCTACGCCCTCAACGACTGCCACGTGAGTACGAAAACGGTCCTGAATGTCGCACCCCCACCGAAGGCCCAATAAGAACCTCGGTTTCGCACTTAACATTCGTTCTTGCCTCGCCGCCTCGCCTTTTGCTAACCGCTATCCGTTAACCGCTATATCGGCTCCGCTATTATCAACCCCAGCGGAGCCTCCATGCCCAACCCAACCCAGGTAACCCGCAGCCGCTTCGAGATCGTGCACGACGGCCAAACCAGCTATCTCGAATTCGAAACCGACGGCCACGGCTGGCTGACCCTCTGGCACACCGAAGTCCCCGAACAACTCCGCGGCCTCCCCCCTCGCCACCCCGTACTCATTTTGAGTACAATTGTACTCAAAATGAGTACACCAAGCTCAATCGGAGACCTCCTTCTCGGCCAAACCCGAGGCCAGATCCTCTCGCTTCTCCTCGGAGCCCCCGACGAGTCCTTCTTCACCCGTCAAATCGCCCGGCAAATCGCCACCAGCGTCGGCACCGTGCAGCGCGAACTCACCCGCCTTGCCGACGCCGGCCTCATCGTGCGTTCCGTCCTCGGTAGCCAGGTTTTTTACCAGGCCAATCGCGAACACCCTATCTTTCCGGAACTCCGCGCCCTGCTCGCGAAAACGCTGGGAGTCTTCGAGCTGCTGAAGAAAGCCCTCGCCCCCCTCGCTTCCCGCATCAACTTTGCCTTCGTCTACGGTTCCGTAGCCCGCGGCGACGACAAAGCCGCCAGCGACATCGACCTGATGGTTGTCGGAGCCGTCTCCCTCGACGACATCCTCGATGCACTCAGTCCCCTGGAAAAACAGTTGCGGCGCCCCGTCAACCCAACCATTTATTCTTTGAAAGACCTGAAGCAGAGATACCACGCAGGCAATCATTTCCTGCGATCCCTGAAGAACGCGAGCAAAGTCTTTCTGATCGGCGCCGAAGATGACTTTAGAAAAGCTCTCGCAACTCGGATGGTACAAAGCTGAGCCCACCAGCCCGAAGGAGATTGCCGGTCTTTTCAGCATCGTGGATCGCTCACTGCGGGACCTGAAAGTCGAGGGCATCTCGGACGATCTCCGATTCCAGGCCGCCTACAACGGAATCCTCACCCTCACCAACATCGCCTTGCGCGCCAACGGCTTTCGAGTCGGCGCTGGTCAGGGGCATCATCAGCGAGTCATTGAAAGCCTGACGCATACCCTGACCACGCAGGACGAAACTGCGCGTGAGAAATGGGTGCGCAAAATCAAGGCTCACTCGCAAAAACGGAACGCCGCCAGCTATGACGCAGCAGGCGCAGTATCGCCTAACGATATCGCGCAGATCATCCGGGATCTGGCCAGTTTGCAGGAGCAGGTCATCGGCTACCTGAAGCAAGCCCACACGGAACTTCTTCCGCATCGTCCAGCGCCACACTCCTGACTTTCAGCTAGTCCCGCTATCATCAAAACCAAGGCAGCCCCCATGCCCAACCCAACCCAGGTAACCCGCAGCCGCTTCGAGATCGAGCACGACGGCCAAACCAGCTACCTCGAATTCGAAACCGATAACCAGGGCTGGCTAACCCTCTGGCACACCGAAGTCCCTGAGCAGCTCCGCGGCCGTGGCCTCGCCCTCGAGCTGGTCACCACAGCCTTTCAGTACGCGAAAGACCATAACCTCCGCGTCGATGTCCTGTGCCCCGTGGCGAAACACATCCTCGAAACCCACCCCGAGTTCCAGCCCCTCCTCCGCCAAAGATAAAATCCACGCGATACTCCGCGAGAAACGCGGCGCTCGTTAGAACGCCGTCCCAGGCCCTGCTGGCTGCTGCCTGCTCCCAGTCCTTCAGTACCTCCACTGCTGCCCCGTCAAATGCGCCATCGCGCGATCATACCCGCGCCGGAACCCCTCCCGATACGCCTCACGAAACTCCGGCGGCACGTCCGGGTGCCGATACTCATCGCGGTTCTCCACGTCCGGCCTTCGATGGTTATCAAAATCCCTGCGTGCCCCTTCCATCCCATCGTGGAACCCGCGCCGCTGCATCTCGTTGAACTCGGTCGGAGCCGTGTCCCAGTCCCCGCGCACCACCGGCGGTGGTGGCGGCGCCGGCCGATACTCCGGTCCCGGCCCGCCCATCAGGTGCGCCATCGCCATGTTGTAGCCTCTCCGGAACCCCTCCCGATAGGCCTCCCGCTGCTCGGGCGGCAGGTGCGGATGCCGATATTCGTCCCGATTCTCCACATTGGCCGGGCGATGATTCTCGAAGTCCCTCCGCGCCCCTTCGATCCCGTCATGAAAGCCCTGCCGTTGAATTTCGTTCAGCTCCTGCGGAGGCACATCCCATCCGCCGGGTTCCTGTCCAAAGCTGGCCGCCAGAGTTGCGTGCGTTGCTCCCGCTGCCCTGGCCGTACGCACCCCCATCGCGACCAACAACATCAGCGCAAGTGCCGGAACCGTAATCCATTTGAGATTCATCGTTCGATCTCCTTCCTGCTGCGTTCTGCTCCAGCCGATTCGATCGGTTGCAGCGTTTCGAACCGGTCCCATCCTCTACCCATCGCGGCGCCCTCTGCAACTGCGGACCTCCGTACCGGCAAGCCGGCTCCCGTGTTCAGCCACCGAACCAGGCTAGCCCGCCTCGGCCAGCCCATACCGTCGCTGCCACGTATCCTTCAGCCGAGCCGCAACACGCGCCCGCTCTTCAGCAGTCGCCTCTTCGCTTGCTTTCTGCACAAAGCGCGCCGACTCCACCTTCGCCAGCTCCAGCAGCTTGCGATCCCGCAACAGATTCGCCACGCGAAAATCCGGCAGACCCGCCTGTCGCGTCCCGAAAAACTCGCCAGGACCGCGCAACTCCAGATCGAGCTCCGCCAACTCGAAACCATCCTGGGTTCGCACCATCGCCGCCAACCGCTCTTCAGCGTGCGGAGAAATTTTTCCGCCCGTCATCAAAATGCAGTACGACTTCGCGCCACCGCGGCCCACGCGTCCACGCAACTGATGCAGCTGCGCCAGCCCAAACCGCTCCGCATGCTCGATCACCATCACCGTCGCATTCGGCACATCGACGCCCACTTCAATCACCGTCGTCGCAATCAGAACGTCGATCTCGCCGCGCTGGAATCGCCGCATCACCACTTCCTTCTCATCCGCGTCGAGACGCCCATGCAGCAGGCCCACGCGCAGATCGGCCAGCTCCTGCGTCCGCAGCCGCTCATACATATCGGTCGCCGACTTCAGCGGCAGCTTCGGAAACAGCGCCTCGCTTTGCCCCTTTTTCGCCGACTTCTTTTTCGCCGGTTCCGGAACCTCATCCGGCAAAGCAAAATCCAATTCCGGCTGATCGTCCTTCGGACCTTCAATCACTGGATACACCACATACACCTGATGCTTTTTCGCGACCTGCTTCCGCACAAACTCCCAAACTTCGTCGGCGCGCTCATCCGTCACCAGCCGCGTCACAATCGGCGTTCTTCCTGGCGGCAACTCGTCCAGCACGCTCAGGTCCAGATCGCCATACAAGCTCAGCGCCAGCGTTCGCGGAATCGGCGTCGCCGTCATCACCAGCACATCCGGTTCTGCGCCATCCTTCTTCATCAGCCGGAACCGCTGCAGCACGCCAAACCGATGCTGCTCGTCGACCACCACAAGCCCCAGCTTCGCAAACTCCACCTTTTCCTCAATCAGCGCATGTGTCCCAATGATCAAATCCGTCTCGCCCTGATGAATCCTGCGCCGTGCCGCGCGCTTCCGATCCTCATCGAGCGACCCCGTCAGCAGCGTGATCCGATACTTGTGCTGCGCCTTTTCCAGCACCCGCTTCGCCGACAAATAATGTTGCGTCGCCAGAATCTCGGTCGGCGCCATCAGCGCCGCCTGATGCCCGTTCTCAATCGCGATCAGCATCGCCTGCAGCGCGACAATCGTCTTGCCCGAACCAACATCGCCCTGCAGCAGCCGACGCATCGGCGCGCCACGCCGCATGTCGGCTGCAATCTCGCCCAGCGCTCGTTTCTGCGCCGTCGTCGGATGAAACGGCAGAATCTCGCGCAACGCCGCGCGCACTTTCTCGCTCGTCTCGAACGCGATTCCCGTTTTCTCCTGGAACCGGCGCCGTTTTACTTCGAGCCCAAGCTCCAGGTAAAACAGCTCCTCAAAAATCAGCCGCCGATGTGCCGGCGTTGCCGCAGCCTGCAACTGCGCCATCGCCGTTCCAGCTGGAGGAAAATGCACCTCGCGCAGCGCCTGCTCGCGGCTCAGCAAATCCAGCCGCGTCAGAACCGATTCCGGCATCTCGCGCGGCAGCGTTTCTGGAATCCCTTTCAGCTCTTCCAGCACATTCCAAACCGTTCGCCGAATCCATCGCGATGCCAGCTTGCTGCCGCTCAGCGACTCGTACACCGGCGTGATTCGGCCGACCTCGAGAATCCGATCCAGCGCATCATCGTGCCCATCGGGCAGCACCTCAAACTGCGGCTGGATCATTTTGAAGCCGCGTCCTGATTTCGACGCCTCCACTTTCCCGAACAGCGCCACCATCTGTCCTGGCCTGAATTTGCCCTCAAGATACGTTCCGTGGAACCACATGCACTTCATCGAGGAGAGCCCTTGTCCAACCGTCATCTCAAAGATGGGCATCCTCTTCGTCCGCAGCAGAACCGCCCCGCGCACCTCGGCGATCACACTCGCCATTTCGCCCGGCTTCAGCTCATTCAGCGCTCGCGGATTCAGCCGGTCCTCATACCGGAAAGGCAGGTGCAGCAGCAGGTCCTCGACCGTCGCAACCCCCTTTTCTGCCAACATTTTGGCGATGGTGGGGCCAATACCCTTCACAAACTGGACGGGAGTTTCAAGCGTGAGCACTGCAAGCGATCCTAAAGCATCCAGTCACTACTCACGGAAATTGAGCACGCCAGGCCTGATTTCGCCAATAGTTCGAGAAATGTCGGACTGGGACGGAGCCATTCGTACGTCTAAAGCCCGCCCACGAAGGCGAGATCGTGCCGCGCTACATATCGTTCATAGCAGTTCTCGCACATCCAGCGCTCATCCGGGTCACAATATCCGAACATCCCGGCATCGATATGCTCGTGACACAATTCGCAGTGCTCGTGACCCCACGCCCCGGGAATTAGCCGAGTAACAGAAGCGACAGGCAGGGTTTGGTCGGTCGCCGGATAATGTCGACTCTGCCCCCTGCTTACTCCTGTTGGTTCCAGTTTCGTCCATACCCTCACCTCGCGCCCATCTACGATGGATACCTCGTTAGCTTCGTAGTCTTCTGCGACAGCATCGGTTCCCTGAAATTGCCTTCTTTCCCAGCTCCAGTTTGGGTCGAGCGCCATCCAGACATGAAAGGCCTGCCAGTACGGGCTGAGATAGGCCAACTCCAATCCGATCACTTTTGGCTGCGCCTTTTCGTGACAGGTGAGAATCGCAGTCCTCGTTTGTTTGTCGAAGGACTTCAGCATAGGGGTGAGGCATCCGCGCTCGCCGAACAAAAGCCAGAACCATCGCGGGCCTGCTCCTTCGACGATTTGGTCGAAACGATCCTCAAGGATCGCGTCGAAACGACCCTCGATTTCGAACTCGGAATATCCGCCCTCGGGCGTCGCAACTGGCCGCACGGCGGTCACGACAAATTTCGGAAAGTCTTCGAGCGCCTTCGGTTTAGGGGTTTCTATCATTGCTGGCCTTGTCAACATATAGTTGATCGGCCAATGGCATCTCAAGTCAATTGGTGCGTCATCGCAGACTCGCTGCTGAGAACTCTTGGGACTAGCAGTCTTACGAGCGTGGACTAAACCGGAAGTATGGATTGATTGGCATAAGCCGCCAAAAAACCACTTCCGGCAGCCAGGTTCACCCCATAGCAAGTAGCGGATACTTTTTGCGGCAGATTATCAATCGGTTTCGAGTCCCACCCCAGTCCCGAAGTACCGCCCTTTCCCTTTTTGGGGAAAGAAGCCCATCATCACGCTGCCCGCTTTTTCTGATCCTCTTTTAGCTAACCGATTTTCAATGAATCACTTAGCCCGCTGTGCAAATCCCCCTTGCCCCCTCCCTCCCGATAGGCGAAGATAAGGCGAAAGTAGCTCGTATGCCTTCCGCCGCCGCCCTCCGCCAACAGATCGAAGCTGCCCTCGCCAACCGCATCCCTTCCGCGCTCACTCCTGCGCCTCGCGTCGTTCGCCCCACCGCGCCCACCGGCATTCCCGCGCTCGATGACGCGCTCAGCGGCGGTCTCCCCATCGGCGCTATCACCGAACTGGCCGGACCCGAATGCTCCGGCCGCACCTCTCTCGCGCTTTCCTTCATCGCCGGTCTCACCAATGCAGGCCGCGTCTGCGCCTGGATCGACGTCTCCGACACGCTCCATCCCGAATCCGCCGCCGCCATCGGCGTCGACCTCGACCGCCTGCTCTGGATCCGCTGCGGCCCGCCAGCCCAGCAACTCACCCTCCCCGGCTTCGACAATTTGTCATCCCGAGCAAATTGCAGCGAAGTTTATCGATCACCGGTTCCCCCGCAACCTGTAACTCGTAACCCGTCACCTGCTACCCTCGCTCCCCGCTGCGCCGAGCCGCAGCCAAAAGTCCGACGCCACAGCAGGGAAGCAGTTCCCCTGCAACCTGTCACCTGTAACCTGTCACCTGACCTGAGCTCTGCTCCGCGCCCTGCATCTTTTGCCGCGAAGCGGCCCCTGGCCGTACGCGAGTACTCGCGCCTCGACCAGGCCCTCCGCGCCACCGACCTCCTCCTCCAGGCCGGCGGATTCAGCGCCATCGTCCTCGACATGGGTTCCATTGCCCCCGAATTCGCTCTCCGCGTTCCTCTCGCCACATGGTTCCGCTACCGCGCCGCTGCCGAGCGCACCCACGCGAGCGTCCTCCTGCTCACCCAGCACGCCTGCACCAAAAGCAGTGCAGGGCTCGTCCTCCACTGCCAGCCCAGCCAGATCGACAACGACTCAACAACGGTCCTCACCGGATCCAACCACCGCGTCGAAATCGCCCACGAACGTTTTGTCCGTTTCGACAAAGTGGTCGACTTCACCTTCCGCAAGCCGCCCCAAAGCGACCACAGCATCCTCTGGCAGTCGCACACACCCTGGTCCGCAACCCGCCCACTCGCCCCCGAAAAAACAGGCCGCAAATGACCGCCCTCTACGCCTGTCTCTACGTCCGCGAGTTTCCCGCGCAAGCCATGCTGCGCCTCCGCCCGCAGCTGCGCGAAAGCCCCGTCGCCGTCCTCGAAGGAACCGCGCCCCGCCAGTGGGTTTGCTCCTGCAACGCCCGCGCAGCCGCCCTCGGCATTGAAGCCGGCCTCACTCGCGCCGAGCTTGAAGTCTTCCCCTCCGTCGCTCTCCTCCCGCGCTCCCTTGCAGAAGAAGCCAGCGCCCGCGCCGCGCTGCTCCAGTGCGCCGGCCAATTCTCCCCGCGCGTCGAATGTCTGACACATTGTCATCCCGAGCAAAGCGCAGCTGAGTCGAGGGACCTGCTTTTCCTCACGTCCGACACCCATTTCTGCTGCATCCTCGACATCGCCGGAACTGAAAAACTCCTCGGCCCTCCCGAAAAACTCGCCCAAAAACTCCTGCACAGCGTGCGCATCCTCGGCATCCACGCCACCGTCGTCGTCAGCGCCAACCTCGACGCCGCCCTCTGCCTCGCCCGCAATCTCCCCATCCGCACCGCCATCATCCCCACCGGCGAAGAAGCCAAAACCCTCGCCCCACTCCCGCTCTCCGTCCTCCCGCTCACCCCCGAACACGCAGAAACCTTCGCCCGCTGGGGCATTTCCACCCTCGGCGCCCTCGCCGCGCTACCGGAAAAAGAATTGATCGCCCGCCTCGGACAGGAAGGCCGCCGCCTCCGTCAACTCGCCCGAGGCCAGGCCCCGCATCTCCTCGTCCCCGCCGACCCGCCCTTCACCCTCGAAGAGCGCATCGAACTCGACTCCCCTGTCGAACTCCTCGACTCGCTCCTCTTCGTCCTCGGCGTTCTCCTCGACCACCTCATCGCTCGCGCTACCGCGCAAATCCTCTCCCTCGCCTCCGTCACCGTCACGCTCACGCTCGAAGGCGGCAGCACCCACACCCGCACCGTCCGCCCCGCCCTCCCGAACAACGACCGCCGCCTCTGGCTCCGTCTCCTCCATCTCGATCTGCAGGCGCAGCCGCCCTCCGCCGCCATCCTCGCCGTTACCCTCACCGCTGATCCCGGCTCGACCAGCAAAGTCCAGCTCGGCCTCTTCTCCCCGCAACTCCCCGAGCCCGCGCGCCTCGACGTCACCCTCGCCCGCATCCGCTCCATCGTCGGTGAGCAGCGCATCGGACGCGCCGTCCTCGAAGACACCCACCGCCCCGACGCTTTTCGCATGGAACCCTTCACCATCCCCGCAACCACGGCCGTCATCTCTGCCCCCCAGGCGCAGGCCCGCTCCGCACGTCGCCGCCTCCGCCCGCCCGAACCGGTCACCGTCACCCTCCACCAGCGCCGCCCCACGAGCTTCGTCTTCCGCAACCAGCGCTACACTGTCGAGCGCGCCTGGGGCCCGTGGTATTTCTCCGGCAACTGGTGGGGCGTCGAATGCTGGTCCATGGAGAAATGGGACCTCGTCGCCCGCGCCAGCGACAACACAACCATCAGCTGCTCCATCGCCCGCAATCCCATGCGTCCCGCAGCCACCGACGACTGGTGCCTCGAGGAGCTCTATGACTGAAAGCTATGCGCGAACGGCCTTCTTTGAAGGGGTACGACCCAAAGGGTGCCCCATATCTGCCCGGT
>PKVY01000060.1 GCA_003131625.1 Acidobacterium sp. | reverse complement strand
AAGTCGTGCCCTGACACAAGGCCAGGTCACAGGTCAATAGCCAGCTATTCCAGATCGTCGTCCGCAGCCGCTGCCACCGGAACGCCGCCCTGCCGCTTCATCAGCAGGTACCCGCGAATGAACGGATCCAGAAACCCGTCGAGCACCTTATCGACGTCGCCCACTTCGACCTTGGTNNTCGCGCGCAGCATCGCCATCGCGGTCGCGCGGTTGGAGGACTGCGAGCGCTCGTTCTGGCACTGCACCACGATGTTGGTCGGAAGGTGCGTGATCCGCACTGCCGAATCCGTCGTGTTCACGTGCTGTCCGCCCTTGCCGCCGGAACGATAGGTGTCGGTGCGAATCTGGTCGGGCTTGATGTCGATCTCGATGGAGTCGTCGATCTCCGGCGAGACGTAGACGGACGCGAAGGAGGTGTGGCGGCGCTTCGCCTGGTCGAACGGTGAAATCCGCACCAGCCGGTGCACGCCGGTTTCGCCGCCCAACAGCCCGAAAGCATAATCGCCGGTGATGGTGAAGGTCGCCGACTTGATGCCGGCCTCTTCGCCGTCCTGGTAGTCGTTCATCTCGGTCTTAAAGCCCTGCTGCTCGGCCCAGCGCAGATACATGCGCAGCAGCATCTCGGCCCAGTCCTGCGATTCCGTCCCGCCAGCGCCAGGATGAACCGTCACGATAGCGTTCAGCGGATCGGTTTCGCCCGACAGCATGGTCCGGAATTCAAGCTGGTCGACGTGGTCGCGCAGGCTCGTGATCTCGCGCTCGAGATCCGGTTCGACGGCCTCGCCTTCCCGCGCCAGCTCGAAGTACGCTTCGATGTCGCCCGTGCGCCGCTCCAGATCGGCATCGTCGGCCAGCTGGCCGTCGATCCGCTTCCGGTCGCGCATGATCGGCTGCGACAGCGCAGGGTTCGACCACAGCGCCGGATCGGCCAGCCTGGTTTCGATGGCAGCTAGTTCGGTGCGGAGACGGGGTGCGTCAAAGATACTCCCGCAAACCGCGGACTTTTTCGCGGACGGGAGCGTAAGCAAATTCGAGATCGGAGAGCATAGCTAACTCAAGTCTAGCTAAAAAGCGGGCCGAAGACTAAACCAGCGGCCCTTCCCTCTCCGCTTTCCGCCGAGCCTGGTATTCCTTCCAGCGCGGCTCGTACGTCTTCACGATCGCCCCTAGAACCACGAGGAGACACAGCCACGCAAATACGTCGCCGAACATCGTGTAGAACGTGCGGCGCTGGACGTATCCAAAGCGCACGGCCAGCGAAGTAAAGACGTGCCGTTGCGCCGACTGCGTGACCCGTCCATAAGGATCGATCGCCGCCGTGACCCCGGAATTCGTCGCGCGCAGCAGCCAGCGCCGGTTTTCGATGGCGCGCATGCGGGCCATGTTCAGGTGCTGCCACGGAGCGCTGGTGTCGCCATACCATCCATCGTCGGAGATGTTCACCAGCACCTCGGCGCCACTCTTGGCAAAATGCCGAACCTCGTCAGCAAAGATGGATTCGTAACAGATGAAGACGCCAAATTTGTGCACGCCTGCGCCGGTGTCGCCGGTGGAAAAGACGAGACGCTTGATGCCCCGATTGAAATCGCCCACCTGCTGGGTGAGATGGTGAGCAAAAAAGAAGACCTCGCGATAAGGCACATACTCGCCAAAGGGAACCAGGTGGATCTTGTCGTACACGCCGCCGAAACGCCCGTTCGCTTCCCAGATCGAGGCCGCGTTGAACACACCGATTTCCATGCGGTGATGAACCGTCACCGGCTGGCGAGCAATGTTGCCGGCCACGACCGCGGAGTGCGCCGACTGGGCAAGACCGGCCATGCCGAAGAAGAAGCGCGGATCGGCGGTGCGGAAGGCTGACGGTGCTTCGGGCCACGCGATCAGCGAAATCGAGCTGGGAGCGCAATCCGGATGCTCCATGTACTGAGAGCCAGGCTGCGGCATCCCGACGTAGTACGGAGTGCAGGTTTGCTGGCTCGCGTTGGAGTACAGCGCCATGTTGCGATCCCAAAGCGGGATGCTGTGCTGGGTCTGCGGATCGAAAACATTGCCGATCCAGGAATTGTCCTCATCGACGCTGAGGTTGTCCTGGAGGAGAACGGCAGTGGTCTCGACGGGCGCTGGTGCCGGCTGCATCCAGAAGGCATTGAGCAGGAAGACAAGCAGCGCGCAGCCGGTGATCATGGCCTTGAGCCGGATGTTGGCGCGTCGGCCTGGCATCCAGACACCGACGAGCTGCACGTTGACGAGCACCAGAAACCAGGTAATGCCGTAGACGCCGGCTAGAGGAGCGAGGCGCGCGATGAGAAAGCTGTCGACCTGGGAGTAGCCGAGCTGATCCCAGGGAACGCTGGTGATACGAGCGGCGGCGAGGTCGAGGGCGACCCAGAGAAAGGGTGCAAGCGTGATGGCTGGAACGAGGCCGAAATGGCGGCGAAAGAAGGCGAGCAGGAATCCGAAGAGGCCGAAGTAGAGGCCCAGCACGGCGCTGAAGAGGAAGACGATGCCGGCAGAGCCGAAGGGAGGAATGTTTCCGTACAGCAGCATGGTCTGATAGATCCAGTAGCAGTTCAGGATGTACCAGAGGAGTCCACAGAGATAGCCGGTGATGGCAGCGTGGCGAAGATACTTCGGGTGAGCCGCCGCACGTTGGTTGAGGAGCGCGACCAGCAACGGAACCAGCGCGACCCAGGCAATGAAGCCGCGCCAGGGAGGCATGGGGCCGGCGATAGGAAAGCAGAAGTCGAGGAGGACGGCGGAGACGAGGCCGAGGAAAATGGAGGCCGGCAGAGTGAAGGGCGAAGAGCGGATCGGCTCGGTGATCGGAGTCTTGACGGTGGAGGGCACGTCCGGAGATCCGGGACTACTCTTTGCCGACAAGTTCGTTGAGGTCCTCAAAGAAGCTAATCAGGATGACCAGGAGAGAGCCGGCGATTCCCACGAAGAAAATCCAGGTGAGCAGGGTCATGATGGCGTGGGCGAGAACGATCACACGGGCATTGTAAATCACGCCCAGGCCCTGGGCCAGAGCTAAGCTGGGAGCCGTGCAGCACATGGTAGGATGAGGCATCGGAAGGGCTCGCAGAGCGTAACCTGCTCGGGCACAAAACCATTACGAATACTGCGCCGACTGGGATTTGCGCGATTCGTTTCTGCGACGCAACCCCAGCGCTGCAAAGTGAAGCCAACCGTCAGAGGAACCATGAGCCAGGGTATTTCCATCGCCGTCGTCGGATCAGGATACGTAGGTCTGGTGGCGACCGCATGTTTCGCCGAGATCGGGCATCGCGTGATCTGTGTCGACAACGACGAAGCGAAACTGCGGACCCTGACGGACGGGGGAGTTCCGATCCACGAGGACTATCTTCCCGAACTGCTGAGCCGGCATCGGGGCCAGGCCATTCAGTTCACCAGCGATCTGCGGGCAGCAACCCAGGCGGCTCAGGTTATCTTTATCGCGGTGGGGACGCCGCAAAGCCGCACCGGCAGCGCCGACCTGTCGTATGTCGACGCCGTAGCCAGCGAGATTGCGCGATCGATTGACGAATATAAGGTGATCGTCGAGAAGAGCACGGTTCCCGTTTACACGAACGAGTGGATCCGGCGCGTGATCGAGCGCAATGGCGTGCCGCGGGAACTGTTCGACGTAGCTTCGAATCCGGAGTTTTTGCGGGAGGGCACCGCGGTTGTGGACTTCCTGCATGCGGACCGCATTGTTCTGGGAGCCGATTCGGAGCGGGCTGGGAATCTGCTGAAGAAGATTTATGAGCCGCTGACCAGCGGGACTTATTATCAGTCGGCGCAGGCAGTGCCGGGTCATCGCTGCGAGAGTGACAGGCCGCCCGTGCTGCTGACTTCGACCAAGGCGGCGGAAATTATCAAACACGCGTCGAATGCGTTTCTGGCAACGAAGATTTCCTTCATCAACGTGGTGGCCAACATCTGCGAGGCGGCAGGCGCCGACGTGGAAGAAGTGGCGCGCGGCATGGGCCTGGACAGCCGCATCGGACCGAAGTTCCTGCGCGCAGGCGTCGGCTACGGAGGATCGTGTTTTCCCAAGGATGTGGCGGCCTTTCGCTATGTCGCGGAACAGATGGGTGTGGACTTCGGGCTGCTGAAGGAAGTGGAGAAAATCAACGAGGAACAGAAGCGGCGGTTTTTCCAGAAGGTTCGCTCGGCGCTGTGGACCTTCCGCGGCAAGAAGATCGGCGTGCTGGGGCTGGCCTTCAAAGGCGGCACCGACGACATCCGCGAGTCGCCGGCTCTCGATATTGTGCACCAGATGCTGCATGAAGGATCGATTGTGACGGCCTACGACCCGGCCGCCGCGGAACGGGCCAAAGAAGTGCTCGCTCCGGGAACGCATATGCGTTACGCTGACAATCCTTACTCTGCGGCGCAGGATGCGGATGCGCTCGTGATCCTGAACGAGTGGCAGGAATTCGCCGAGCTGGATCTGCAGCGCCTGCATTACACGCTTCGCTATCCCATCGTCATCGACGGGCGCAACCTGTACGATCCGGCGGTTATGATGGAACACGGATTCACGTATCTGAGTGTGGGACGTCCGGGACTATCGCACACACGGGACGCAGCGGTGGGTCAGAGGCTGCCATAAGAGCGGGCCGGCCTGCAAAATTTTTCCTGTAATTCCATTCTGTCTTGCGGCGCGCGGTTGGTCTTTCCCGTCTCTTGAAAAAGCGGAACCAGGGCACGGCGGCAGGCCGACTGAGCGGAAATGGCTGCGTGAACCAATCGTCAATGCAATTCGACCCGGCAAGCGTGAAGCGGGTGCTGATTTATCGCCTGGGGAGCCTCGGCGATACGGTGGTGGCGCTGCCGGCGCTGCACGTGATTGAACGGGCTTTCCCGGCTGCGCAACGCGTGATGCTGACCAATGTACCGGTTCACGCAAAGGCGCCTGCGGCATGGACTGTTCTGGAAGGTTCGGGACTGGTGCACGGATATATCAGCTACCCGGTGGGTACACGCAACCTTGCCGAACTGGCAGGAGTTTGGCGCAGGATTCGGCGGTTTGGTCCCGACGTCCTGGTCTATCTAATGCCCCGGCGCGGCAAAAGGGGCTTACAGCGCGATGTCCGATTCTTCCGGCTTTGCGGGATTCGCAGGTTCGTTGGTCTTCCCATAGGAGACTTCGGAGAGTATTGGTTCGACGAGAAGACCGGCCTGTGGGAGCAGGAAGCTGCGCGGCTCTTGCGATCCGTGCGGTCGCTCGGTGACGCAGACATTAACGATCTTCGTTGGTGGGATTTGCGGCTCACTGAGGCTGAACGACAAAAGGCGCAGGCGGTTCTGCAGGAGGTCGGAGATCAGCCCCTGGTTGCCTGCGGCCCGGGAACAAAGATGCAGGCAAACGACTGGGGGCAGGACAACTGGCGGGCTTTGTTAGAGAGACTGAGCGCGGCTATGCCTGATTATGCGCTGGTCCTGGTGGGCGCTGCGGAAGACGCGGCGACCGGCGATTTTGCGGCCACGGGATGGCGTGGGGCGGTGCTGAATCTTTGTGGGCAACTGGCTCCGCGCGAGACCGCGGCGGTCCTGAGGAACGCCGAGCTTTTCCTCGGCCCCGACAGCGGGCCGAAGCATCTGGCGGCATCACAGGGAGTGCGGTGTGCGCTGGTTTTCGGCGCGCGCAATCAACCGGGGAAGTGGTTTCCGCCGGGGAGCGGGCATCGGGTGGTCTATCACAAAGTGGATTGTGCCGGGTGCGATCTGGAGGTCTGCATCGAGAAGAAGGAGATATGTTTGACGTCAATTACCGTCGACGAAATGTATGCGGCAGCAATGGCGGTGTGGAATCAGGGACAGCACTGACGGGTTTCGTAACGCGCCTGAAGGGCAGCATGCAGGTGGGCAACAGCTTGACCTGGCCGTACTCAGGATAGACACTCTTCGACGGCCTGGAACAGCGAGCCGGACACAGCGTCAGCGAGCGTGGCGGCCTCGTCTGCGCCAGGTTTCCGGGTCTCCGGATCGCCGTGAATCAAAATCGAATGAATCCCGAGCCGGCTGGCTGCTTCGATGTCGGAAAGGGAGTCGCCGATCATCAGGCTGCTGGCAGGTGAAGCTTCTGGGAAATCCCGGAAGGCCTGCCGGAACAGACCGGGACCTGGCTTCCGGCAATCGCACTGCTCCTTGTCGTGGGGGCAGTAGTAGAAGGCGTCGATCTTTGCACCGTGGGCGCCGAGATGCTCCTGCAGTCGGGCGTGGAGAGCTTGCACGTCCGCAGCGGTGTAGTAGCCGAGTGCGATACCGCGCTGGTTGCTGACGACGATGACCCGTCGGCCGGAACGATTGAGCGTGGCAATGGCCGACTCGGCGCCGGGAAGAAAATGGAAGCCGCTCCAGTGGCTGATGTACGCGCCTTCGGGGGGCTTGCGATTGATGACACCGTCGCGATCGAGGAAGACGTATTGAATACTATGGAAGCAAGCCTTCACCGGCTGGGAATCCGAGTCACGAGAAATCAAACAAATGCGGTGACTAGTATCATAACGAAGAATCCTCGAAGCGCCTCCCTCGTGTGCAGAGCAAGCTCAGGAGCAGTAATGGCGGAATCGCCGGAAACCTCTCGCGTCTTTGATCGGGCCATCCAGGAACACTTGTCGGCGATCGAGTCTGTGCGCTCGCAGCAGCCGGTCCTGGAGCGGATCGCTGCGGAGATGACGCGCGCGGTTCTGGGCGGCAGCAAAGTGCTGTGGTGCGGCAATGGCGGCAGCGCGGCCGATGCCCAGCACCTGGCTGCGGAGTTTGTGGGGCGCTTTCGGCGTGAACGCAAAGGCCTGGCTTCCATCGCGCTGACCACGGACACGTCGATCCTTACGTCTATTAGCAACGATTACGGGTACGATCAGGTGTTTCGGCGGCAGGTAGAAGCACTGTGCGTGAAAGGAGATGTGCTCGTGGGCATCTCGACTTCGGGCAACAGCCGCAATGTCTGCCTCGCGCTGGACGCTGGACGTCAGCTCGGAGCTTTCACGGTTGCCTTCACCGGACAGGGGGGCGGTGCGATGGCCGGTGTGGTGGATGCGATTCTCAGTATCGCTTCCCAGGATACAGCGCGGGTCCAGGAGGCGCACATCCTGTGCGGTCACATCCTCTGCGACTGGGTGGAGATCTATGTCTGCACCGAACAGGCGCGGAACGACGGGGCCGCACGATGATTCAGAATCTGCACCGCGTTGTGCAGCTTATCGAAGGCGAGTGGCGCAGCACCCATGTGCTCGTGGTGGGCGATCTAATGCTCGACCGCTATATCTGGGGGAACGTTGAGCGAATCTCTCCGGAGGCGCCGGTACCGATTGTACGCTGCGGATACCGCACGGAGCGGCCCGGCGGCGCCGCCAACGTCGCCATGAATCTTGTCGGACTTGGCGCAAGGGCGACGCTCTTCGGATTTTGCGGCGACGATGCTGACGCTCTCGTGCTGGAAAAGAGCGTGCGCGAGGCCGGAGTCGAAGTCGCCCTGACGGCGGTCAGTACACATCCCACCACGAGCAAGCTCAGGATCCTTGGCGGGAAACAGCAGATGCTGCGCCTTGACACAGAGCAGACCGATGGATACCCCGCGGAAGCCTACGCTGCCCTGATCGGCAAGGTCGACGCCGCGCTGGGGACGGCACATGCGGTGGTGCTCTCCGATTACGCCAAGGGTGTTTTGACCGAAGAGGTGTGCCAGCGAGTGATCCAGGCGGCGAGCCGGCAGGGTATTCCCGTACTCGTGGACCCTAAGCAGCGCGATCTTACGCGGTACCGGGGGGCAACAACAATCTGCCCAAATCTCACCGAGCTATCGATCGCAGCCGGCGTCCCGCCGCAGAACATGGACGCGCTGCTGGCAGCAGGGCAGGCTCTGGTTCCGCAGCTGGGCCTGCAGTGCCTGGTGGCTACGATGAGTGAAAAGGGGATCGCGGTTCTTCGCGAGCATTCCCGATTTATCGCTCCGGCAGCGGTACGGCAGGTGTTCGATGTTTCGGGTGCCGGCGACACGGTGATTGCCACGCTGGCTCTGGCGGCAGCCAGCAACCTGGACATGGAGACGGCTGCGCAGTTGGCCAACGTAACCGCCGGTATCGTCGTGGGCAAGGTTGGGACAGTGCCGGTAGAACGCGGCGAGTTGCTCAGCAGCCTGATGCCCGAGATTGAATTGCACGCCCAGGAAAAGGTCCTGACGGCGGAGCAACTGAAGATGCGGGCCGCCGCGTGGCGTTCGGCGGGAGAAAGCGTCGTGTTCACGAATGGATGCTTCGACCTGCTGCACATCGGACACATCACGCTGCTGGAAGAGGCGCGGCGCGAGGGCGGCCGGCTGGTCGTGGGGATCAACAGTGACGCATCGGTGCGCGGGCTGAAAGGGCCAACCCGCCCAATCGTGGGAGAACGGGAGCGAGGCCGGATTCTGGCGGCGCTGGCGGCGGTCGACGCCGTGATCGTCTTCGACGATCCGACGCCGCTGCGGTTGATCGAGACCCTGCGGCCCGACGTGCTGGTAAAAGGGGGCGACTACCGCGAAGAAACGATTGTCGGGGCAGAGCAGGTGCGCTCCTGGGGCGGCCGCGTCAGGATTGTGCCGACCGTCGAGGGCTTCAGCACCACGAAGCTGATTGCCCGGGCCGTCTCCGAACCGGGAGAGGCTGTTCCGGCAGAAGCTGAGTCGCAGCCTCGGTAAACAGCGTCACCCAGCTGCGTGCGCGGAAACCCCTTCCCGCTGAAGCATCTGGCGAATGCCTCGCAAAGCCTGGCGCGTGCGCTCTTCATTTTCGATCAAAGCGAAGCGGACGTGACCGTCACCATATTCGCCGAAGCCGATGCCAGGGCTGACGGCGACTTTGGCATCGCTGAGCAATCGGGTGGAGAACTCCAGGGAGCCGAGGTGACGCCAGGGTTCGGGAATGGGCGCCCAGACGAACATCGTTGCTTTGGGCGAGGCGACTTCCCAGCCGGCCTTGTTGAGGCCGCCGACCAGGCAGTCGCGGCGGCGGCAATAGTTGTCACGAATTTCGGCTACACATTCCTGAGGCCCTTCCAGCGCGAGAATGGCGGCGACCTGAATCGGCGTGAAGGTGCCGTAATCGTAGTAGCTCTTGAGACGAGCGAGCGCAGAAACCAGTTCCGGATTGCCGACCATGAACCCGACGCGCCATCCCGGCATGTTGTAGCTCTTGGAGAGCGTAAAGAACTCGACAGCGACCTCTTTTGCGCCAGGGACTTCGAGCACGGAAGGCGCGCGGTAGCCGTCAAAGACAATGTCGGCGTACGCGAGGTCGTGGACCAGCCATATCTGGTGCTGGCGGCAAAGCGCGACGACCCGTTCGAAGAAGTGCAGATCCACGCATTGGGTGGTGGGGTTGGCGGGAAAATTGAGGATCAGCATCTTCGGGCGCGGATACATGAGCGGGATGGCCTGCTCCAACTCGGCCAGAAAGGCGTCGGCATTGTGAATGGCGACGCTGCGGATGTTCGCGCCGGCAATGACCGGACCGTAGATGTGAATCGGATAGCTGGGATTGGGAACCATAACGACATCGCCCTGGTCGAGAGTGGCGAGGCAAAGGTGCGCGATGCCTTCCTTGGAGCCGATGGTGACGATAGCTTCGGTATCCGGATCGAGGCTGACGCCGTAGCGGGTGTCGTACCACTTCGTAATGGCGCGGCGCAGCCGGGGAATCCCTTTGGAGAGCGAGTAACGGTGGGTCTCCGGGCGACGCGCTGCTTCGATCATCTTGTCGACAATGTGCTGCGGCGTGGCGCCATCGGGATTGCCCATGCCGAAGTCGATAATGTCTTCACCCCGGCGTCGCGCGGCGGCCTTGAGTTCGCCGGTAATGTTGAAAACATAGGCGGGAAGGCGGCGGATGCGGGGGAATTCGTGCATGGGTTCCTCGGATCTTCCGGTGGCTCAATGGCGCGGAATCTTGTCCTCATATTAATGAAAGGCCGCGACCCGAAGAGCATCCCAAAAGAGGATCGAACCACTTTCGTCATCGAGGAAACGCCGGCTCGTGCAGCCAAAGGAAGGCATTAGACGGCGTTATGGTCGTCGGCTCAGAGCTTCAGGGCACTTTTCCACAGGGTCTGATGCCCGATGGATGCAACCGACCATCGAATGCGGTCGGATGGAATGAAACCTTTGTAACGTGATGTTCAAAGCGGGAAAAAGCGGCCCATCCGATCAGGAAGTGCCACAATTCAGTTCGACACCGTCATTGCGACGATTCTAAGATCGAGAGAGCAGTCGTGTGGTACAGAAATGGCCGTCCTGCTGGACGGCCCAGATTCACAAGATGCCCCCTGCAGGCACGATCCATGGTCGCATGCAAAAGCCGGCAAATTCATGTATGGTTTCTATGTCGGCAGTCTTTATTCTTCCACGGGGTTTGCTGCAGGGACACTGGATCTCCGCCGGATCCGGAAACAAGAAACGAAAGATCGCAGCCTTGAGTTGCGGGAAGCAACGTAAACCTCAACTTCGCATCTGAGCTTCGAGATCACTGCAGTTACGGTTGACATCCTTCCAGGATGCCAGTTTAGAGACTTGCTCAGCCTGCCGGTGCGCACTCCGGCCAGGATCGAAAGACATGGCTACATTTGAATACCTGCGGAACGGCGACGCGGCAAAAAGGCCGCAGGCACCGGTATTGCAGCTGCCCGCAACCGCGCGTCATACGCTGATTGGACCGGCGACCGTAGCGTCGGTGGCTATGATGGCCACCGATGTGGTCATGATCCTGCTGGCATTTGGCCTGGCCCTGGCGCTGCGCGTGGCCGTGGTAGCGAAGATCGGCACTACTGTTGGCGCCGGAGCAACCCATTATTGGCCGGCGACCATTGACTTCTTTTTTCTGGGCTGGTTCATGCTGGCCTACGTCCTGGTGGCGCGGCGCTACGGCCTGTATGCGACGGTGCCCACCGGTTCCGGAACCCACGAGCTGCGCCTGGTGATTCAGGGCTGCCTGAACGCAGGCCTGCTGTTGTGCGGGGCGTTGTACATGTTCCACGCGGAATCGATTTCGCGGATCCTGGTGATGTTTCTGGTGGGTACGGCAACGGCCACCCTTTGCGTGCGCAGGGCTGTATGGCGCTATTCGCGCCACCGTCAATACGAACAGGGAATCGAGCTGCGCAACGTTGTCGTTCTCGGAACGAATCAGCTCAGCTACGCGCTGAGCCGCCAAATCCGGGATCACCGCCGTTTGGGTTACCGTTTTGTGGGTTTTGTCTCGGCGCCTGGATCTCCGGTGAGCGCGGAAATCGCGCCGGATCAGATCCTGGCTGGCGTGGATAAAATCCGCCAGGTGGCGCGGCAGCACTTCGTGGATGAGCTGGTCATCGCCGAGTTCTACCCGACCGAAAGCGCCATTCGTCTGGTGCAGGACGCCCGCGAGCTGGACATCGATGTGCGCGCCATTTCCGGATACTATGGCGAGCTGACCACCAACGCGCCGGTCGAGTATCTGGGAATTTTCCCTGTGGCGCCGCTGCACCGCCGCGAGCCGCGCGTGATCGGACTCTTCTGCAAACGTCTGGTGGACATCGTGCTGTCGTTTCTGGCGCTGATCGTCACCGCTCCCCTGCTGCTGGCTGTGGCGATTGCCGTAAAACTGGAGAGCCAGGGTCCGATCCTCTACGTTTCCGACCGCATCGGCAAGCGCGGAAGGGTTTTCCCCTGCTTCAAGTTCCGCACCATGGTCAACGATGCGGAAAAGATGAAGAAGGACCTGACGGCGCTGAACGAGCGCGACGGAATCCTGTTCAAGGTATCCAACGATCCGCGCGTCACGCACCTGGGCAAATTTCTCCGCAAATACAGCCTCGACGAACTGCCGCAGCTGTTCAACGTGGTGTTCAAGAGCAATCTGTCGCTGGTCGGTCCGCGCCCGCACGCCGTGCAGGGCAAATTGCAGAGCCGGCTGTTCGACGAGGCGGTCGACGGCTATTTCGCGCGCCACCGCGTCAAGCCAGGAATTACCGGCTGGGCGCAGGTCAACGG
>PKVY01000094.1 GCA_003131625.1 Acidobacterium sp. | reverse complement strand
CGCCATCGTAATCTCCGGTAAAGAACTCGAAGCCCTGTCCGACGATCCCGATGAGTTGCAGAACGAACTGACGGCTCTTGCCGGTCCTGCTGCCGGGCCGAACGGCGGGCAAATCTACATCGATGGATTTACCGGCGGTCAGCTTCCGCCCAAATCCTCCATCCGCGAGATTCGCGTCAATCAGAATCCCTTCTCCGCGGAATACGACAAGCTGGGTTNNCACGGCCAGGTGCAAGTGGGAGGCAACGATTCATCCTTTAACTCCCAAAACCCGATCCTCGTCGGAGTGACTGAGCCGGCCTACTCGTCCTGGAACATCCGCGGCTCCGTTGGCGGCCCCATCAACAAATCCACGTCCTATTACGCGAGTGTCTTCTCGCGCACCCAGCAGAACGAAAACGTGCTCGAAGCCATTAATCCCGCCAGTGTGGTCATCGGACCTGACGGCACGGCGACCGGAACCTCGGTGAACGAGGCATTTGCCAACCCGACGTACCGGCTCGATCTGAGTCCGCGCATCGACCTCCAGCTCGGCCAGGCCAACACGCTGACCGTCCGCGAAGAGTACAACCTTTCGAAGAGCACCGATGGTGGGCTCAATCCGCTCAGCCTGCCTTCATCGGCGATCAACAGCAACTCCCAGGACAACACCGTCCAGATTTCCGACAGCCTGATCCTCAGCAAGAATCTGGTCGACGACATTCGCCTGCAGTACCGGCGCATTCGCAACAGTCAGAATGCGGTTTCCAGTCTGCCTTCCTACACCGTCGAGCAATCGTTCACCAACGGAGGCAGCAACTCGCAGACCGTACAGGATCACGAGAACGACTTCGAGCTGCAGAATTATTTCGCCGGCTCGAAAGGTGCGCACTCGCTCAACTTCGGAGCGCGACTGCGCGCTTACGACGACGTGAATTCCACCACCGGCGGCAGCAATGGCTCCTATGTCTTTTCCGACCTGGCCTCGTTCGCCGGCTGCCTGCAAAATCCGCCCGCTGCGAGCTGCACACCGCGCCAGTACAGCTACACCAACATCAACAATCCCGTGGCGCGCGCTGTGCTCTTCGACGGTGCGCTCTTCTACCAGGATGACTGGAAGGTGAATCAGCGCTTCACCTTCAGCTACGGCGTTCGCTGGGAGGCGCAGAACTGGATCCACGACAAAGACGACTGGGCGCCGCGCATCACCATGGCCTATGCTCTCGGCCGCTCCGGTGGCAAGCAGCAGCCCAAAACCGTCGTCCGCGCGGGATACGGATGGTTCTATCAGCGTTTCACCGTCTCCAACGGATTCGGCGCCAACGTTCCCTACGTGATTCAGACCATCCACGAAAACGGGTCGAACGAGCAGCAGTTCATCCAGTCGTCGGGCATCGCTTTCAATCCCAACCAGCCGACCCCCATCACCTCGAGTTCGCCGGGAAGCGCTACGGGCAAGAATGCGCCCACCTTCTACAACATCTCGCCCAATATGCAAGCGGCCAACGATATGGAAGCGGCGATCGGCGTCGACCGGCAGCTCACGAAGACCATGACCGGCAACGTCACCTATATCTTTTCCCAGGGCGTGCACCAGTACTTCACCGACAATCTGAGCGCGGCTTCGGTCTTTCCCGCTTCGGCAGCGCAGGCCGGTGAGTATCCTTCGGCTCCGGTTGCGGAACCCGACACCAACGACCTGCAGTATCAGTCTGGCGGCTTCTATAAAGAGCATCAGCTGATGACGACGTTCCGGGCGACGTACCGGACGTTTAGCTTCTTTACGAATTACACGTACAGTCATGCCAATGGCGACACCAGCGGCGTTGGCTCGGTGCCGTCGGTTTCGAGCTTTCCCGGCCTCGACTACGGCCGCACCACCTTCGACGTGGCCAACCGGTTCATGGTCTTCGGCAACTTCATGTTGCCGTGGCAGATTTCCATCTCGCCCATGGTGGTCGCCAATTCCGGTACGCCGTTCAACGTCACTGTCGGCGAGGATCTGACCGGCAACAATCAGTTCAACGGCCGACCTACCTACGCGGCGAGTTGCAGCGAAGCGAATACCGTGCAGACCAGTCTCGGCTGCTTCGACGTCAACCCCTATGGAACCAGCGAGAAGATCATCCCCTATGGCGTTGGCACCGGGCCCTCGAACGTGAGCGTGAATGCCCGGTTGAGCAAGATGATCGGCATCGGGCCGAAGCTGGAGGAAGGCGCGCGCGGTGCGGGCGGTGGTGGTGGCGGCGGAGGCGGCCGCTATGGTCCTCCTGGACTTGGCGGTGGCGGGCTCAGCGGCGCTCGCGGTGGTCCTGGACGGATGGACGCGGCTGTTTCGCGCAAATACAGCCTCAACCTCTCCGCGTGGGCGACCAACGTGCTGAACCACGAAAACTTCGGGACGCCGAACGGCGTGCTGGCGCCGGAACTGAACAACGGCGTGCTGGAACCGGGCAGTTATTTCGACAAGTCGCAGTCGCTGGCCGGGCAGTTCTTCGGGTCTGCGACTGGCGGCAACCGGAGCATTCAGTTGCAGGCGAACTTTAATTTCTAACGGCAGCCTGTGGCCTGCAGCCGGTAGCCTGCGGCCTGCAGCCTGCGGCCTGCAGCCGGTAGCCTGCAGCCGGTAGCCGGTGGCTGGTAGCCTGTAGCTGGTAGTTGGTGGCTTGCAGCACAGGGCACCCCACCCCCCTCCCCACCCCTTCTGCGGGATGGTGATTGATTCTGCTGGGGTTGGGTTGGGGGATGGCGAGTTCGATAACCTGGCCGCGACTGCATGTATCTGAAAATGGATTAATTGGGAGACGGCTGCCTTTGTTATGCAGACGGCCGGGCGTGTTACACAAGCGGCTGGTTTTGTAACAGAGGGGCCGCGTTTGTTACAGAGGCGGCCGCCTCCGGTGACAGACGTGGCGGCGGTGAGGGCGTCGCGGGTCAGGCAGCCGAGTTGTGGTGGAACAGACACGGGATTCCTCCGAGGACGGAAAAGGCCGCGCGTGGGCGCGGCCTTTTTTGTTTCTTATCCCCTATTATTAGAATACCAAGTTTGGGGGTAAAACCGGCCAAAATTCTTTGCGGTTATTGTGGTGGAAGTCGTGTGGGATCAGGGAGAAAACTTTCGTACCGTATGGAAAAAGCTTGACAAGTTTCCACAGGGGGCTCGGGGAGAGCTTTGAGGGCGTCGCAATCCCACATCTGGCAAAACCGGCCAGATGTGGGGCACCCAGGCAGTTATCTCTGGCGATCCTTCCAGAGACGGTAGAGGCCCCAGGCGGCGACGGTGCAGCTGTCCTGGATGGTTCCGTCGAGGAGCATTTGCTCGAAGTCGGCGATGGAGGCTGTGCGGAGGACCAGGTCGTGCTCTTCCGCGTCGGGATTGGCGCCGGCTGGGGTCAGGCCAGTGGCGAGGAAGACGTGCAGCTTCTGCCGCGCGAATCCGTAGGCGATCCAGAGCGTCCCGAGGAAGGTCATGCTCTGCGCCGTCAGGCCGGTTTCTTCGCGCAGTTCCCCCCGAGCCAGATCCTCGGGATTCACGTTGGCGGTTTCCCATCCACCCTGCGGCAACTCGAGCGCGCGCTGCTGGATGGTGTAGCGAAACTGCTCGATCAGATAGATGGTGTCGCCCTGGATCGGAACGATGATCGCGCAGTCGTCCTTCTCGACGACGCCGTAAATGCCGCGAGAGCCGTTGCTGCGCTCGATCTGGTCCTCGCGCACCCGCAGCCAGGGGTTGCGGTAGATTTCACGGGAGCTGAGGGTGCGGATGCTCATGGGGACAACATACAGCCTGCAGCCTGCAGGTGGCAGCGGGCAGCAGCCGGCGGCCACGCAGCACGGAGGTGTTGCGAATGCACTGTCGTGATCTTGCCTCTCTGAAGAAGTGCGATTTCAATGGAATCAGGATGGCAACGAGGCGATTTCGCGACCTGCAGGTGTGGCAGCGTTCGATGGGGCTTGCACGCGAAGCGTACAAGATGACGTCCACCTTTCCGCGCGATGAGAGGTTCGGGCTCACGAGTCAGATTCGACGGTGCGCAGTCTCCGTGCCGAGCAACATCGCGGAAGGGCGGGGCAGGCTGACGGACAAAGGCTTTATGGTCTTTCTCGGACAGGCCAGAGGGTCACTCTACGAATTGGAGACACAGGTGGAGCTCGCTACGGAGTTTGGTTTTGTGAATTCGGCGCAGGCTCAGCCAATTCTGAGGGAAGCGGCTGAGGTTGGCCGTATGTTGGAGGGTTGCTGGGTATGCTGAGACGGTAGCCAGCAGGCTGCAGCCGGCAGCCTGCTGGCTGCGGGCTGTTGTTCACGGCGTTTGCGCGGATTGGCTTTCAGTCCTTACCATAGGGAGGAACCACAACATCGCCCTTCTCCCGCGTGCCCACCGAATCGCGGAACCTCAGAACCGATCACAAATCCTGCCGCTTCCCCTTAAGGTCCAGGCCAATCCAGGGGGAATCCGGCTCCGGAAGGCAAATCCTTGACCACAACAGAATCGACTGAAGTCAATCCTGCCGCGACTGCGGAACCTTCAGCAACGGAACCCAGACCCGACGAGCAGGCTCAGGAGCACGCGCATGTGCAGCCGGCGCTGAATCCGGAGTGCACCCGCGAAGTGGAAGTCGAAGTGCCCGCCGAGGAAGTGACGAAGAGCTTCCGCACCGTGCTGAAGAAATATCAGAAACTGGCGCGCATCCCTGGCTTTCGTCCGGGGAAGGTGCCGGAGACGGTGCTGCGCTCGCGCTTCGCGGGGGCGATCCGCGAAGAAGTCGTCGAGGCCGTCGTGCCTGCTCACTTTCAAACGGCGATTCAGCAAAAAGGTCTGCGGCCGGTATCGCGGCCGCAGGTGACCGATCTGCAACTGGAGGAGGGCCAGCCCCTGCGTTTTAAGGCTGCGTTCGAGATTGCCCCTGAATTTTCGGTGGAGGGGTACCAAAGTGTGAAAGTGGAGAAGCCGGAGACGGAGCTGACCGATGCTGAATTCGATACCGAGCTGGAGCGCATCCGCGACGCGCGTTCGACCATGGAGACGGTGACTGACGATCGCGGCCTCGTCGATGGCGACTGGGCCCAGATCACCTTTACAGGCGAGGTGGACGGTGAAAACAATCAGGCAAGCGAGGGTGGGGAGGCCACGGAGAAGAAACCGCAGCCGATCGAGGGAAAGGAGGTATCGGTAGAAATCGGCGGGAAAGATACGGTGCCGGCGTTCACCGACGCGCTGCGCGGATCGAAACCGGGGCAGGAGCTGAAGTTCGAAGTGACCTATCCGGGGGATTTCGGACAGAAGCGTCTAGCGGGTAAAACGGTGGCGTACCACGTCGAGGTCCGGGGTATTCGAACGAAGGTGCAGCCGGAGCTGAACGATGCATTTGCGAAAGAACTGGGCAGCTACGAGAGTCTCGAAGATCTGAAGAAGAAGCTAAGAGAACACCTCGCAGCCGATAAGAAACACAGGGTTCTGGCGGATACCCGCAATCGGTTGCTGGATGCGCTGGTGGCGAAGTTTGAGTTCCCGGTTCCGGAGTCGATGGTGCAGAGCCAGATCGACACAAGACTGGAGCGGGGCCTGCGAGCGCTGGCGGCGCAGGGAATGCGAACCGAGGATATGCGCAAGCTGGATTTTGACCGGCTGCGGGAGGCGCAGAGAGAATCGGCGGCAAGCGAGGTGAAAGGGACGCTGGTCCTGGATCGTATTGCCGATGTGGAAAACATAAATGTCAGTGACGACGAATTGGAGCACGAGCTTCAGGTAATCTCATTGCAAACACGGGAACCCGTGGAAAGCCTGCGGGAACGATTGACCCGTGAAGGGAGTCTGGCAGCAATTCGCGAACAATTACGACGGGAGAAAACGGGCGGCTTGTTGGTAGAACGGCTGACCTGAGGCGCGCAAATCAGGCGCGGCGTGATTCCTGTCACTGACGATGAGGCGAGAAGGCCTCAGAACTGAGAGTAGAGAGAAGCTATGGCGTTAGTACCCATGGTCATCGAGCAGACGAGCCGCGGCGAGCGGGCGTACGACATTTATTCGCGTCTGCTTCGCGACAACATTATCTTTCTCGGTACGCCAATCGATGACATGATTGCGAACCTGGTGATCGCACAGTTACTCTTTCTTTCCGGAGACGATCCGGAGAAAGACATACAGCTCTACATCAACTCGCCGGGCGGATCGATTACGGCAGGCCTCGCGATATACGACACGATGCAGTTCATCCGCAACGATGTGGTGACGTACTGCATCGGACAGGCGGCCAGCATGGGCGCCTTTCTGCTGATGGCGGGAACGAAGGGAAAGCGCTTCGGCCTGCCCAACAGCCGCATCCTGATTCACCAGCCTTCGATGGGAGGACTGGCGGGGCAGGCAACCGATATCGATATCCACGCGCGCGAAATTATTCGCATCCGCGAAATCACCAACAAGCTCATGGCGAAACACACCGGCCAAAGCCTCGAGAAGATCGAACGAGACGTGGAACGGGATTTCATCATGAACGCTCCGCAGGCGAAGGAATACGGGATCATCGATGAGATCATCGATCGCCCGCGGGCTACGACGACAGGCCAGTGATCTCCTGAATCAATTTGAGGTAGTGAAGGAGTAGCAGCAAATGAAAACGCGTACGGGATCCGATGAAGCTCTACGCTGTTCGTTCTGTCACAAGTCGCAGGACGCCGTTGCCAAACTGATTTCATCGCCAAGCGATTACCCGCGCGCTTACATCTGCGATGAGTGCGTTGCCGTCTGCAATTCGATTTTGGAAGACGACCGCACCGAGACCTCCGCAGGCGCCGCACCCACCCATTTGCCGAAGCCGCAGGAAGTGAAAGCGTTCCTCGACGAATATGTGATCGGCCAGGATCAGACGAAGAAGAAGCTGGCGGTCGCTGTCTACAACCACTACAAGCGCGTGCAGATGAACCGGACGCGCGGCGCCGATGTCGAGCTGCAGAAATCGAACATCCTGCTGGTAGGACCCACGGGCAGCGGCAAGACTCTGTTGGCGCACACGCTGGCGAAGATGCTCGATGTGCCGTTCGCGATTGTGGATGCGACCACGCTGACCGAGGCCGGCTATGTCGGCGAGGATGTGGAGAACATCATCCTGAAGCTGCTGCAGGCCGCCGACGGCGATGTGGCGCGCGCGCAGACCGGCATCATCTATATCGACGAAATCGACAA
>PKVY01000009.1 GCA_003131625.1 Acidobacterium sp. | reverse complement strand
TGGCATACGCAGCTTAATTAATTAAGTTGCCGTTCTCCTCGGCTTCGCCCTTGGGCTGAGGAAGGACGTCGCACAGAGGGCTGGTTGCCGCCGCTCGGTCCGTGCAGCGGCAATAAGATCATCGGACTAGTTTCAGGCGTTTCTTGTCCGTTCTAAGCGCCGGAAGCGAAACTATCGAGCGGACTGAGCATGGAGTCTCTTGGCTGACAACGATTTCGGACGCNNAATAATTCGGGCTTTTCAGCCCCTGCGTGTTTTGCGTCGCTGCAATAATGAAGCAGGCGGGAATCAGGCGATGACCAGCAGCTATCCTGTCATCTACGAGCGCGGCGACGATGGAACTGTCAGCGCCTATGCTCCTGAATTGCAGCCTGGAGCCGTCGTCTCCACCGGCCGCGACTAGGAAGAAGCCCGCAAAATGATTGCCGATGCAATTGCTCTTTACTTCGAAGAGATGCGCAACACCGGTCAGGCAATCTCTCCGTCGCCGGTACGCTACGAAGTCGTCGAAGTCGCAAGCTAGCCGGCCCCGTCCAGGCAATCCCAGGCTACCCTGTCGTATGCGGGTCCGCAAACTCCTCGCCTACACCGCTATCTACATCCTCTGGGGCGGATCTTTCCTCGCCATCCGCGAAATCGTAGCCGTCGTTCCGCCCTTCTTTGCCGCCGGATTCCGCTTCACCCTCGCCGGCCTCATCCTTTTACTATGGAGCCGCCTCACCGGCCCCATTTCCCTCGGCCCGCGCCAGCTCTACGGCGCCTCCATCCTCGGCCTCATCATGTTCACCTGCCTCTACGCCGGACTCTTCTGGGCCGAAATCCGCATCGCCTCCGGCGTAGCCGCCATCATCTCCGCCATGATCCCCGTCTGGATCTTCGCGGGCGAAGTCTTCCTCCTCCGCACCCAGCGCGCCACCGCGCTCTCCCTCACCGGCATCGCCCTCGGTTTCCTCGGAGTCGTCGTCCTCGCCGTGCATTCCTCCCCGGGCAGCGCCTCCCACACTTCCACCCTCGCCGTATTCGTCACCGTCGCAGGCACAATTTGCTGGTCCGCCGGAACCCTCCTCTCCCGCCGTCTCGCCCTCCCGCGCCCGCAAAAGGCCAATGCCGGATGGCAGATGTTCTCCGGCGGTTTCCTCCTCCTGATCCTCGCCGCCGCCACCGGCGAATTCCGCCATCTCCCGCCCACCGCGATCCTCCTCAGCCCCCGCGTCCTCGTCAGCATGGCGTACCTCGTCGTCGCGGCCTCCATCGTCGCCTACACCGCCTACGTCTGGATCATCGCGCACGACTCCCCCACGCGCGTCTCCAGCTACGCCTATGTCAATCCGGTTTTTGCGTTGATCCTGGGAGCGGCCTTCGCAGGCGAACGACTCGGCCCTCTGCAACTCGCCGGAGCCGCCCTCGTCCTCGCCGGCGTCGTCGCCACATTAATGGGCAAACAAAAGGCTGCGACACCAACGCCGCAGCCCGTTACCCGCTGATCGCAGTCTCTATACCCTATCCCCTAAACCCTATACCCTGCCCTACGCGTAAATTCCCCGCTGCTTGATTGTGAACGCCACCCGGTCGATCGCCAGCATATACGCCGCGATCCGGTTGTTCACCGCGTGCGCCTCCGCATACCGCGTCACGTCGTCAAAGCTCTCCGCCAGGATCGCCTCCATCCGCTCGTTCACTTCCGACTCTTTCCAGAAGTAGCCCTGCCGGTCCTGCACCCACTCGAAATACGATGCCGTCACACCGCCCGCATTCGCCAGAATGTCCGGGATGATGAACACCTTCTTGTCCGCCAAAATCTCATCCGCTACCGCCGTCGTCGGCCCATTCGCGCCCTCGCACACAATGCGCGCCTTGATCCGTTCCGCGTTCCGGCTCGTGATCACGTTTTCCGTCGCCGCCGGAATCAGAATCTCGCAGTCCGTCGTCAGCAGCTCCGCCGTCGGCATCGGTTCCGCTTCCCGGAATCCCAGCACTGTCCCGTTCCGCAGCTTGTGCTCCAGCAGCGCCTCAATGTCGATACCCTTGGGATTGAACAGCCCGCCATCGTATTCCCCAATGCCGATCACCTTATAGCCGCGCTCCTGCATCAGCTGCGCCGCATTCGATCCCACATTGCCGAAGCCCTGAATGATGACCCTGCACCCATCCCGCGGCAGGCTCAGATACTTCAGCGCCTCGTCGCACACCAGCGCAATCCCGCGCCCCGTCGCCTCCCGCCGCCCGCGCGATCCGCCGATAGTCAGCGGTTTCCCCGTCACCACCGCCGTCACCGTCTGCCGCATGTGCATCGAGTAGGTGTCCATGATCCACGCCATGGTCTGCTCGTTGGTGTTCACATCCGGCGCGGGCACATCCTTCTCCGGCCCCAGAAATTCGATGATCTCCGCCGTGTACCGCCGCGTCATCCGCTCCAGCTCGCCCTGCGACATGGTCTTCGGGTCGCAGATCACCCCGCCCTTCGCGCCGCCAAACGGAATATTCACCACCGCGCACTTCCACGTCATCCAGCTCGCCAGCGCCCGCACCTCATCCAGCGTCACGTCCGGCCCGTACCGGATCCCGCCCTTGCATGGACCCCGCGCCTGCGAGTGCTGCACCCGATACCCGGTGAAAACCTCGATCCGCCCGTCATCCATGCCCACCGGAAAATGCACGATGATTTCCCGCGCCGGATACCGCAGCACCCGCCACAGCCCTTCGTCCAGGTTCAGTTTCCGCGCCGCATAATCGAATCGAGCCGCCTGGGCTTCCCAGGGGTTAATTTCCTGCTCAAGAGTTACCGTTGCCATTGGGGAATCTCTCCACAGCCGATGCTTCCTGGGCCCTGCGGAAAACCAAAAAAGGTTCGCTCAGGCAGAAACCCGCATCCGGGCCAAACGGTCCGAGTATAGGCTCCCGAACCGACCCCCCGCAACCCTCGTGAGGCACCCCAACGTAACCATTGTGGGCCATCGTCGACGCCGTGGCCGGGATGAGGTTCGTATCAG
>PKVY01000072.1 GCA_003131625.1 Acidobacterium sp. | reverse complement strand
CCCTTTCCGCAGTATGTCCCAACATCCCCTATTGCTACAGCCTCGCTTGCGGCTTGAGGTGAGTTACCGGCAAACGGGAAATAACGGTCACGGCTGCCGGACCGGGTTTGAAATGTCCGTATTGCCGACCGACCATCCAAAAGTCGAAAGAGGCACCTCGATGAGCGGATTGATCCAGCCAATAATTCAGATTGTTTGGCCGCGGCTCACTGTGTCGCGGCCGTGGCGACCTGCCTCGCTTTGGCGACCAGGGCATCAAAGCGCGGATCGCCATGCAGCGATTTCAGATCTTCGTCGGCTGCGATCGCATCCGCGTGGTTGTATCCCAGACCAATTGCCTGGCCGAGGTGATCGAGCGCCTCATCGCGGCGGCCAGCGACCGCCGCTCCGCAGGCAAAGTTATACCAGGCGGCGGCAAGCGCTCCTGTTTTGCCTGCAACCTGAATCTCTTCCTGGAACAGCTTCTCTGCGTCGGGATATCGTCCCTCCCGGCTGAGCGTCATCGCGAGCGATTCAGCGGTGCCTGTTGTTTGGGGGTTCCCTGGTCCAAGTACGCGCCGTTGGACATCCAGGGTCTGCCGCTCCATTTTCTCCGCTTCGGAGTACTGGCCTTCATGTTCAAGAACTTTTGCGAGTTCGTTGGCCGCATACAGCGTGAGCTCCGCCTCCGAACCGAACGCGCGCTCAGAACGCTGAAGCGCCTCGCGGTCCAGCTTCTCCGCCTCGGCGTAACGGCCCTCCTTTGCGATCGTCCTCGCGAGAAACATCATGGAAGTCAGGGTGTCGGAGTGTTGAGGGCCGAGGACGCGCTGTTGCGTATCGAGCGCCTCGCGCTGCAGCTTCTCTGCCTCGGCATAATGCCCTCCAGCATTGGCAATCATTCCCAGATAAGACATGGTGGTCAATGTTTCGGGAGCGTCAGAGCCGATGGTCCGCCTTTGGATTTCCAGAGCCTCACGGTAGAGTTTCTCGGACTCCGGCAATTTGCCTTCCTTCATCAGAACGTAGGCCAGATTGGTTGCTGTCACTAAAGTATTCCGGTTCTCGGGCCCGAGAACCTGGCGCTCCAGATCAAGGACTTCTGTCAGCACCTTTTCGGCTTCCGGAAAACGGCCCTGGCTATACAAAGCGATTCCCACCATATTCGCGGCGAGCAGCGTGTCACGATTTTATGGGCCCAGGACCTTCCGATCAAGATCGAGCGAAGATTGTGCGAGCTTCTCCTCTTCGGCATAGTGGCCCTGGTAACCCACGCACTCCGCCAGCAGCGTCATCGTACGCAGCGTTTCGGGGTTCCGCGGACCGAGGGTCCGCTGCTGGATGGCCAGCGCCCGCTCGAGCAGCGACTGCGTTTGAGGATAGAGGCCCAGGCCCTCATAGGTCTGGGCCATGGTGAACATCATTTTCGCCTGCAATTCCGGATCGTCCTTCAGCCCGGTATCGATGTCCGAGGACGCTTTGTCGAGAATTTCCCGCGCCGTCACCGCATTGCCGCGCGCCTGGCTGGGGTTGGACACTTTGAACATTTTGGTCATGAACTGCGAGATGCGATCGGCGCGGTCGCGCTCGCCGGAGATGCGCCGCAACTCCACCGCCTGCGCGACAGCGAATCCGACCAACAGCAGCAGACCCGCCCCGGCCATGGCAACTCCCAGGCGGTGACGGCGGAGGTATTTTCGCGCGCGATACGAGGCACTGGGCGGTTGCGCCGCGACCGGCTCATTGCGTAAATAGCGTCCGATGTCCTCGGCCAGGTCCGATGCGCTGGCATAACGCCGCTTCCGATCTTTCTCCAGAGCCTTCAGCGTGATCGCATCAGGATCGCCGCGCAGTTGCCGGGCCAGCGTGGGCGGATCGACGCCCCGGTTTTTGGCCGTCACCGCAGACGACTCGCCCAGCATGCGCAGCATGGTGCTCGGCCGTGGTGCATCCTGGTCGCGCAGCCTCCGCAGCACCTCATCGTAAGCCAGCTTCTTCAGATCCAGCGGCAGCGCGCCCACCAGCACTTCATAGAGAACCACTCCAAGCGAGTACACATCGGTGCGCGTGTCGATGTCCTCGCCGGCCGAGTCGGCCTGCTCCGGGCTCATGTAACCCACCGTACCCACCATCGCTCCCACCCGCGTGTACATGGTCCCGGCGCTCAGCTTTTGCGAGGTCGCCTTCGCCACGCCGAAATCGATGATCCTGGGCATGGGCTTGCCGTTGATTTCGCTCACCAGGATGTTCGAGGGCTTCAGATCGCGATGGATGATGGCCTTCTGATGGGCATGCTGCACTCCGTCGCAGACCAGGATGAAGAGCTCCAGCCTCTGCCGCATCGTGAGCCTGCGCTTGTCGCAATAAGCCGTGATCGGCATTCCCGCCACATACTCCATGGCGAAGTAGGGCCGGCCCTCCGGCGTCGATCCGGCGTCGAAGACCTTGGCGATGGCGGGGTGGTCCATCAGCGCCAGCGCCTGGCGTTCGGACTCGAAGCGAGCCACGACCTCGCGCGTGTCCATGCCGGCTTTGATCAGCTTGACGGCCACGCGCCGCCGCACCGGCTGTTTTTGCTCGGCCAGCCACACCTGGCCCATGCCCCCTTCGCCGATAATCTCGAGCAGCTGATAGGGGCCGATGACACTGCCCACCGCGGTCTGCTCAGGAAGGGAACCGGTTTCGAATGCCTCCTCTTCGTTGCGGGCGGCCGGGCTTCTAACCGGGGAAGCATCTTCATCGTTCCGTGATGACGACTGCTCAGCCACTTCACCCTCCGAATCCGCGCGTCGATCACGGACTGACGTTGCGCTCTTGCTCAACGGCGGTTCGGTCCACTATAACCGCGCCACCGCAGAACCGGAATGGGCGGGGCGAAGCTCGGCTCAAGCATCATCGCCCATTCACACATCGACAGCCGGACCGCTGTGGTCGAGAAAGTCCGGGTTCTGGGCGGATTGCCGGCCACAAGGAGCTTTGGGGTTCTGTTGGGCGTGGGATCGATAACGCGCTCGCGGTTTTGCCTGGCATAAACGGCCTTACGTTTGCCGGGCGATGCCTAGCCGAAATCCGTGCGGGCCGGGTGGTCCACAACAATCAGATGCCCGTCGGTCAGAGCTCTGACCGAATGACGGATGTTCGCGGGCACAATGGCAACGATGCCGGGTTTCGCAATTTCCGTATTTCCGTCGATAGTCAGTTCGAGTTCACCCTCAATCACCTCATACACCTCTTCCTCCGGGTGGGAGTGCTCGTGAATCGTTGAGCCGGCTGCGAACTCGTAGTGTGCGAACGTCATGCTGGGCGAGTGAACATAACGTCCCTTCCATCCCGGCAGCCGTTCGATGACCTTCAGTCCGCTGGTATCCACAAAGGGCATGAGTAATTCCTTATTTTCGCGTTATCCGCAAGCGAACCGGAAATTTCGTCGCATTTGCATTTTAGGGCCGAGACGGGAGTTCATTTGCGATAACCCCATACTTCCGGATAAGCGCCAAATCGCCGAGTCAATCATCGAACACTTCAGCTTGTTGCCGAATTACCTGTTATTCGGAAATTACGAGTTGGTAAACATCAGCCCGCAATGTTGCCGAAGTCGTTATTTCCGTATTGCCGACAATCCAACCCTATGGAGCAATCTGCCAGGTATTGTCGGGGGCGCCGGGGCTGCCGCTGCTCGTCAACGTGTTCCCGTTCATCAGCCAGATGTAGACCTGCTCCGTGGTGCTGTTCCGCCACAGGATGTCGGCTTTGCCGTCTCCGTTGAAATCGCCAATTCCCTGAATGACCCAGTCGGAGGTGATGTAGGTGACGCTGCCGCCGCCCGACATCACAGTNNATGAGCCAGAGGTAGACCTGCCCGGTGGTGGTGTTGCGCCACAGGATGTCACTCTTGCCGTCCCCATTAAAATCGCCCACACCCGCGATGCTCCAGTCGGAGGAGACGTAGCCGAGGCTCCCGCTGCTCGTCAGTGTGCTGCCATTCATGAGCCAGATGTAGAGCTCGCCAGTGGTGGTGTTGCGCCACAGGATGTCGGCATCGCCGTCGCCGTTGAAATCTCCAATTCCCTGAATGACCCAGTCGGAGGTGATGTAGGTGACGCTCCCGCCGCCCGACATCACAGTCCCGTTGATGAGCCAGAGGT
>PKVY01000070.1 GCA_003131625.1 Acidobacterium sp. | reverse complement strand
TTCAGCCCCTGCGGGCTTTCCTCCCCGAACCGCGACCTAAAAAACTGACCCTATGACCTCCCGCCGATCCCTTCGCAATTGCCTCTCGGGACCACCGGGCATGAGGGTCGTATCAGCTTCTCGGAATCGCCGGGATGAGGTTCGTATCAGGGCCCGACTTCAGTCGGGCCGTAACAGCCCAAAATAGATCGGGCTTCAGCCCCTGCGGGCTTTCCCTTCCCGAACCGCAACCTAACAACTCAACCAACGACCTCCCGCCGATTCCTTCACAATTGCCTCTCGAGATCGCCGAGCATGAGGTTCGTATCAGCCGCCCGGGATCACCGCAACGAGGTTCGTATCAGGGCCCGACTTTCAGTCGGGCCATTAAAAAAGCGGCGCGAAGCGCCTTCCATGGTTCGGTCGTGTCCACGTGCCAGTTCCTGGCACGCGGCCACGACCGAACCCCCCGCCTTCCGCCCAAAATTTCCCAAAATCCCCCGACGCCTCAAATGTGGAAAATTTGTCAAGACCCGACCCCAAAATCCAAAGTAATAACATCACATTCCGCGCCACTTACATCTTTATACCCTCGAAGATATTTGGCCGGTTTACCCCTCTCAATGTGATATTCTGAACTTATAGAGTAAGAAAAGAAAAAGCCCGCCATCCTGGCGGGCTTTTCTGTTTCCCCAGAGGAGACAGCCCATGCCGCGAACCCAGCAAATCCGCCGCATTTGCGCAGTGGGGTGGAGCGTGGGGGTGTTCTTCCCGGCCACCGGGGCCCCGGAGGGTAATACCTGACTCGCAGTACCAAAAGGCACCCGCAGAATCAATCAGTTTGCCACAGCCCCTGGGGGAGGGGGGGTGGGGGTACAGAAACCTGCCTCCTGTCTTCTGTCTCCTGTCTCCTTCTTCTCTGACGCAATCTCGGCCGTCTCTGTATCAAACTCGACCGTTTCTGTAGCAAACCCGGCCGTCTCTGTAACAAACAAAGCCGAGTCGCAACTAACTTCTTTTCAATTACCTGCACCCGGAGGGCCGCAGGACGCAAGAACCAACACGCCTGGTTTCATACACTTAACAAAAACGTGAGGGGGTAGGGGGGACCCCGGCGCTACACTGACGAAAGAATGGTTTTCGTTCTCGACAACTACGATTCCTTCACCTTCAACCTCGTCCAGTACATCGGTGAACTCGGCGCCGACGTCGTCGTCCGTCGCAACGACGAGCTCACCCCCGAAGAAGTCGAAGCCCTCGCACCGGACCGCATCGTTCTTTCGCCTGGCCCCTGCACGCCGCACGAAGCCGGAATCTCCATCGGCCTCATCCGCCACATGTCCGGCAAAGTTCCCATTCTCGGCGTCTGCCTCGGCCACCAGGCCATCGGCGCAGCCTTCGGCGGCAAAGTTATCCGCGCCCGAAAGCTCATGCACGGCAAAACCAGCCAGATCGACCACGACGGCCGCACCATTTTTTCCGGGATCAACTCGCCTATGACCTGCACACGCTATCACTCGCTCATCGTCGAGGAGAAAAGCCTGCCCGCCGAACTCGAAATTTCCGCCCGCGCCGCCGACGGCACCATCATGGGCCTGCGCCATCGTGACCTTCCCGTCGAAGGTGTCCAGTTCCATCCGGAATCGGTCCTCACCACCGACGGCAAGCGCCTGATCCAGAATTTCCTGAACCTGCAATGAAGTCTCTCGCCGCCATCCTGGTGCTCGCCGCCAGCGCCGCCGCGCAGCAACCGACTCCGCCAGATCAGACGCCGGCGAGTCAGAATCAAACCGCGCCGAACCCGTCGCCCGAACAACCGCAACCGCAGAGTCAACCCGCAGCCCAGCCCTCCATCGCCACCGTCTCTCTCGAAGGAGTCTCGCTCACCGGCTCCATTTCCGTCGAAGAGGGCCGCGGCATTATCGGCAACAACGGCGCCATCACCGCCGGCGAAAGAACCGCGCACGTCACCCTAACTCGCGGCGGCAGCCTCAGCGTCTGCGCCTCCACAAAGATTCATCTCTCCACTGACAACACCATTTCCGGTGGAGGCCTCATGATCGCCATCGACCACGGTGCTCTCGAAGCCCACTACCTTCCAGGCCAGTATTCCGACGTCCTGCTCACGCCCGACCTCCGCATCCTTATTTCGCCACCGGGCCAGGTCGACCTCAGCCTCCGCGTCAACAATCAGGGCGACACCTGCATCGACAACCACGGCGACCACGCTCCCTACGTTCTCGCCAGCAGTCTCTTCGAGGGAGGCGCTTACCGCGTCCAGCCCAATCAGCGTGTCCTCTTCGAGCACGGCAGCCTCCAGCAGGTCGTCGACAACGAGAAGGAATCCTGCGGCTGCCCGCCGCCCGAACCCATTCCCACTCCCACGTCGATCGCCGGCATCGGCGGCGCCGGTGCGACCCTCCGCTCCAGCGACCAGGCTACTCCTCCACCGCCACCGACCGCCGCAGCGCAAAACCCATTTCCTCTCGCCGAAAGCGAAGGATTGCAACCGCCGCCCGCACCGCCCAGCACCCCCATCGTTCCTCCCGGAGAAGCCCACGCCCAGGTCACCGCCCCGCTGGCTTACAACGGCGAAAACCCAGATCCTCTCCCGCCGCCTCCCGCCGCTCCGCCACCGGCTCCAGCCGCGCCTGCAGCCTGCAACAACGATCCGCTTTTCCCCGGTGTGGTCTGCGATTCCGCCAAGTCGACCGCTCCTGCCTCCGCAGCCGCCAAGCCGGCCTGCGGCGACCCCTTGTACCCTGGCCTGGTCTGCGATTCAGACTCTTCGGCCACTCCGCCATCGTCACCGCCCAATGCCCAATCCGCTCCCGTGAAGGCAAAGAAGCCCTCCCACGGCATCGGCCATTTCTTCCGCAAAATCTTCGGCCGCTCCTGAACCCCCTGTGTAGCGCCGCGGCGGGGGTCGATCTGTTCAGTGCGGTTGGGTTGCAGCGGTGTAGACGGCTCTGGCGATCTCGGCGATGACGTGCTCGCGGACCGCGGCGGGTGCTGGCGAATCGGCGACCAGAATGGCGATGGCCAGCTCTTGGCCGCTGGGCAGTGTAATGAGGGCGACGTCGTTGGTGGCGTTGGTGAAGTTGCGTCCCGTGCCGGAGGTTCCGGTCTTGCCGGCCACAACGGTGCCAGGCGGGAGCAAAGCTTTCATGCGGTTGTCGCCAGTGTGCGAAGCGGCCATCCAGCCAAGGAGCAGTTGCGTGTGTGCGGGCGAGAGCGGTGAGCGGTCGGCCAGCCGGCGCAGCAGCGCGACCAGGGCGCGGGGCTGAGCGGAGTCGCGATCTTCCAGCTTCACGTCGCGCCCGAGGGTCTGCTCCGTATCGATAATGTGAATGCCGTCGATGCCGAGACTGCGCAGGTAAGCATCGGCTGAAGCCGGTCCCCCGAGAACGCGGACAAGAATATCCGACGCGACACCGTCGCTCTCCTGGACCGCAAGCCGCATCAGCTCGTTCATCGGGACATCGGCGTTGCCATGCGGATGAGCATCGCGCAGCGGGCTGTACTGGTCAGGCGAGATCAGGTCGGATGGCAGAAAGCGGATGTTCTGGTCCAAACGGAAGCGGCCCTGCTCGACCGCGTGCAGCGCGGCCATCACGATGGGCAACTTGTAGACGGACTGCATGGGGAACGCGGCGGCGGCATGGAGATCACAGTCGAGTGTGCGCCCGGGGAGCGAGCAAGCCACTCCGACGCGGCCATGAGCCTGGGCGGCAATGCGGGCGATATCGGTGGAGAGTTGCGCGTGAGCTGCGATTGAGAAAGCGAGAGAGAAGGGGAGAAGAAAGCGGGCGGCCATCGCCAGCGATTCTAGCGGAGACGCTGCCGTTGAGCTACGTTATCCCCCATTCGCATTGAATTCGCTTCCCCTTCCCCGTAAACTTGATATACGGGCAATCTATGCTCAGGCTCACCAAAAAAGCCGACTATGGCCTCATGGCGCTCAAATACCTCGCTGAGCACACCGACACAGCCTCGCTCAGCGCCCGGGATATCGCCGAGGCCTACCACATCCCACCGCAGCTGCTGGCGAAGATCCTGCAGCGCCTGGCGAAGGTCGGCATTCTGCGCTCGCATGCCGGCATGAGCGGCGGCTACACCCTGCTCAAGAGTCCGCGCGAAATTTCCGCCTTTGAAGTCATCCACGCCATCGACGGCCCGCTCTTCATCACCTCCTGCGGACCCAGCCACGACGGGTGCGACCTCACCGACTCCTGCACCATCAAGGAGCCGCTGGCGCGCGTCAACGACAGCATCTCCGGCCTGCTCCGCAGCATCAGCATCGCCGATCTCGCCGAACCCAGTGCCGACGCCGCCGTCCGCACCAAACGAAGCGCGGACCTGGTCACCATCCAGCTGTAAGCTCGAAGCAGGCGGTTCGCCGATGAAACTCCCCATCTATATGGATAATCACGCCACCACGCGGCTCGACCCGCGCGTGCTCGAGGCGATGATGCCCTACCTCACCGACGTTTACGGCAATGCGGCCAGCCGCAGCCACTCCTTTGGCTGGACCGCCGAGCAGGCCGTCGAAACTGCCCGCGCCCAGGTGGCGAAGTTGATCGGCGCCTCCGCTCGCGAGATCGTCTTCACGTCCGGGGCCACTGAAAGCGATAACCTCGCCATCACTGGTACGATTCAGGCGCACGCCGGCTCGGCCCACATCATCACCCAGGCCACCGAGCACAAAGCCGTCCTCGACACCTGTGCGTGGCTCGAAAAACAGGGCACCCGCGTCACAGTTCTTCCTGTGGATCCCGATGGCCGCATTCGCCTCGACGATCTTCGCCGCGCGCTCGACGAAAAGCCCATCCTTGTCACCGTCCTCTTCGCCAACAACGAAATTGGGACCATCCAGCCCATCGACGAGATCGGCGCCCTCTGCCACGAGCGCGGCGTCCTCTTCCATACCGACGCGGCCCAGGCCGTCGGTAAGATTCCCGTCGACGTTAACCGCGACAACATCGACCTGCTCTCCATCTCCGGCCACAAAATCTACGGCCCCAAAGGCATCGGCGCGCTCTATATCCGGCGTCACAATCCCCGCGTGGAGCTCGCCGAGCAGATCCACGGCGGCGGACACGAACGCGGCATGCGCTCCGGCACGCTCAACGTCCCCGGCATCGTCGGCTTGGGCGCAGCCTGCGAAATCGCCGCTGCGGAGATGGAATCCGAATCCGCCCGTCTCACCAGGATGCGCGACCGCCTTCAGGCAAAACTTCTTGCAGCGCTCGACCACGTTCGCGTCAACGGCTCGCAGCAACACCGGCTGCCCGGCAATCTCAATATGACCTTCGAGCACGTCGACGGCGAAACGCTCATGATGGGAGTGAAAGAAGTGGCGCTCTCCAGCGGCTCGGCCTGTACTTCGGCGAAGATCGAGCCATCGCACGTGCTGCGTGCCCTTGGTCTCGGCGAAGAGGCCGCCCACAGTTCCATTCGCTTCGGCCTGGGCCGCTTCAACACTGACGAGGAAGTGGACTACGTCGCCGAACGCCTCATCGACGTCGTCCGCAAGCTCCGCGAGCTCTCTCCCGAATATGCGGATATCTGACCTGAACCCTCACTCCGCCTCGAGAATCACGCACTTCAGATATTCCGTCTCCGGAATATTCAGCACCACCGGATGATCCGCCGCCGCGCCGCGCACCTCCACGAGCCGCATCCTCCGCCGCGCATCGCCCGCCGCCGCCCGCAGCGTTTCCATGAACTCGCCCAGCGATACATGGTGCGAGCACGAGCATGTGATCAGCCGCCCTCCCGGCCGCAGCATCTTTAATGCCCGCAGGTTCAGCTCCCGATAGCCGCGCAACGCCCCCTCCACAGCCCGTTTCGTCTTCGCGAACGCAGGCGGATCGAGCACGATCGTGTCGTACACCGTGCCCGCATCGCTCCAGTCGCGCAGCAGCGCGAAGGCGTCCGCCTCCACCCAGTCCACCTCAGCCTTCCCAACTGCGTTGCGATTGATTTCCAGGTTCCTCTCCGCCACTTCCAGCGCCGCACGCGAAACGTCAATGCCCGTCACGCGCGGACAAATCCGCGCCAGATGCAGCGCGAACCCGCCCTGGTACGTGCACACATCGAGCGCCTCGCCCCGCGCATAACGCGCCGAAGCGGCGTAATTCTCCCGCTGATCCAGAAACGCGCCCGTCTTCTGCCCGCTCGTCGCATCGAAATGAAAGCTCAGCCCATTCAGCCGAAAAATTGTGCTCGTCACTGGATGCTCAGCGTCCCGCGCAAACAGCGTCGCCGACGCCGGCACGCTCAGCTGCTCCAGTTCGCGAATCCGCGGGTCCTCACGTTCCAGAATCGTCTCCGGATCCACCGCCTCGCGAATCGTCTCCGCCACGGCCCCCCGCACCGCATCGTTATCCAGCGCTTTATGCCGCAGCTGCACGATCACCAGCCCCGCATACTTGTCCGCGGTGATCCCCGGCAGTTCGTCCGCTTCGCTGAACACCAGCCGGCAAGCATCATTTTCCGCGTCCAGCAGCGGCTGCCGCCGCGCAATCGCCGCCTGCAGCCGCTCACGCACCAGCTCCAGCCACGTCGCTTCGTCGGAAATCAGCTCCCGCGACACCAGCCGCAGCGCGATTTCCGACGCCGGACTGTACAGCCCCGTCCCCAACAGCGCGCCTCGCCGATCCGTCACCGGAACCAGCCCCGCACTTAGCTCGCCCGGCCACTCCTCCACATCGGACCGGTACACCCACACATGCCCCGCCCGCAGCCGATCCGCCGCCCGCCGCGAAATCCGAACAGCCCCCCGAATCTCCGGTTGAGAATCCTTCGCCGCATCCGAATCCACTCTGCGACGCCCGGCCGTTTTTGCTGCACCGAGCATCTTAGGTTCCGAGTGCGCCGCTTTTCGTTTAGATTTCGAGAGAGATTCGCGTCTGGGTTTGTTCGGCATCAGAATTCTGCAAAGATTTGCTCGGCCTCGAAATAATGTGCCGAGCCGGCAACTCATCTTCGCACAGCGGGAAGGAGCACACTTGCCAGGCCATCTCCGGCGCGTCGCCCCGTGGCTCCTGCTCTTGCCTCTATCGGCGCCCAGCGGGCACGCACAAACGTCTCCGGCGATTCAAACACCGCAGCCTTCCCAGGCGACGCAAACCGGGCACGCTGCCGATTCTTCCGCCGCTCCAGCCCCGCAGGCGACTCCAGGCACGCACGCCTCACCATCGCCTCCCGCGCCCGCCCCCAGCCCTGCACCCGCCACTCCGCCCCCAGTTCCGGTCCAGACTGAAATCGGCCACATCAACGGAGCGTCCTTCCGCATCGACATCCCCAAAAACTGGAATCGCGGCCTCGTCCTCTACTTCCACGGCTACCAGCCGACCCCGCAGACCTTCGATCCCAAGTACCCGCCCACGCGCATCCTCCAGGAAATCCTCAATCGCGGTTACGCCGTCGCCCGCTCCGGCTACGCTGTCGGCGGATGGGCGGTCCCCCAGGCCGCCGCCGAAACCGAAGCCCTCCGCCGCTACTTCCGCAAAAAATACGGCGCGCCCCACGAGACATTCCTGATGGGCCACTCCATGGGCGGCCTGCTCACCGTCATGAGCCTGGAAGAGAACGCGAGAGACTACTCAGGCGGCCTCGCCCTCTGTGCCGTCCTCGCGCCCGCCGACCTCATCATGCAGCGGGCTTTCGCGGAACGCGTCGCCTTCGACGCTTTCTTCCCCGGCGTCCTCCCCGACGTCGAGCACGTCCCGCCCAGCTTCATGATGAACGACATCCCCACCATCACCAGCGTGCAAAAGAGTCTCGACGCCAATCCCGACCAGGCCGCGCTGGTCCGCGAACTGGCTAACATCCACACCAACCGAGGCCTCGCCGACGTCCTCGTCTTCAACACCTTCGTCATCGAAGACCTCCGCCTCAAGTCCGGCGGCAACCCCTTCGACAACCGCAACCTCGTCTACAGTGGCACCGCCAATGACGCGCTGCTCAACCAGCGCGTCCACCGCTACGCCGCTGATCCGAACGCCTACCGCTACCTCGCCAACTGGTATTCGCCGAACGGCTATCTGCACCGCAAGCTCCTCGAAGTTCACACCATCTACGACCCGCTCGTCCCCGCCTCCACCACTGGCTGGTACAACGAACTCACCCGCCGACTCGGCAACGGCGACCAGTTCGTCGAGCAGTACGTCGACCGTGACGGCCACTGCAACATCACCGCCGACCAGACCGGCCTCGCCTTCGATGAGCTGCTCGCCTGGGTTCATAACAACCAGCGTCCCACCCCCGGCCTTCTCCCGGGCAGCCCACTGCCTCCCGAAAAGAACCCTCCCAAACCCAAAAACCCCGGCAAGCCGGAATAAAATCGGCTGGCGCAGTCCCCGGGGCCCGGCAAACACAGCAGCAGTGCCCTGTGCCCGGTGCCCTGATCTTCAAGCTCCCCTTGCAAGTCCCGCATATAATGGGTCATGGCGAGTGTTCAGCCCACCACGCTCCCCGTTGAGCGGGTCCCGGACCTGTTCCGGGAGAAGTTTGGCCGGCTCCTGGACACCGTCCACGCCAATCGTCCCACCGACGACACCGACATCATCCGCCAGGCCTGGAAGTTCTGCCTCGAGCACCATAACGGCCAGCTCCGCGCCTCCGGCGAGCCCTACGTCCTCCATCCGCTGGAGGTCGCCCTCGTCCTCGCCGAGATGAAGCTCGACTCCACCGCCATCGCCGCCGGCCTCCTCCACGACGCCGTCGAAGACACCCCCGTCACCACCGAAGACATCGTCTCCAAATTCGGCGAGCAGGTCGCCCACATCGTCGAGGGCGTCACCAAAATCGACAAAATCCAGTTCGCCAATCGCGAAGACCGCCAGGCCGAGAACGTCCGCAAGATGCTCCTCGCTATGGTCAGCGATGTCCGCGTCGTCCTCATCAAGCTCGCCGACCGCCTGCACAACATGCGCACCCTCGAGCACCTCCCGCCCGAGCGCCAGCGCTCCATCGCCCGCGAAACCCTCGACATCTACGCGCCCCTCGCCCATCGCCTCGGCATGGGCAAACTCCGCGGCGAGCTCGAAGACCTGGCCTTCCGCTGGGTCGACCCCATCACCTGGGAGCAGCTCCACGAAGCCGTCGAAGCCCGCCGCTCCGAAGGCGAGCAGTTCCTTGCCGGCGTCGAAGGCCTCCTCTCCGAGCGTCTGCACGAGAACAACATCAAAGCTCGCGTTGAGTGGCGCATCAAGCGCCTTTACAGCATTCACTCCAAGCTCGTGAAGTCGCAGACCTCCATCGACCAGGTCTACGATCTACTCGCCCTGCGCGTCGTCACTTCCAGCGTGCAGGATTGCTACGCCGTCTTCGGCATCATCCACAGCATCTGGCGTCCCGTCCCCGGCCGCATCAAGGACTTCATCGCCATGCCCCGCCCCAATTTGTATCAGTCGTTGCACACAACCGTGATGGGCGAAGGCGGCCACCAGTTCGAAGTCCAGATTCGCACCGAGGAAATGCATCGCATCGCGGAAGAAGGCATCGCCGCGCACTGGAAATACAAAGCCGGCGGCTCGCCCGTCAGCGCCCGCGACGAGCAACGCCTCGCCTGGGTCCGTCAGCTGGTCGAGTGGCAGCGCGACATGACCGACCCCAACGAGTTCCTGTCGACCCTCAAAATCGACCTGTTCCCGGAAGAGGTCTACACTTTCACGCCCAAAGGAAAAGTCGTCGTCGTTCCTCGCGACGGCACCCCCATCGACTTCGCCTACACCATCCACACCGAGGTCGGGAACACCTGCGTCGGCGCGCGCGTCAATGGCCGCATGGTTCCGCTGCGCACCAAACTCCGCAACGGCGACATCGTCGAAGTCATCACCCAGAACGGCCACACTCCCAGCCGCGACTGGCTCACCTTCGTTAAGAGTCCACGCGCCCGCAACAAAATCCGCCACTGGCTCAACGAGCACCAGCGCGAGCGCGCCATCGAAATCGGTCGCAAGCTCCTCGAACGCGAAGCCCGCAAGTACAAAGTCGGCCTGTCTCAATTCGAAGAGTCGGACTACGCCCGCGTTGCCGCCGATTACAGCGTCGCCACGCCCAACGACTTGTGGTCCGCCATCGGCTTCGGCAAGTATTCCGCGCGCCAGGTCCTCAACCGCCTCGCCCCCGGCCTCGTCCATCAGCAGCAGGAAGCCGAAGCCACGCCCGCCGCTCCCGGCGCGGACGCGGTCCGCCGCGTGGCCGCCACCAGCGGCTCTGACTCACTCGTTGTCGAAGGCCAGAACGAGCTCCTCGTCTATCGCGCCCGATGTTGCAATCCCATCCGCGGCGAGGAAATCATCGGCTACGTCACCCGCGGCAAGGGCGTCGCCGTCCACGCTCGCAGCTGCCCCAACGTGCAGAACCTTCTCTACGAGGCCGACCGCCGCATCGCCGTTGAGTGGGCCCGCGCCGCCGACGACTCCGCGGGCGCGAAGCAGACCTACCCCGTCCGCTTCACTGTCCATTGCGACGACCGCGCCGGCATGCTCAAGGAACTCACCGCTGTCATCAGCGACGAGAACACCAACATCCGCACCATGGAAACCCATCTCGGCGATGCCGGCGACGCGCAGATCGAATTCGTCATCGACGCCGACGACGTCCGCCACCTCACCCGCCTCGTCCAGGCTATCCGCCGCCTTCCCGGCGTCCGCGACGTCCAGCGCTCCCAGAAGCTCTAAATCTGCGCCACCGGCGGGATCACTTCCGCATCACCGACCGGCGCAGCCTTCTCCCTCCGCCCCACAATCCACACCCCCGCCAGCACCAGTGCCCCTCCAACAATTTCCATCGCCGACATCCGTTCCCCAAAAATCAGCCACGCAAACACAGCCGTCATCGGCGCAATGGTCAGCCACAGGATCGACGTCACCGTTGCCGGCAAATGCCCCAGCGCATACGTCAGTCCAAAATACCCGCCCACCTGGCAAAACAGACCCAGTCCCAACAGGGGCCACCACGATCCGATCCCCGGCACAGCCAGCGAAATATGCGCCCCTACGGCCCAGATCAGCAGCGTGACCGCGCTCGCTGTCGTCGACAGCACCAGCAGCATCGCCGCATCGACCTTCTCCCGCAGCCGCCCCGTGATCACCAGAAACAGCGCGAAGCAAACCGCCGCCAGCACCGCCAGCCCATCGGCGTGCGAGCGAGAAAGAGCATGTCGCAGGTCGCCCGCGACAATCAAACAACTCCCCACCAGGCTCACCAGCAGCGCCGTCCAGAACCTCCCCGACGGCAGCTTCCGCGTCAGCATCCAGGTGAAGAGTCCCACAAACAACGGAGCAATGTTGCTCAGAAACGTCGCGTTCCCCGCTGACGTATGCATCACCGCGACGTTCCAGAATCCAACGTCGCCCGCGAAGAACGCGCCTCCGGCGGCCGCGATCCATAACGTCCTGATCCCCAGGCCCTGCGCCGGTTTTCGAAAGAAGGGAACCAGCGGCCACAACACAACTGCCGCGATCGCCATACGATAAAACGCCGAACTCACCCCCGGCATCCGCGCCCAGCGCACAAAAATCGCCGACCACGAAATCGCCACGATGCCGCCGGCCAACCCAAACAACGCGGCAATCCTTCGTTCGGCCTGCATACAGCCATGGTACGCATACCGCGAAATGGCTCCGCGGAACGCCGCACAGACCCGCTATACCCTGTACCCTGTGCCCTGTACCCTGTCGCTCACTTCCCGCCCTGCGCCCGCACCACCACCTCAATATTCCCCCGCGTCGCATTCGAATACGGACACGCCCGATGCGCCGCCCCCACCAGTTCCTCCGCGCTCGCCTGATCCTGCTCCGGAATCGTCACATCCAGCTCCACGCGCAGCGTGAACCCCTCGCCTTTGCCTTCATCGAAAGGGCCGACCCCCACGCGTGCCCGCACCGACACGACGCCCGTCTTCTTCCCCGCCTGCTGCGCCATGTATTCCACCGCGCCGCCAAAACAAGCAGCGTATCCCGCGCCAAACAGTTGTTCAGGGTTCATCTTGTCGCCCTTGCCGCCCATCCCCGGCGGCAGCGCCAGATCCAGATCAAGCAATCCATCCGAGCTGCGCACATGCCCGTGCCGCGCACCCTCCGCCGTCACATCCGCTGTATAAAGAACCTGCATCGCGATCGATACCCTCCACAGAGATTTTCGCTCACGCAACGCAAATGTCGTGCCAAACTACAGCGTCAAATTTCCAACAACGCTTCTCGTCCCTGAACGCTGTACCCTGCACCCTGTACGCTGCTTTACTCCGTCCGGAGCGCCTGCATCGGATCCAGCCGCGAAGCTCGCCACGCCGGCAGCAAACACGCCGCGATCGCCACCACCAGCAGCGTTACCGACACCACCACAAACACTGCCGGATCGAGCGGCCGCGTCCCATACAGCAGCGACGCGATCAGCCGCGTCACCCCCACGCTCGTCGCCACTCCCAGCACCAGGCCCCACAGCGCCGGTCGCAATCCGTCACCCAGCATCTGCCGCATAATCTGCTCCCGCTGCGCCCCCAGGGCGATGCGGATCCCGATCTCCGTCGTCCGCTGCGCCACCATAAATGACAGCACCCCGAACAACCCTACCATCGCCAGCAACAGCGACAACGCCGCAAACGCCACCAGCAAAGTCGCTCCAAAGCGCGCGTCGTCCGTGGAGTGACCGACAATTTGCTCCATGGTCAGCACATGCGCTACTGGCAGGGTGGCGTCCAGCCTGGCAATCACTTTCTGCACCGCCAGCGCCATCGCCGCTGCATCGCCCCGGCTCCGCACCGCCAGCATCACTGACAGCTCGCCGCCAGCGTACAGCGGGTAGTAAATCGTCGGATACGGCGGCGCGGCCACGTCGTAGCGTGTGTCGGCGGCCACGCCCACGATGCGCAGCGGCATCGGCCCGAACATCATATCCGTCACCACATGCCTGCCCAGCGGATCCTCGTTCGGGAAAAACTGGCGTACGAAGGCCTGGCTCACCACCACCTCCTGCGCGTCCGGCCCGCGCTCGCTCGGCAGCAGCGCTCGCCCCTCCACGATCGGAATCTCCATCGCCCTGAAGTAATCCGGATCGACGGAGCGCGTCTGCGCGTCGAGCACCTGGCCCTGGGCCAGCGCCGGATGTTCTGAAATGATGAAGACATCGTCGCGCCGCGCTTCCTGGCCAGGCAGCACAGTCGAGAGTCCCGCGTCGGCCACGCCGGGCAGCGCGCGCGCCTGGTACGTCAACTGCTCAAAAAACGCAATGCGGCTCACATCGGTCCGATACCGGCTCTTCGGCAGGTGGAGCTCCATCGTCAACACGTTGCTTGTCGCGCAGCCCAGGTTCACCGAGTGCAATTGCCAATAGCTCCGCAGCAACAGGCCCGCCCCAATCAGCAGCACCACCGTCAGTCCCACCTCCAGCGCCAGCAATGTCTGGCGCAGCCGTGCCCGCCCGCGCCCTCCGCTGTGCGAGCGCCCCGACTCCTGTAGCGCGGTCAGCACCTGCGTGTCGCGCGACGTCAGCGCGGGAATCAATCCCGCAAGCAATCCGCACCCCAAAATCGCCGCCAGCGCAAACGCAATCACCACCCAGTCCATGTGGATCGCATCCGCGCGCGGTATCTCTTCCCGCGTGCTGATCAGCCAGTGCACAATCCCGTCCGCCACCAGCAGTCCCAGCAGCCCGCCCGCGCACGACAGCAGCGTGCTTTCGACCACCTGCTCCCGCAGCAGCCGCATCCGGCTTCCCCCCAGCGCCGTGCGAATCGCTCCCTCTCTGCCTCGCGCAGCCGCCCGCGCCACCAGCAGATTCGCGATGTTCAGGCACGCGATCAGCAGCAGGCACCCCGTCGCCCCCAGCAGCGCATACAGCCCCGTCTTCACCCCATGCGTCTGCGCATCCAGCAGCGGTCGCAAATTCACGGCATCGNNATCGTGCACCGGCCCATCCGGATGCACCCGCCGAATCTCCCGCTGCATCGCGTTCAGCTCGCCGCTCGCCTGCTCCAGCGTCACTCCTGGCCGCAGCCGCCCCACTACATCGAAGCTGTGCGCCACATACATCTGCATCACTTCCGGCGACTTCTCGTGATACAGCGGAGTCCATAGCTGCACCGAAGGATTCGGCCAGGTGAACCACGCTGGCAATATGCCGATAACTGTGTACGATCTCGCGTCGAGCAGGATGCTCCGTCCTACGATGCCGGGATCGCCGCCGTAGCGGCGCTTCCACAACCCCCACGACAGGACCACCGTCGCATTCACGCCCGGCTGATCGTCGTCCGCCGTGAAAAGCCGCCCGCGCGCCGCCTGCACTCCCAGCAACGGAAAAATGTTCCAGCTCGCCATCTGCGCTCCCACCACTTCAGGAAGCTGGTTGCCGGAACCGCTCAGGTCGTAGTCTCTCCACTGCTTGATGGCCAGTTGCGAAAAGCTCCCGGACTGGTCCCGCCAGCTGGAGTAGCTCCCACCTGCTACCACATTGTCCTGGAATGCGCCGTGAGCATCCGCTTCGTAGACCTCCACCAGTTGGTTCGCGTTCGCAAACGGCAGCGGCCGCAGCAGCACACTCCGCACCAGCGTGAACAGCGCCACATTCGCGCCGATCCCCAGCGCCATCACCAGAATCGCGGTCAGCGCGAAGCCGGGCGATCGCAGCAGCGTGCGTGTCCCGATGCGCACATCGCGCGCTAGCGCCTCCAGCCCGTTCCAGCTCCAGCTCTCCCGGGCCTGCTCGCGCAGCACCGCCGGATTCCCGAAGCTCCGCAGCGCCGCCTGCCGCGCCTCTTCCGCGCTCATCCCCGCTGCCTGGTTCTCCGCAATCTGCTGCTCCAGGTGAAACTCCAGCTCCGCATTCAGCCGCCCAGCCTCACGGCCGCGATGCAGGAACATCTGGTACTGCATCCGTAACTTTTCCACCCACCGCATCGCCTGTCTCCTGATGTCTATTCGCTGAACGCTGAACGCTGGGTCTTATGCTCCCGCAATCACTAAATCAATCGCCGCCGACAGCCGGTTCCAGTTCGCGGTCTCCCGCTCCAGATGCTTCCGCCCCGCCGCCGTCAGCGCATAGAACTTCGCCTGCCGTCCCGTTTCGCTCTCCGCCCACTTCGCACGAATCCATCCCTGCTGCTCCAGCCGGTGCAATGCCGGATACAACGATCCCTGCTGCACCTGCAGCACTTCATGTGAGATTTGCTGGATGCGTTTCGCGATTGCCCAGCCGTGCATCGGCTCGGGCGCTATCGTTCGCAGGATCAAAAGATCGAGCGTGCCCTGCACCAGGTCGTTCGGTTTTGCCATACTATGATTATCTACACAACAAGTTGTAGACCGTCAAGGTATCGACTCTGCGATCTATCGGACCGCTGGAAGTCCCTTGTAGTGGTTTGCTGTGCTCGGTGCTCGGTGCCCTGCCTTACTCCACCTGCCCTGACTCAATCTCCCGCAGTACCGTCTCCAGCTCTTGGGGCAAGGGCGAGGTCAGATGCACCGTCTCACCAGTCCGTGGATGCGCGAATTCCAGCTCCGCCGCGTGCAGAAAATTCCGCTTGAGCGTCAGGCAATCCGGTTCCGGATACGTTCTCTGCCGTGAAGGCATCACCGTCAGCCGCGCAGGCGCTCCGTACAGCGTGTCGCCGACGACAGGGTGCCCCAGCGACGCCAGATGCACGCGAATCTGGTGCGTGCGTCCCGTCTCGATGCGCACCGAAACCAGCGTGTACTGCCCAAAGCGCGAGCTGATCCTCCGCATCACCGTGTAGTGCGAAACCGCAGTGCGTCCCCCGGACCGCCGCGTGGTCATCCGGGTGCGCCGCAGCAGGTCCCGTGCAATCGGCGCATCAATCGTCCCGCGATCCTGTTTCAGATGTCCGTGCACCAGCGCGATGTACGTCTTGCGCATCTTTCGCTGCTCGAACATCCCCGCCAGCCGTGCGTGCGCCGCATCGTTGCGCGCCACGATGATCAGCCCGCTCGTCTGCTTGTCCAGCCGATGCACAATCCCCGGCCGCTGATCGCCGCCCACCGAAGAAAGCGTCTGATACCGGTGCAGCAGCGCGTTCACCAGCGTGCCGCCCTCGCCTTCCACCGCGCCCGCTCCGGCATGCACCGTCATCCCCGCCGGTTTGTCGATCACCGAAAGCTCGTCATCCTCATAAACAACCTGCAGCGGAATGTCCTCCGCAATCGCCTTTAGCGGCTTTGGCGTGGGATCGCCCAGCACCTCCACAGCTTCCCCGCCCCGCAATCGATACGACGCGCGCGGAGTCGTGCCCAGGCTGCGGAAAAGGATGCGAACCTTGCCCTGCTCGATCAGCATCTGCACGCGCTCCCGGCTCACCCCGCTCATCTGTCCGGTCAGCCACGCGTCCAGACGCTGCTTCGCCGCTTCTTCCGGCACCGTATAGGTAATCGTCATGGTTACGATTGACCCGTGGGCTTGCCCGGCCCGTCCAGCCCCGGAATCCAGCTCGGCAGATTGGGAGCCGGCGGTGGTGGAGGCGGGGCAGTCGCGGGAATCCATCCCCGTTGCACCAGCCAGTTCCGTAGCAGCGTGGGCCATGTCGAAAGCGGCACAAACGACCCGCACAATCCGCATCCATGATTAGCAAAGTCGTAGATGTGCAGCTCAGCCGGTACATGCGCCTGCCGCAATGCGCGGTAAAAATCCTCAATGTTCGCGACCGGCACCGTCGGGTCGTTCGTCGTCGCGAACAAAAAAGTCCCTGGCGTCTCCGCCGTCACGGCCAGCTGATTCGAATAGCGCCGCTCCAGCGCCGGATCCACCACCGGCCCCAGCAAATTCATCCGCGACCCAGCATGCGCCTCCGGCAGCTCCATGCTGATCACCGGATACGACAGCACCATGAAATCTGGTCGGCAGCTCTCGGCATCTGTTGGGTCGGGCGCCTTCACCGGAACCGCATCCGCGTCGCAGTGCGTTCCCAGCGTCGACGCCAGATGCCCGCCCGCCGAAAATCCCCAAACCCCCAGCCGGTGCGGATCGATGCCGTACTCCGCCGCGTGCGCGCGAATCAGCCCCATCGCCCGCTGTCCATCTTCGATAGGCACAGGGTAGTGATACGGCGCGACCCGGTAATCCAGCACAAACGCCGGAATTCCCTGCGCGTTCAGCCATGCCGCAATCTGCACGCCCTCATGCCCGATCGCCACGTGCTGATAGCCCCCGCCCGGAATCACCAGCACCGCCGTGCTCGTCGAGCGCGTCGCCGGCAGGAACGGATAGAGCCGGGGCTTGTCCGCCTCCGTCTCGCCCAGCGCATCCGGCGCACCATGCGGCCACAGAAATACCGGCTGCGGTATGCCCGCGGGCAACTGTGCCAGCAACGATAAAGAAGCCGCCATCAGCAGTGAATAAACATGCACTCGCCACTTCATTGCGATCAGTATATGCAGCCCGCTACGAGGCTCGCGATCACCCTAGAGAAAACCGCGCAGTTCACCTGTCCGGTCCAGCGGCGAGCGCCGCAGTTGCCGCAATGCAAAGAAAAGATCGGATCCGAGAGCGTTCAGCATTCGTCTGGCGAATCTCAGCGGCCCGCGAGCGCCCGGCTCAGCGGCCCGTTCACTCCATGGTCGCTCTGATCGTCCCCGCTCTTGCCGGCGTCCTTGTCTTTCCCCCACGTCCAGTACATGCCCACGTACGCGTAGTTCTCCGTCTGCCCCGCGACCGAATGTCCGTAGCAAAACAAAAACTGCTCGTTAGCGTTGTGCTTGAAGTGGTAGACCCCGCCCATATCGATCAGCGTCGAAGCCTGCGTCTGCGCCGCCGCGAACCCCTCCTTGCCATGAGCAAATACCTCGCCGCCGAACTCCAGCCGCTCGCCGAACGTGTACTTCAGCAGGAATCCCCCGTAGGGGAAATCTCGATAGCTGGTTTGCGGCACCACCGTCTCGCCAGCCCCTCCGTCCAGCAGCCAGTTTCCGAAATTCTTTTGCAGCCACAGCGGCAGCCGGTACCAAACCTTCCCCACTCCCAGCCCCTTGGCGTAGCTTCCTGTCGGCATCTCGAACATCGTGAAGGTTCCAATCTGCGGAACGTACTTGCTCTCTTTGATGTACGCGATCTTCGCGCCCAGCTCGGTATCCGTCAGCCCAAACTCCGTCGGACCGGTCCCGCCCGGCAGATAAACCGGATTGTTCGACGGAGCGATCACGCCCCACGGCAGAATCGCGTGCAGCTGCACCCGCGGAATCGCGCCCCAG
>PKVY01000076.1:4245-17779 GCA_003131625.1 Acidobacterium sp. | reverse complement strand
CCACAGCAAAACCAGGACGACGTCCCAAAAACGTTGAGCCGGCCAGGTTCACCCCACAGCAAGAAGCTTAGCCTCACGCAGTGTGCTGCCCGTACAACTAAATGTCAGACTTCAACACTTCGGTACCGCCTCTGGGCCAAAACGGCATCCCTCCCGCCCCAAAAACTCTTGACCCGCCAGGTTCACCCCACAGCAAGAAGCTTATCCCCGCGCAGCGCGATCCCCGTACAACTAAATGCCGGGCTTCAACACCTCGGTACCGTCTCTGGACCAAAATGGCACTCCTCCCGCCCCAAAAAACACTTGACCCCGCCAGGTTCACCCCATAGCAAGAAGCTTAGCCTCACACAACGTCCTCCCCCTGCAGCCGAATGTCAGACTTCCACTCCTCGGTAATGCCTCTGGGACCAAAACGGCACCCCTCCCACACACCTTAGCTGTGGCAAACTGCGCCACCCACCAGCGTATAGTGAACCTCGCAATGTCCACCCATCCAGCACCACTCGCCACTCCAGCCGCCGAGAGAAACATTCCACCCCACCTCATCGACGAGGCCCGCCAGCACGTCTACCAGGCCGCCATCCGGACCCCGCTCGTCCGCCTCAACCACGACGGCCCCGCCGAAATCTATCTCAAGTTGGAGAACCTGCAGCCCATCGGCTCCTTCAAAATTCGCGGAGCCTGGAACGCCGTCCGCCTTCTCCCCGAAGACCAGCGCCGCCGCGGCGTCTGGACCGTCAGCGCCGGCAACGCTGCCCAGGGCGTAGCCCTCGCCGCTCGCCGCGCCGCCGTCCCCGCGAAAATCCTCATGATCGAAACCGCCCCGCAGGCCAAGTTCGACGCCGTCCGCCGTCTCGGCGGCGAGGTTGTCAAAGCTTCCTACGACCAGTGCTGGCAGGCCCTCGGCGACCGCGCCCATCCCGCCATGGACGGCGCCTTCATCCATCCCTTTGAAGACGACGCCTTCATCGCGGGCAACGCCTCAGCCGGTCTCGAAATCATCGAGGACCTACCCGACGTCGATGCCATCGTCGCCGGCTTCGGCGGTGGCGGATTGTCCTGCGGCATCGCCGCCGCCCTCAAGGCATGCGGCCACCAGGCCAAAGTCTTCGCTGCCGAACCCGAAACCGCAGCCCCGCTCGCCCTCTCGCTCGCCGCCGGCTCGGCACAGAAATTTCCCAACTGGCAGGCCAGCTTTGTCGACGGCTGCGGAGGCAAGTCCGTCTTCCCCCGCATGTGGGCGCTCGCCCAGCATCTCCTCGCCGGCTCCATCGTTGCCACCCTCGAGCAGACCCGACAGGCCATGCGCCTCGTCGCCGAACGCAACCACGTCATCGCTGAAGGTGCGGGAGCCTGCGCCGTCGCCGCTGGACTCACCGGCCAATGCGGCCCCGGCAAAATCGTCTGCGTCGTCAGCGGAGGCAACATCGACCTGGCAAAGTTCGCCGAGCTGGTCACCCGCGACTAGCCAGCCGCCGCCCTTCGTAGAGTCGGACCCCTCAGACCCGCGGTAGAAGATGCTTCTTTGCGATCTCCTCGATCTCCGGCTCTGTCACCGCGGAAAGATCCGCCGTCTCGGTGGCAATAACGCGCTGAAACGTCTCCGGATGATGGGTCTTGAGATACTCGCTCAGGAAAACGGATGCATTGCTCTTTCCCGTCGCATGGCCGATCAGCACGATCGTTGCGGCATGGGCCAGATCCCCGGCGACCTCCTCATACCAGGAGTCCTCCTCCGGTACACGCTCACCCTGGTAATGCGCCTCTTTGCGGTGGATCAGGTGGTGCTGAAATCCAAACGGATCGTACGGCTTGACGGTTGCCCCGTCTTCAGGCCGGCTGCCGCCCGTATCGTGATAAATGTGGGCCGCATGATGGTCGATCACCACGACCATCCGCCCCACCGGTCGCGCCTCGGCGGGTTTCGTCTGGACTTCAGCGTCCCTCAGAAACTTACGCAGACGGGCAATCTCTTCCACTTCGAGGTTGTGTGTGCTGGGGCGCTTGAAGAATTCCCTTTGTGAGCCAACCACGAAGGTGAACTCATCGTTTCCGTGCGGCTTCACTTCTCCGATCTGACCGATCAGATCCACCACGGCGCTCCAGGTTAAATTGCGCGGCAGTTTGCCGCCCACCAGGCTCTCCAGCAATTCTTCGTGATCGCGACGGAGTTGCGCATGCATGTTCATTAGCCTCCCACCATTCAGGATTTCCAGACGTGAAGCTCTCTCCACGGCTGCCGACACTTCCAGTGCAAAATTTCCGAACTCAACTGTTGATGCTCACAGGCACACGAACGATTCTGCGGAGCAGCGATATGGCGAGCAACGAATCCGCCAAACGCCACGCACCCCTCACCGCGTGGGCGCGTATCATGATCCGGTTCTAATCCTTCTAATTCCATCGTTATTTTGAGAGAAGGTTCCGATGCGGTCGTCTACTTTTGTGCCGTTATAAGCGCATGCGCGCTCGCAACAAAGGCACAAACCCCCATGGATATTCAGCCGGTGAAAGACCTCAAGCCCACAGGAACCCTCGCCACCTGCATGTACTCTCCCGTCGCGCAGGAGGCGCCGTTTCTGAGCCGGCTCGACAAGAAAGAAAAGATCAACGACCCCCTCTTTAACGGCCCCTGCACCATACACAAAAAGGCCGGAAAAGCCGTTGCCTGGTTTGGCATCGTGCGCGGCATCACGCCGCCTGCGCAGGCAGGCGGAGAAGTATCGCTGCTGGTCCAGCATCATTTCTTCGACGGAATGACCGACTGCCACATCATGCTCCTGTCGAAGAGCGGCGACGGCGACTTCGTCGCCAAATTGAAGATCGATCCCGCCGCGATTCCCCCGCTGTCTTTGGTCAGGATCTACGGCAAAGTTTCGAGTGAAAGGGACGGCGTCCCGGAAGTCCTCGCCGACTACATTCGTGTATGGCCGTGGCTGACCTTCACCTTCACTGATCTGGGCGGCGCCGACCACAGCAATCCGAGATGGCAACTCTCCTCGCGCGTGGCGCCGTCCGATCGGATCTACAAGCCCTACCCGGATCGAAACTACTATCTCACCGTCTTAGGCGACCCAGCCGATTTCGGCCTGAATCTGAAGCCCGAATAACCGTCCCGCTGGCTGGCCCGGGTCTCGCTTTTGAGACCCGGGAAAAGCGCGAAGCGCCCGCCTCCTGTCTCCCCTCTCCTGCGATGTGCGGGAACCTTGCCAGCCTCCCCGGGGTCTTTGAAGAAAGGAGGCACAATCCCATGTGATGACTCGCAACGACGCCAAAAGCCTCAACGCCGACCCCAACGTCACGCCGCTGATCGACGTCCTGCTGGTGCTGCTCATCATCTTCATGGTGATCGTTCCCGTCGCTCCTCGAGGCCTCGACGCAGTCCTTCCGCAGCAGCCAAAGTCCGCCCAGCCGGCCCCGCCGCAGACCATCGTTGTGCAGATCCTCGCCGGTCCCGCCGGTCCCACCTACAAAATCAACGACGAGAGCATGCAGGGGAAAGCCCAGTTGGCAGGGGAACTGAATCGCATCTATTCCATCCGCGCCGAAAAGGTGCTGTTCGTCAAAGGCGATCCCACCCTGGACTTCGCAGCGGTCGCCGAAGTGATCGATATAAGCCGCGCCATCGGCATCGACCACGTTGGCATCGTGACTCCACGGCTCGCGGCAACCTCTTAGTAAGCATCGGCAACGAAGACCTGCCAGTCTCCCGTCTCCGCGCGCGGAGTTAACTGCTCGTAATCACCGGGGTGGAGTTTGTACGGGCGCGACATAACAATTTGCCAAAAAAAAGCCCCCCCACCCCGCTGCAGCCGGCCAGGTTCACCCCACAGCAAGAAGCTTAGACTCAAAACCTGCGCTGCCCGTACAACTGATTTCCGGACTTTAATTCCTTGGTACTGTCTCTGAAACCAAAACGGGACGCCACCGGTGCCCGCGTTGCTTCGGCAAACCGCCGCCAGGCGCCGGGGCGCGGCTTGAGGTCGTGCCAAAAAAACAGCGGCGCGGAGCGCCTTCCCTGCCTTTCCGGTCCGATCGCTCGCGCGCCACGGAGGGGATCGGTCGTCCCGTGGCCCCTAAACTCGAAACTCTGCTTTTCTTGTCAAGTTTCCACCACTTACCCAAAGTAACTTTTGGTGATTCAAAGCTACTTACATCCCAAACATATTTGGCAGGTTTTCAGGCTGGATTTGGTATTCTGATAATAGGGGGCAAAGAAATAATTCCCCCTTTTCAGTTCCGAGAGTGGAGAAGTGTAGCTCTGCCGGCTTCGTGCCCGCAGGGCTTTTCTATTGGGAAGCAGAACTTTTCGGTCGCGCGCGAACCTACGCGAATCCCGCTAAGCGGGACGGAGGAGGGTAACACCTGATTCACGGTACCGAATCACCACAATGGAATCAGCAACTTGCCAGTCCCCTGGGGGGAGGGGGGGTGGGGGGCGGCTACAAGCTACCGGCTGCAGCTACAGGCTACCGGCTGCTTCTCGTGGGCTCAGGCGAAGCCGGAACCGCTTCCTGCACCGGAATCAGCGGAAGCTCTTCAACCACCACCAGCCCGGTTTGCCGCAGCAACTGGAAAATGGTTGGGCTGCTCAGCCGCGTCGCATCGTATTCGACCCGAATCGTCTTCAACTCCTCGTCGACCTTGATGCGCCGAATCCCATACACCTCGCGTAGATTGCCCAGCGCGAACATCGCCGTCTCAGTGGGATGGCCATCGTATCGATAAAGCGCTTCCAGCTGCGTCATGCCTCGATGATACAGGGAACGAATCTGGGTTCCCCATACCCCGCCTTGAGCGAGCGTAGCGAGTCGAACGGGCTCCTGGTGGTGGGAACACGGGATCGGAGATGACGAGAGAGTCGACCTAAAACCGCACGCCAGGCTGCAGAAACGGATTCGATTCCCGTTCTTCGCCTATGCTGGTTTCGGGTCCATGACCCGGAATCACGCGCGTCTCGTCGGGCAGCGTCAGCAATCGATCGTGCAGCGACCGAAGGATTTGCCTTCCGTCGCCGCCAGGCAAATCGGTTCTGCCGATCGACCCGGCAAACAGCGTATCGCCGGCCAGCAGCAGATTTTCCGGCGCAAAATGCAGGCAGATGCTGCCTTGCGTGTGTCCTGGCGTGTGCAGAATCCGAGCCGTGTGGCCCGTGATGCCGGTCGTCATACCGTCTTCCGCGCTCGCATCCGGAGGAACGATCTCCGGCGTCGCAATACCCAGCCAGCCGGCCTGCTCGTCCATCATTTTCAGCAGCGGCAGATCGTTCTGGTTGAGCAGGATCGAAGCGCCCGTCGCCTTTTTCAGACGCGCCGCGCCGCCCACATGATCGATGTGCCCGTGCGTCACAACGATCCGTTTCAGAGTCAGCCGATGTTTCGCCAGAAAGGAGAGAATCTGCGGAATGTTGTCGCCGGGATCGACGACCATCGCTTCGCCGCTCGTCTCATCGCCGAGAATCGTGCAGTTGCACTGCAGCGGCCCAACCGGAAATGTTTCGAGGATCACAAACCGCCGCTTACTTGCTCTTCGGCGTCGACTGCGAGCTGGTCGTACCCGACAGCACCGAGTGTCGATGTGTCGTCTGGTGCTGTAGCAGAACCGTCAGGGTAATGGAAGTGATAACGAAAATGCCCGCCAGCCAGGTCGTGGATTTCGTCAGCAGGTTCGCCGTCGAGCGCGGTCCAAAGGCTGTCTGTGAACCCTGTCCGCCGAAAGCCGCAGCCAGATCGGCGCTCTTGCCCTGCTGCAGCAGGATGATGATGATCAGCAGAAAACAAACGATGACGTGGATGGTCGTTACAAGAATAATCACGATTTTCTTAGGAACCTCGGGGTGCGCCGGAGAAACTCAGGCCGAAAATTTTGGTGCGGAAGGGGGGACTTGAACCCCCATGCCTTTTGGGCGCCACCCCCTCAAGATGGTGTGTCTGCCAATTTCACCACTTCCGCACGCAGACCAACCTTAAAAGTATAACAAGCCGATCTCGCCGCATGAAAGCCGCGCCTGAAGGCGTGTCGTTCCATGGTCGTTCGGCGTCCGAAATCCGTGGCAGGCCAGTCCAATTCGAGTAGACTGATGATCTCCTGGCTCGATTTTGGCTGTTTTCGATCGGTTCCTGGCGTTGCCAGGGCAGCGGTTTTTCATTTTGCAAAAGGGGTCTGATCCATGCCGCGCGTTGTTCGCTGCTCGCTCATCCAGGCCACCAACGTGGAGCCCGCCGAGAAGTCGCTGGCCCAGATCAAGAAGGCCATGATCGACAAGCACCTCGGCCTGATCCGCCAGGCAGCCGGCGAAGGCGCGCAGATCGTCTGCCTGCAGGAAATCTTCTACGGACCCTACTTCTGCGCCGAGCAAAGCACGCGCTGGTACGACTCGACCGAGCCGGTTCCTGACGGACCCACGATCCACCTGATGCAATCGCTGGCAAAAGAACTGGGCATCGCGCTGATCGTCCCGATTTACGAGGTCGAAAACGAAGGGGTCTACTACAACACCGCGGCCGTGATCGATCGTGCCGGCCAATACCTCGGCAAGTATCGCAAGACGCATATCCCGCACGTCGCGCCTGGCTTTTGGGAGAAGTTCTACTTTCGTCCCGGCAACCTCGGCTTTCCAGTCTTCGATCTCGGCTTTTGCAAAATTGGCGTCTACATCTGCTACGACCGCCATTTTCCTGAAGGCGCACGAGCGCTCGGCCTCAACGGAGCGGAGATCGTCTTCAATCCATCTGCAACCGTCGCCGGTCTGAGCGAATACCTCTGGAAGCTGGAGCAGCCAGCACATGCAGCCGCGAACGGATACTTCATCGGCGCCATCAATCGCGTCGGCACCGAAGCGCCGTGGAACATCGGCGAATTTTACGGGCAAAGTTATTTCTGCGATCCGCGTGGGCAAATCTTTGCGCAGGCCTCGCGCGACAAGGACGAGGTGCTCACGGCCGATCTCGATCTCGACAAGATCGCCGAAGTGCGGAAGACCTGGCAGTTCTTCCGCGACCGCAGGCCCGACATGTACGCGGACCTCGTGAGGCCCTGAGGAGAAGCGATGCGGCAGAGCGAGGAAATTGCGGAGCGCTTTCCCGACCTGCATCCTCCGTTTGCGGCGCAGGCGGCCATCGCCGAGGCTAACCGCTGCCTCAACTGCTTCGACGCGCCCTGCATGGGCGCTTGCCCCACGCACATCGACGTGCCGCGCTTCATCGGGAAAATCGCCCGCGACAATCTGCGCGGCTCGGCCCTGACGATTCTCGACGCCAACGTGCTCGGCGCCAGCTGCTCGCGGGTCTGTCCGGTCGAGGTGCTCTGCGAAGGCGCATGCGTGCTCCATCGCTACAACAAGAAGCCGATTGAGATTGCCCGCCTGCAGCGCTTTGCTATGGATTCTTTCCACGCAGCGGGCGGGAAGCTGCTGCGCAGATCGCAGGAGGAGCATCCCGAGAAGATTGCTTGCATCGGCGCAGGTCCGGCGTCGCTGGCCTGCGCGGCGGAGTTGCGGCAACAGGGTTTTCAGGTGACGGTCTTCGAGCGTCGGCCGTTGCCGGGTGGATTGAATACCTACGGCGTTGCCGAGTACAAACTGCCGGCGCGCGCCAGCCTCGAGGAGATCGAGCTGATTCGCGGCCTCGGCGTCGAGTTCCGCTACGAGTCGGAAATTCGCACGCAGCAGGACCTGGAGCAGCTGGAGCGCGAATTCGATCGGCTTTTTATCGGCGTCGGATTAGGCGCCGCGCATCGCCTCGGCATTCCCGGCGACGACCACCGCGACGTCATCGACGCCCTGCAGTTTATCGCCCGCTACAAGACGGCTGATCCGCCGCCGATCTCCGAAAGCGTCGCAGTCATCGGCGCCGGCAACACCGCCATCGACGCGGCCAATGCCGCGCGGCGGCTGGGCGCCTCGAATGTCGCGATTCTCTATCGTCGCGCCGAGCGGCACATGTCGGCTTTTGCGTTCGAGTACGAGCACGCCAAGCAGGAAGGCGTCCGTTTTCTGTGGCGCGTCATGCCGGTCAGGATTCACAGCGATGAGCATGGCATCCGCGCCATCGAATGCGTGCAGGCCGCCGTCGGCGACGATGGCGTACTCGCGGCGGTTCCGGGATCGAACTTCCACTTCGACTGTCAGCAGATCATCTACGCAATCGGACAATCGCCGCTACTGGAACTGCTTTCCTCATGCCGCAGCCTCGAGCTGAGCAACGGCCGCGTGGTCGTCGATCGCGCGACAGGCGCTACCTCGAATCCGAAGTATTTCGCAGGCGGCGATTGCGTCAATGGCGGCCGGGAAGTGGTCGACGCAGTCGCCGACGGAAAACGCGCGGGGCTGGAGATTGCGTGGTCGCTGGAGGTCGCGCATGCCTAAAGCGCCGGACCTCGCTGTGAACTTCGCCGGTATTCGCTCGCCGAATCCCTTCTGGCTGGCCTCTGCTCCGCCGACCAACTGCGGCGAGCAGATCATGCGCGCCTTCGACGCGGGCTGGGGCGGCGCAGTCTGGAAGACGATCGGCGAGCCGATCGTCAACGTCAGCTCGCGCTACTCGTCGATCGACTGGAACGGCCAGCGCATGATGGGCCTCAACAATATTGAGCTGATCAGCGATCGTCCGCTCGAAATCAACCTGCGCGAGATCGCCGAGGTCAAGAAGCGCTATCCGAAGAATGCCCTCATCGCTTCGCTCATGGTCGAGTCGAAGCGTGAGGCGTGGCACACCATCGTCGCGCAGGCTGAAGACGCAGGCGCTGACGGCCTGGAACTCAACTTCGGCTGTCCGCATGGCATGAGCGAGCGCGGCATGGGCTCGGCGGTCGGGCAAGTGCCTGAGTACACCGAAATGATCACCACCTGGGTCAAGGAGAAGGCGCGCACGCCGGTGATCGTCAAGCTGACGCCGAACATTTCCGACATTCGGGTGATCGCACGCGCGGCGAAGCGCGGCGGCGCGGATGCAGTATCGGCGATCAACACCATCAACTCCATCACCGGCATCGATCTCGACTCGCTCATTCCGCGCCCCAACGTCGACGGCAAAAGCTCGCACGGCGGCTACTGCGGGCCAGCGGTGAAGCCGATCGCGCTGAACATGGTCCAGCAGGTGGCGAGCGATCCAGAGGCCGCACTGCCCATCTCCGGCATCGGCGGGATTGCGACGTGGAAGGATGCGGCGGAGTTCATCCTGCTCGGTTGCGGAACGGTGCAAGTCTGCACCGCAGTGATGCACTACGGCTATCGCATTGTCGAAGACATGATCGACGGCCTCACCAACTGGATGGCCCAGAAAAATTATGCAACCATCGAGGATTTTCGTGGCCTGGTCGTCCCGAAAGTCACGGAGTGGAAGCACCTCAACCTGAATTACAAAATCGTCGCGCACATCGACGAGGCGAAGTGCATCGGCTGCGAGCTCTGCTACATCGCCTGTTGGGATGGCGCACACCAGTGCATTTATCTCGACCGCGTTTCAGGCCCGGTCGATGGGCGGGTGGAGTTGCACGCGAAGCCAGCCGCAATTGAAGCGGCAACCCGCGCCAGCATCACAGTCACGCCGATTCCGAAGCTGGACGCGCATGCCGGTGCGTCAAACGGCCGGAACGCGACGCCGCTGGCGCGCATCCCGCGCATCGACGAGACGGAATGTGTGGGCTGCAATCTGTGCTCGCTGGTTTGTCCGGTCGAGAACTGCATCACCATGGTCGAAGTCGCGACCGGCGCGAAGCCGGAGACATGGGCGGAGCGGACGGCGTCGGGAGACTGCACGGTACCGCAAAGGCACTCATGACAGCATTGAAATCGCTCATGCTCTCGGTCTGTCTCGCAGTGCCGGTGATCGCTCGCGCCCAGACGCAGACGATTGAGTACTCGAAGGTGTTTTCGGTTCGTCACCTTGCGGGCGTTGCGATGGATTCCACCGGTGCAACTGTGCCGGACGTAAAGATCGAGATTTGTAAGGAAGATTGGAGCGATTGTTTTGCGTCGACGACAACAGGCACTGACGGAAGATTCTCAGTTGCGCGCTTGCCGCTCGTGAACCTCTACTACGTTAAGGTCTCCGCTCCCGGATTCGATATTTTGAGGATTAAGGTGCATCTGCGCTCAATTGCGCGCAAGGAACTGGTCATGAAGATGCACATTGCGGCGTGACAGGTTCTTGCTGACTTTCTGAGGATTTATGGGATTGCTGATCCAGAACGGCACGGTTGTCACGGCGGAGAAGACCTTCGCCGCCGGCGTCCTCATTGAGGGCGCGACCATCAAAGACGTGCGCGCGGGCATCGATCCGTCAGGCCACACCGTGGTCGACGCATCCGGACTGCTGATTCTGCCGGGCGGCATCGACGCGCACACGCATCTCGACATGCCCTTCGGCGGCACGACATCAGCGGACGACTTTGAAACCGGCACCCGCGCCGCGGCGATCGGCGGAACGACGACCATCGTCGATTTCGCCATTCAGCCGAAGGGCACGAAGATGCGCGCGGCTCTCGATACCTGGTGGAAGAAGGCGGAAGGCAAGGCGTGCATTGATTACGGCCTGCACATGATCGTCACCGACCTGGGAACGTCCGGCCTCGAGGACATGGACGACATGGTGCGCGAGGGCGTGGCCAGTTTCAAGCTGTTCATGGCCTATCCCAACGTGCTGATGGTCGACGACGCCACCATCTTCAAAGCGCTGCAGCAGACGGCAAAGAACGGCGCGCTGATCTGCATGCATGCCGAGAACGGCAGCGTCATCGACGTCATCGTGCAGCAGGCGCTGGCCGACGGAAAAACGGCCCCCATTTATCACGCACTCACGCGGCCGACGGTCGCCGAGGCCGAGGCGGTGCAGCGGGCCATTGCCATGGCGGAGATCGCCGGCGCGCCCGTATATATCGTCCATCTCTCAAGCGAGGACGCGCTCAACCAGGTGCGCGAAGCGCGCGACCGCGGGCTGCCCGCCTTTGCCGAGACCTGCCCGCAATATCTTCTGCTCTCGCTCGAAGAGACGATGAACCACAACTCCTTCGAAGACGCGAAGTGGGTCTTCACGCCGCCGCTGCGCGAGAAGAAGAATCAGCCAAAACTGTGGGATGGGTTGAAGGACGATCATCTGCAGGTCGTCTCCACCGATCACTGTCCCTTTTGCTTCGCCGATCAGAAGATTCTCGGCGTGAACGACTTCACGAAGATTCCCAACGGCGGTCCTGGCATCGAGAACCGGATGCAATTGATCCATCACCACGGCGTGAACGAGGGAAAAATCTCTCTGAATCGTTTCGTTGAGATCACATCGACGGCGCCCGCGCGCATTTTCGGCATGTATCCAAAGAAAGGGACGATCGCGCCCGGCAGCGACGCCGACTTGGTCCTCTGGGATCCGAAGGCGGAGCACACCATCAGCGCGAAGACGCACAACATGCGCGTTGACTACTCGATGTTCGAAGGGTTCAAAGTCCGCGGCAACGCGAAGCAGGTCTACTCGCGCGGCGAACGGATCGTCGAGAACGGCAAATATCTCGGCAACGCCGGACGTGGCTCGTACCTGCGCCGCACTGCGCGCGGAGGCGCCTGGCAGTGATTGTCCCCGAAAGCAGCCTCTACAATCCTGATCTCGCACCGACCACTCCTGCGCACCGCACGTGGACGACCTACAACTACATCTCGCTGTGGTTCTCCATGTCGATGGAGGTGAGCACCTACATGCTTGCCTCCGGGCTCATCGCGGGCGGCATGGACTGGAAGCAGGCGCTCGCCACCATCCTGCTGGGCAATCTGATCGTGCTCATCCCGCTGCTGCTCAACGCGCACGCCGGCGCGAAGTACGGGATTCCGTTCCCCGTGCTCGTCCGCGCATCGTTTGGGACGCGTGGCGCCAACATCCCGGCCATCCTGCGCGCCATCGTGGCCTGCGGATGGTTCGGCATTCAGTCCTGGATCGGCGGCCAGGCCATCCACGCGATGCTGGTAGTGATTTGGCCCGGCATCGAAGCGGCTCCATGGTCCATCTGGGCGTGCTTCCTCGGCTTTTGGGCGCTCAACATGGCGGTCGTCTGGCGCGGCGTGGAAAGCATCCGCTTCCTCCAGGGATTCTCGGCGCCGTTCATGCTCATCATGTCGCTTCTGCTGCTCTTCTTCGCGCTGCACAAGGCCGGCGGTTTCGGCCCCATGCTCTCCGAGCCCAGCCACTTCCACTCCACCGGAACGTTTCTGCGCTTCTTCTTCCCGTCGCTCACAGCGATGGTCGGCTACTGGGCCACGCTGGCGCTCAACATTCCCGACTTTACCCGCTACTCGAAAAACCAGCATGCGCAGGTGGTCGGCCAGGCGTTTGGATTGCCCGTCGCTATGACGCTCTATTCGTTCATCGGGATCGCCGTCACATCAGCCTCGGCCGTAATCTTCGGCCACGCCATCTGGAGCCCGATTGAGCTGATGGGCCGCTTCCATCAGCCGGTCGTCGCCTTCATCGCCATGATTGCCCTTCTGGTCGCCACGCTCAACGTCAACGTCGCCGCCAACGTCGTTTCGCCCTCGAACGACATTTCCAACCTGAACCCGCAATGGATCTCCTTCCGCACCGGCGGCCTCATCACCGGTTTCCTGGGCCTCGCGATGATGCCCTGGAAGCTGCTCTCCAGCTTCAACAACTACATCTTCGGCTGGCTCATCGGCTATTCCGGCCTGCTCGGCCCAGTGGCCGGCATCATGGTTGCCGATTACTTCATCATTCGCTCGAAGCAGCTCGACCTCGAGTCGCTCTACATGCGCAACGGAATCTACGAATACCGCAGCGGCATCAATCCCCGCGCCATCGCCGCGCTGGTGCTGGGCGTCGGCCTCGTCCTCATCGGCCGCTTTGTTCCCGCCGTGCACTGGCTTTACGACTATGCATGGTTTGTGGGATTCTTCGTCTCTGGCGGCGTCTATACCGTATTGATGCGCGGCGCCGTCGTCCGATCCCCAGCCCCCGAACTCGCAGGAGAAGAAGCATGAGCACTGTTGTTTCCGAAGCGAAAGACGTCGCGGTCACTTCGTCGTACATCGCCGGCCGCTGGGTTGCGCCCGAAGGCAAGACCTCGCAGCCCATCGTCAACCCCGCCAATGGTGAGACGCTGGCGATCCTGCCGTATTCCACTGCCGCCGATGTGGATCGCGCCGCGAAGGACGCGCATCGCGCCTGGCTCGAGTGGCGCGAAGTGCCGGTGGTCGACCGTGTGCAGCCGCTCTATCGCTTCAAGACCCTGCTCGAGAAAAATGTCCTCGAAGTTGCGACCATCCTCACCCGCGAGAACGGCAAGATCCTCGAAGACTCGATAACCGAGGTCAAGCGCGGCGTCCAGATGGTCGAAGTCGCCTGCGGCATGCCGTCGCTCATGATGGGCGATTCGCTCAACGATGTCGCGAAAGGAATCGACTGCCGCACCATTCGCCAGCCCATCGGCGTCTGCGCCGGCATCACGCCCTTCAATTTCCCCGCGATGGTCCCGCTCTGGATGTATCCCTTCGCCATCGCCGCAGGCAACACTTTCATCCTCAAGCCGTCCGAGCGCG
>PKVY01000076.1:0-4191 GCA_003131625.1 Acidobacterium sp. | reverse complement strand
CGCGTGCAGGCTCTCGGCGGAGCCAAGAATCACCTCGTGGTGATGCCCGATGCCGATCTGCCGCAGACCGTCGATGCCATCATGGGCTCCGCCTTCGGAGCCGCAGGCCAGCGTTGTCTCGCCGGCAGCGTGCTGGTTCCGGTCGGCGATGTCGCCGAACCGCTCCTCGACCTGCTCGTCAAAAAGGCAAAAGCCCTGCCCGTCGGCGACCCCCTCGAAACCGGCATCCAGGTCGGCCCGCTCGTCAGCGAAGATCAGAAAAGGCGCGTCCGNNGCGTCCTCGGCTACATCGAGAAAGGCGTCGCCGAAGGCGCGAAGGCCATCTGCGACGGGCGCTTCGTCGACGCCGACCCTTCAGGCGCCTTCGTCGGTCCCACCGTGCTCGACCACGTGCAGCCTACAGCCACCGTCGCTCGCGAAGAAATCTTCGGTCCGGTCTTGTCTGTCCTTCGCGCCAAAGACCTCGACGACGCCATCAATCTCGTCAACTCCTCGGACTTCGGCAACACGACCACGATCTACACCAGGAGCGGCAAGGCTGCACGCGAATATCAGAGCCGTGTCGAAGTCGGCATGGTCGGCGTCAACATGGCCGTCGCCGCCCCCATGGCGTTTTTCCCGTTTGCCGGATGGAAAAATTCCTTCTTCGGCGATCTGCACGCGCACGGCAAAGATGCCGTCGCCTTCTACACGGAGCAAAAGGTCCTGATGACGCGCTGGTTCTGAAACACGGCGGACAGCGTTCAGGCCGCTCCCAGCCTCGTTTCCGCGCAGCGATGGATCGTTTAGACAGAGCGTCCAGCGGCTGCGCCCGAGGCCCACGCCCACTGGAAGTTGAACCCGCCCAGATGGCCGGTGACGTCGACGACTTCACCAATGAAGTAGAGGCCGGGGACATTGCGGCATTCCATGGTTTGCGCGGAGAGGGCGTCGGTGCAGACGCCGCCTGCGGTGACTTCGGCTTTTTCATATCCTTCGCTCCCGGTGGGGGTGAAGGACCATGCATGTAGTCGGCGCTCGAGTTCGGCCACGGCGTGATTCGTCCAGCCTGACGGCGGTGCGGCTTCGAGAAGGCGGTCCGCAAGGCGGGCCGGGAGCTTGGCGCGGAGGGCTGACCTGACGGCGGCCAGTTCGCGGCGGGAGCCTGGTTCGCGGAGGCCGGCAAGGAATTCGTCATCGGGGGACCAATCGACTTGCAACGGATCGGTTCCCTTCCAGTACGAGGAAATTTGCAGAACGGCGGGGCCGCTGAGGCCGCGATGCGTGAACAGGAGCTTTTCGCGGAAGCGACGCTTGCCGAGCGAAACTGCCACGTCGGCGGAGACGCCGGACAGATCGCTGTAGGTGGCAAGCTCTGCGCCGCCGAGGACCAGAGGCACGAGCCCGGGCCGGCATTCGCGGATGGGGATTCCGAAGTGCCGGGCGATGTCGTAGCCGAAGCCAGTGGCGCCCATTTTGGGGATGGAGAGGCCGCCGGTGGCGATGACGAGAGCTTCGGTGGTGAAGGCGGCGGTATTGGTAAGGACTCGGAAGCCGCGGTCTTCCTTTGGGCCGCGGGGTTCGCGGCGGACTTCCTGGACTTTGGCTTCGAGAACGATGGTCACATTGGCTTTGGCCGCTTCGCTCAGGAGCATAGCGACGATCTGTTTCGCGGAGCCGTCGCAGAAAAGCTGGCCCAGAGTTTTCTCGTGGTACGCGATGCGGTAGCCCTCGACGAGGGCGATAAAGTCGGCGGGAGTGTAGCGGGCTAGCGCCGATTTGGCGAAGTGCGGGTTCGCCGAGAGGAAATTGTCGGGGCGGGTGTGAAGGTTGGTGAAGTTGCAGCGTCCTCCGCCGGAGATGAGTATTTTTTTGCCGACGCGGTCTGCGTGTTCGAGAAGGAGGACGCGCCGGCCGCGCTTTCCCGCCTCGATGGCGCTCATGAGTCCGGCCGCACCTGCGCCGACTACCACTACATCGAAGCTTTGCGATGCGCGATACAAGGCTGGTGCCTTCGCTTCGTCAGTCCGCTGCCGCGAACTCGCAGCGCCGCGCAAAGGCCGGCCGTCGGCTCAGCACCAGCGTCAATCCCAGAGCACCGGCCGCCATCACCCCCGCAAAAAGAAAGATGGGCGAGTAGCCGACCCCTGCCACGATCAACCCAACCACCGGCCCAGTCAGCCCCAGCGACAGATCCGCAAAGGCCGTAAACACTCCCAGCGCCGAGCCACGGTTTTCCGGGGTGACGCAGTTCACCGCCTCTACGCCCAGGGCGGGAAACACCAGCGAAAACCCAAAACCGGTGAGAGCGGCGCCCGTGAACGCCATGGCAGGATTGAACGCGAGCCACAGCAGCGCCAACCCGGCGATTTCCACCGAGAGGCAAACCCGAGCCACCGGAAAACCACCCCAGCGATCGATGCTGTGCGCGAAGAGCAACCGCGCGAAAATGAACGCCGCTCCGAAACTGGTGAGAGCAAACGCCGCATCGGCCCAGTGGCGATGCGCATAAAACAGCACCATGAACGACGCGATGGTGCCGAAGCCAGTCGTGGCGAGCGCCAGGCTCATGCCGTGCGGAAAAACCCGACTCAGGACCTGCCGAAACGCCAGCGGTTCGCCTTCCGGAGTGGCGACTTCGCCGATCGGCCAGGCTGTCAGCAGGCCCAGACAGGAAACAGCGACGCTGACCACGCCGACGCCGCTCAGCCCCCACGCTTTTTCGATCCAGACGCCCAGAGGCGCTCCAATCGCCAGCCCACCGTAGGAGCAGATGCCGCTCCAGGAGATCACGCGTGCCGTGTGTTCCTGCCCGACGCGGCCGATGCCCCAAAGGGACGACCCGGTCGCCAGCCAGCTCTCGCCAAAACCGAGAATCAGGCGGCTGGTCAGAATCAACCCCAGGCACGCCAGCGGAAGCACATTCAGGAAGCCGCAGAAAAACAGGCAAATCCCGGAGCAGCCGCAGGCCACAAGGCCGGAAAGGACCGTGCGCCTGGCGCCGACCTGGTCGGCCATCCGCCCCGCTTGCGGCCGGCTGAGGACTGTGGCCACGTACTGGGCGCTGATCGCCAAACCGGCCAGCACCGTGTTGAAGTGCAGCTGGAGGTGAACCACGCTCGGCAGGATCGCCATGGGCAGGCCGATGGCGAAATAACAGAGGAAAATCTGCAGCGAGGTAGGAAGAATCCGCAGCGTGACGGAGCCCGAGGTCGTTCGAGCCAAAGGGATTGTACTGGTTGCGGACATCTCCTGCATTTATCGTACACGGAGAGGTCGCTGGATCACCCGTTGGTGGCATACGATGGGACTAGTAGAAGGTGGAGTCGGCACGTACAATACTGGGATATCCGCACGACTGGTCCGGGGCCAACAGGTCGTTCCCATATTTCCTGCGCGTCTTTTGACTCCTCGAGCGATTTTGCGGCGTCTAAAGGGTAGTGAATCCGGTCCAGATTGTCGGGTGAAGTCCGGGCGCCTGGCTGGCCGGAACGCGTGAAAAAGAGAGGTCTTCCCCAAGGTGAACTCGACCGTTAAGCAAATTCTGTTCTGGGTTCTCATCATTGCCTGCCTCCTGGTCCTCTGGCAGCTCTTCCAGAAGGGCAACATGATGGGAGCGCACGAGCAGGAAGTCACCTTCTCCCAGTTCCTGGGAGACGTGGAATCGAACCAGGTGCTCGACGTCACCATCACCGGACCTGAGGTTCGCGGGCATTTCCGCGCCGACAAAGGCGCCTTCCACGTCGTCGTTCCCGCGAACTATCCGCACCTGTTCGATGTCCTCGATCAGAACAAGGTCAGCGTCACGGTCAAGAACACCGACGGCAACAGCTGGTGGAATTGGTTGCTGCAGTTCTCCCCGCTCATCCTCATCGCGCTGCTCTGGTTCTTCATGATCCGCCAGATGCAAAGTGGCGGAAACAAGGCGCTTTCGTTCGGCAAGAGCCGGGCTCGCCTGCTTTCCATGCAGCAGAAGAAGGTCACGTTCAAAGACGTTGCCGGCGTCGATGAAGCCAAGGAAGAGCTGAAGGAGATCATCGAGTTCCTGCGCGAGGCGCAGAAGTTCCAGAAGCTGGGCGGACGAATTCCCAAGGGCGTTCTGCTCGTCGGACCTCCCGGAACCGGCAAGACCCTGCTGGCGCGCGCTGTGGCTGGTGAGGCCAATGTTCCGTTCTTCTCCATTTCAGGCTCCGACTTCGTCGAGATGTTCGT
>PKVY01000011.1 GCA_003131625.1 Acidobacterium sp. | reverse complement strand
GCCGTCGTCGCCGTCGTCGCCGAACGCGCCGAATCCGTACAACCAGATTCACATGGCGGCGGTCTATGGAGCGGCGAGCAAACTGGGTCCGAGCTTCGGGCTGAATGCGGCCTACGATCTGATTCACCAGCAGCTGCAGTACGGAGCGGCTCAGGCGCAGTACAACCTGAACTGTTGCGGGATCACCTTCCAGTACCGGCGCTTCTCCCTGGGATCGATCCGCGACGACTCGGAATATATGGGCAGCATCAACTTCGCCGGATTTACCAATGTCGGCGATCTTCCGCACCGGATCAGCTTGTTCTGACGGCTGGGCACAGGGCACAGAAGGCTTTCCTTCTGATCGCAACAAAGCGTGGCGCGGATAGGCTGGCGCGCGGCCCGAACTGCGATAATTAAGAGAGCAACTCGGCTGGCAACGGTATTTCGGGCGAAGAAGGTGGTTTTCTTGTTGAGGAAGGGTTTTCTTACGGGCTGTGTGCTGGCAATCGCAGCGGCCATTTGTGCGGCGCAGCAAACTCCGGCGAACACTCAGGCGCCGGCATCCACGGTTCCGGCGAACACCCCGGCGCCGGTGGGAAATCCGATTCCGGCCGCTATGGCTGCCGCTCCGCCAGATCCCGCTGCAGCGGTGGTACCGGCGCTGGAACGCAAGATCGAGGTGATGATCCGGGCGGAACTCGCCGTGCCGCCGCAGTACGAGATCGCCATCGGTCCGCGACAGAAGAGCGATGTGAATGGATATGACACCATCGCGGTGACATTCTTGCTGCCCAGCCAGCCGGATCGGAAGCAGACGGTGAATTTCCTGTTGTCGAAGGATTCGAGCACGCTGGCGCGGCTGTCGAAGTGGGATATCGGACCGGATCCGGCGGCCATGCTGCCCACCAGCGGGCGTCCAATGCGTGGAGATCCGGATGCGAAGGTGACGATCGTCAACTTCGACGATCTGGAGTGCCCCTACTGCGCGCAGATGAACGCCGAGTTCTTTCCGGCAACGCTGGACCGTTACAAAGGGCTGGTGAAGTTCGTCTACATGGACTATCCGCTGGTGGAGATTCATCCCTGGGCGATGCATGCGGCGGTGAACGCGAACTGTCTCGCCGCGCTGAGCGGGACGGCGTACTGGAATTACGTCGATTATCTGCACACGCACGGGCAGGACGTGAATGGGCCGGATCGCGACGTGGCGAAGTCGACGGCGATGCTGGACAAGCTGGCGAACCAGGAAGGCGCGCGGGACAATCTGGATGCGGCAAAGCTGGGTGCGTGCATTGCCAAGCAGGATGACACCAAAATCGTGGCGGAAATGAAAGCCGGGGATAAGGCCGGGGTCAATGCGACGCCGACATTTTTTGTCAGCGGAGAGCGCTGGGCGGGCGAACTGGAAGAGCATCAGGTGTGGATCATGATCGATCGCGCGCTGAAGGAGCAAGGGATTGCACCGCCTGGACCGGAGCCGTCAGCGACGCCTCCGCCGCCCGCCGCGAAGCCCGGGAAATGAACGCTATGCAGGGCGCGGGGGCCGCATTTATTCTGAAACGTCAGCGCCGCTCCCCGATTTGCGGCGTCGCAGCAGGGAGAACTGTTTGACCTCTCAATCGGATTCATCGAGCGCGTGGGGCGCCGATCTTCCCAATCGCAAATTCAGGCTCGCAGGGCTGGCCGTGGCGCTGGTGCTCTGCGCGGGCTGCCAGAAAGCGCATGATGCGAACACCGTGGCGACGGTGAACGGCAAAGCCATCCAGCGCTCCGAAGTGGAGACAGTTTTCCAGAACAACCTGGGCGAGTCGCATCAGACGCCATCGCCGGTGCAGGCCCAGATCATGCGCCTGAATATCGTGCGCCAGCTGATCGACGAGGAAATCGTGATGCAGCGGGCGGCTAAGCAGAACCTGGTGGCGACGGATGAGGAAGTTGCGGACCGGCTGAACGAAATCAAGGCGCCGTTCACCCAGGAGGAATTCCAGAAGCGGCTGGACTCACAGCATCTGACCCTGGACGATCTGAAGCGCGAGATCCGGCGGAATCGCACGGAAGAGAAGCTGTTCAACAAGGAGATCAACTCGAAGATCAACATTACGGATGCGGACATCGCCACCTACTACAACGAGAACAAGGCGGCATTCAACCTGATCGAGCCGAATTATCACCTTGCGCAGATCATCGTGACGGCCGCACCCATGCCGCCGCAGCAGGTGGGCAATCTGCAGAACAGCAAGGCGATGAATGAGGCGGATGCTAGGCGGAAGATCGAGATGCTGCACAATCGCCTGGAAAGCGGCGAGGATTTTGGCGCGCTGGCCATGAATTTCTCAGAGAACCCGAATACAGCCGGGAATGGCGGAGATATGGGGTTCGTGTCGGAGTCGAACCTGCGGGGCGATCCCGATGTTTACGCCGCCATCGCGAAACTGAAGCCAGGGCAAATCACCGATATTTTGCCGGTTTATGGCGCGCCGAACTCGAAGCAGGCGGTAGGCTACGCGATCTACAAGCTGATCGACCGCGAGGTAGCCGGGCAACGCCAGCTCAACGATCCGCGGGTGCAGCAGGCGATCCGGCAGACGCTGCGCGACAGCCGGGAGCAGCTGCTCAAGAATGCGTTTCTGGAAATGCTGCGCGATCAGGCGCGTGTCGAGAACTACTACGCCGAAGAGGTCTTCCGGAACGGGGCCCAATAGGACTGGCTGTCCAGGTGAGCGCGCTTTGCGGAGAGCGCAAAGTACGGGAAGCTATTTGGCGAATGGCCGGCCGGGAATCTTGCCCTTTCCTTCCTTAATGGTGTGGAGCTGGCCCGCGGCGAGTCCCGCGTACGATTCCTTCGCGCCGCTCGGCCAATAGATTTCAATGTCGGCGGTGGGGGCGGCGCCGAGGCCAAAGTGCAGCCGCGGATCG
>PKVY01000032.1 GCA_003131625.1 Acidobacterium sp. | reverse complement strand
AGTTGTACGGGCAGCACGCGGTGCGAGCTTAAGCTTCTTGCTATGGGGTGAACCTGGCGGCTCTAGCGGGGGCGTCGCTTTCCGGCAGCTCGGGCAGGCTGCGGGGTGAACCTGGCCGTCTGCAGCGGGGCTCTTTTTCGGGTACAGTTTGGGACGCCTGGGCTTGTTCCGGCGCGCGGGGCTGGAGTAAAGTGGGTTGCCTGTCTGTCCGTGATGAGCGCGTCACGATCCGGGCGGATGAGGCATTCAACCAGGCATTCCACCTACCCCAGGGCCCCGGCAGGACCAAGTAGCGAAAGATCGTATCCTGCAACGCATCCGATCGGGCGAGTGCGCAGACGCTCGGACGGGATTGCCCGAGATTCGACGAGCCACTGCGGGCGAAGGCGCCGCGGCGGAAGATTCATCGCGAGCGGAAGAATCATCACAAGTTGAATCAGGGACAGCAAGGAAGACACCAGAGAAAAAAGCGAAGGAGGAGCATTGTGAGCACAACATCCATCGTGACCATGGCGAAACAATCCGTCTCGTGGTCGATCGGTTTAAGCGTACTGATGATCGTGGCCGGAATTCTGGCCATTGTGGTGCCGCCGGCGGCGGGGATTGCGGCGACCATCCTGATCGGCTGGCTGCTGATCGTGATGGGCGTCCTGCATTGGGTCTTCGGCTGGCATACGCGCACCGCAGGCGGGGCCGTGTGGGGGCTTCTGCTGGGGATGGTTTACGCGGCGGTGGGGATCTACATGCTGCTGCGCCCGGTGGCGGGACTGGCGGGGCTGACGCTGGCGCTGGGAGCGTATTTATTTGTGGAAGCGATCCTGGAATTTACGCTGTGGTGGCGGACGCGGCCGATGGCGCGGGCAGGGTGGCTGATGGTGGATGGGGTCGTGACGCTGATTTTATCGGTTCTGATCTGGATGACGTGGCCGTCGAACAGTCCGTGGGTGATCGGGACGCTGCTGGGCATCAGCATGATCTTCAGCGGGAGTTCGAGGCTGATGCTGGTGTTGGCGGCGAAGCAGGTTGTGGCCACGGCGTAACGGGCTACGGAGTTTGCATTCCCACATCTGCCAAAACCGGGCAGAGCCATTCGACTCGCTCCGCTCGCTCAGGCCAGGTTGTGGGGCACCCGGCAGAGGTTAGGCTGAGAAGCGGGCAGAGCTGGCGCCTCAAGTGAGTGCAGGGACTGAGGGCCTGGGTGGTGTTGTGCGCGGACTCGGACGACGGGGAGGGGAGGCAACGTGGGGACAGTGATTCCGCTTTCGGACGCATCGCGACAGACACGGTCGTTTCCGGTGGCGACGCTGCTGATTATCGTGGTGAACGCGCTGGTGTTTGTGCGGGAGTTGATTGGGGGCAACGCGTTTGTGGCGCAGTGGGCGGCGATCCCGGCAACGATTTTCACCGCGCACGGGGTGGTGACGATTTTCACGGCGATGTTCATGCACGGGGGCTGGCTGCACATCATCGGCAACATGGTTTTCCTGTGGGCGTTTGGGCCGCAGATGGAAGACACCATGGGGCACGGGCGCTACGTGGTGTTCTATCTGGTGGGGGGCGTGGTGGCGATGCTGGCGCAGGTGGCGGGGAGTCCGGGGTCGACGGTGCCGACGCTGGGGGCGAGCGGAGCGATTGCGGCGGTGATGGGGGCGTTCATCGTGACGTATCCGCGGGACCGGATCAAGTCGGTGCTGTGGATTTTTATCTTCGTGCAGATCACGATGATTCCGGCGGCGCTGCTGATCGGGATTTGGTTTTTGATCCAGCTGTTCAATGCGGGGGCGGTGGCGAACGTGCAGACGGGGGGCGTGGCGTATCTGGCGCACGTGGGCGGGTTCCTTTTTGGAGCGATGACGGCGCGGCTGTGGAGGCGGGGGCCGGTTGGGTCCTGAAGCGGGAGCGGTGGTGAGTTGGACGGGGGCGTAGTTCTTAGAGTCGGATTGCTCAGACACGGGGCGAGCTAGTCACTAGAGTCAAAGGTGGAAGAGGATTCCACCATGAAAAGGATTTTGCTCGGACTCGCTCTTGTGTTCTGCTTCGCAGCACCAATTGCGTTGCCGGCGCAGACCGTGGTTGTGGTTGTTCGTCACCATCACCACCATCATCATCATCATCATCATCATCACCATCCTTACAACCCTAATCGCCAGTAGTTAGCGGTGCAGATCGGAATGAACCAAGGCCGATCCGATCGTGCCCGGTCGCGCAACAGGGAAGTCAGTTCATCGTCCAAGTAAGTCCAACGCTCAACAGGCCGGCCCTGTGCCGGGAGGTACAACATGGTTACTATTCTGCTGATTGTTCTGGTGCTGTTCGTGCTCGGTGGCGGAGGCTGGGGATACTCTCGCTGGCGCCGCTAGATCGCGGGGTCTCGATGACCGTCGCGTTCAGGTTTCTGAACTAAGTCAAAGGACCTGAAGTTGTTTCTGCTTAGAGTCTCGGGAAAGCCGCGTATTCCATGCCTTCAAGTACGATTCTGGATGAAGCTCGCCAACTGCATCGGGTGAGCGACCGTCTCGGCTCGCTGGCCGACGAACATCCCGTCGTGTCGGAAGCGCTCATGGCCATCTCGGGCAGTGTTCGGCACACGGCCACGTTGCTGGAGGTGTTGGTGATGGCGCGGATGGCGCCGCCCCCCGGGACGGCCGAGGCCTGATCGCGAGGCCCCTGTGTTGGGCGCGGCTGCGCGTGGTGGGCGGGGCAGGAACCGGGGTGAAAGGGTGGAATTAAGGGGCGCGCACGTAGCGTGCCAGGGTTCGACAGGAGACTGGTGGACTTGAGGGTGTCCGCCGATGAGGCATGTGAATCGAGAAGGTTCCCGGGGGCGGATGGCGAAAGCCGGGTGCTTCGTTCAGGGACCGAATTCACAAGGGGAGTCTTGTCATGCCTTTAGGTGTCCTGAACAATATTTCGGCGGTGTATGCGGAAAACAACCTTAACCAGACGCAGGCAAGCCTGCAAAATGTGCTCACGCAATTGTCTTCCGGGTCGAGGATTAATTCCGGGGCGGACGATCCGGCGGGGCTGTCGATATCGAACGGGTTGCAGGCGAACTCAGCGGCTCTGGAGCAGTCGTCCAGAAACGCCAGCGAGGGGGCGGGCTTTCTGCAGGTAGCGGACGGGGCGCTGTCGCAGGTGACGAGCCTGCTAACCAGCGCGATCACGCTGGCTACGGAAGCGGGCGGGGGAACGCTGTCCAGCTCGCAGATGGGCGCGGCCAACCAGGAATATCAGGATATTCTGACGCAGATCGGAACGATCGGCGGGACGACGGAATACAACGGGATCACCGTTTTCAGCGGGGATCAGACGACCAGCCAGATGACGTGGGCGGTGGGAGCGGGGAGCCCGGCGGCGTCGGCATCGGCGACAGCAGCGGCGATTGCACCGGGGTCGATTGTGGCGGGCGGGATGACCCTGGGAACGGCACCGGCGTTGACGACGACTTACGCCGCGCCAGCCGCGATAACCTGGACCAGCAGCGGCGGCAATACGGTTCTGACCAGTACGGCGATTGCCGCGGGATCCAGACTGTCGGGCGCGCTGAGCTTTACGCCGACGGTGGGCGGGAGCGCCGGCGCGCAAATCAACATTAACCTTGCCAATCTCGCGGGCGCCACGCTGAGTGCGCAGGCGACCAGCCTGGCGACTGCGCTGAATACGGCGGCGAATAACGGCGACACAGACTACACCGTGACGGTGAACACCGTGAACAACGTCAGTAAGCTGGTGATCGGGCTGGGCAGTTCAGCCGGCGGCGATACCATCACTGCGATTGGCGCGGCCAGTTCTTCGGGCTCGGCGGCGGCTCCGACGGGCTTTACGATGGCGGTGACGGACGGGGATTCGATCAGCGGGACGCTCAACCTGGCGGGGTCGGGCTCGGGCGTCATGCCATCGAACATCGTCCTGTCGGGGGTGACGACGGCGAAGCTGCAGAGCGCGATCAATACAGCGCTGAACGGATCCAGTCAGAATCCGGACTACAGCGTTCAATATAGTGCGGGCACGCTGACCGTGGCCCTGACGGCGCAGGCAGCAACGGATAACATCACGGGGCTGGTGGGAACCAGCAGCGGGGGCAGCGCGCTCTACGAGACTGCGGCGAATGCGGCCACGATCGCCTTCACGAGCGGGGATGCGCTGGGCGGCGATTTCACCATCGCGCCGACCATCAACGGAGCGGGGGCGCAACCGATCACGGTGAATCTGAATGGGGTGAACACCACCTCTGGGGCGATCTCCGCGGTCTACACGGCTTTGGGGTCCGCGGCGGCCGACTACAACGTCACTTACAACAACGGCACCGGCAAGCTGAGCATCGCGGTCAATGCGCAGGGGAACACAGACGGGGTGAACTCCATCTCGATCGCGGACGGCACCGGCAACAATGCGCTGTCGCAAGGGACGACGGCGGTGAGCGTGGTCAACGCGGCGAACACGCTGATGGGGAACTTTACGGTGACTCCGACCACGAGCGCGGGCGCGGGAGCTGCGATTCCGGTGAGCCTGACGACCGGATTGACGACAACGGCGCTGGCGGCAGTGGTGCAGCAAGCGCTGGGGGCGAACTATCTGGTCACGTACTCAGCCTTCACCGGCAATCTGAACATCTCGGTCACGTCGACGGGGGTTGCAGCGGGAGTGACCGGGTTCACGGTGGCCGAAGCTTCGCAGGCGGCCGCGTCGCAGGAGACTCCGATTGACGGTGGGATCGACATCTACACCGGCGACGGGACCACGGCGGGCAGCCAGAACTACAACGTGACGGTGGGGGCGCTGTCGGATGCCAGCGTTGGCACGTCGCCCTCCCTCTCAGCGATGGGGAACGATATCACCGCGACGGTGGGGAACGTAGTGGGAACAGGGGGCGTAGCGTCCGGCGCGGGCGCGGGCACCAGCCTGGTGGGCACGAACCTGAACACCCAGGCGAATGCGGAAGCGGCTTTGGCGACCGCCGACAACGCGATCACCGGCATCGCGTACATGCGCGGGCAGGTGGGGGCGAACATCAACACTCTGACGGCGGCATCGAACATTGCCAGTTCCGAGCAGACCAACATCACGGCGGCGCAGAACACGATCTCGGCGACGGACTATGCTGCGGCAACGTCAGACATGTCAAAGTACGAGATTCTGACGCAGACGGGCATCAGCGCGCTGGCGCAGGCGAACAGCACGCAGCAGATGGTGACCAAGCTATTGCAGCAGTAACTTCAAAACTGAAAGTTACACCTACGGGGAGCCTTCCCGGTTCCGGCAAGCGATTAACGGCTGGCCGGGATTGAGTGGGGGCTCCCCGCTTTTTTTGTATTAAGGCGATGAGGAAAAGTCAGGCAAGCGCCTGGGGCACGGCCTCTTCCCAGCGTCCCTGCGCCTTCAGGATGAGTTCCACAACTTCGCGTGCGGCGCCCCGCCCGGCATGCCGACGAGTCGTGTAGTGGCAGACCGCGGCCAACTCGGGCGCGCCGTCGGCGACGCATACTGCGAGTCCGGCTCGCTGCGCCAAAGGAATGTCGGGAAGATCGTCACCCATATAGGCCACTTCTTCTACGGTCACGCCAGCCCTTCTCACGCACTCCTCGAAGGCCTCGGTTTTCTTTGCCTGTCCGAGAAACACAAAGTTGACTTTCAGTTCTTCAGCACGCCGGACGACGGCCGGCGAATGGCGGCCGGTGATGAAACCTGTTTGAATGCCCATGGTGTGGGCGAGCGACAGTCCCTGCCCATCTTTCGCGCTGAAGACCTTCATTTCGGAGACTGGAGGGGTTCCGGAGCCATCCGCAACAGCCGAAATCAGGCAGACGCCACCGTCGGTCAGGGTGCCATCAACGTCCATCAAAAACAGCTTGATTTTGCGGGCACGGGCCAGCACGTCGGGTGAAGCGGGAGGCGCGAGGGCGCTGTCGCCGTTGCCGGGCGAGACATTGCTGCTTTGAAGAGGGATGGACGAGCTGACCTGCATAGGGCTTCTCCTCATGCCACAGTTCCAGAGTCTTAGAACGGCAGTGTGACATTATGGTTGATTCTCTTCCATTCCAGGGAGCGAGGCACCCGTACTTCGCGCTCGTTGATCGTTAGTAGGGCGACCATGGTGACGGCTCCGTCGCGGAGGTTCAGGAGGTGAGGTTTTCGATGGCGGAGTGCGGGCGGCCGGAAAGGAGAGGAAAGCGGTGCAAGGGCGCAGTTCTATTTTGGGATGAAATACGGTACTGAAGAGTGGAAGTCCGGCGACGAGTTGTACCTTAGCAGACGGTAGGAGCCTAAGCTCCTTGCTGTGGGGTGAACCTGCCCGGGGGTGCTGCGGGGGCGATTTGGGCTGTGGGATGAACCTGGCCCGAGGGCGTTGCGGGTGTTGCGGGTGCGATTTGGGCTGTGGGGCGCCTGGCCCGAGGACGTTGCGGGTGCGGCTCGTTTCTCAGACGGGTTATTCAGAGGGGTTATTTCGTCATTGTGCTGCTGCAGATGGCCCGGCGGCGGGGTTGAGCTCGCGGGCGAGGAAGATGCGGGCGAGAGACCAGTCGCGCTTGACGGAGCGCGGGGCGACCTGGAGGATGGCGGCGATCTGCTCGACGGAGAGGCCGCCGAAGTAGCGGAGCTCGACGACGCGGGCCTGACGGGGGTTGTGAGCGGCGAGGCGGGTGAGGGCCTGATCGATGGAGGCGATTTCGTCGAGGCGGTCGGGGGAGACGGCGAGGTCGTCGTGCATCTCGACGCGCTGGAGGCCGCCGGCGCGGCGTTCGGCGGCGTGCTGGCGGGCGTAGTCGACCAGAACCTGGCGCATGACGTGGGCGGCGAGGCCGATGAAGTGGGCGCGGTTGTTCCAGTCAATGTCTTCGCCGGCGAGGCGGAGGTAAGCTTCGTTGATGAGGGCGGTGGCCTGGAGGGTGTGGTCGGGACGCTCGCGGCGCATGTAGGCCTTTGCGAGACGGTGGAGCTCGGCGTAGACGAGCGGGAGGAGGCGGTCGGCAGCGGCGGGATCGCCGGCATGCATGGCTTTGAGGAGCTGGGTGACGTCGCCTGGAACTGGCTCCACGATGGGCCTCCTGCTGAAGGCATATTAATGGGGAGGGAGTGTTGGTGGCGGAAAATCAGAGGCGGTGAAAAGTCTGCGGGGCGGCTCGACCTGGAGCCACCCCGCGTGACGAGCGACAAAACTACCGCATAATCTACCAGAGGATTGCGGTGATATTGCCCCAGGTTCCCAGGGCAATTGAGCCCGCGCCGCCAGTGTTGCGGCAGACGACCCAAAGATCCGTCGGCCCCGTGGCTGTGTAAGAACCGTTGAGCGGAAGTGTGACAAACGCGCCGACCGTTGCTGTCGCGTAGGACTCTGGTCCGAAGGGTATCGCCGTAGTGCCGCCGTTCACGGTCGAAACCCAACAAACTACGGTTTCCGACTGGTTGCCTGTATTGGCGAAAGTTTGCTGGCCACCAAGCATATAGGTTCCGGCGGACGGCAGAGCCAAAACCATGACCGATGCGGTCCCGCCGGCACCGAGTTGATGGTCACCGCTGCCATTGCTGGAATAGATCTGCGCGGAGGCGCTGTGCGCGGTGGCGAGGATGGTTGCGGCCGCGAAGGCGGCCAGGACGAAGGTGCGGATGCTGGATTTCATGGTGGTCTCTCCTTTTGGATAGCGGCCTTGATGACCGCCTTCACTGGAGAACGCGGGGTGGGCTGGGAAAAGGGGCAAGCGGATTAGGAATTATTTTTTTGGCGTGGATTTGCGGGGTTCACCCGGGCTGATGAGGGGCGCCGCTCAGTGGTACATCCGCAGGCGGCATGATAGGGTGAAGCGGAATTCCCATGAGGGTCACACGTGGTAAGGGAGCGGGATGGAGAAACGGCTGTCCATCACGGAGCAGATTTTTGGAGAGGCTCTGGACGTGCCGCGCGCGGAGCGGAGCGCGTTTTTGGAGGAGGCGTGCCGGGGAGCGCCGGAGGTGCGGCGCGCGGTGGAAGAGCTGCTTGCGGAGAACGATCGGCTGAGCGGATTCCTGTCCGATTCACCTTACGGGAAAACGGAAGAAACGACGGCGGCGGGAACGAGCGCTGCTGGGGCAGATGGGGCAGTGGCGGCTGGATCGCTGGCGGCGGGAACGCGGCTGGGACGGTACGTGATCGTCGAACCGCTGGGGTCGGGCGGGATGGGGGTGGTGTATCGCGCACGCGACGAGAAACTGGAGCGCGTGGTGGCGATCAAGATGCTGGCTCCGGGAGTGCTGAGCGGGGAAGAAGCGCGGCGGCATTTTCGGCGGGAGGCTCTGGCGCTGGCGAAGCTGAATCATCCGCGGATTGCGGCGGTGTATGACGTGGGCGAGCAGGACGGCGCGGACTACATCGTGATGGAGCTGGTGGAGGGGGATTCACTGGCGGCGAAGCTGCGGGCGGGGCCACTGGCGGTGAAGGAAGCAACCGCGATTGCGCTGCAGGTGGCGGAGGCGCTGGAGGAAGCGCATGAGCATGGAGTGATCCATCGCGACCTGAAGCCGGCGAACGTGATGATGACGGCGAAGGGACAGGCCAAGGTGCTGGACTTTGGTTTGGCGAAGATGCTGGCGCTGGGGACGGATTCGACTCTGTCGCTGTCGGAGACGGGGCGGCTGATGGGGACACCCTTATATATGTCGCCGGAGCAGGCACTGGGCAAGAGCGTGGATGCGCGGACGGATCTGTGGAGTTTGGGGGTGGTGTATTACCAGTGCCTGACGGGGCGGCCGCCGTTCGAGGGCGAGAGCAGCATTGGGGTGCTGCACGCGATCACGGCGGAGCCGTATGCGGCGGTTCGCTCGGTTCGCACCGATGCGCCGGCGCTGGCGGAGCACATTGTGGGGCGAGCGCTGGAGAAGGACTGCGGGCTGCGGTATCAGCGGGCGTCAGATGTGGCGACGGATCTGAAGCGGCTGGTGCGGGATCTGGAGCCGGCATCGGTTGGGTCGGGTGTGCGGGCGGAAGTCCGGTTGCGGCGGCGTGGGCGCGTTGCTGTTCTGGCAGGAGCGGCGGGGCTGGTGGTGGTTTTGGCGATTGCGTATTTGCTGCGGCCGACGGCGCCGCCTCCGCGCGTGATCGGAATTACGCAGCTGACGCACGATGGGACGCCGAAGCTGGCCGGGGGATCGGGTCCACCGACGGACATGCTGACGGATGGGCTGCGGGTGTATTTCCAGCTGCAGTCTCTTTCGGAGGCCGCGGTCATGCAAGTGTCGACGGAAGGAGGCGAGGCGGAGCGGGTGCGGCTGCCTTTCCAGATGGCGGGGTTGGTGGACCTGTCGGCGGCGAAGTCGGAGCTGCTGTTTCAGGGACCGCCGTTTGACACGAGCCTGGGTACGGGAACGCTGTGGACGATGGCGGTGCCGGGCGGACAGCCGCGACGGATCGGGAATCTGACGGCGTTCGATGCGACGTGGGCTCCGGGCGGGGAGCGGATTTACTACGCGGTGGGGCCGGAGATCCGGGTGGCGCGGAGCGATGGCAGCGAGGCGCGGAAGATTCTGGCGGTGCATGGGCAGCCGTACTGGATCCGGTTCTCGCACGATGGGCAGATGATTCGATTCAGCAGCTGGGACGAGAAGCTGAACACGAACAGTCTGTGGGAGGCGCGCGCGGATGGAAGCGGACTGAGGCGGACGCTGGAGGGCTGGAACCCGTCGCCGAACGAGTGCTGCGGGGCGTGGATGCCGGACGGGAGGTATTTCGTTTTTGCTTCGACGCGCGGGGGCTCGTGGAATCTTTGGGCGATTCGGGAGAAGCGGGACTGGTGGCGGAAGACGAATCCGGAGCCGGTGCAGCTGACGGTGGGACAGATGAGCTCGCAGATTCCGCTGCCGAGCACGGATGGGAAGAAGATATTTTTCATCGGGGCGAGCCCGCGGGGAGAACTGGAGCGTTATGACGCGGGGAAAAAGCTGTTCGCGCCGTATCTGCCGGGACTTTCTGCGGAGGGGCTGGCGTTTTCGCGGGATGGCTCGAGGTTGGCTTACGTGACGGTGCCGGATGGCACATTATGGCAGAGCAAGGCGGACGGGACGGATCGACGCGAGCTGACGTTTGCCCCGATGCAGGCGGAGGTGCCGTGGTGGTCGCCGGATGGCACGCAGATCGCGTTTACGGGGCGGGAGCCGGGAAAGAGCTGGGCGATCTACCTCGTGTCGCCGGAGGGAGGGAATCCGGAACGACTGACGGCGGGTGAAAACGACGACCTGGACCCGAGCTGGTCGCCGAATGGCGATGCGCTGGCTTACGGAGGTTCTTCTCCGGAGTCGGTGTCGTCAAAGAAGCATCCGATTCAAATCCTGAACCTGAAGAGCAGGGCGGTAACGGCGCTGCCGGATTCGGGCGGCTATCATGCGCCGCGCTGGTCGACGGATGGGCGGTGGCTGGTGGCGGTCGATGGCGATGTGCGTGGGCTGGCGCTGTACGACTTCACCAGTCACACGTGGGAAGAACTGACGACGAAGCCGGCGGTTTATCCGAACTGGTCTCCCGATGGCGCGTGCGTGTATTTCAACGACTCGTTCGAGGTGGCGATGCCGGTGTACCGCGTCTGCCTGAAGGACCGCAAGCCGGAGCTGGTGGTGAACCTGGCGAAGCTGGGGACTCTGGCGACGGGGGCGTTCGGGCAGTGGACGGGGCTGGCTCCGGATGGGTCGGTGCTGGCGGTGCGCGACATTAGCCTCGAAGAGATTTACGCGCTGGAAGCACAGCTGCCGTAGCTGGCTTCCAGGGGCGACGGATCACAGTCAGTACGAGAGCTTCAAAGCCAGCTGCACCAACCTCGGGTTATTCACAGTCGAGTTCACCGAGCCGAATCCTGGCTGGTTGATATCGCTGATGGGCGCGCCAAACTGAGGATGGTTGAAGAGGTTGAAGAACTCAGCGCGGAAGTTCAAACCCATCTCCCGGTGCAAGGGGAAGTCTTTGATTACCGAGAAGTCGGTGTTCACGAAATCGGGTCCGACAGCGGGAACACGCGCGGCGTTGCCGAGCTGGCCGATGGGCGCGGCGACGAAGCACGCGGAGTTGATCCATTGGTGCTGGCTGTGGTTGGCGGCGGTGGGGTCGCAGCCGGAGACCCGATTGGGCCGGTTGTAGTTGTTGTCGTTGCCGCCGGCATTGAAGGTTGTGCCTGACTGGTTGAAGCTGTCGATGAGGGGAACGGGGAATCCGGAAAGGATCCTTTCGATCAGCGTAACCTGCCAGTCGCCGAGAAACGCGTTGGTCGCACTGTTCCAGTCAGACCCGAATTTCCTGCCCCTGCCAAGAGGCAGGTCGTAGAGGATGCTTGCCGTGAAGCTTTGATTGAGATTGATCTGCGCCAGGGACCAATCGAGATTTTGCCAGTTGGGCAGCGGGAAATAAGGGGCGCTCAACTCCGAGCCCAGGCCGTCGGACAGGCCGTTATCGTAGGTGTGCGAGTACGTGTAGGCAACCAGCGCGTAAAGACCGTACCTCGGCGTCTTGGTCTCCGCTTTAATCTGCAGCGAATTGTAATGCGTTGTGCCCACATCGCCGAAGAGGAGGATCGCGTTAAAGTTCGGAGGGTTGTAAGGATAGATGTAGGGCTGGCCGGTGGGGAGGCAGCCGAGCTTGTAGCCTGACACGGAACCGCAAGCCGAGGGGCTGCTGGTGTTGAGGTTGTTGCCGATCACCAGCAGATGGCCGCCGGTCGAACCCGCGTAGCCGGCGGTGAGCAGAACGTTCCCCGGCAACTGGCGCTCAACGTTCACGTTATATTGGTGAACCCTGCCCGGCTGGAAGTTCGGGGGCTCGTAATTGAACGTGCCGACGTAGGTGGCCGCGTTTTGCGGAGTGGGAAGCGGTGTGAAGCCGGTGGAAAGGGTAAAGTTCAGCTCGGGCGTCTGTCCCAGCGTGGTGGCGCAGTAAGAGGTTGCGAAGGCGCATCCCGCAGAAAACGTCGCCGGGAATTGATCGGACTCGCCGAGGTTGGGCGGATTTTGCCACAAGCCCTGCGCGCCCTGGTTCCAGGACGAATCGTGATAGATCCCAAACCCGAGGCGGAGCACAGTCTTGTCGCTCCCGAGGACCTTCCAGGTGAGGCCGACGCGGGGCTCGACTGCGCCCCAGTACATATTGATGCCCGCCGAATCGCTCACTCCGTTCTGGCCGGCGATCAGCAGCTGTCCCGTCGTGGGGATATAGTTCGCCATCCGGTTATGGATCTCAGTGATGGGAGTGGTCATATCCCACGCCACGCCGAGGTTGAGGGTGAGCGAAGAAGTCGCGCGCCAGTCATCTTCGACGAAGGGCCGGTAGATCTTCCAGCGCCGGCCGGTGATGGGACCGCCGTAGGTCTGGTCGTGGATGGCGCCCCCGGTCATGCCGAGCAGCAGATCGGCCTCAGAGTTGCCGGGCGCGACCCCGGCGCCGCTGAAGTCTCCGAAGGTACCGACGAGCCAGAAGCCGTCCTGAAATTCTTCGGTGCCGACATTCATCTGATTGTCGCGGAAATCGAGGCCGGTGCGGATCTCATGCTTTCCGCGGATCAGGTCGAGAACATCCTTGAAGGAATAGATGTCGGTTCCGCCCTGAAACGGAGAGTAGCCGCGATCGCCGAGGGACCAATAGCCGCCGGTCATATCGGTGGAAACCAGACCCTGACTGTAGGAACCTCCGGAGATCGGCGTGCCGCTGGGCGAGCATCCCAGATCGGCGCCGGGAATTCCCAGTTTCGCCGAGCCGCAGGCGAAATTACCCAGCGAGTCAATGTAGTCGAAGATGCGGTCGTAGCCCAGGCTGGCCTGGTTGAGCGTTTTGGACGAGAAGATGTGGCTCCAGCCAAGGCCGACATTGCGCGCGTGATTGATCAGGTTCTCATTGCTGCCGAAAGCGTTCGATTCCGCGAGTCCAGGCGCGCCGCCCGGGACAAAAGAGAACGCCTGGTCGTAGCTGAACCGTGCGAAGAGATTGTCGGACCCGCCGAGCACTTCGTCGAGCCGGATGTCAAATTTGGTTTCGTTCAGCTGGCGGACGGGCTCATTCACGAAGTTGTATCCGAGGGCAGCGTTGTTGGCGTTGGGCGTGGGATAAATGTCGATCATGCCCTGACCAACGCTGTTGATGAGGTTGGCGGGGATCTTGCTGCAGTCGGTGCCTTTTGCCTGACTCCCGTCCGGATTGGCCGGAATCGGATGGCCCGACGAGTCGCACTGGAAATAAGGATCCGCGGCGCCCACCATATTGGGATTGGCAATGGCCATGCCGGTGATCGGATTGCCGAAGGCATCGTTGGTGAAGTCACCGCTGCGCATGGCCAGCGAAGGAATCAGGCCGGTAAAGGTAATGCCTTCGCGCTGATACTTCTGCTCGCCATCCACGAAGAAAAACGTTTTGTTGCGGCGGAGAGGGCCCCCGATAGAACCGCCAAACTGGTTCAGATTGAACTTCGGGGTTGTCGTGTCAAAGTCACCCTTCGCGTCGAGGTCGGTATTGCGGACAAATTCGTAAAGAGTCCCGTGAAGGTCGTTGGTCCCGGATTTGGTGGTGACCAGCACAGTGGGTCCGGCGCGCGTGCCGAATTCGGCGGAGTAGGTGTACGTCAGGACTTTGAATTCCTGAATGTCGTCAATGGAGGAATAAATACCGATCCCGCCGGCAGTCAGTTCGTTGTTATCGACCCCATCGAGCAGCCAGTCGCTGCTGTTCGGCCGCGAGCCGCCCACCGATAACGAGAACGGTCCGCGCGCGGCCACTTCGCTGTCGCTGCCGGAGGTGAAGAAGCTGCCGGGGTTGGTTTCTGACGTAGCGCCAGCGGTGAGCGTGGCGAGTTGCACGAAGTCGCGGCCATTGAGGGGAAGCTGCGAAACTTCCTGCGCAGTGATGACCTGGCCGAGGGAGGCATTGGCGGTCTCGACGGCGACCGCGGTGCCCGAGACGTTGACCGTCGTCACCACGGTCCCCGGCGTCAGGGTAAAGTCGAGTTCCCGGGCCTCGTCCACGTGCAGCTGCAGATCTTTGCTTTCGGTGCTCTCGAAGCCGCTGGCATCGACGCGCACGTTGTACGTGTCGAAGGGAAGCAGCGGCACATCGTAATGTCCGGCGCCGTCCGTCTTCACGGCGCGAACCTGCCCCGTGCTCTGCGCGGTCACCGTGACAGAAGCACCGGGGACAACCGATCCCGCCTTATCGACGATGTTCCCGGAGAAGCTTCCTCGGGCCTGGCCGTACAAGCCTGGGCACAGGGCAAGCGCCAGAGCGAAGACCACAAGAGACAACCCAATTTTTGCGGCCGGGGTTCCAGTGGGTTTCGGCAATGCCGGGAAACACTGTGGGCTCGTCGAGGTGGAATGCATCGCTACCCCCCTTTTTAGTCAGGTTGCTGGTGTTGGGCCTCGGGAAAATTCTCTGCTTCGGAAAATGTGGATTGGATGAACCACTGTAAGAACAGATGGGCCGAATGTCAACGCAAGGTTTCGCTACTTGTGACGGGAGTGAAGCGGAGATCCCGTCACAGCTATTGCATGGCGAGAAGAGCGGCCATGGTGGCGGTGCCGTCCCAGAGGTTTTGGAGGCGGAGGTTTTCGTTGGCGGCGTGCTGGTTGTCGTCGTAGTTGGCGATGGGGACGGTGATGGTGCGAGTGTGGGCGGCTCGCTCCATGGCGCCGAGGGGAACGCTGCCGCCCATGGTGGGCAGGAGGACGACCTGGCTGCTCCTCACGCTGCTTGTGCTCTTCAGACTGCTGGCGTTCTCTGTGGCAGCGCTTTGGACGGCGGCGATGACTAACTTTGCGATGGGCAGATCCATGGGCGTGCGGACGGCATTGTAGCTGGCCTGGTCGCGGACGATCATAGCAACGCGCGGATGCGTGGTGAGGATCTGCTGCGTGGGTTCGGTGTCGACGATGAAGTAGCCGCGGGAACGGACGTAGTCGACGACGCGCTGCTGCTGGACGCGCCAGTCAATGCCGACGACGAGGCGGAGGTCGAGGTCGGCGGTGGCGGTGGGCGGGATAACGTTGGCGGCGTGAGCTCCGGTGGCGCCGGAGGAGAGGCCGTTGATGTTGAGGGAGGGCTGATTGATGAGGGAGAGGAGGTGGGCGGGCGCGTTTTCCGTGTGGCCGATCCAGAAGGCATTCATGAGCATTTGGTCGTTGACGGGGGCGCGGGCGAGGGCGGCTTTTTCTGTGGGGCTGAGGGGCGCGATGCCGTCGTAGAAATGCGGGATGAGGACGTGGCCGTTCGCGTCTTTCATGCCGGCGAGGAGTTGGGCGAGCATGAGAGCGGGGTTGGGCGCCCAGTTGCCGTAGTGTCCGCTGTGGAGGCCGTGATGCGGGCCGTAGACGGTGATAGCAAGGTGCGTATCGCCGCGCGCGCCGAAGACGACGGTTTGCGCGCCGGACTGGTCGACGGGGCCATCGCAGATGAGGAAGACGTCGCCGTGGACGAGCGCAGAGTTGGCGGTGAGGATTTGCTCGAGGTGGGGCGAGCCGGCTTCTTCTTCGCCTTCCCAGACGAAGCGGATGTTGGCGTGGAGTGGAATGTTGGCGGCGCGGAGGGCCTCGAGGGCGGTGAGTTGGGCGAAGATGGCGGCCTTGTCGTCGCCGGCGGAGCGGGCGTAGATGCGCTGCTCGCCATCGACGGTGCGGAGGGTGGGCGTGAAGGGAGTGGGGATGTCCCACTCAGAAGGGGTGACGGGCTGGCCATCGTAGTGGGCGTAGAAGACGATGGTGTGCTTTGCGCCGGGAGTGTCAATGCGGCCGTAGACGACGGGCGGGGCGTCGGGGATTTCGAGGAGGCGCGCATCGACGTTGCGGCGCTGGAGTTCGTGGATGAGGAGGCCGGCGTTGCGGTGGAGACCGTCGGGATCGGCGGCGACATTGGGGATAGAAAGAAAGCTGGAGAAGCTCTGAGTAAGAGGGGAGCGGTGGGCGGTGGTGTATTGGTTGGCGGCCTGGGCGGGCGTTTGCGCGAGGGCGGGCGCGAGGTTGAGGAGGGCTGCGGTAATCCAGAGGGCGGCGCGTGGCATGGAGACACTATAAAGGTGGGGCGGGTAAGATTTTGGTGCGGAGGGAGCGATGCCGACATTGCGGAACGAGGCGGACCGGAAGGGGTTGGTGGAGCGGCTGGGACGGATGCGGCCGGAGGCGAAGGCGCAGTGGGGGAGTTTCGACGCGCCGCGGATGATGTGTCACTTGTCGTCCGCACTGGATGAGGGGTTGGGGACGCTCGAGGTGCCGCCGTCGGGGCCGTGGGTGCTGCGGCATTTTCCGATGAAGCAACTGGTAGTGTATGCGATGCCGATGCCGAAGGGCGCGAAGGCTCCCCGGGAACTGCTGTCGCGGGCGCCGGGGAATTTCGAAGGGGATCGGCGGGGCGTGCTGGAACGGATGGAGCGCGTGGCGGCGAGGCCGAAGGGGATGGGATCGGCGCATTTTTTGCTGGGGCCGCTCACCAACGATCAGTGGAACGCACTGAGCTGGAAACACATCGACCATCACTTAAGGCAGTTTGGGAGCTGATCGCTCGGGCGGGGCGCCTTCGCGATTCCCACATCTGCCAACATCAGGCAGATGTGGGGCCCCCATATTCATTTGCGGCGGCGCTTCGCTCAGGACGACTTCTGTTTTTTTTTACGCTGATTGTCCAAAGGGCGAGGTGCGGGGCGTCATCAGAGTGGCGGGAGATTTTGCCGCCTATTTCAGGATGAGGATGGAGGAGTGCGATGCAATATTTGCTGATGATTTATGGTGACGAATCGATGTGGGAGAAGATGACGCCGGCCGAACAGCAGCAGGGGATGGCGGCGTACATGGCGTATACCGAGGCGCTGAAGGCGTCGGGGGTGCTGGCGGGGAGCAATCGGCTGCGGCCGGCGGCGACGGCGACGACGGTGCGTCCGGTGAACGGGAAGACGCAGGTGCTGGATGGGCCGTTTGCCGACACAAAGGAGCAGCTGGGCGGGTATTACCTGATCGAGGTGCCGGATCTGGACGCGGCGTTGTCGTGGGCGGCGAAGTGCCCGGCGGCGAGCCACGGATCGGTGGAGGTGCGGGCAATCTGGGGGATGTAACGGACGGAACGCCCGCGAGGGCGATTCCGCTTGACAAAGTATCTGGCAGATGTATCTTGCAGATAGATTATGCAAAGCCAGACCGCTTACGTCATTCTCGGACTGCTCTCCATCGAGGGGAAGCAGTCCGGGTACGACATGCGCAAGACGATCCAGGGCAGCGTGGGGTATTTCTGGGGGGAAAGCTACGGGCAGATTTATCCGATGCTGCGGCGGCTGACGGCGGAAGGGCTGATTGCGCAGAGCGGGCGCGGCGGCAAGGGCAGGGGCGGGCGGCGGGAGTATTCGCTGACGGCGGCTGGGCACGCGCGGCTGCAGGAGTGGCTGGCGGTGCCGTATCGGATGGATCCGCCGCGAGACGAGTTTTTGCTGAAGCTGTTTTTTGGGCGCGAGGCCGGGCCGGGCGTCTCGGTGCGCCACGTGCGGGAGTTTCAGGAGAAAAATCGGCGGGTGCTGGCGACGATCGAGGAAATTGGGCGGCTGGGGCGGGAACGGAACGCGCGGCATCCGCATTTTCGGTTCTGGATGCTGACGCTGGAATACGGGGTGGCGCAGATCAGGGCAGCGCTGGAGTGGAGCGAAGAGGCGCTGAAGGTTTTGCAGCAGATGGAGAGTGAGTGCCGGCGGGGAGTGGAGAAGAAGCCGCGCGGGCCAGCAAAGAGGCGGCGTTGAGGGGCGCGGCACTGAAGGCGCGCAGAACGGACAGGGCGAGATGAAGAGCGATGGGAAATACGCGAGGGGCAAGCAGATTCTGAGCTGGGCGGTTCTGGGAATTTTTGTTGCGGGATTTTTCTGGGGTCCGATTGGGGTGTGGACGGGGCCTGTGCTGGGGGCGTGGTTTATCGGCACGCAGCGGGTGCGGCGGGGATTTGTCTGGATGATGTTGCTGACGTTTGTTCCCATGGCGATTGGGAACTGGCGCAAGGTGCCGTTGACGGCTCCGTTGGCGGGGCTGGAGGCGCTGGGGTGGATGCTGGTGGCGTCGTTGGCGATGGTGGCGCCGTTTGTTTTTTATCGTGCGACGCGCGCGCATCTGGGAGGGCTGCTGAAGACAGGGTTGCTGGAGACGCTGTCTTTGCCGGTGGCTGGAGCGGCGGTGAAGATGGCGGCGCTGGCATGGCTGCCGAACCAGGCAGTTGGGTTTGCGTACCACGGAGAGCGGCTGACTCCGCTGCTGACGGAGCTGAACAGGGAGTTTGGAAGCGTCGCGGTTACGTTTGTCGTGTTGTGGTTCGCGGCGATTGTAGTTTGGATGTGGAATCGGGAATTTCGCGGGGTACGGTTTGCGATGGGGATTGCCGGATTTGCTCTGATCTATTTTGGCGCGACCTGGTATGGGGCGATTCGCGCAAAAAGTGGAGTTTCGGGGAGTGGCGCCGTGCTGGGTTGGGTGTGCGCGGGCGGCGTTGCTTTGTTGGGCGCGTGGGCGTTGATGGACGGAATGCGGCAGCGGCGGAGTTGGGCCGGTGGAGGGGAGACGCTTGCGCTGCTGCGGAGTCCGGCGAGCGGGAGCGAGGTGCATCTGGAGGGGGAGCGGGGTGGGGAAGCGCTGGTGAGCGCGTCGGGGGAGAGGTTTCCGATTCGCGCGGGTGTACCGGACTTCCGGACGGCGGAGGATTTGAGCGGGGCGAATGGGAAATACAACCATCTGTACGAGACGATCGGCGGATTCTACGACGACTTTCAGCGAGTGGCCCTGGCGCTGAGCGGGATGAATCGCGATGCATATATGACGAGCTATTTGGGGAAACTGGAGATCAGACCAGGCGACAAGGTACTGGAGACGTCGGTGGGGACGGGGCTGAACTTTAAGTACCTGCCGCGGGGGATCCGGCGGTACGGGCTGGACCTGGCGTGGGACATGCTGGTGAATTGCCAGGAGAATTTCCGGCGGTGGGGAATGGAGGGGGAGTTATTCCTGGGCAATGCGGAGAAGCTGCCGTTTGCGGAGGAGAGCTTCGACGTGGTGTTTCACACGGGCGGGATCAATTTCTTCAGCGATCACGGGAAGGCGATCCGGGAGATGATTCGCGTGGCGAAGGCAGGGAGCCTGATTCTGATCGTGGATGAGACGGAAAAGCATGTGAAGGGGACGTACGAGAAGATTCCCTACACGAGGGAGTTTTACAAAGGGCGAGACGAGACGGTGGTTGCGCCCGTGGCGCTGGTGCCGACGGAGATGGAAGAAGTGCGGGTGGAGTCGATCTTCAATGGGCGGCTTTATGCGCTGACATTTCGGAAGCCGCGGGCTGGGGATGGAACGGGGACGACGGTGCGGGAGCACGCGGCAGCGGTGTGACGGGGAGTGTTTTGCCTAAACGCGGGGAGGGATGTAGGGCGGGGCTTGGGCGACGGGGACGACTTTCCACTCCATGAACGCGAGGACATAGAGCATGACGATGCCCACGAGGGGTACGAACATCAGGAGGCTGAGCCATGGCGAGAAGCCGGCCTTCTTCCAGATCATCCAGTAGGGGACGAGGATGATGACGATGCCGATGAGGATGAAGATGGGCAGGATGGCCATCATGGCAGTGAGCATGTGCATGGTGTGCGGATCGATCACGGTGCACCTCGAGTGATGAGATACGGGTTTCGCGCCAGCTTAGCGGAGAGCGGGTGCGGAGGCAAGAGGGAAGCGGACGCCGGGGGTGATGGGGAGGGTTCCGGAACGCCGGGAGTCGGCCGGGATTGTCGAAATTCGCAAAAAAAACTGAACAGTGCGTGGGGCAGGGCCGTCTTAGCGGATGAAGGGTGAGGAGCCGCACGGGTGCGACCGGAGGACGGGGCAGAGTTCACGGGTCTGGTCGAGCGGCAGTGGAGGTTTGCCTACAGGGTGGCGTGGGCGGTGCTGCGCAATCGCGCGGATGCGGAGGACGCGGCGCAGGAGACGTTCCTGAAGATTTTTCGGGCGCGGGCGTGGCGGGGATTGCGGGACGAGCGGGCGTTTGTGGCGCGGGCAGCATGGCGAGCGGCGGTGGATCGGCTGCGGGACTCGCCGTCCAGGCGGACGCCGCTTCGCGGCCAGGGCGGAACGGAGATTGAGCTGGAGGACGTAGCGGATCGAGCCCACGGCCCGGAGGAGATCGCGATGGCGGCGAATTGGGAATCGGCGGTGCATCGGTTGATCGAGAGCTTGCCGGAGGATTTGCGGCAGCCGCTGGCGTTGTCAACGGAGATGAACTCGCGGGAGATTGCGGCGGCGATGGGGATTGCCGAGGGCACGGTGCGGACGCGACTGATGCGGGGGCGGCAGATGCTGCGGGAGAAGATGGCGGCGATGGAGGAGCGGGGCTATGCGCAGCGATGAGCGGATGGAGGAGTTGATCGATTCGGCGTTGCGGAGTTATGCGGAGCCGGGGGAGATTCCGGAGGCGCGGGTGGTGGCGGCGCGGGTGATTTCGCAGGCTGCGGAGGGGCGACGGTTTGGTTGGTGGTGGTTGGTGGTTGGGGCGACGGCTTGTTTGTTGGTTGCGCTGGTGGGGGCGGTTTGGATGATGCGGGGGGCGCGGGTTCCGGAGATTGCGTGGGTGCCGAAGGCGCCGGTGGTTGGTGCCGGATTGGGAGCACCCGGGATTCGCGGACGGTCTTTGGAAACGCGAGGTCCTTCGCTGCGGTCGCTGGCGCGACCTTCACTCAGGATGACAAAGCTGCCAAAGATGGAGGTGTTTCCTACGCCGCGGCCGCTGACGACGGAGGAGCAGGCGCTGATGGCGTTCGTGGAGCAGACGACACCGGAGGTGAAGAAACAGGTTGTGGAGGCGGAGAAACATCTGGGCGATCCGATTGCGATTGCGGAGTTGAAGATTCGCCCTCTGGATAAGGAAGACAGGGAATAAGGGACAGGGATTAGGGGTTAGGGATTAGAAATCAGAGGTTAGGAGAGGCATAAGGAGGGTTCATGAGGAAACTTGTTTTAGTGGCGGCATTTCTTGCGATGGCAGTTGCGCCGGTGTGGGTGGTGGCACAGGAGGCAGGGCAGGGCGCTGCTGCTGCTCCGCAACATTATTATCGGCTGAGCCTGGTGGTGGAGGATTTGGACGGTGCGGGGAAGGTGGTGAATGCGCGGACGTTTGTGACCACCGCGGGAACGGCGACCGGGTACACGCAGGAGATTCGCACGGGATCGAGGATACCGATCCCCCTCGGCGGCAGTGGCCCTGTAGAAACGCAATGGCAGTACATCGACGTGGGCGTGAATTTCGATGTGCGGGATGTGAAGGAGAGCGGGGAAAGGCTGGGGTTCCGGTTAGGGGCGGACATCAGCAGCCTGGCGAGTCAGCCGGCGGGACAGGAAACGGCCGCGGCGAAGCGTCCGGTGGTGCGGCAGAACAAATGGGATTCGACGGTGCTGATTCCGATTGGGAAGGCGACGGTGGTGTATTCGGCGGACGATCTGGACAGCAAGGGGAAGATGCAGGTGGAGGTGACGGCGGTGCGGGTGGAGTGAGGATCCACCGCAAAACAGGCCCGGCGGTCCCATCCGATCCCGGGTTGACCAGCGGGATTTTGCCGCATACTGAGATGATGGCGAAGAGCGTCAATCTGTACCGCGCCAAGACGCATCTTTCCGATCTGGTGGAGCGGGCTGCGAGCGGCGAAGAGATCGTGATCGCGAAGGCAGGCAAGCCGATGGCGCGGCTGGTGGGGCTGCCGAAGGCGAAGCGATCGTCAGCGTTCGGCCGGAACCTGATGGGCGTGACGTTACATTCCTCTCGGGGTGATGCCGGGCCGGAAGGCTGCCCGGCGCGCGTAGCAGCAGGGCCGACGGCGCGGAAGGCGAGCAAGTAAGAAGGCTGCGGAGTGACCCGCAGCCTTTTTGTTTGAGCGCGAGACTGGTTTAGCTGACGAGCAGGACGCCTTCGCTGACTTTGTCTTCGCCTTCCTTGACGACGGGGCGATAGAAGAGCTGGTTGTTGTCGAGGTAGACCTCGAGGAAGGCGGGACGTTCGCTGATGTTGCCGGCGATGAGGGCTTCGGAGAGAGGGTCTTCGACGTAGCGCTGGAGGGCGCGACGCAGCGGGCGAGCTCCATAAGTGCGGTCGACCAGCGTCTTTTCGAGGATCCACTTCTTGGCGTCTTCGTTGACGGCGATAGTGATGGCCTTCTGCGCCAGATTCAAGTTGAGCTGCTGGACAAGCAGCTCGAGAATCTGGATCAGGTCGACGTCGGTGAGGGACTGGAAGAGGATGATCTCGTCGATGCGGTTGAGGAACTCGGGGTTGAAGGTGCGCTTGACCTCGTTTTTGACGAGGTCTTCGATCTTCTCCATGACCAGGTCTTCGCGGTCGCTCTGGAAGCCGAGCCCCTGCTTGCGCTGGAGATGGCGGGCGCCGATGTTGGAGGTCATGATGATGATGGTGTTCTTGAAGTCGACCGTATTGCCGAGGCCGTCGGTGAGCTGTCCGTCTTCAAAGACCTGGAGCAGGATGTTGAAGACGTCGGCGTGAGCCTTCTCGATTTCGTCGAGCANNGCTTCTCCATGAACTCCGACATATCGAAACGGATGAGGGACTTCTCGCTGCCGAAGAGGAACTGGGCGAGGGTGCGAGCCATTTCGGTTTTGCCGACGCCGGTGGGTCCGAGGAATAAGAATGATCCAATCGGCCGGTTCGGCGATTTGAGTCCGGCGCGCGAGCGGCGGATGGCGCGGGCGAGCGCGGAGATGGATTTGTCCTGCGAGATGACGCGCTTGTGCAGCTCCTCTTCGACGCGGAGGAGCTTCTGCGTCTCTTCTTCCTTGATGGAGGTGACGGGGACGCCGGTCCAGCGGCTGACGACGTCTTCGATGTCTTCGCGGCCGACGATGCCGGCGGTGGAGTCGTCGAGGTGGTACTTGTCGCG
>PKVY01000008.1 GCA_003131625.1 Acidobacterium sp. | reverse complement strand
CGGGATGCTGGCGCTGTGCGGGCTGCCGAAACCGTACCATCCGGTATTCAACGCGCCGAATTTTCGCAGCGGAGCGTCGACCGACAAGTTCTTTTTGTGTCTCGAGTCGACGGATCCGAAGTTCAATGCCGCCGAGACGCGGGGCTTTCTGGAAGCGCAGGGGCCGGTTTCGGTGGTGGAGGTGGAGTATTANNACAGGGTGCAGGGTACAGGGCGCAGCGTTCAGCGTTCAGCGCTCAGCGCTCAGGGTGCAGCGTTCGAAGAAGCAGGCACTGCCGCTTCGCTGCGGCGCGGCCGGTGCTTTGTTGCTTTCGGCGCACTGGCTTTGCTGACGGTGGCGGCCGGCTGCCGGCAGGACATGCAGGATCAGCCGAGAATGTTTCCGCAGCGAGGGACGACGTTGTTCGCCGATGGGCGGTCGGTGCGTCCGCAGGTGGCGCATACGGTGGCACGGGGGCAACTCTACGAGAACGAGTACTTCTACACGGGGCTGATGAACGGGAAGGAAGCGGACATGATGCCGTTTCCGGTGACGATGCAGGTGCTGGCGCGCGGGCAGGAGCGGTTCAACGTGTACTGCACGCCATGTCACTCGCGGGTAGGCAATGGAGCGGGGATGATCGTGGATCGCGGCTTCAAGCCGGCGGGCAATTTGCACGATGCGCGACGACTAAGTGAACCGCTGAGCCACTACTTCTACGTGATGACCAACGGCTATGGCGCGATGCCGGATTACAAGGCGCAGGTGACGCCGGAGGATCGGTGGGCAATTGCGGCGTATATTCGCGCGCTGCAACTCAGCCAGAACGCGAAGGCAACGGATGTGCCGGCGGGAGCGCAGGTGGAGAACCTGAGCGACATCGTGGAGCGGCTGGGTGAGCCGGCGAGCTATGCCGGGCCGTGGCCGCTGCCATCGACGGCGGTTTATGGAGCGCCGACCGTGGGAATCGTTGCCGGGGCGCCCGCGGAGAATCCCCCGAAACAGCCAGCGACGAAAAACGTGGTTACGAAGCCATCAGGAGCGCAGCCATAATGGCGAACGAATCATTCAGCAAAGGATTGCCGTCCACGCCGGGAGCGCCGGCCTTCGTCGATGTGTGGCGGAGGCGTGCGCTGCGAGCGGGGCTGGTGTTCTCGATCCTGGCTGTGATCCTGGCGCTCCTGGGTCAGAGGCAAGACCAGCTGGGCTGGGACCACGTGATGCGGGGATGGCTGGAAGGTTTCATGCTCTGCTTCGGCTTCTGCTTCGGCGGAATGAACCTGCTGATGGTGCAGTACCTGACGGGCGGCAAGTGGGGACTGATCATCCGGCGGCCGCTGGAGGCGATGACGCGAACCTGGCCGCTGGTGGTTTTGATGTGGATGCCGGTCGCGATTCTGGGAGCGTCGTTCGGCAAGCTTTATATCTGGGCGAGATACGACAACTGGGCGCCGGCGCTGAAGCAGGGATTGATCACGATCGACCAGGCGCATGCGATTCACTGGAAGCAGCCGATGCTGAACGTGACGAGCTTCTATGTGGTCTCGCTGGTGTGCTTCGCGATTTTTGCGCTATACATCACGCTGCTGAATCGCTGGTCGGTGAAGCGGGACGCCGATCCTGAGCCGAACGTGGCGTACTGGCGTGTGAAATTCGAGAACCTGAGCGGATTCGGGGTGGTGCTGTACGCGGTGCTGTTGTTCGTGCTGGCTATCTACTGGGTGATGTCGCTCGATCCGACGTGGTATTCGACGGTGTACGGCTTCCAGTATCTGGTAGGGCAGGCGTATGGAGTGCTGGCGCTGTCGATTCTGACGCTGATTGCGCTGTCGAAGGCAGAGCCGATCAAGAGCACGTTTCGGCTGGTCGAGCAGCACGATCTGGGCAAGCTGTGTTTCGCGTTCGTGATGCTGAATATCTACCTGGCGTTCGCGTCGTTCCTGATTATCTGGTCGGGTAACTCACCGGAAGAGATTCCGTGGTATCTGGACAGGATTCGCGGGCACTGGGGCGTGATTGCGACCCTGGATGTGATCTTCCACTGGCTGATTCCGTTCAGCCTGTTGCTGTCGCGGGACCTGAAGCGCATCCAGAGCCGGCTGGCGACGGTTTGCTGCATCATGATCTTCGCGCGCTTCTGGGATCAGTTCTGGCTGATCGAGCCAAACTTCAGGGACGCGGCGCGGAACCTGCATTTCAGCTGGGGAATCCTCGAATACATCGCAGTGCCGGGAGCGCTGTTCAGCTTCTGGCTGGTTTATTACTTCAGCGAACTGAAGCGGCGTCCGCTGATTGCGACCAACGATCCGCATCTTGCGGAGATTCTGGAGCATGACTATGCCCACGCCTGATCCGCGCGACCCGAAGCTGGACCCGAAGGCGCATGCCGACGATGCATCGGTGCGGGAAGGTTACGAAGTTACGGACGCAAACACCGGTGGCATCATGGTGTTTCTGGTGGGGCTGTTCATCTCGGTGGGCGTGTTTTTTGTATTCTGCTTCGGCATGGGGAAGGTGATCAATAACGGCCTGGACCGCGCGGATGGCGCGGCTAACAAGTGGAACGCGCCGAACCAGATTGCGCCGCGGAAGGCGATCCAGTCGAATCCGGCGCTGGAGCAGGAGCAACTGGCCAAGCTGACGCAGCAATTCCCGACGCCGCGGCTGGAGACCGATGATGGCAATCAGGACCTGGCCGATCTGCACGAGCGTGAGGATCTGCTGCTGAGCTACTACAGCTGGATCGATCGGAGCAAAGGCACGGTGAGGATTCCGATTGAGCGGGCGATGGAGCTGATCGCGCAGCGCGGGTTGCCGGTGGCGCCGGCGCCGCAGCATCAGGCGCTGATGATGGGAGACAAGCAGACTGTTGTGCAGATGCCGCTGACGGATGGATTTGCGCGGACGGCTTACGAGCAGGCATTGCACTCCGCGGCGGCGGAAGCGGGAGAGCAGACGTCGAGCAAGGCGAATAACCAGTAGGGCAGGGATTAGGGATTAGTAAAGGCAGTGAGTTAGCGAGTTAGGAGCAAGTTAGAAGATATGCAGCGCGGCGCGACAGGACGAAGATGGGCCAGGGTGGCGGGGTTGGTGATTGCTTGCGCCTTCGTGTGCTTCTGTTCCGCGTTGCCGGCGCATGCGCAAAGCCAGTGGTTTGGCTTGCAGAAACCGGGAACGCCTGCCGATCAGCAGCCGTTGCTGCTGAAGAAGATCAGCATCCAGCAGCGGCTGAATACACAGATTCCGCTGAATCTGGAATTTCGCGATGAGACCGGGAAATTAGTGCATCTGGGGGACTACTTCGGGAAACGGCCGGTTGTTTTGTCGCTGGTCTATTACCAGTGCAAGATTCTTTGCCCGGAAGAGATCGACGGGCTGGTGGGCGCGCTGGAGATGCTGAAGTTCAATCCGGGGCGGGATTTCGACGTCGTGCTGGTGAGCATTGACGCGACGGAGACACCAGAGATAGCGGCGCGGGAGAAGGCGTTCTACATGAAGCGCTATGGGCGGCCGCAGACAGCGAACGGCTGGCATTTTCTTACTGGCCAGGAGCCGACGATCCGAGCTCTGGCGAGTGCTGTGGGATTTGGATACGTGCCGATGCAGGGGCCGGACGGGAAGATGACGCAGTTTGCGCATGCCAGCGCAGTCGAGCTGGTAACGCCGGAAGGACGGCTGGCGCAGTATTACCTCGGTGTGGAGTTTTCTCCGAAGGACCTGCAGCTGGGACTGGTGGAGGCTTCACATGGAACGATTGGCTCGCTGGTGGACAACATGCTGACTTATTGCTACCAGTACGATCCCGCGATGAACCGGCACACGCTGCTCTATGTGCGGATTATTCAGGCAGGTGGAGTGCTGACTTTCCTGTTTCTGGTGACGTTTCTTGTAGTGAACTTCCGGCGCGACATACGGGAAGCGCGAGAACAGAAAACACAATTGGCGAACGGATAAAAAGGCGACGATGCATTTCATCAGTCCGGTACTTTGGCAATTTTTAATTAAGTGGCTTACGTACTTCGCGATCTTCCCGCCGGAAGCGTCGAGCATCGCGCCGTATGCGGACGCGCTTTACTTTTTCCTGATCGCTATTTCGGTAGTGGGCCTGGGCGCCGTTGCGCTCCTGGTGGTGACATTCTCCATTCGGTACCGGCAGGAAGCGAACCCAACGCCCACGCCAATTGAGGGATCGACGCTGCTGGAGGCCACCTGGACGATTATTCCGCTCATTCTCTTCATGATCTGTTTTGTGTGGGGCGCGCTGCTGTATTTCAGGATTTATAGCCCGCCGACGAACGCGATGAACATCTATGTGGTGGGCAAACAGTGGATGTGGAAGGTGGAGCATCCGGGCGGACAGCATGAGATAAACGCGCTGCACATTCCCATCAACAAGCCGATCCAGATCACGCTGATTTCGCAGGACGTGTTCCACAGCTTTTCGATTCCGGCGTTTCGTGTGAAGCGCGAGGCGATTCCCGGGCGGTATAACACGGAGTGGTTCGAAGCGACCAAGGTGGGGACGTACCACCTGTTCTGCACGCAGTACTGCGGCACACTGCACTCGCAGATGATCGGCGAGGTGGTGGCGATGACGCCGGAGGACTACGAAGCGTGGGCGGCGGCGTCGACGAGCGGCAATTCGCTGGCGCAAAACGGAGAGCGGCTGTTCGCGAGCCTGGGATGCAATTCCTGCCATAACAGCGGGCCGAATGCGCATGGCCCGAATCTGGCTAATGTATACGGATCGCACCTGCAGCTGAAGAACGGGTCTTTTGTAACTGTCGACGATGCATTTTTGCGGGACACGATCCTGAACCCGACCATGCACGAGGTGGCGGGCTACGCGCCGATCATGCCGACTTACCAGGGACAGGTCAGCGAAGAAGGCCTGATCGACCTGGTGGAATACATGCGGCAACTCAATTCGCAATACCGGATCGACCAGACGATCGACAACAGCGCAGCGCAGTCGATACAGACGGGCGCGACGCCGCCAGGGACCTCGGCCCCGGCGCTTGCACCAGGAGCGGTGAAGCCATGAGCACAATCCTCACACTGCCGGACCAGGCGACAGCCAGGCTGCCGAAGGTTTCGTATCTCAACAAAGAGTACGGGCTGAAGAGCTGGCTGCTGACGGGCGACCACAAGCGGATCGCGATGCTGTATTTCATCTCGATTACGTTCTTCTTCTTTATCGGTGGGGCGATGGCGGGACTGATTCGTCTGGAATTGCTGACCCCGCCGAGCGATCTGCTGGCCGCGGACACCTACAACAAGGTGTTCACGGCGCACGGCATCATCATGGTGTTTCTGTTTCTGGTGCCGTCGGTACCGGCGACCATCGGGAATTTTCTCATCCCCATCATGGTGGGCGCGAAAGACCTGGCGTTTCCGAAGATCAATCTGCTGAGCTGGTACCTGTACGTGGCGGCCGGCACCATGATGATCAGCGTGCTGGCCTTCGGTGGCGTTGACACAGGCTGGACCTTCACCACACCCCTGAGCACGCACTACCTGAACACGCATGTGATCTCGGCGGGAATAGCAGTGTTTATCGCGGGATTCAGCTCGATCTTTACCGGGCTGAACTTCATTGTGACCATTCACCGCATGCGCGCGCCGGGCATGACGTGGTTTCGGTTGCCTCTGTTCGTGTGGTCGCATTATGCGGCGTCCATCCTGATGGTTCTGGGCACGCCGGTACTGGCCATCACGCTGGTGCTGGTCATCCTGGAGCGGACGATCGGGATCGGGGTGTTCGATCCGACCAAGGGCGGCGATCCGCTGCTCTTCCAGCATTTGTTCTGGTTCTATTCGCACCCGGCGGTATACATCATGATTTTGCCGGGGATGGGCGTGATCTCCGAAGTGATCAGCACGTTCTCGCGCAAGCGAGTCTTCGGATATACGGCGGTTGCATTTTCGTCGGTGGCGATCGCGGTGTTCGGGTTCTTCGTGTGGGCGCACCACATGTTCATCATGGGCATCTCGAACTACTCGGCGCTGGTGTTCTCGCTGCTGACGATGCTTGTGGCGGTACCTTCGGCGATCAAGATTTTCAACTGGTCGGCGACCTTGTACAAAGGCTCGATCACGTTTGAGACGCCGATGCTGTACGCGTTCGGATTTATCGGGCTGTTTACCATCGGCGGACTGACGGGCGTCTTTCTCGGGTCCATGGGCATGGATATCCACCTGACGGAGACCTACTTCATCGTGGCGCACTTCCACTTTGTGATGGTGGGCGGCATGCTGATGGCCTATCTGTCGGGCGTGCATTTCTGGTGGCCGAAGATCACCGGGCGGATGTATCCGGAAGGGGTATCGAAGCTGGCGGCGGTGATCACGTTTGTAGGGTTCGTGCTGACGTTCTTCCCGCAGTTCATCCTGGGCTATCTGGGAATGCCGCGGAGGTACGCGGCGTATCCACCGGAGTTCCAGGTGCTGAACGTATTTTCGAGCGCCGGCGCAAGCGTGCTGGGCGTGGGATATCTGTTGCCGCTGCTGTATCTGACGTGGTCGCTGAAGTACGGGAAGATTGCGGGGGCGAACCCGTGGCAGGCGACGGGGCTGGAGTGGCAGATTCAGTCACCGCCGCTGACGGAGAATTTCGTCGACACGCCGATCGTGACGCACGAGGCTTACGACTACGAGTGGCTGGAAAGCAAAAAGGGGAGCGAGGTGCCTACCGTTGGATAGCCACACAGTTGCCGCTCAGACGGCGGAGACGGCGCACGCCGAGCACGAGCATCCGGCGTTTCTGCGCCATCATTTCGAGAGTGTGGAGCAGCAGCGGGAGTCCGCCACCTTCGGCATGTGGCTGTTCCTGCTGACGGAGATCATGTTCTTCGGCGGCCTGTTCGCCACCTACGGCTGGCTGCTCATCGTGTTCGTGGTCGTCACCGCCGTCACCCTGCTGCTCTTGCCGCGGCTGACCCGCGAGGCGCTCGGCAAGCTGGTGGCCCTCTACGAGCACAAGGTTTTCGTGCAGGGGACCATCTGGAGCATCAATTCGTTCGACCAATGGGGCGTCGAGCTGGGCAAGGTCCTGGCCCAGCGGATCATACCGGAACTCGAGGCAGCCGAGGATCCTTCGCTGAAGCACGATAGCTCGACCAATGCACTCATTCGGCGCAGCGACCTCGAAGCGTGGAGCAGACCGAATGAAAAAGAACGACTGAGTTGGCGCGACCTCGCCGATAACGTTGGGAAGTGTATGAGGAGTGTAGACGACACAAAGCGACACCGCTTAAACTGCACCAAATGGTTCGTTGCTGCGCAAGTGTACACACAGATAGTACGCAATAGTGAATAGTATGAAGATTCTGGTGATTGATGTCGGAGGCAATCACGTGAAGGTGCATCGCCCGGGGCATAAGAAGCCTGTCAAGATTCCCTCCGGTCCCACAATGACTGCGAAACAAATGGTCGCTGACGTGAAAAAGGTCGCAGCTGGATGGAACTATTCTGCAGTGTCGATTGGTTATCCAGGCTCTGTGGTTCACGGACGATCCGTCTGCGAACCATACAATCTTGGGC
>PKVY01000141.1 GCA_003131625.1 Acidobacterium sp. | reverse complement strand
CGGTCACACCATAATGACTACGCATCGGTTAACATCGGCTCTCAGTGTTGCCACACTCGTTACTTCCGTATTGCCGACAATCCGAACCGGAACGAGCTCTCCGTGATCGTCTCTGCCTGGGTTCGCTGAAGACAGCGGTTCAGAGGCTGTCGCCGACTTTATCGAGATCTCTGTTGATCACGTCGCCCAGACCGTGGAACGCAATAAATGCGGCAAGCGCAACGAGGATCGCGATCAGCGTGTACTCGATAAAATGCTCGCACGCATCTTCGTCCAAAAACCGTTTGAGAAGCGGCGTTGTGTTGCTCACGCGGCTCCCCGCCGTCCCCGCTAAGTACTTAGACAACGTGTGGGCCCCCCCGACGTGATCGGTCAGACAACCGGGTGGCGTTGATGAAGTACATATCTCCCACCGCAGGCGTTCACGGCAGTGCCACAGTTCACAATGATTCACGGTCGATGTGTTGCCAGGCTGTGACAGCGATCGCCAACAATGCCTCATAACATCACTAAATAGTGTCATTAACTATGTGGTAATCAGTAGATGTTACTTAGGCAGACCATATCGTCGTGTCCACGGACGGCACCTGAGTGCCGGACTCCGCCAGAGTATCAGTGATGTCCAGCGGAACGTTGGGCCGCTCAGACGAAAGGCTTGCGGCATGGTCGGCATTCTACTTTAAGCCATCGGCCAAAGCCGAGACCGTGGCAAGCGCCGTATTAAAATCAGGAACCTCGCCATAGACCATGTCACGCAGAAACGCTGCGTAATGGCCGGCGAAGCGATCATCAGTCGCGAGCCCGCGCGGTTGTATATCGAGAGCGCCTCAAGGATTTCATGGAGCGGATAGGTCTTGTTGCGCAGAGCGCGCGGACCGGGCGTGAAGGTGCGGCGGCACGACCGGCAGCGATAGAGCCGAATCGTTTCGAGTTTCTTGGCACGAGCGCCCTTCGGGGCGATGCTCCGGCTGTTGCAGGTCGGGCAGCGCTCTGGCGGCTTGATCGGCGATCTGGGTTTCGCGGATGCTTGTTCGGTCGCACGGGCCATGCGGAGTCTATAGCACGGCAGGTCGTGGCGGTCACGGATATGCAAGTGACGGGCAGGGGGGGTGGTCACGAATCTGCAAGGAGAAAGATGCCGCCTGGCGGTCTCAGATATGCAAAATGCAGGATGGAAAATGGATGCCGCGACAAGGAGTTGGCCGCCTTGGTCGTCCGCCGTCGCGCGAGCCTCTGAAGTGAAGGCCTCTGCGTTACACTGATCCGCATGAATGTGAACGAAATTCTATCGTCTATCGACTCTGAGATTGTCCGGCTCCAACAAGCCCGAGCACTGTTAGCCGGTCAGCACGGCTACAGCGCCGCGAAGGGTCGAGCCATCAAGAAGCGAACGCTGAGCGCCGAAGCAAGAGCGAAGATCTCGGCCGCACAGCGGAAGCGTTGGGCGGCTCAGAAAAAGGCGGCGAAGACAGCAGCCTGATGTGGCTCGCTACTACGTTCGAGCTGGGATGATCTCCGTCATGGACGTGGAACTCACTGGGTGACTCGGCGATTTGGCGTCTTTGACGGACCCACACCCTTTTGGAACGACGGAGCCGGGAAATTCGGCCCCCGATGTGGCGGGGTTTAGGTCTCCCATTCCGGAGCTAACAGGTTCGCTGCAATCTCTCTCTGTAGGCGCTGCGCGGATTAGATCGGGGAAGGACGCGCATGCTTCAGGGAAGAGAACTCACACCCGCGTCCTCTCGCGGCCCCATCATCGGGTCTGCATTCTTCCAGATCTCGAGAAGTTGACAACGATTCAGTCAGTTCTCTGCGGAGCGCGTTGCAGTGAGGCATCAAGAGCCGCACGCGCGAGCGCGTTCCTGTTCACTTTCAGCAGGAGCTCACCAAGAAGCTCGTACGAGGGCTTCTCAGGACTTGGGGGGGGCCGAACGCATACGGCAATTCTTCGCTGATCGCCGGGATGCAGGTCACGACTGAGCGTATACCACAGCGAATTTGTAACCAAAGTTGTAACGGATGCCCCCCGCTTGCGCGATGCTTCAAGTAACCATCCATCAGAGAATAAATGTCGCCAAGCTCCCGTGTGCTCGGGGGAGGCGTACCAAACATGATGGAGACGACGGGATGAAGAATGACGGGATGAAGAATAAGGTCTGGCTTCTGAAACGACTTCTAAGCGACGATTCAGGTCAGGATTTGATCGAGTACGCCCTTGTTGCGGCGCTGCTTGCTCTCAGCGCTGTCGCGGCGATGGGGACTCTCAGCAACAAGATAAGCAACGAGTTTAATAAAGTCGGCGACAGCCTCTGACGTACTGGATTATGTGCGCGTCATTCTTGCGCATACCAGCGAACCCTACCGATCATCACGGAATGCGATCCGCGCCGTAGAGGGTTGGTTGACAGATCGCAGCGCAAGCGGCTGAAAACACACTTCCGCCAGTCCAACACGCTGGTCCGCGTTGGTGCGATGGCCTGCTCATCCTGGGACCATATTGCAGGAACGATGCGCAGAAAGCTGCGGAGAGCCTTCTGGAATTGCCGAAGTCCACCCTCGAAATCGACGGTCACTCCCTCCGGATCATCGCCAGCATCGTCATGAGTATTTTCCCGGACGGAAATGAATCGCGGCCAGCTTCTGCGGCAGCAGGCCGATTGCCCGCGAACGCCGCACCATGGAGAGCAACCGAACCAGCCGCCGGTTACTTAAGTCCATTAGGTTGCTACCAAAGGACTATACCAGTAGTCGCACAAATCGCTCATCCTAATCACTTGAGAGGGACAGCAATCAGGGCAGATGGCGGCCTAAATGGATTGGAGTAAACTGCCGGATTTCGGAGCTGTTGCGCTGTTAACGCTGGCCTTCGGATCCGTGGCCCGGCGCGGCCAAACTCCCGTCTCCAGAGTGTGGCTCATTGGATGGGCGATGATTGCCCTCCACTTCTTCGTCCTTATGTTCCCCCCTGCTCCCGGGATTCTGGGATCCGTCACCTCTGTCATCGGCATCGCCGCGCTTACGTGGGCCGGTGTGCTCTTTATGTGGGCCGCAGTGCCGTATCACAATATACCTTCCAGCCGTTGGATGCTTGCAGTACTGTTGGGAACGAACACGCTTTATATCGGCGTCATTACAATGGCTCCCCATGCATTTTGGGCCCTTGTACCTGCCGCGGTGCTCCTGGGGGGCCTGCCGCTGGCGCTCACACTATTCACGCTGCGACAGGTCAACCATTTGTTGCGCTGGACGACTGTCCTCCTCTATGTCGATCTGGCGATTTTTCTTCTGGCCTTTCAACACCGCGCCGGCAACGGCGCTGACCTTGCACTGAACGGCGTGCTGTTCACCGTCTACTTCGGCTGCTGTATTCATTTCTGGTACTGCTACCGGCGCGCAACAGCAGGTGCGTTTATTACTATTGCCGGATTCCTTGCCTGGGCCGCAGTGTTCGTGATCGCTCCGGGATTCAGTGCATTCGCTCCTGCTCTGCATATCGAGGGCGAAGTGTGGAACCTGCCCAAGTATCTCGTGGCGGTGGGCATGATTCTGCTTCTTCTCGAAGATCAGATCGAGCACAACAAGTACCTGGCGCTGCATGACGAGTTGACCGGACTGCCCAACCGCCGTCTCTTTGAAGATCGCCTCGCCAGGGCATTGGATCGAGCACGACGCACGGGATCACAGGCAGCTCTTCTGCTGATCGATCTGGACCATTTCAAACACGTAAACGACACAGCCGGACACCACATTGGTGATTTGCTGTTAAAGCGCGTGAGTGAATTATTCTCTGGACAGGTGCGCCGCTCCGACACCGTGGCGCGAACGGGTGGCGACGAGTTCTCCGTCATTCTGGAGAGGGTCACCAGCCGTGAAGATGCGGATCGAGTCGCGTGCTCTCTTGCAGAATTGCTCAAAGAACCCTTCGAATTGGGCGTTCACATGGTTAGTGTGGGCGCGAGCGTTGGAATCGCGATGTTTCCAGGAGATGCGGCTACTGCGGAATCTCTGTGCATTGCGGCCGATCGGAATATGTACTCCACGAAATTCGCATCCAGAGGCAGCCGACTCGACACTTCCGCGTTGCTCCCTTTGAGTTCCTAAGAGCAGCCACACCGGCGGTTCCCCCAAAATACCACTGCCTGTTCGCCCATTTACACGAAAGAGTGGCCGGTGGCGGTCCCGGCAGCCGTCCCACAGTTGATGGCAACCATGATGGCCACGCAATACTCAACGAGGCGAAGCCCGGCCATTCTCGACGAATGCTGTTTCATTCGAGGATTCCAACTGGCGATCATTCTAGCGGTTTATAGCCGTGTCACCTGTCATACAGACGTTTCGCCGGGCCGGGTCGAAATGTCCGTATTGCCGACTATACGGCAGCTGACGTGGCGATAGCTGGGGATTCGAGGGGTTCTTTTCGGGGCGGGAGCAGGCGCGTCGAATTGAGAATGAAGGTCAGCTCCGAGGCAACGTGAATGAAGGCCGCGAGGAGCGGGTTGAGATATCCGGCGGCGGCGAGACCGATGCCGATGGTGTCGACGATGAGGGTGCCGTAGAAGTTCTGCAGAATAATGCCGCGGCAGTTGCGGGCGACGCGGACGGTCTCGACAAACTTCATCAGGTCGTTGCCGATGAGGACGACGTCGGCGCTTTCGCGGGCAACATCGGTTCCGGCGCCCATGGCAATGCCGACGGTGGCTTCGTTCAGGGCGGGGGCATCGTTGATGCCGTCTCCCAGCATGGCGACCACCTTCCCTTGCCGCACCCGTTCGGCGATGAAGGCAGTTTTCTGGTCCGGGAGCAGCCCGGCGTGAAAATGGCGGATTCCGAGCTGATGGGCGACAGTCTGCGCGGTTGGCTGCGTGTCGCCGGTCAGCAGGACCACGTCGATCTTCATGTCCTGCAGGGCCTGGACCGCTGCGGCAGAAGTGGGACGTACCTGATCTGCGACGAGGATGGAACCGAGACTGCGCCCGCCACGGGCGACGAAGATCTCAGTGCCTTGGGGAGCAACGGCGCGCTGGGGCAAATCGATGCCGAGTTCGGCGAAGAGTGCGCGATTGCCGACGACCGTCTGTTCACCGCGCACAAGAGCCAGGACACCGCGGCCGATGCGGTACTCGAAGTGATCGGGATGGGAGATGGGGATGTTTTCCCGCTCGGCAAAGCGAACGATGGCGCGGCCCATGGGATGCTCGGAGCTGCTTTCAGCGTTGGCCGCCGCTTCGAGCAGGACGCGGGTGGCGATGCCCGGCGCGGGGTTCACTTCAGTCACCGCGGGCATACCGAAAGTGAGAGTGCCGGTCTTGTCGAGGAAGACCGTGTTGAGCTGGCCCAGCGCCTCGAGATAAATGCCGCCTTTGATGATGGATCCCTGGCGGGCAGCGCGGCCGATGGCGCCAAGGATGGCGAGAGGCGTGCCCGCCGCGATGCCGCAGGCGCCCGCAACAATGATGACGGAGATGGTGGAGCGGGTATTGTGCGTGATGAGGAAGGTGAGGCCCGCCGCGCCCAGAGCGAAGTAGACAAGATAGCCGGAGAGCCGGTCGGCCATTTTCTGAATGGGCGCGCGGGAATGCTCGGCTTTCTCGACCGCTTCGATGATCCTGCCGAAGGTGGTTTCTTTGCCGAGGCGATCGGCGCGAACCTGCAGGCTGCCGGCCTGGTTGATGGTGCCGGCATAGACTTCGCTGCCGGCGGACTTTTCGCTGGGCATGGGTTCGCCGGTGATCGCAGCTTGTTCCACGAAGGAATGGCCGCTGACTACTTGGCCATCGACGGGGATGCGGCTGCCGGGGCGAATGACGACGATCTCTCCAGGGAGGATAGTGTTGGTGGGGACTTCGACGATCTGGCCGTCGCGCAGGACGCTGGCGATCTGGGGCAGGAAATCGAGCATGTCCAGGATCGCGCGACGGCCGCGGCCGACGGTGAGTCCTTCGAGGATCTCGGCTGCCAGGACAAAGGCGGTGATCACGAGAGCGGTAAAGAACTCGCCGATGGCCAGAGCGGAGACGAGGGCGATGGTCATGGAGAGCTCCATGGTCATGCGCCGCTCGACGATATTCTCCCAAGCCTCCTTAAAGATGGGGTAACCGCCGATCAGCGTGGCGGCGAGGCCGATGACGCTCAGGCGGTGGAAGGGTTCCCACCAGCGAAACCACACGGCCACCGCGGCGAGAGCAACAAAGGCGACGCGGAGGACCTCGACTCGCTCGATGCCGCCTCCGTGGTGGTCGTCGTGATCGTGGGCGTCGTCGTGTTCGGGATTGGGGATGTGCTGTGCGCCTGCGGGCTGGGCCAGGCGAATGCGTTTCTCAGCAGGAGAGATGGGAGATTCCTTCTGGTTGGCGACGGGCATAGCGCCTCCGAGCGTCTAGTTGAAGTACCTGCGGACGACTGAAATCAGCTCGTCGGCGGCTTCCAGCTGGGATGGCTGGGATTTGTGCGTGGGACTGAGCACATGAAAGCGCAGGTGTCCTTCGATGAGCTCGGCCATGAGGCCATTGAGCGCGCCGCGGCAGGAGGCAACGAGCTGAAGGATGTCCTCGCACTCGCTTTCGCCTTCGAGGGCGCGTTCGATGGCTTCGACCTGACCCTTAATGCGGCGGACGCGGGCCAGGGTTCTTTTCTTGTTCTTGGTGGTATGGGACAAGGGGTTTGCGCGGTCCTTTCGATACAGATAATATACTCCCCTATACTATATGTCCAAACGGAGGAAGCGATGCTGGAAACGAAGCGGCGGGTGATCGGCCAGATGATCGTTTGCCAGGGCTGCTGCTGCGGAGCCACGCAGAAAGACCGCCCTGCGGTTCCCACGGACTGGCTGAAGGAGGAGTGGCGCAGGCGTGGATTGCTGAAGCGGTTTCAGCTGACGGTGAGCGGATGCGTTGGTCCCTGCGACCTGCCCAACGTGGTGGTCGTGCATTCTGAGGCCGGCTCCCAGTGGCTGGGCAACATCACGCAGTTCGATCAGTACCGCAGCCTGATGGAATGGGCGGTGCGCTCGGTGGCGGCTGGACAGCTGCTGGAGTTGCCGCGCGAGTTCAGCGACCATCGGATGGAGCCGTGGCGTTAAATCTCACGTATTGCCTGGCCGCCGATGCGGTGCAATCCGCGACATGCGCCTATATTGCGCTCGTTACGCTGGCCGGCCTCGCCGTAAATGCAGCGATCCATATCGCATGGTTCGACTCGATTACCGCTCTAGTGGTCGTTCCCATTCTCATAAATGAGGGCTGGTCGGCATGGAAAGATCGCGGGAGCGGATGCTGCTGAGAAATACCGGCACCGGCTGGCCGCTGATCTCTGCGTTTTGCGGGTGACGACCGATCCGGGTTATAGTCTCAATAACATGCGCTTCGTGAGGACAGGGCGTGGAACGCGGATTTCCTGGGTGTCAGTCCTGGGGATCGTCTGCGTCGCGCTCGTGCTGATGACCGGCATCCTGCAGGTCACCCACTCGCATCCCTCCGGCCAGCCCGATCACGATTGCTCGCTGTGCGTGACTGCGCACCACGCGGTGCAGGCCGTGGTTGTGGTCACGCTGGCTGTGTCTTCGCGCCAGGTCGCCCGCTTCGTTCCTGAAAGCTTCACCCCCGTTCCCCGGCAGCGCTTCGTCATGAAGCTTGCCAATCGGCCTCCGCCTGTCCCGCCTGCTTTTGCCTAGGCAGAATTCCGTCTCCAGCGGAAACCCCAGGGACAATCAATCACCATTCGGAGGTCGTCTATGCGCACGTGCATGCGTGGCGCGGTTATTTCCATCTGCATCGCTCTGTTCTCCCTCTTCTCCTTTCCTCTGCCGGCTGCGGCGCAGGCTGGAGCCACTTCTGGAACTGTAACCGGCACAGTGACCGATCCCACCGGCGCGGTCGTCCGCGGCGCCAACGTCACCATCCAGAACCCCGTCAGCCAGTACGAGCGCTCGGTACAGACGGACAGCCTGGGGCACTTCCAGTTCCCCAACGTGCCCTACAACAGCTATCACATGACCGTGGTGATGACGGGCTTCGGCTCTTTTGTCCGCGATGTGGATGTGCATTCCAGCACGCCCGTGACCGCCGCGGTAAGCCTGAAGCTGGGCGCGGCCGCGGAAACGGTGCAGGTGAATGGGGAAGACCTGGTGAACGATGCGGCGAGTCTGGATACCCAGATGGACCGAAAGGCGTTCGCGGAGATTCCGCTGGAGAGCCAGTCGTCGGGGCTGAGCTCGCTGGTGACGCTGTCGACCCCCGGCGTCTCCGCGGATTCCAACGGGCTGTTTCACGGCCTGGGCGATCACGCGGAAAACTCGTTTTCCATCGACGGGCAGCCGGTTACCGATCAACAGAGCAAGGTTTTCTCGAACCAACTGCCCAATGCCGCGGTGCAGTCGATGGATGTGATCGACGGCGCGCCCCCGGCTGAGTACGGAGACAAGACCAGCCTGGTGATCCAGGTGACCACCCGCTCCGGGCAGGGAGTGACCAAGCCGACCGGGACTATCTACACCTCGTACGGTACCTTCGGGTCATCGTCGGGCGGCTTCGATGTGGGCTACGGAAAACAGAGCTGGGGGAACTTTATTTCTGTGGACGGGCTCAATACCAGCCGTTTTCTCGATCCGCCCGAGTTTGCCGTCTTCCACGACAAGGGCAATGAGGAAAACGTCTTCGACCGCATTGATGATCAGCTCGACAAGGCAAATTCGCTGCACCTCAACCTCGCCTACTCCCGCTCGTGGTTCCAGACGCCCAATACCTACGACAACCTGAACGTGGGCGGCGTGAACTTAGCGGGAACCGCGGTGAATGGGCCAACCGACCAGCGATCGAAGATCGGGACATTCAACATTGCGCCGAGCTACACACGGGTCATTAACCAGTATTCGGTGTTTAATCTGGGCGTCTATCTGCGCAAGGATAACTACCACTATTACCCGAGCGCGGATCCGTTCGCCGACCTGGGTCCGATCCAAAATGAGAGCATCGCGCAGGATCGAAGTTTGGCCAACGACGGCGTGCATGCCGATACTTCCTGGGTCCGGGGCATCCACAACGTCAAGCTGGGCGCCATGTATGAGCACACCTTCCTCAACGAAAGCGATCCCTTGGGGATCGTGAACCCCGCATATCTGGATTCGCTGAACGACGCGAACGGCAATCCATGCATGTCTGGCGGGACGCCGGATGTGCCCCTCGATGCGCCATGCACGAATCTGTATCCCTACGATCTGACTCGCGGCGGCAGCTATTACGACTTTCGGGGTCACACGGATGTCAAGGAGCTGGCGCTCTATCTCGAGGACCAGATCAAGACGGGCAACTGGCTGTTCAACGTGGGCATGCGCGGCGACCTTTACAACGGGCTCGCCGATGCCAGCCAGCCGGAACCGCGGCTAGGCGGTTCTTACAACCTGAAACGGACCAACACGGTGCTGCGGGCCTCGTATGCCCGGACGCTGGAGACACCGTTCAACGAGAACCTGGTGCTGGCCAGCCGTGGCTGCCTTAACGACGTGGTGAATCCACTGCTGCTGTGTTCGGCGGGCGATTCCGGGGCGCTGTCGCCCGGCTTCCGCAATGAATTTCACGGAGGGCTGCAGCAAGTCGTGGGCCGGCACTTCGTAGTCAGCGGGGAGTACATCTGGAAATACACCCACAACGGTTACGACTTCAGCGTGCTGGGCGACACGCCCATCACATTCCCCGTCGAGTGGCATAACTCCAAGATTCCCGGTTATGCCCTGCGCGCCAACGTCACGCCGGTGCATGGATTCAGCGCCTATGTGGTCATGTCGTCGGTGGCCGCGCGTTTCTTCCCGCCGCAGATCGGCGGCGCGGGCGCCACCGTGGGCCAGACCGGGCTGCCTTTCCGCATCGACCACGACGAGAAGTACAACGAGACGACCCATTTTCAGTATCAGCTGCCCGGACACCACAGCCCGTGGTACAGCTTCAACTGGAGATACGACAGCGGTCTGGTCGCCGGCAACGCGCCATGTTATGGAACCGCGGATCCGAATAGCCCGTGCCTGCTCTCGTCGACGACTCTGAACGGTGAACCCGCGATCAAGATGGTGAATGCGTTCGGTGCGCCTCTCACCGCCGATCAGGAGTTTGAGGCAGGTTTTGCTTGCAACGGATCCCGCGCGACGCCGTCCACCGGGTTGCCGGCCGTATGTCCTGCTACGCAATTCACCTCGAGCCTGATCTCAATCCCCGCGCCGGACAAAGGCGACAACGACAAGAATCCGCAACGCATCGACCCGCGCGGTTTATTCGATATGGCGTTGGGCGAGAACGACCTCTTCCACGGCGATCGCTATAAGTGGGGCGCGCAGGTCACCGCCATCAACGTGACCGACAAGTATGCGCTCTATAACTTCCTCTCCACCTTCAGCGGCACGCACTATGTCACGCCGCGCGCCATCACCGGCCAGATCACACTGTCGTTCTAGCTGACGGCGGCGGGAGACGATCCCTCGCCGGACGTCTCCCGCCCGCGCGTGGGAGGGTTCTATGGCCTCGGTCCATCTGTGGAAGCTTGGAAGCAAAAGACGCGTCGCCCAAATCCGCTGGAAGCGCTGGGAGCTTCTTCACGCCCTGATCCTCGCGCTGCTGGTGGCGGCATTCGGTCTGTGGGTGGGATTCTGGGTGGCCACCCATCACTTCGACTGAGTGCCGAATCGGGCGGGAGGCAGAGAGCCCGTGAGTGCATAATCGCCAATGCGCTCATCGAGATCTTTGGGACGGCCAATCTGCGCATTCTGGGCGTATGACCGGCAATACGGAAATTACGCCCTCCAGCCGCGAGCTGCGGGTAGCATTAGGTTCATGGGTGGATGGATGAAGCTCTTGGGGCTGATCGCATTGATCGCGTTGCTGATCCCCACGATGTGGGAACTAAAGTTGATCGAGAAGGCGTCAAAGAGAATCAAGAAGATCGGCAAAGGGAAGCTGCAATGAACATGGCCGCCATTCGTGATTCTGGACGTATCACCGGCAACTCGTCCATATCGATTTTTATAGCGGTATAAAAGTTTGAAATGGAAGTATTGCCGACCATACAGACATTACGACACACAAGCCCGTTTCCCGTTACTAATCCACCCGCGGCGGTGCGTGCGGAACCTTCTTTCGTGCGGAACCGTATAGCAGGGCGAGGGAATGGCGGGAGTGTAGCAGGGGCAGGGGTGGTTCGTCGCAGAAGCAATCGGCTGCACAGCAGGGAGGGTCCCATGAGAAAGCTAGAGGGGTCTGTACGGGCTGGGCGGCGGCCGGATGCAGGGGCGACGGAACAGGAGTCGCGCGGCAGGGGCGGGGTTGGGAGTTGGCTGGAGATTCTGGCGCAGGATGTGCGGTTCAGCCTGCGGGTGCTGCGGAAGTCGCCGGGGTTCACGGCGGTGGCGGTGATGACGCTCGGGCTGGCGATCGGCGCGAACGCCCTGGTATTTGCGGTAATGAACGCGCTGGTGCTGCGGCCGCTGCCAGTGCCGCATGCGGGGAGCCTGTACGCGGTGGAGCGCCAGGACGAGCCGATGATGGCCTATCCGAATTACGCGGACGTGCGCGACCGGAACCGGAGCTTCGACGGGCTGGCGGCGTTCACGATGTTCGGATCGGTGCTGGACAAGGGCAACGACGCCGCGCAGGGGTTTGCGGCGGAGACGAGCGCGAATTATTTCGATGTGCTGGAGATTCGGCCGTACCTGGGGCGGTTCTTCCATGCGGCGGACGATCACGGGCCGAACAGCATGCCGGACATCGTGTTGAGCTACGCGTACTGGCACTCGCGCTTTCAGGGCGATCGCGGGGTGATTGGGCGGACGGTGCTGGTGAACAAGCACCCCTTCACGGTGATTGGGGTGGCGCCGCCGGATTTTCACGGAGCGATTCTGTTTTTCGGGCCGGATTATTTTGTGCCGCTGATCGATGCCCCGGAGGTGAACGGCTGGGACGGGCTGACGGATCGCGGCAATCGGTGGGTGCTGCAGGCGCTCGGGCATTTGAAAGCGGGCGTGACGCCGGCGCAGGCCGTTTCGGATCTGAACGGGATCGGGGCGTATCTGGAGAAGACGTATCCCAAAGAGGTGGGCCACAAGAGCTTCGCGCTGACGCGGCCTGGGCTAGCCGGGAGTTTTCTGGGGAAGCCGATGGGCGAGTTCATGGCGGGGCTGATGGTGCTCGCCGGACTGATTCTGCTGGCGGCATGCGCGAATCTGGGAAGCCTGTTTGCGGCGCGAGCGGCGGATCGGGCGCGGGAGGTGGCGCTGCGGCTGGCGCTGGGCTCGAGCCGGAAGCGGATTTTGCGGCAACTGATGACCGAGGCGATGCTGCTGGGCGTCGCGGGCGGCGCGGTAGGGCTGGCGGGAAGCATGGTGCTGCTGCACCGGCTGGCGATGTGGCAGCCGTTCCCGAGTTTTCCGCTGCATGTTCCGGCGACACCGGACGCGAAGGTGTACGTGGTCGCGCTGGTGCTGGCGCTGGTAAGCGGCGTGCTGTTCGGGATGGTGCCCGCGCGGCAGGTGATGAAGTCCGATCCCTACGAAATTGTGAAGGCGGGCGCGAACGCGCGGCTGGGGCGGAAGGTGACCGCGCGGGACGTGCTGCTGGTGGTGCAGATTGCGCTGTGCGGGGTGCTGGTGACCTCGTCGCTGGTGGCGGTGCGGGGGCTGGAGCGATCGCTGCACGCCGATTATGGGTTCGAACCGAAGGGCGTAATGCTGGGCGCAATCGACATGAGCGCGGCGGGATACAAAGACGAGCTGGTGCCGGCGATGCAGAAGCGGATGATCGATGCGATGGAGACGATCCCGGGGGTGGAGCTCGCGGCCACGATCAACCAAGTGCCGCTGGCGATGGGCAACGAGCGGAAGAACGTGTTCCGGGAGCAGACGCCGGACCTCCAGGCGTCGCACGCGGTGGCGATGCCGTTTACCTATCCGACCTCGCCGGGGTACTTCGAGGCTTCGTGGACCACGCTGCTGACGGGTCGAGTGTTCAACTGGCACGACGACCTCAATGCGCCGCGCGTGGCGGTGGTGAATCGGGAGATGGCGCGGATTCTGTTTGGGTCGCCGGACAAGGCCGTGGGGCGGCGGTTCCGGACCGAGGATGGAACGCTGGTCGAGGTGGTGGGGGTGGTGGAGAACGGTAAGTATTTCAGCCTGACGGAGCCGCTGGCGCCTGCCGTGTTTCTGCCGAACCAGCAGAGGCCGTGGGGCGAAACGACGCTGGTGGTGAAGGCGCGGCGCGATCCGGCGGAGCTGGCGGTGGCGATGCGGCAAAAGCTGCGGGAGCTGGATCCGGGGATGGTCGTGGCGCTGCGGACGTGGACGGACCTGCTCAGCTTTGCGCTGTTCCCTCGCGGATGGCAACGGTATCGCTGGGGGTGCTGGGGCTGATGGGGGCGCTGCTGTCGGTGACGGAGATCTTCGGGATGGCGGCGTACTCGGTGAGCAAGCGGCTGAGGGAGCTGGGGATCCGGATGGCGCTGGGCGCTCAGCGGCGGGAGGTGCTGGGCACGGCGCTGGGACGAGCACTGACGCTGCTGGGGATCGGGTCGGCGGCAGGACTGGGGTTGGGCGTGCTGGCGAGCAGGGTGCTGGCCTTCGTGGTGTATGAGGCGACGCCGCGGGATCCGGTGGTGCTTGCGGGTGTGGTGGCGGCAATGACGCTGCTCGGGCTGGTGGCGACGTGGATTCCTGCGCAACGGGCGCTGGGGCTGGATCCACTCGTGCTGCTGCGGGAGGAGTGAGGTGAAACGGCTTCAGGGCTTAGGGTCGAGGGTTTTACGACGTATGGCCGAGTCAAACGAGCTTCGCTCCAATCATCTCCTCAGCCGATGTCAATGACCACAAAATCACAGTTCATCCATCGATTCCGGATTTGGGCCGAAAAGTCGGCTTGTCGCACCTTTTCGCCGACCGATGTGCTTCTGAGCGGACCACCGGTAATACGGAAATAACGGGCAGGGAGGCCGGGATCGGGTTGAAATGTCCGGATTGCCGACCATCCATTCGAAAGGAATATCACGGGGTGATGAATCCGCCTCTAAACTACAGCCGCACTGCTTATGTTGTCCATTTGCTTATGTGGAGATGGGTCGACTATGAATTGGCCAACATCCGAGTAGAACTTGAGCCCGATCTCGAAGAGTGAGTAGGCGATTGAGCACTCAGCGCTGCATGTCTTTCCTGCTGCTGGTCAGCAAGCGCGTCGCGGCCCAGTGGGTCATCACATCCAGCAGTTGCGGCGAAGTCGCGAAAGCAGGCAGATAAACCCAACCGCTACCCGGACCGACCGGGTCCGGCAGCATCGAGTGGCTGACGGCGGGAATGATCCGCACCGTTACATCGGAGTTGCCATTGCTGCGAATGGCGCTTGCAATCTTCTCCGCCGAGCGTATGGGTACGGTGAGGTCCGAGCCTCCGTGAAGAATAAGAGCTGGGCAGTGCACACGGCCGGCATACAGGAGCGGATCAATGGTGATAAATACACTCTCCCGTGGAGTCATGGGCTCAGCGAGTTCTTTTTCGACCTCCTTTTCCCGGTCAGCGGCGGGAATTGACGGATCATGCAAGACGGACTGCTCAGTCTGCTCCCGCGCAAGTTGCGCACCCGGGACGCCGCTGCCATCCAGGGAGACGATCGCGGCAATCGACAGATCTTTCGAGGCGACAATCAGATCAATCAAGCCTCCCTCGCTGTAGCCGACGAGCGCGATTCGTTTCGGATCGATCCCCGGTTGGGCGCGGAGCCATGCCACTTCGGTCTGCACATCGTCGGCTTCATCGAAGGTGGTGGATGGCGCGTGGTCGCCGGTAGACTTTCCGATGCCACGGTCGTCGACGCGCAGGACTGCGATGCCAGCGCGGGTGAGGGCATCGGCGAGATCGCGCAACGGCATCCACGGTGGCGAACCGCCATTGCGTTCAGCTGGGCTCAGGCCCGTAATCAGCACCGCAGCGGGAACCAGTTTGCCGTGCAAAGGCATAGTCAGCGTGCCGGCCAATGTGTGGCCCTGAGGAACATGGATGCTTACGTCGGAGGCCAGGTATGCGCCGTCGGGCGGGGCAGCATAGGGCGGCCATAACGGATACTGGGCGACCGTGAAGTCGGTGCGGCGCTCGATGACCACGCCATACTCGGGCAGCGTTGCGGACAACATACAACCGTGCTCGTCGGTCAACACACGGTAACTCTTGTTGTGAAAGGTGACTGTCCAGTCCGTGCCATCGACGCGCTCGACCAGAACATCTGTGGGGGAATCGCGATAGAGCGATGTCGCCAGAACGTGCGAAACGGGCTGGTTGAGCACGCGTGCTCGTGCGACCGCTTGTTCCACGGAACTGACGATCATGTCGGACAGGTAGATAGAGCCCTGTCCGAGATCGCGCGTCTTCGGCGCTTCCGGCGCTTCGCCGGCAATCGACAGGACCACGGAAGAATGCGCTGCCGTCTGATCGGGACGCAGGTCGATGGTGGCGTCAATGACGCGGGATTGCATGAGGATGGTTCGGGTGTGAACCTGGCTCGCGCGATATTCAACCCAATCCACGCCTGCGAGCTTGCCCTGCTCCAAAATGAGGAACGCCGCCGTCGCACAGGAAGAGAGGTTTGCTGAATTCGATTGGCTCTGCGGAGCCGATCCGAGGTCCTGCGCTCGCAAGGCATGAGAATTGCAGGCCAGAACCATGAATGTGGCAATAGAGAGAAGGGTTGTTTTCATTTGCTTTTCGATCTCCTGTGGATCGATTATTGCTCTGTAATATACTCAAATTACCGACTATAACGTTGTTATAATACGCTAAAACAGAGGTGACTTCTCCAGTGACAATACAAGACAGTGATAAACGCGGTGGCGTAGATTATCGACCTCAAGGGACTGAGAAAAATCCCGAATTTGACGACATCGACCGCAAAATCATCCGCGCACTCGTAGCTGATGCACGCCTCAGTTTCCGTGATCTCGGCGAGCGGATTCATCTGAGCCCAAACGCGACGGCTGAGCGGGTTCGCCGCCTCCAAGAGATCAAGGTGATTTCTGGTTTTCATGCAAAGGTGGATCGCGCGCGGCTCGGAGCCCCGCTCGATGCTTATATCGATATCAGACTGCGATCTGAGACGCGCGCCAGTAGTTTCGAGAACTGGGCCGTAAAGATATCGGGCGTAATGACCTTTGCCATCGTTACGGGAGAATTTGATTGCCGTGTGCGTGTAGCGTGCAGAGACCAGACAGACTTGCTGCGCCTTGTTGAGGAGCTTCGTTCCGGCGGCGCAATTCAAGGAACAAACACGACTGTAATTTGCCGTGAAGTCGAGGTACGAAGCACTGTGTATTTGACCAGGACGGACTAGTTGTCGGGCCTGGCGCTACGCTTTATCCGAATCACCACCAATACGGAAATACTGCATCGGGCCGGGGCTCAGCAGGACTCGCGATAACAGTCAGAGGCAGCTCCCGACGGATCATGATTATGCGGTTTCGACCCGCGAATATCAGACTGATCAATCGTCGCTCAAACCTGCCCAGGCTGCTGCTCGATCTGTCCTCGGGAAACAACGAAAGCAACGACAAAAACAAATCCACCGATCCGCTGAAGTTGACACGGTCACTCCATATCAGGCCGATGCGCTCATTGAGATCAAACTGTCTGCTCGAAGAGCCGGGTTCCAAAGGAGTTGCAGCGGTGCGCTCGGGCCGAGACCACGGAGGTTCCCACCCCGGAAGGGGGCCTACGGTGGCGACATAGAGTTGGCGAATGAAACCGAGCGTGGATTCACCCTTGGCGGCGGTATGGGCTGACGGATGATCTCGCCCGGCGGCTCATTATCATCTTCGGCCTCCGGGGCGACCTGATGATCGTTCTTGTCGAGATCGAGCAGCGCGTTCAGTTGCGCTTGGCGCGCGATCAAGTCCTTTGATCCGCGCCTCGTGCTCGAAGGGTTTGCTGGCCTGGGCCTGATAGTCGGCGAGGTTCTTTGCGGCCGAGTTGGGTGAAGCGGCTACTCAGTGATTGCGGTGTCGAACTTTGTGTAATTGTCCAGGTAATCTTTGATGATCTGATAGCACTCGCATGAGGTCCTGGTGAGCCCAGGGATGTCGAGGATGCGGATTTCTCCGCGGGTGTATTGGATAAGTCCTTTTCCCTTGAGAATCCCGGCTGCCGTAGAAACAGTGGGACGGCGACCTCCAAGCATGTCTGCGAGAAACTCCTGCGAAATCTTGAACGTGTCGATGTTCGCGCGGTCCGCACAGATGAGCAGCCAGCGAGCGAGCCGCTGTTCGAAGGTGTGTTTCGCATTGCATCCAGCGGATTGCATTGCCTGAACGAGCTGTGCCTGAACATAGCGCAGAGCCAGAAACTGAAAGGCGCCCCCAAGGCGGAACTCTCTTCTCGCGTCTTCGACGTTGCAGGTATAGCCATGGCCGGCAATCTGCATGTACACGCGATTCAGACTCTTCTTAGTTCCCATGAGAGCTGAGACGCCGATGACCGACTCACAACCGAACATCCCGACCTCGACCTGAGACCCATCCCTGAACGTTGTCGTCATCGACGCCATCCCCTCCTCGAGAAAACAGAGATGATCGATCCGGTCGCCAGGGTTTTCGATTTCGTGCTTCAACTCGAATTTGACCGGCCGCAAACGAAGGCGCTCAATTATGTCCCTGTCTAGAGCCTTCAAAAGAGTGTTCTTAAAGCCGCTCTTGCGCAAAAAAGCCTCGCTTTCAGAAAAACCTTACCACAATTATTATGCGCAAGGTTCACGCTGCCCGACAAAGTTCGGGTTGTGTCAGAAACCGTACAAAGACCGCCGGAATATGCGAGTAGGGTCGATTTAGCAGCTCCGTCAATCTTCTCTTTCGAGGTAAGAAGTATGACCTTTGACCTCGCAGACTTTCTGGCGACGGCAGGAGTGGGGCGAACAATCGTCCATCTGATGCCCAAGCAAGCATTCTTTTCGCAGGGAAGTTTGGCTGACTCCATATTCTATCTGCAGACGGGCCGCGCAAAACTCACCGTCGTTTCGCATGACGTGAGGGAGGCCACCATCGCGCTTCTTCCCGCCGGGGAATTCGTTGGAGAGGAGTCGCTGGCGAGCGTGGGTAGCGTGCATATGGCCACAGCCAGCGCCATTACTGCTTGTACAGCGCTCAGGATAGAGAGGGGAGAGATGATCCGCGTGATGCACGAGCAGCATTCCCTCTCCGAAATGTACTTGAAATTCCTGCTGGTCCGGAGCATGCGAACCCAGGCCGATCTTGTCGATCAGCTGTTCAACTCAAGCGAAAGGCGTTTGGCGAGGATTCTCCTGATCTTGTCCGAATTTGGCGAGCCGGGAGAACGGGAACACTGGGTTCCTCACATCACCCAGGAAACTCTGGCAGAGATGATCGGCACCACCCGGTCCCGCGTCAGCTTCTTCATGAATCGCTTTAGAAGGCTCGGCCTTATCGAATACAACGGCCGCATCCGGGTCCATAAGTCGCTGCTGAATGTAGTCCTGCTCGACCGATTCGCCGAGCGTGACCCCGAGAGACCTCCTGGTTCGGCCAATCCACGTATTCGACCAGGCTTGCGCTGATCCTCCTGAGAAGCGTGTTAACGGATATCGAGATCTTCCGCCTGGAGCGAAGCGGCGTTGAACATGACCACTCTCCCGGAAATGCGAGATTTAGCTCAGCGGCTTCTTACTTACGAAGTCGATGCGGACGACGCCTCCAAGCCGGTGGGGTCTACCACCCTACGCGTCTACGAGAAGCTGCGCCAGAGTCTTGTTGAATTGGCTGGAGCTGCCGGCTTTCAGTCGCTGGCGTCTCGTGCTTTGACGCTGGCGAGATCAGAAGTTCCCAGCCTTAGCGCGGCGCGGGTGGCACCAGATGGAAATCTGCAAGGCATGAGCGCGATTGAGCCTCCGATCAACGTTGAGAGGGATCGGGTTCACGAAGCGGGAGTCATCCTCATTTCTCGCTTGCTCGGACTGCTCCTTATTTTCCTTGGCGAAGCTTTAACAATGAACCTGCTGCGGAATGCGTGGCCAGGTGAAGCCTTTGACGATCGCAATTCGGGGAACGGGAGAAAAGCGTGAGCACTCAAGAAAAAGTAACAATAAACAAGCTGCCGACCGGAGTTCCGGGCCTCGACGAAATAGTGGGCGGGGGTCTTCCAGAGTTCTCGTTCAACATCATCGCGGGCGCCCCTGGAAGCGGGAAGACAACGCTGGCACACCAGCTCGTCTTCGCCAATGCCACCCCGGAGCGTCCCGCTCTCTATTTCACCGTCCTCGGCGAATCCGCCCTGAAAATGCTGCGATACCAGCAACAGTACACATTCTTCGAACCGACCAAGCTGCCTGACTCCGTTCGCTTTATCAACCTGAGCCAGGTTGTCCTGGAGAAGGACCTGGGCGCAGTTTTGGAGGAGATTACCAGAGAAGTTGAAAAGGCTAACCCCGCCGTCGTGGTGGTGGACTCCTTCCGCACCATGGTTCGGCAGCCGGAAAGCGACATGGACCTGCAATCCTTCATTCAACGGTTAGCCCTGTTTCTGGCTAGTTGGCAAGCTACAACTTTCCTGATTGGTGAATATGCGGAGGAAGAGCTACGCGACAATCCCATCTTTACCGTCGCCGATGGTCTGTTCTGGCTGCGCCAAACGCCGGAGCGAAATTCAATTGTACGGAAGTTGCAAATCATCAAACTGCGCGGCCAGGATTCTGTGCCAGGGTTGCACACGTTCCGCATAACCCATGCCGGACTGCAAGCCTTCTCCCGTACATTTGGGTTGACCGCGCGCGTGAGAAATCCGATCGGCCAGCGGCGCCTTTCCTTCGGTATCCCGGAGCTGGACAAGATGCTGGGTGGCGGCGTGCGCGAAGGCGACAGCGTCCTCGTAGCAGGGTCTTCGGGAACCGGGAAGTCCGTCCTCGCAACACAATTCATTGCTGAAGGCGTACGCCAGGGAGAGCCGGGAATTGTGGCAGTCTTTGAAGAACGCCCACAAGCGTATGCGGGGCGGGCCGTCAGTTTAGGTTTGGATCTTGAAACACCGCAGAAAGACGGGAAGCTCACTATCCTCTATCTCCGCCCCCTGGACCTCTCGGTGGATGAAACCATGCACTCGATTCTCGACGCTGTCCAGAAGATCGGCGCCAGACGGCTTGTGATCGATTCCCTGGCAGGCTTTGAGATGGCTCTGTCGCC
>PKVY01000035.1 GCA_003131625.1 Acidobacterium sp. | reverse complement strand
GCCAGGTTCACCCCACAGCAGCTTCACAACCTGCAAAAAAAGCCCGCGCCGCTACCGCCAGGTTCCAGCAGCTTCACAACTTGCCAGAAAAAGTCCCCGCTGTCCCCGCAAGGTTCACCCCACAGCAAGAAGCTTAACCTCACACCCTGTCCTGCCCGTACAACGAAATGCCGGACTTCAACTCCTCAGTACTGTCTCTGTACCAAAACGGGCCGGATGCCCCGCTCGCTTTTGAGACCCGAGGTTCGCGCAAAGCCCCTCAGCGATCCGCGAACCTGCCCGCGAACGCTGCGTTCGTTCGTACGAATTGGGTTCCTACCGATGTTTTCCGCTTTTTCTTGTAACGCTCGCGCAGTCTCCTGCACTATCTATCTGAGGCAATTACCGCCGCCGAACTTGAGGCATCTTTTCTGCGCGCGGTGACAATGCCCCATCTTTCCCGAAGAATCGAGGTCGAGGCCCCGTCGCGGCCCGATAGGAGGCGGTATGAGCAAGTCAAGCCAGGGCCTGTTAGGGGCGCCTTGCCCCTTCGCAATCAGGACCGTGAGCATTTGCGTGCTGTCAGCCGTGGCGACTTTGGGCACAGCACTCGCCGCGACCAGCCCGCTCTCCGCAGCGGATGAACCGGCACAGACCCAGCCAACGCCGAAGCCGAAATCGGCGCAGCCGCCCAAAACGCCCCCTGCGCGGATGAACCCCGGGCCGACTGCCGACGAACTGGAGCGCTGGCGGCAGGCGATCATCCACACCAGGCGGCCCCAAAAGGCGTGCTTTACAGCAAAGTATCCTGCCACCACGTGGACCGAAGTTCCCTGCGTCACGCCGCCGCCGACTCCTTTTCTCCCGGCCAGGGGAATACGGCCCCAAACCGTCGGCAATGGACTCGACTTCTCCGCCGATCCCGCCTCAGGCCTCATCTCCCAGGCCGATGGCTTGTTCGACAAAGTCACCGGCGTCACCAGCGAGTACATGCTGTTAAACAACAAACAGTCCCCCGGCGTTTTTTCCCTTCAACTCAATACCCAGACCTTCCCGACATCGGCCTGCGGTCAGAACTCAAACTGCACCGGCTGGCAGCAGTTCATCTTCAGCAACGGCGGCTGCGGCAATCCGCCCAAAGCCTGCGCCTACATTCAGTCCTGGCTATTCGGTTACGGCACGCCCTGCCCCCCATCGGGGTGGATTTCCGCTTTCGGCGCCTGTATGGTCAACAGCTCGGCAGTGACCCTCACCCCGGTCACAATCGATCAACTCGCCTCCATGAAGCTGACCGGCCAGGCCGCCGGCGTGCCCGGTTCTGACGATACGGTGACCTTGACAGTCGGCGACACAATCTATTCCGCGCCGGGCGACAATCACATCCCCGATCTCGGGCAGCACTGGCAGATTGCCGAGTTCAACATTGTTGGCAATGGCGACTTGTCCCAGGCCGTCTTCAACACCGGATCGACGCTCGTCGTTCGCACCGTGGTGGACAGCGGAACCACCAGCCCTCCCACCTGCGACGAGACCGGATTTACCGGTGAGACCAACAACCTCACGCTGACCGGCACCACCATTCCACCGCCTGAGAACGCGCCTCCCGTGGACCTGGCGGCCAGGGCAGTCCATGTGCCGCTTCCCGGATACCCAGGATCGCCGTTGGGTCCGTCCCTGGTCTTCACCGAAAGCAACGTGGCCGGTGTCGTCCAGGCCGACTGTGCCGACGCGTTGACCATCGGCGACACCCATCTCTCCACCTTCAGCGGCTTGCATTACGACTTCCAGGCGTCGGGCGATTTTGTGCTGATCACGGCTCCGGAGTTCAGCGTCCACGCGCGCCAGGTTTCCGGTGCGCCCACCTGGCCCAACACCTCCGTCAACAAGGCCATCGTCACCCAGATGGGCGCCACGCGCGTCGAAATTTATGTCGAGCCCGAGCGCCTCTACATCGACGGCAGGCAGACGAACCTGGCCGACGGCCAGACCCAGCTGCTGCTCACCGGAGTACAGGTGGTCCACCATGGCAGCGAGTACGACATCACCAGTGCGAGCGGCAACGCGGTGCGGGCAACGCTGTACGGCGCCTTCATCGACGCGACCATCGGTCTGGGCAAGACCCCATCCCCCCAGGCGCGCGGGCTGCTGGGCACTCCCGGAGCGAGCGCGCAGGAGCTGGTGACCGCGGACGGCGCTGTGCTCAGGGAGCCGGTCTCGTTCAGCGATCTCTATACCAGGTACGGAGAGAGCTGGAGGGTTCCAGTAGCCAAAACGCTGTTTACTGAGGTGACGAAGGCAACGGCCGGCAATCCCACCAAGCCGCTGTTTGCCCAGGACCTGACTCCCGCACAGGCGGCGCACGCGCTGGCAGCTTGCAAAGCGGCCGGCATTGTCAATCACGACCTTCTCAACGACTGCACGCTCGACACCACCGTTCTGCATGACGATGCGGCCGTGAAGGTCTTTACCACCGTGCATGAGCCGATTCACGTCCTTCGGCCCGTGGTAAAGGCCGCGCCTGTGGCTCACTAGATTTGCGCTGAAGGTGGGCTCGCAGGGCCATTCGCGAACTTCCTCCCGGGATCGCCGGGATGCGGTTCGCATCAGGGCACCACCTCACAGCTTGCGGAGAGAAAAACAGACTAACGCCGAAGCGACAGCCACGCTCCACACATCAACGGCGGCTTGAATAAGAAACGAATGTCATCCTGAGGGAAGGCTTTTCGCGCCAGGCGAAAAATCGCAGTCGAAGGACCCTCCGACCAGCGGGAGGGGACTGGCTCGAAGAGCCACCCGCTTTTGGTTTTGTCCGCCTTTGCCTCTCACCTGCCGGGTGGCAACCAGGTTCCACACATCAACGGCGGCTTACATAGGAGCCGAATGTCATTCTTGTATCTCTGAGAGAGCGGCAGTTTTGTTCTTCGAGACTGTTGCAGTGGGGGAACCGAGGCATCGGCTCCCCGCGGGCGGCCGGCTGAGCGAAGCATCGGTACTCACGTCCCGTGTCAGGGCATGGCTTTCAGCCGCGCCGTAACCGCGGCAGGACAATCACCCGGAGACATAGAAGGCAAGAATTGTCCGATGAACTCGAATCATCGTGGCTCCCGGTTCGTAGTCAACGAAGCCCGATTGCCGGAACTTCTTCATGAAAAAGGAAACGCGCGACCGTGTAGTTCCTACCATTTCCGCCAACGTTTCTTGATTAATTCTGGGAATATCGGCCACGGTTGATCCGTGCCTGTCAAAGTGGGCCAGTAACGAAAGAATCCGCGCCAGTCTCTTCTCGCTGGGGTTGCAACGCTGGTCAACCAGATGCTGCTGATATCGGATATTGCTCGCCAACACATACGCCAGAACAGTATTCGCTAACTTTGCCTGACTTGTCAGCGCCAGCACTATAACCTTCTTCTCAATCCGCAGGAGACTACAGTCAGTCATTGCGGTGGCAGACGCTGTGCAGGAAGACTGACCGGCTATTGAATCTTCGCCAATAAAGTCGCCCTCCCTCAAAATGTCAAGAGTAGCTTCCTTACCCGCTTGAAATCTAACCCTTAGTCTTACCATCCCTTTTTGGATGACAAAAAGGGCCTCCGCCGTATCGCCCTGAGCAAAGACTCTCTGTCCCTTCTCGAAAAAGACCAGCGCCCTGCCGGGGCCGACAGTTGAGAGAAACGTCTTCGGGCTAAAAGCCTGCTTTTTCCTCGCCATAGGAATCAATTATCAGTCAGAGAATAGCTCATTTAACCGCGCAAACGTTGAGAATAGAGGGCAGTTCCTCAATACTGCACAGAGTTGCCCTGATCCCGTGGTTGGGATTACTCGAATCCAGGCGATTTATGCCGATTGCGAAGCAGGCGAAATCTATGCTCAATAATGCACTTTACGGTGCAGCGTCACTGGTGGCGTGTTGCGTCGCGTCCCACACGCAATCAAGGATCGGGCGGACGTAGATGGTCAATACTGCACACGCTTGCTCGCAGTCTACGCTTGCAGGGCAGCGATTGGTTTGGTGCATGGATGTCCCTGAGAGAAATGGCCCCCACTGTTCAATACTGCACATGCTCGCTTCAAGGTACAAATAGGCCTTCGGTGACCCGCGTCTGCGTCAATCGAGGATGATGCCATCGCCCCTGATTCGCAGAACCGCGAAGGATCGGGGAGCGATACGGCGGGATCGGAGCGATGGCGAAGCGGCTCATTTCGGCATCTGGGATTTCAGTAGCTATTTCCCTCGCAACCCGCCGTTTTCCACCAATCTGTCAAGAGTCTGTGCAAAAAACCGAAGTAATAACCCAACATTCCACTCCACTTACACCCATATACCCTCAAAGATATTTGGCCGGTTTATTCTTCCGGTATGATATACTGAACTTATAGAGTAAAAAAAGAAAAAGCCCGCCATCGCGCGGGCTTTTCTGTTCCTGGAGAGGAGAGCACCTACTGATGCATGCCGCTGCTGTTGTCCTGCCGCCCGTACCCGCTGCCCGGTGCTCTGTGTCCACTGCTCCGGCGCTCTGTGCTTCGACCCAGTCGCCTTTGTCACATACACGGCCGTCTCTGTCACACACACGGCCGAGTTTGTTACAAACACGGCCGAGTTACAACTGTCCTCGATTCAAATACGTAGAGAAGCACAGCATGTCGTCGAGCTTGTTAACATTTTACTTAAGCCCTTCAGAATCATATTCGTTGCACGCACGCAGGGCTTTTCCTGGGGGGAGGGGGAGGGGGGTAGGCCTGCACGAAAGTCACGCCCTCACCCACCAGCTACCAGCAAGCAGCTACCGGCTACGGGCTACCGGCTACAGGCTGCCCTACTCTTCCTGCTCCCGCAGCTTCGCAATCACCGAGAAGTCCTCGAGCGTCGTCACGTCGCCCTTAATCTCGCCATGCGTCGCCATCTCCCGCAACAGCCGCCGCATAATCTTTCCCGACCGCGTCTTCGGCAACTGGTCCGTGAACCGAATATCGTCCGGCCGCGCCAGCGATCCAATTTCCTTCGCCACCCAGGCTCGCAGTTCGTCCTTTGTCTCCTTCGTCGGCGTGAACCCGCCTTCCAGGGTCACAAACGCCGCAATCGCCTGCCCTTTCAATTCATCCGGACGCCCCACGACCGCCGCTTCGGCCACCTTCGGATGCGCCACCAGCGCCGACTCCACTTCCATCGTTCCCAGCCGATGCCCGCTCACGTTGATCACATCGTCCACGCGCCCCATCAGCCAGAAATATCCGTCCTCGTCCATGCGCGCGCCGTCGCCGGTGAAATACGACCCCGCCACGTCGGACCAATACTGCTTCATGTACCGGTCCGGATCGCCCCAAATCGTCCGCGCCATCCCAGGCCACGGTTTCCGGATCACCAGCAGTCCGCCTTGTCCCGCCGGAACCGGTTGCCCTTCTTTTGTAACCACCTCCGGCACAATTCCGAAGAACGGCCGCGTTGCCGACCCCGGCTTCGTCGCAACGGCTCCTGGAATCGGCGAAATCATGATCCCGCCCGTCTCCGTCTGCCACCACGTATCGACAATCGGGCACCGCCCACGCCCGATCACCTCGCGATACCAGATCCACGCCTCAGGATTGATCGGCTCGCCCACCGTCCCCAACAACCGCAGCGTGCTCATGTCGTGCTTCGCCGGGTATTCGTCGCCCCACTTGTTGAACGCCCGAATCGCCGTCGGCGCCGTGTAAAACACCGTCACCTTGTGGTCGTCGACAATCTTCCAGAACCGGTCCGGCTGCGGATGATTCGGCGCGCCCTCATACATCACCGTCGTCGTGCCGTTCTGCAAAATCCCGTACACCACATACGAGTGCCCTGTCACCCACCCGATGTCCGCCGTGCACCAGTAAACATCGTCTTCGCGCAGATCGAAGATGTACTTGCTCGTCAGATACGTTTGCACCGAATAGCCGCCCGTAGTGTGTACCAGGCCTTTCGGCTTTCCCGTCGTTCCCGACGTGTACAGAATGTACAGCGGATCCTCGGAATCCAGCTCCTCCGCCGGACACTCAGCATCCGCCTTCGCCGTCAGCTCATGCCACCAGTGATCGCGACCCGACTGCATCGCGATCTCCGAACCAGACCGCCGGTAAACCACCACGTTCTTCACCGTCGGACACTGCGCTATCGCCTCATCGACGGTGGCCTTCAGCCGAACCTCGTTGCCTCGCCGATACGATGTGTCCTGGGTCAGGATCGCCACGCACTGCGAATCGTTCACCCGATCCACAATCGCGTTGGCCGCAAACCCGCCAAAAATTACCGAATGCACCGCGCCAATCCGAGCGCACGCCAGCAGCGCAATGGCCAGCTCCGGCGTCATCCCCATGTACACCGCAACCCGATCGCCCTTTTTGATCCCCAGGCCCTTCAGCGCATTCGCAAATCGCTGCACCTCGGCATGCAGCTCGCGGAACGTCAGCCGCCGCACCTCGCCTGGCTCGCCTTCCCACAGGATGGCAATCTTGTCCGCGCGCCCATTGGCCACATGCCGGTCCACGCAGTTGTAACAGAGGTTGATTTTGCCGCCGACAAACCACTTCGCCCACGGCAAATTCCACTCCAGAACCTTCGTCCACGGCGCAAACCAGTGCAGTTCACGGGCCGCCGCCGCCCAGAATCCCTCGGGATCCCGCACGGACCGCTGGTACAACTTCTGGTATTCGGCCAGGCTCTTGATATGCGCTTGCCGCGCGAACTCCTCAGGCGGCGGAAACACCCTGTGTTCGCGCAGAATAGAGTCCAGATTCGGGCTGATCGTCGTTTCGGATGCCATGCTTTCTCCATCGATCACACTACCGTCCCAGCCCGCGCCAACGCAACCGCCCGGATGGGTGATATTCCGCAGATACACTATCTCCTGAGGATTTGCCTTTGCCCTCTGACCTTGGCCACGTTCTCGCCGTCATTCCCGCGCGCCTTGGCTCCACGCGCCTGCCCCGCAAAGTCCTTCGCGAGATCGCCGGCGAGCCCATGCTCGCCTGGGTCTATCGCGCCGCCCGTGCCTGCCCGCTCCTCGATCAGGTCCTCATCGCCACGGACTCCGACGAAGTCCTCAACTTCGCCCAGGCCCACAGCCTGCCCGCCGTCTTCACTCCCGAGGATTGCCCCAGCGGCACCGACCGTGTCTACGCCGTCGCCCAGTCCATCCCCGCCGACATCTACGTCAACATCCAGGGAGACGAGCCGCTCCTCACGCCGCAACACTTCATGCCGCTGCTGCAGCTCTTCGAGCGCCCCGAGGTTCAGGTCACAACCCTTGCCGTCCGCTGCCCCGCCGCCGACATCCATAATCCCAACGCCGTCAAAGTCGTCACCGCCGACGATGACCGCGCCCTCTACTTCTCTCGCGCCACCATCCCCTTCGATCGCGATGGCGGTTTTGCCGGTTATCGCAAACACCTCGGCGTCTACGCCTATCGCAAAGCGGCCCTCGACCGATTCGCCGCCCTCCCGCCTTCCTGGCTCGAACGAGTCGAGCGCCTCGAACAGCTGCGTCTCCTCGACAACGGCATCCCGATCCACGTCGCCGCTGCACCCAGCGACACCATCGGAGTCGACACCGAAGAAGACCTCCGCGCCGCCGAAGCCATCTTGTCAGCACGATCGCAACAAGCTCGGTAAAACACGCGCTCGCTGCAAGGGTTCACGTTGCCGTCAAATCCGCGCCTCGCGACTCGCGACCGAACGCCGCCACGACTGCCAGATAGCAAGCCACAATCGCCACCGTGACCGCCAGCACCCATCCGTATCCGCGGCCGAAATGCTCCGCGGCTCTCGACTGAATCTCGTTGTTCTGCGAAGAAATCAGGTTCCCCAGCTGATACGCCAGTCCCGGAAACGTCGCCCGGACCGGTCCCGGCGACAGCTCGCTCAGCCACGCCGGAACCACGCCCCACGCGCCCTGCACCATAAACTGCATCGCGAACGCCCCCACCGCCAGCGAGAACACTGAGTGCGAGAGCGCATACAGCGGGATCATCGGCAAGGCCAACAACGCAGCCAGAATGATCGCCCGCTTCCGCCCGATCCGCTCCGACAGGCTGCCGAAGAACATGCCGCCTGCCAGCGCCCCCACGTTGTACAAAATTGCAATCGCTCCCGTCAGCTGCGCCGAGAATCCGTGGTCCTTTTGCAGGAATGTCGGATACAAATCCTGCGTGCCGTGCGAGAACGCATTGAACCCAGTCATCAGCAGCACCAGAAACACAAACGTCCCTGCGTATTGCAACAGTCCCTTCCGCAGCCCAACCTTCGGAAGGGTCCGCTCTTCCAGCTCGCCGCGCTCCTGCCATGCCGGCGACTCCTCGACCTTGCCGCCAATGTAAAAGACCAGCAGCGCCGGAACCGCACCAACCAGAAACATCCCGCGCCATCCGAAATCGTGCCCATGCCACGTGAAATGCGAAAACCACGGGAACAGCAGGGCATAGGCCGCTGCGGCCACCAGATAGCCCACCGCATATCCCTCCTGCAGCAGGCCGGAAAAGAATCCCCGATTCTCCTTTGGCAGGGTCTCAAACGCCAGCGCCGCGCCCACGCCCCACTCCCCTCCCATGGCGATGCCGAACAGCGCCCGCAGCACCAGCAGCGTGTGCATCGATCCCGCAAAAGCGCATGCCAGCTCCAGCAATGAATAGCTGGCAATGTTGAACATCAGCGTCGGCCGCCGCCCAAACCGGTCCGCCATCATGCCGAACAGAAATGCGCCGATGGGCCGGAACGCCAGGGTCAGCGCCAGGGCTTCCACCACTGCCGACCGCGCCACGCGAAAATCCGCCGCGACCGCCGAAACGCAAAAAACAAGGATGAAATAGTCGAACGCGTCGAGCGACCACCCCAGGAAGCACGCCGCAAACGCGTGTCGCTGCCGCGAGCTGAGGCTCCGGAAGGGGCTCGACATTGCGCCAGCTTACCAGAGGCACCCTGGCTCGTTTGATCCCTCTTCCAGCCCCTCACCGCAAAGCAGTACATTGGTGGACGGACTCGGCGCAACACGTGCCGCGCTCCGAATGCCGGAGGGGCTCAGGGGATGACCATAAAAAATGCAATGCTGATGCAGTTTGCAATTTTGAACAAAGCCAGACATTTTTCCAGAACCCTCTCCTGCTGCGCCGCCGCGTTTCTCCTCGGGATCGCAACCGTCGCCGGCTGCAGCGGCTCCAGTAGCGGAGGGACGACAACGACGCCTCCTGAGCAACCGGCGGCCACCCCCTCCATCGCCACCGCCGCCGCCCAGAACGGCGCCGTCGTCGTCACCCTGAGTGACGCCACTGCAGGCGCAACCATCTACTACACCACCGACGGCACCACGCCCACCGAAACCTCGCTGCAGTACATCGCGCCCTTCCTTGTCTCATCGAATCTGACTCTAAAAGCAATCGCCGCTGCTCCTCCTGGAACCCTCAACAGCACGGTCGCCACCCAGGCCTTCTCGCCCAACATCGCCTCCGGCACGCTGGTCTGGAGCGATGAGTTCACCAACACCGGCGCCGGATCCTCCGCTTACGTCCAGCCCAATCCTTCCACCTGGACCTACGACACCGGCACCGACTGCTGCGGCAACAGCGAGCTGGAAACCTATTGCGCCTGGGCCTCAACCACCGGCCCCTGCAATCCCTCCAGCCCCAATGCGTACGTCGGCGCCACCGACGGCTACCTCCACGTCGTCGCGGAGAACCCCTCCGGCACCGTCTACACTTCGGCGCGCCTCAAATCGCAGGGCCTCTTCAGCTTCCAGTACGGACGAATCGAAGCCCGCATGATGCTGCCGGAATCCCAGGGAATGTGGCCGGCCTTCTGGATGCTGGGGGACAACATCACCATCAATCCATGGCCGGCCTGCGGCGAATCCGACATCATGGAGCACATCGACGGCAGCAACCCCCCAATCAACGGCGTTGGCCCCGGGTACGACTGGGTGCAGTCCTCGGTGCACGGCACCAATCTCAATGGCGGCGCACCTTACACCGCCACTGGATTCTCCGCTGCCGCCTGGCACACCTACGGGATGATCTGGACCAAAGGGCAGGTCCAGTTCTACATCGACAGCCCCACCAACATCTACGAGACCTTTACCCCCACCAGCATCTCCGGCACATGGCCCTTCGATCAGGGACCGATGTTCATCATCCTGAACCTCGCCGTTGGTGGCACGTGGCCCGGCAGCCCCAACTCAAGCACCGTCTTCCCCTCAACCATGCTCGTGGATTACGTGCGCATCTATAGCAACTGATCGGAACAGCGCCGCCAGTGCGCTACTTCGCCAGCATCCAGCGATCCATGATGGTGTGCACGCAGCGCGCGCCGCACAAATGCTGGACATCGGCCGAGTGCGCCAGGAACCCGTTCCACGGCGTCACCTTGACTACCGGCTGTTCTCGCTCGCCCTCCGCCGGAGACAGCGTCTCCGTCCAGGCCAGCCACCAGTCTTCCGCTTCCTCGCTCTTTTCCTTGTTGCACACGTCGCAGTGGAACGTCTCGGCCCACGCCATCGCAATCGACTCCCGCAAAAGTTTTCCCGGGCAGGTAACATATTATCCAGCCGGAACGTCGAACTGGAGCCGTTTTGCCGGACGAGCAGACAGGAGCCCGCGTGATCTTCTCCCCAGGCACGATGCATCAGCGGCGCCAGACCGGCGTTCTGCTCTCGCTCGTCACCCACGCCGCGATCTTCGGCGTGGCCTTCCTGTTCACGCTGCATTGGGGAAAAGTGCGCCCCATCTACCACGAGAGCCGCTGCTGCACTGCCGCTCTCTACTGGACCGGCAACATGGGAACCACCACGCCCGCTGAGTTGGCGGAACACAGCAAGAAGTCGCTGCCGTCGCCGATCCCCGTCCCCAAATCAACGCTGATCGAGAATCCGGTGCACCTGCGCCAGCCGCGCGCCCTTCAGAAAGCCACTCCCGCGCAGAGCCGTCTGGCCCAGTCCGGCAACCCCTCGCCCCAACAGCAGCAGAGCGCCGGATTCGGCTCCGGCACGCAGGATGCCGAGCCCGCGTTTCCCACCTACTTCCCTCACCCCAGCGTGACCGACCGCTCGCTTCTTCCTGCCGTCGAGCAAAAGATCATCGTCAATGTGACCATCAGCCCCCTCGGCGACGTCACCGACGAGAAGCTCGTCCAGGGCATCGGCAACAATCTCGATCAGATCGTGCTGAACACAGTGAAATCCTGGCGCTTCCACGCCGCCACGCTCAACGGAACCGCCGTCGCCTCCGTCGAAGAGCTGGTTTTCCCCTTCAACCGCGACTATCCCTCCGACAACAGCTGACTGGCAGATTGACCCGTGCCATTCCGGGCACCGGCTGGCGCCTTTTTCGCCCCGCGCGGGCGCGGGCGTTGCGGGCGCGGCTTTCTGATGTATCCTTCGTAGTCGCTTTTCCCCAGCCAATTCAAGGAGCTTCAACTCGTGCGCCTGTCCCGGACCATCTCTGCTTCGTCGTTTGTGTCTGCCCTCCGCGTTTTCCTGCTCGCAGTCGCCGCCGGTAGCTTTGCGCTGGCCGGGGCCGCTCAGGAACCAGCAGCAGCTCCGGCTCCAGTCCCTGGTCCTGCGAAAGAGTCGGGTCCGGCCGCCGGTTTCTCTGCGCTCAAACTCCGGCAGATCGGCCCCTTCCGCGGCGGGCGCGTCGACGCGGTGGAAGGCGTGCCGGGCGAGCCGCTGGTCTACTACTTTGGCGGAACAGGGGGCGGCGTCTTCAAAACGACCGACGGCGGGCATGTCTGGAGCCCGATCACCGATGGCCAGATCAACTTTGGGTCGATCGGGTCCATTGCCGTCGCAGACTCGGATCACAACGTGATCTATGTCGGCACGGGCGAGAGCGCGATTCGCGGCAACGCGTCGCATGGCGATGGCGTCTACAAATCGCTCGATGCGGGAAAGACGTGGACCCATGTCGGCCTCGAGGACACTGAACAGATCGGGCAGATTCGCGTCGATCCGAGAGATCCCAACCTGGTCTACGTCGCGGCGCTCGGGCACATGGCCGGGCCGAACACGGAGCGCGGCGTCTTCCGCTCGAAGGACGGCGGCAAGACATGGCAGAAGGTGCTGTTCAAAAGTGACAAGGCGGGCGCGATCGACCTGGCGATGGACGCGACCAATCCGCGAGTATTGTATGCCGCGTTCTGGCAGGTGGTTCGCAAACCCTGGACCTTTGAGAGCGGCGGCCCCGACGGCGGAATCTGGAAATCGACCGATGGCGGCGACACATGGACGGAGCTGACGCATAATCCCGGGCTGCCCAAAGGCGTGCTGGGGCGGATCGGAGTCACGGTCTCGCCGGCGAATCCTGACCGCATGTGGGCGCTCATCGAGGCGCAGGATGGCGGCATTTTCCGTTCCGACGATGCGGGCAAAACCTGGAAGAAACTCAACGGCGATAACTCCATCAAGCAGCGCGCCTGGTATTATTCGCAGATTTTTGCCGATCCGAAGGACGAGAACACGGTTTACGCGGTGAACACGGAACTGTTCCGCTCCACAGATGGCGGCAAAGAATTTTCGCGAATTCGTAACCAGCACGGTGACAATCACGATATGTGGATTGCCCCGGAGGATCCCAACCGGTTCATCGAATCGGACGACGGCGGGGCGCAGATCAGTTTTGACGGCGGCAAGAGCTGGACCACCGAGGACAATCAGCCGACGGCGCAGTTCTATCGCGTGTCCGTGGACAACGATTTTCCCTTTCACATTTACGGCGCGCAGCAGGATAACTCCACGGTTGCCATCGTCAACCAGAGCAACTCGGGAGCGATTACCGCCAGTGACTTCCACGATGTGGGCGGAGGCGAGAGCGGATGGGTGGTTGCCGACCCCCTGAACTCGAATTTTGTCTATGCGGGATCGTACGACGGCCTTCTCACGCGCTACGACACGAAAACGGCCTCGGAGCGGGACATCAACGCATGGCCGGATAATCCCATGGGCTCCGGCGTGGAGGCGATGAAATATCGCTTCCAGTGGAGCTTCCCGCTGCTGTTTTCGCCTCATAATCCGCATCGTCTGTACGCCGGCGCCAACGTATTGCTGGCCACCACCGACGAAGGCCAGAACTGGACGGTGATGAGCCCCGACTTGACGCGCAACGACAAGTCGAAGCAGGGCCCGTCGGGCGGCCCGATCACCAAGGACAACACGGCGGTCGAATATTACGACACGATCTTCACGATCGAGGAGTCACCGGTGAAGGCGGGCGTGATCTGGGTGGGGTCCGACGACGGGCTGATCAACGTGACTCAGGACGACGGCAAAGCCTGGCAAAATGTCACGCCCAAAGATATGCCGGAGTGGATTCGCATCAACTGCATCGCGACGTCGCCGTTCGACGCGGGTACAGCCTATGTTGCGGCGACCATGTATCTCTCCGACGATTTTCATCCGTTCCTCTACAAGACCACGGATTACGGCAAGAACTGGACGAAGATCGTCAACGGCATTCCCGCCGACGACTTCACGCGCACGATTCGTCCCGATCCGAACCAGAAGGGGCTGGTGTTCGCCGGTACTGAGTCGCATCTTTATATTTCGTACGACGACGGCGGCACGTGGCTGCCCTTCCAGCTCAACCTGCCCGCCGTGCCCGTCACTGACATCGCCTTCCAGAAGGAACAGGACGACATGGTGCTTGCAACCCAGGGGCGCGGTTTCTACGTGCTCGATGACATGCCGCTGGTCCGGGCGCTGAATCCGGCAAACTTTCAGCGCGCGAAGGACGTGGTACTTTTNNCCGTGAAGCGCGCGATTCGCATTTCGGGCGGCGGCGGGTTTGGAGGCGGGCGCAATCCATCTGCCGGGCAGAATCCTGCGAGGGGTGCGACGCTCTTCTACTACCTGAAAACCAAGCCTGAAGGCGAAGTGAAGCTGCGTTTCCTCACCGCGTCCGGCAAGCTGGTACGCGAAGTTTCCAGCAAGCCCAAGCCGGAGCAGGAGAAGCCAGACCCCGACGAGGAAGATCGACGTCCCGTGCAATTGGCTCCGGCCACGGAGGGACTGAATCGCTACGTGTGGGATTTGCGCTACAACGACGCTACCGGTTTTTCGGGACTGCTGATGTGGGATGGCTCGCTGCGCGGGCCGCTTGCGGCCCCTGGAAATTACAAAGTCGAGGTGGTAGTCGACGGCAAAACCGAATCGCAGGATTTCACCCTGGTCAAGGATCCGCGCGTTCCTACGACTCCGGAGGACTTCGACAAGCAGTTGGAGCTGGCGCTGAAAATCCGCGACCGTGTTTCGGAGGCGAACAGCAGCGTGGTCGGCATTCGCGCGGCGACCGAGCAGCTGAAGCCTTATCTGACCAGTTCGAACGAGAAGGTGAAGAACAGCGCCAAGCAGCTGACCGACGAGCTAACGGCGATCGAAGAGAGCATCTACCAGACGAAACTGAAGGCCGGTGAGGATGCCCTCAACTTCCCCATCAAGCTGAACAACAAGCTCGCCTCAGTGGAGAACGTTGTCGAGGACACGGACGTTGCGCCTACCGCGCAGTCACACCAGGTTTTCGATGAGCTGTCGGGTCAGCTGCAGGTCCAGCTGGACCATCTCCACCAGATCGAGACGACGGGCATTGAGCAGTTCAACAAGCTGGTGCGGGATGAGAAGATTCCCGCGATCAGCCTCACGAAGAAATGAGCGATTTCGGAACGGGACCTGCGAATCCAGGCTAGTCCCCGCAGATGCACTCTTCCTGCCCGCAATACGAGCAGCAACTACACACGCCCCAGTTTTGCATTTGCATTTGCCCGAAGGGCGTGTCGCGGGGCGCGCAGCCCCCGGCGATGGAGGGGATAACTAATACTTCATCCCCATCCTGGAACGCATATTTCTCGTTCCCCAGAAACCGGATGTCTTCCTCGTTCACGTAAAAGTTGATGAACTTCCGCACCTGACCGCTCTCGTCGCGCAAATGCGTCTTCAGCGCCGGAAACGTGGTCTCGATCTCCGTGATCAGCGCCGGCAAATTCCCCGCGCTCGACTGAATCTCCCGCGTCCCGTTGGTGTGCTTCTGAAACGCTCCTGGCAGCAAAACCCTAACTGACATAGGCCCCTCCCAGCTCCAGTTCGCTCTCTTCGTTCCGCTCGGCAAGGTACGTTTCGAAATCCCCCAGCCGCGGACGAATCGCCGCATGCTGCTCGTACGCTCCCTGCAGCACGTCCGTCGTCTTCAGCCCATTGCCGGTGATGCACGCCACGGTCAGCTCGTCGGGATGAATCCGCCCGTGCGCGTACAGCCGCGCCGTCACCGCAGTCGTCACGCCGCCCGCCGTTTCGGTAAACACGCCTTCGGTCTCCGCCAGCTCCTGGATCGCCGAGACAATCTCCACATCCGACACGTCTTCGGCCCAGCCGCGGCTCTCGCGAATCGCCCGCGTCGCATAGATCCCGTCCGCCGGATTCCCGATCGCCAGGGACCGAGCAATCGTCGCCGGCCGCTGCGGCTCGATCGTGTCCGCTCCGTTCTTCACCGCCGTCGAAATCGGCGAGCACCCCGTCGCCTGCGCGCCGAAGAACCGCACTTCCTTCTCTTCGACCAGCCCCAGCGCGATCAGCTCCTTGAACGCCTTGCGAATTTTCACGATCAGCGATCCGCCCGCCATCGGGACCACCACGTTGTCCGGCAGCCTCCAGCCCAGCTGCTCAGCGATCTCGAAGCCCACCGTCTTCGATCCCTCCGCGTAGTACGGCCGCAGGTTCACATTCACAAATCCCCAGTTGTAGCGATCCGCAATCTGCGAGCACAGCCGGTTCACGTGGTCGTAGTTGCCGTTGATCCGCACCAGCGTCGCGCCGTACACCTGCGTGTTCAGAATCTTCGCCGCTTCCAGATCTGCCGGAACCAGGATGTACGACTTCAGCCCCAGCCGCGCCGCCTGCGCTGCCACCGCATTCGCCAGGTTCCCCGTCGACGAGCAGCCAACCGTGTCGAACCCAAACGTCTGCGCGTTCGCCAGGGCCACCGCCACCACGCGATCCTTGAAGCTCAGCGTCGGCAGGCACACCGCGTCATTTTTGATCCACAGATTCCGCGCGCCAATCCGCTCTGCGAGCCGCGGCGCCCGCAGCAGCGGAGTCCAGCCCGCCGGCGTCGTCGGAACATAGTCGTCCGGAACCGGCAGCAGCGCCTGATAGCGCCACATGCTCGACGGCCCGGCCGCGATGGTCTCGCGCGTAAAGGTGTGCCGCGCGGCCTCCAGATCGACAACCACTTCCAGCGGAGAAAAACACTCGTCACAGATGGACAGCGGAGCGTTCTCGTAACGCTTCCCGCATTCCCGGCATCGCAGTTCGTAAGCAGCAGCCATTCCAGCCCTCGTTTTCGAGAGCGGCGTCGGCAAATATACGGGCACGTGACGTCGTACTTCGCTAACTTCGGCACTACTGAGGATTGCGCGAGATGCGATACAGCCTGCACCCCGAATCTCATGTTCCCCGCCTCACGGCGAGCGAGAGTTGACACCGTTGTCCCGAATTGCTCAGGCCGGTTGTCGTGGCGTCACAGGGCCCGTCCCTCAGCCACTCTGCATGAAATTCAGGCTCGCTCTTGAGGAGCAAACTTGAACTGTTTCTGTGATACCACACCCGCCCCGGGGACGCAACTCCACCGGCGGGGAACCGCAGTGATGGGCGTTCGAATGGGCCTCCGATGCATTGAATCGCACCGGTCCCGGACTCGTCACCGCCCTGCGATCAGCCTCTTCTGCACTGCCTTATTCGTCGCCAGATCCACGCACGTCCACGCCATCGCCAGCGCTCCATCGATGAGCGCCTTATCCGCATCCGCCGTCACGCAGTGCGCGGTGAACTCCGGCTGATGATTCACCGCGGGCAGCGAATTGATCCCGATCATCGGATGAATCGACGGCATCGCCCGCGAAACGTTCCCCATATCCGTCGATCCCGTCGGCCGCGTCTCCCACTCCCCAAGATTCGGAAATGGCCGCCCCAGCGCCTCCGAATTCGCGCGATACAGCGCCGCCATATCGTTATCGTGCAGCATTTCGGCATACGGTTTGTCCCCGCCCGTTATCTGTACCTTCGCGCCCGTCGCCAACCCTCCCGCCTCAAAGCACCGGTACACCTTCGGCCGCAGCTCCGCCAGCTGGTCCAGCGTCTCCGACCGGATGATGTACCGCGCCGAAGTATGCGCCGGAACCACATTCGGCGCGGCCCCGCCGTTCGTTACGATCCCATGAATCCGATCCGTTGACCGAATATGCTGCCGCAGCAATCCCAGCGCCGTCTGCGCGATGGTCAGTGCGTCCGCCGCGTTCACGCCCAACTCCGGAAACGCCGACGCGTGCGATTCCTTCCCGGTGCACTGCACTTCGAACATCGATGCCGCGATAATTTTCGCCCGCAGCATGTCGAACGGCGCCGGGTGAACCATCATCGCCGCATGAATCCCGTCGAAGCCGCCGCGCTCCAGCATCAGAATCTTTCCGCTCGCGTTGCCCACTTCTTCCGCAGGCGTCCCGATCACGCTGATCGTCAGCCCCACCTCATCCGCCACCTTCGCCGCGGCCAGCGCCGCGCCCACCGCCGACGCGGCAATGATGTTGTGCCCGCACGCATGCCCAATCCCCGGCAACGAGTCGTATTCCGCGCAGATTCCGATGTGCAACGGCCCCGATCCCACCGTCGCGCGAAACGCCGTCGGCAAATCGCAGATTCCCTGATCCACTGCGAACCCCACCGCATCCAGCGACTCGCACAGCCACGTTGAGGCCCGCTCCTCTTCAAACCCCAGCTCGGGATCCGCATAAATCCGATGACTCAGCTCGATCAGCCCCGCCCGCTCCGCGTCAAACCGTTCCCGCGCCGCCGCTTTCGCATCCATTCGCTTTTTGGTCATGTGCCAAGCTTAAAGCCATTTTCCGCCGCCGCGCTCTGCAGCATTGCGCCAGGCGCAGAATCCAATACAGTATTTTTGGAGACCTCAATATGAACGCTGCCGTCGTCCACTCGTACGACCAACCGCCCCGCTACGAGGCCTTCCGCGACCCCGTCCCGGCCGCCGATGAAATCCTCGTCACCGTCACCGCCGCCGGACTCCACCCCATCGTCAGAGCCCTGGCCAAAGGAGCCCACTACGGCAGCACCGGCCAACTGCCATTGATTCCTGGCGTCGACGGGGTCGGCCGCACCGACGACGGCGCCCGCGTCCTCTTCGGTTCATCGCACCCTCCGTACGGAACCTTCGCCGAGCGCTCCATTACCAGACGCGCCATGTGTACGCCTCTCCCTGACAACCTCGACGACGCCACCGTCGCCGCCATGATCAACCCCGCCATGTCCTCCTGGGCCGCGCTCGCGCATCGCGCCCATTTCGTCGCCGGCGAGAGCATTCTCATCCTCGGCGCTACTGGCTCCGCCGGCCACCTCGCCGTGCAGATCGCTCGCCGTCTCGGCGCGAAACGCGTCGTCGCCGTCGGCCGCAATCCTCGCGCTCTCGAAGAAACCATATCCCTCGGCGCCGACGCCGTCATCTCCCTCAACCAGGATCGCGAAGCCCTTATCGCCGCCTTCCGTGCCGAAATCAATCTGGGGCTGGACGTCGTCCTCGACTACCTCTGGGGCGCACCAGCCGAAGCGCTGCTCGCCGCCATCGTCCAAAAAGGCCTCGACCACGACGCCGGGCGTCTCCGCTACATCCAGATCGGCAACAGCGCCGGCCCCACCATCAGCCTGAACGCCGCTACTCTCCGCAGCTCCGGCCTCGAGCTCATCGGCAGCGGATTCGGCAGCGTCTCTATGGAGAAAATCTTTGAGTCTCTTCGCAGCATCCTTCAGGAGGCCGCAAAAAGCCCGTTCCAGATCAAAATCGTCACCGCGCCCCTCCGCGACGTCGAACGGCTCTGGAACACCCCAGAAGACGCCCGCCTCGTCTTCCAGCCGTAGTCGATGCGCGCCGCTGTCCGCTTTCGGCCAATTTCTTCCGGAAACGAACACCCGGCCGTCGTCAGTTCTCCAGAACCGCCCTTCGACCTTCCCTGAAACCGTTCACTTAGCGCAGCAGCGCCAATGGCGAGCCGTTTGCTGCTTTCATTGCCGGCGCCCTTCCCCGCCTAATCCCCGGAGGCCAACCCATGAACCACTCGTCCTCTGTCATCGCAGCGTCCCATCTGCGCGCCGCAATCGCTCTGCTACTCGCGGGTATCTGCGGCTCCCCGCTCCTCGCGGCCGATTCTCCTCTGCCCAAAGCTACGGATATCGTCGCGCGCTACGACAAGGCGCTCGGCGGGCGCGAAGCGATCCTCCGGCACACCTCCACCACCATGCGCGGCACCGTCGACATTCCTCAGCCCTCCGGCGTAGTCCAGTTGCCGTTTGTCTATTTCGCCGCAGCTCCCTACCTGCGCGTGGAAAAGGTCACGCTGCCCAGCGGCGCCGGCGACAACCTCAACGGCTTCGATGGCACAATTTCCTGGGGCCTGGATCCGCGCACCGGTCCCCAGGTCGATTCCGGCGACGATGTGCAGTCGGCGAAGCGCGACGCGGATTTCTACTACCCGCTCGACGAGCTCACCTGGTTTAAGTCGATGGAGACGGCCGGCGTCGAAGACTTCGAAGGCCGCCCCTGCTACCACCTCCACGGCGTCAACAACTGGGGCAAGTCGAACGACCACTACTACGACCGCGAAACCCGCCTGCTCACCGCCTATGAATTCCAGGCCGACCCAGGGCTCGTTCACGAAATCTTCTCCGATTGGCAAAAAGTAGACGGCGTCCTCGTCTCCATGAAGCAGACCGTGAAGGTCAAATCGAAAGAGGGTGACTGGAAGATTTTCCGGGTCATCACCTATTCGTCGTACACCTTCAACGATGTCGATCCCGCGGTCTTCGCGCCGCCGCAAGCTGTCTGCGATCTGATCGCGAAGGATAAACCCGCCGCCAAGCCCTAGCCGTCGGTGCCCCGAGACCCGCACCCAGCGGAGCTCTATCCCCTAAACCCTATACCCTGCTTCTCGCATTCGTGACCTTCATCGGGGCAATCTCGAAACGGTTCAGCCCAGCCAGCACGGAGGGATCGTTCTCCCCAAACTCCCGCGCCTCGGCTTCGTTCTCCACTTCGAGAATGCCGATCCCGAACGCCCCCTCCTGCGCCAGCACCAGGCCATACAGCAACAACTTTCCCGCCCGGAACTGCTCATCGAAATAATCCGAGTGCTTCTTCATGATCGCCAATTCCTCCGCACTCGCATCCTGGGCAAAGGTCGGCCGCGGCGGAATCAGCTTGAAGTGAAAATGCTGTTTCGGCATCTCCGCATTCTAGCGCGTTGATCGCCCCACTTCCTTGACCGTAGAGCCCTGCGCTCAGAGCCTGTAGCCTGTTCACGACCGAACACTCTCGTCCGATCCCGAACACTATTCCCGGTCGCTGTTCCCTATTCCCTGTTGCCTGATCCCTGCCCTTTGGCCCATCATGTGCTCCATACTTCACTGACACCACGACGAGGCCTCCATGCAAAGCTTTCTGCAGGACCTGCGCTTCAGCGCCCGCACCCTCCGCAAGTCGCCGGGATTCGCGATCACCGCCATCCTCACCCTCGCTCTCGGCATCGGCGCCGTCACTTCCATCTTCTCGGTGGTCAACTCGGTCCTGCTCAAGCCCTTCGCCTTCGCGAGCCCCGACCGCCTCGTCATGCTGCGCGAATACGAGCCCGAGCTCGCTTCGAGCCCTCTGCCCGACAATCCCAAACACTTCCTCAACTGGCAAAGCAACACGAAGACCTTCTCCGGCATCTCCCTCATCCAAAACCACGCCTACAGCCTCTCCGCGACCACTGACCACCCTGAAATCGTCAGCGGCCTCGATGTCGAACCCAACTTCTTCGACGTCCTCGGCATTCACCCCGTCCTCGGCCGCTCCTTTCTCCCCATCGAAGCCACCGACGGCCACGACAGTGAAGTCATCCTCTCCTGGAGCGCGTGGCAACGCTATTTCCACGGCGATCCCGTCGCCATCGGCCAGACCCTCCGCGCTGGTGGCATGCCGGCTACCGTCGTCGGCGTCATGCCCCAGGGTTTCTCCTTCCCCCTCGTCACGGAAATGTACTCGCCCACAGCGCAAAGCTCCGGAAAGCCCTACGAGATCTTCGCCCCCCTGGTCATCCCGCCCAGCCAGTTAGATGAAGAAGGCGATTACAACTTCATGGCGATCGGCCGCCTCCGCGTCGGCGTCTCCCCGCAACACGCGCAAACCGAGCTGGCCACCATCCAGGCCGCCTTCAACAAGGCTCGCCACCTCTCCACCAATCCCACCGTGTTGGTCATTCCACTCATCGTCGACGTCGCCGGACACGTCAGCACTGCGCTCTGGCTGCTCCTCGCCGCCGTCGGAGCCATCCTGCTCATCGGCTGCGTCAACCTCGCCAACCTGCAGCTCGCCCGCGCCGTTTCCCGCGAGCGCGAACTCGCCGTCCGCGCCGCTCTCGGCGCGGGACGCGACCGCCTCGTCGGGTCCGCTCTCGCTGACTCCCTCGTCCTCGCCCTCATCGGAGGCACACTCGGCATCCTGCTCTCCTTCGCCGGCGTCCGCCTCTTTATCGCATCCGCACCGCAAGATCTGCCGCGCCTCAGCAGCATCCACGTCAGTTGGCCCGTCCTCCTCGCCGCCGCCGGACTCTCTATCCTCACCGCGCTCTTCTTCGGCCTGTTGCCCGCCCTGCGCTCCATGCGCGTCGATCCCCTGTCGGCCATGCAAACCAGTTCCGCCCGCATCTCCACCGGACGCGAAAGCCAGCGCACCCGCCATCTCCTTGTCGCCGCCGAAGTCGCCTGCACCGTCGCGCTGCTCGTCGTCACCGGCCTGCTCGTCCGCAGCTTCTCCACACTGCTCAACCAGAACCGTAATTTCGACTCCAGCCGCATCACCATGGCCCGCGCTTTTCTCTACGCGCCCCAATATGGCGACACCACCGACAAAACCGGCACCGCGCGCGCCGCCTTCAGTGACCGCACCCTCGCCGCCCTCGCCCAGATCCCCGGCGTGCAGTCAGTCGCCACCATCTCTGAGCTTCCCCTTGGCGGCGACACCTGGGTCGACGATGTCCTGCGCCCTGACCACCCCGTTCCCGCTGGCCACGAGCCCACCGCCAACATCCGCTGGATCAGCCCCAGCTACGCCACCACCCTCCGCATCCCGCTCCTCGCCGGCCGCGACCTCACGCTCGACGACAAGAACCACTCCACCAACGTCCTCATCTCCCAGGAAGCCGCCCGCACCATCTTTCCCGATACCAACAATCCCATCGGCCACGTCTTCACCACCAACGACCCGTCAGTAAAATTCACCGTCGTTGGCATCCTCGCCGACGCCCGCATCAACCAGTTGGACCACGCCTCGCCTATGATCTACATCCCCTACTGGCAGAGTCCCTGGTGGCGCGTCACCTTCCTCGTCCGCAGCGCCCAGGCCACCGCCGGCCTCGCGCCTTCTATTCGCCGCGCTATCTGGAACGTCGACCCCCAGGTCGCCATCCCCACCCTCAAATCTCTCGACCAGCAGGTCTCTGATTCGGTTTCCACCGAGCGCTTCCAGACCCTCCTGCTCTCCAGCTTCGGCGCCGCCGCTTTGCTGCTGGCTCTTCTCGGAATTTATGGCGTGCTGGCCTACTCCGTCTCCCTGCGTCAGCAGGAGTTCGGCATTCGCATCGCCCTCGGCTGCGAGAAATCCGCCCTGATGTCCCTTGTCGCCCGCCAGGCCGCATGGCCCGTCGCCGGTGGCATCCTCGCCGGCCTCGCGCTGGCCTTCGCCGCCAGCCGCTACGTCCACAGCCTGCTCTATGAAACCAGCGCCTCTGATCCGGCCGCCATTGCCGGCAGCATCGCTCTGCTCGTGGTTGCCGCTCTGCTCGCCGCTCTCATTCCGGCCCGCCGCGCCGCCCAGGTCGAACCCATGCAGGTCCTTCGGAATGAGTGATATTCCCCATCACCTTCCATTGTGGTAGAATGGAACCGAAGTAAGGTGGAATGGTAGAAAATGAGTCTCAACATCAAAAATGAGCAAACGCACGCCTTAGCCCGCGAATTGGCGGAAATCACTGGCGAAAGCATCACCGGTGCGGTCACCGTGGCCGTTCGAGAGCGCCTCGAACGCTTGCAGCAGCGAAGCAGAAAAGGCATGGCCGCCCGCCTGATGGCGATCGGCAAAGAATACGCCGCCAACCTCCCGGAGCCCTGGCGCTCCCTCAATCCTGACGAATTGCTGTTCGACGAAAAAGGTCTGCCGAAATGATCCTTGACTCGTCGGCATTGATTGCGATTCTTCGCCAGGAACCGGAAGCCTCACAATTCTCCGCAATCGTCGAAAACGCGGAATCCTGCCGAATCTCGGCAGTAAATTATGTCGAGTCTGCGGTTGTCGTCGACGCCCGCCGCGACCCCCTCGACAGCCGCCGTTTCGACAAATTGATTCGCCAGGCGGATTTGATCATCGAGCCGGTCACCGAAGAGCAGGCACATATTGCGCGGCAGGCATATCGCGACTTTGGAAAAGGCAGCGGCCATCCTGCGCAGCTGAATTTTGGCGATTGCTTCGCGTACGCGCTGGCGAAGGACTGGGGTGAGCCTCTCCTGTTCAAAGGCGACGACTTCTCTCGTACCGACGTCGCTTCCGCTCTACCCTGAACCTCACGGCTAGCCCCGCCTTGAGAGAGAGCGCCCGCCTGCACCCTATCCCCTGTACCCTGCCCTACGGCTGTCCGCTCAGGTCCACCTTCAGCCGGCGACCCTGCCCGCTGCTCTCGCGCGCCAGTTCGATCAGCCGCGTCGTCCGCCACGCCTGCTCCGGCTTCACCGTCAGCTCCGCGTTGCCCTCCACCGCATCGCGCACGTTCTCGTAGAATCCGCGATAGTCGCCGCGCAGCGTCGGAATCCTCCGCACTCCGCCTTCCACTGAGCGCAGCTCACCCCACGCGCTCTCTGGATCCTGGCCCATCTCCGACGCATCGTAGCCCATCCCCGCTTTCAGCTGATCCTCCTGCGGGTCCAGACCCCATTTCACAAAGCTCCCCCGCGTCCCGTGCAGAAGGAATCGCGGCCCCGGAATGCACGCCGTCAGCGTCGACCGCAGCACCACCGTCACCCGGCGCCCTGCCATGTACTCCAGCCGCAGATCGAACGCGTCGTCGGCTGCCCCGTTCTCGCGATCGATGCGTACATCGGCGTACAGAATCGTCGGCGGCCCAAACAACCCCAGCGCCTGATCGATCAGGTGTGGCCCCAGGTCGAAAAGGATTCCGCTCCCCGGTCCGCCGCTCTCCCGCCACACCTCATGACGCGGCTGCGGCCGAAAGCGATCGAAGTGCGACTCGAACGTCACCAGCCGCCCCAGCTCCCCGCTCGCGATCACCTGGCGCACTGTCTGGTAATCCCCGTCCCAGCGCCGATTCTGAAACGGCGCCAGCACCAGCTTTCGCTCTCGCGCCATTCTGATCAGCTCCGCCGCTTCCTCTGACTTCAGCGCGAACGGCTTGTCGATCACCACGTGCCGCTGCTCCCGCAGGCACTGCTGCGCCAGCTCGTAATGCGAATAGCTCGGCGTCGCGATCGCCACCAGCTGGATGCCCACGTCGCACAGCATCTCCTCCACCGACCGCGCCACGCGAATCCGCGGATAGAGCTTCGCCGCCTCGTCGCCGCTGCGCTCCACCACGCTGGCCAGCTCCAGCCCCGGCGTTGCCCGAATCACGGCGGTGTGAAAGACCTTCCCCGCCAACCCAAAACCAACCACTCCCACCCGAATCGGTTCCTGCATAACCAGCATTAGACCGTTACTAACCCCAAAACAGCAACCGCCCGCATAAACTTGTCATTGCCGAACGCACCCGGCCCTGTACTCGGTGCCTTCACCCGGGGCTCTGTGCCCGTCTTCCACCCTCTGTACCCTGCCCTCTGTACCCTGTACCCTGTACTCCCATGCTGCTCGAACTCCGAGCCGAGAACTACGCCGTCATCGATCACGCCATCGCCGGCTTTGGTCCCGGCCTCAATCTCCTCACGGGAGAAACCGGCGCCGGCAAATCCATCCTCGTCGACGCCCTCGCCCTCCTCATGGGCCAGAAAGCCTCTACCGGCGTCATCCGCCACGGATCCGATCGCGCCGTCCTCTCCTGCGTCTTCGAATCCACGCCAGGCGCCGAGCTCATCCTCGAAGCCAACGGCATCGACATGGATGCCGACCAGGTCATCCTCCGCCGCGAAATCCTCGCTGACGGCAAGGGTCGCGTCTACGTCAACAACCAGCCCGCCACCGTCGCCGTCCTTCGCGCTCTCGCTCCCGAGCTCGCCCTCGTCCACGCGCAGTCAGAAACCGTCTCCGGCTTCGATCCCGCCCAGCAGCGCATCCTCCTCGACCGCTTCGGCGCTGTCTCCACTGACGCCGCCTCCGACGCCTTCTCCCGCTGGCGCGATATCCAGAACCGCCTCACCGAACTCGAGCATGACGAGCAGGATCGCCTCCGCCTCGCCGACCTCTGGAGCTTCCAGGCCCGTGAAATCCAGTCCGCCGCACCCGAAGCCGGCGAAGACGAAGCCCTCGAAACCGAGAAGCGCGTTCTCGCCAATGCGGAAAAGCTCCACGCCGCCGCCACCAGCGTCAACAACGTCCTCTACGATGACGACATCTCGGCCGAATCCACACTCCAGGCCGCGCAAAAGCACCTCGAAGAACTCGCCCGCTACGACGTGGCCTTTGCCGAACCAGCCCAGCAGCTCGCCTCCACTCGCGCCATCGTCCAGGACATCAGCGCCACCGTCCGCGATTACGCCGATCGGATCGACGCTTCGCCAGAGCGCCTCGCCGAAATCGAAAACCGCCTCGCCCTCCTCGACCGCCTCAAGCGCAAATACGGCTCGACCCTGGCCGAAGTCATCGCTTTCGGCGAAGAAGCCGCGCGCAAGCTCGCCGAAATCGAGAATCGCGACGAAATCCTCAAGGCACTTCGTGCGGACCTCGAAAAGGCGGCTGCCTCTTATCGGACCGCCGCTCGCGCCGTCACCGCCGACCGTGCCGCCGCCGCTAAAAAGCTCGAGAAGCTCGCTGAATCCCAGATCAACGACCTCGCCATGAAGGCCCGCTTCTCTATCGCGGTCACGCCCAGTGAAGAACCTGCCGCCTGGACTGCGCACGGTTGGGACACAGTCGAGTGCCGCATCGCCACCAATCCAGGCGAGCCGATCCAGCCTCTCGATCAGATCGCTTCCGGCGGCGAAATGTCCCGCGTGTTGCTCGCGCTCAAAGTCAGCGTCGAAGAAGGCGCGAATCGTGGCCGCTCCCGCAAAACTCAGATCCCTCGCACGCTGGTTTTCGACGAAATCGACATTGGCATCGGAGGCCGCGCCGCCGAAGCCGTCGGCCAGAAACTCAAAGCCCTCTCGCGCGTCCAGCAGGTCCTCTGCGTCACCCACCTTCCGCAGATCGCTGCCTTCGCCGATCAGCACCTCCTCATCGAGAAGCAGGAGAAGCAGCGCCGCACCCAAACCTCCATCCGCCTGCTCACCCCCCAGGAACGCGCCGAAGAGATCGCCCGCATGATCTCCGGCGCCACCGTCACCGAAACCTCTCTCCGCCACGCCGAACAAATGCTGAAAAGCAGCGCAAATGTGGTATCCTAAACCCATGCTGCTTGGGTTATTCGGACCGTGAGCTCGCTGACTTCGATAGTGTCCGATTCGTCGTTTATTCCAACGACCATCCCCCTCGCCACACTCATGGCTTTATGGGCGAAACGGAGGCCGTCGTCGATCTTCGCGGTGATGGCAATGTCGCCCTCGCCGATCGAAAGGACCCTGTTCGACCGGCCACGGCCAAACGATCCGACGTAAGGAAGATATTGAATACCGCGGCGGCTCATTTCGAAGAACTCGTCGCGCTCCGGGAGTCAATTCATGGCCAAACATAAAGTCGTCACCACCGACGCCGAAATCGACCGAGCTATCGCCTTCGCCGCAAAACTCTCCGACGAACCCCGCGTCATCGCGGCAGATTACAAGCCCGGTCCCGGCCTGAACCTGCTCATTCTCAAACTGAGCAATGGCCAGCGCCGCGCCATCCCCATCGAAAACATCCAGGGACTCCAGCACGCCAGCCGCACCCAAATCGCCCAGGTCAGGATCACCGGCAGAGGAACAGGACTCCAGTGGCCCGCTCTCGATCTCGACCACTACGTCCCCAACCTTCTCCGTGACATCTACGGCACCCGGCAATGGATGGCCGAGATCGGCCGACGCGGCGGCGTTGCGACCAGCCCCGCCAAGCGCAAATCTGCGCGCGTTAATGGACGCAAAGGCGGACGCCCCCGCAAACTCGCCATCGCCAGCTGAACTCGCATCATTCACCGCTTCCGCTACCATCTCCCTCAGACCGCCATGTTCAAATTTGTTCTCTTCCTGCTCCTCCTTCCCGCCCTCGCCATTCCCCAAACCACCCCCGTCCCCTCGCAGCCGGAAATGGCTACTCAGATCCGCGAGCAGTTCCTGCACGCCTGGAACAGCTACCGCCAATACGCCTGGGGTCACGACGAGCTCCGCCCTCTCACCAACCAGCCCTTCGACTGGTACGGCTCGTCCCTTCTCATGACCCCCGTCGACGCGCTCGACACCATGATCCTGGTGGGCCTCAACCAGCAGGCTGACGAAGACCGCCGCTACATCGACACCCATCTTTCCTTCGACAAAGACATCTACGTCAAGAACTTCGAGATCACCATTCGCCTGCTCGGTGCACTGCAGAGTTCCTATGAGCTCACCGGCGATCCACTCCTGCTCGCGCTCGCCGATGACCTCGGCACCCGGCTTCTGCCCGCCTTCAACTCGCCCACCGGCATGCCGTATGTCAACGTCAACCTGAAAACCGGCGCGGTTCGCGGCGAAGACACTAATCCTGCGGAAATCGGCACGCTTCTGCTCGAGTTCGGCACGCTCAGCAAGCTCACCCACAAGCCCATTTACTACGACAAGGCCAAGCGCGCCATGGTCGAGCTCTACAACCGCCGCTCCGCTATCGGGCTTTTCGGCGACGAGATTAACGTCCGCACCGGCCAATGGACCGGCAACACCGCCAACATCAACGGCGGCTCCGACTCCTTCTACGAATACATGCTCAAAGCCTGGAAGCTCTTCGGCGATGAGGACTGCCATCGCATGTGGGAGCAGAGCGTAGCCGCTCTCAACCAATACGTCGCCCAGACTGTGACAAATGCCGACGGCACGACCAGCTTCTGGTACGGCGAAGCTGACCGCACCACCGGCGCTCGCACCGGCACCGAATACGGAGCCCTTGCTGCCTTCTTCCCCGCTGAACTCGCGCTTTCCGGCGATCTCGATCGCGCCCGCCGCCTCCAGGATTCCAACTACAAAATGTGGACCGCCTTTGGCATCGAGCCCGAGCTGATCGACTACTCCACCATGAAAGATCTCAGTCCCGGTTACGAACTCCGGCCCGAAAACATCGAATCGGCCTACTACCTTTACTACTTCACCCGCGACCCCAAGTACCGCCAGATGGGCATGACCTTCTACTCCAGCATCGTCCAATACTGCCGCACTCCATCAGCATTCGCCGCGCTCTCCAGCGTCGAAACGAAGGCCCAGCGCGACGACATGGAGAGTTTCTTCTTCGCCGAAACTCTCAAGTACCTCTACCTGCTTCTCGCCGACCCCGACCGCATCGATTTGCACAAAACCGTCTTCAACACCGAGGCCCATCCGCTGAACCTTGACGCACGGCCGATTTCCGGGAATATGAACTGATTCTCGGCTCCCGCTCGCGCGCCTGAACTGGCATGGCGCTTCCCCCGTTCAGGAGGCCACGCCCCCCAGGGTATGGGACTGTGGCAAGTTGTTGCATCTGCGTGGTTTGCAGGAGGGCTGTTTTGGACTGTGGCATCCTCCTGAAGACAAACGACTTGCCGCGGGCTTTTGGGCGGGGGGTCGGCTGGGTATCGGCGGGTTGGCCAGGAAGTGGCATGGATGTATCTGAAAGCAAACCAGGAACTGTCTACGCATTTGGATCGAAAGTACTTCGGCGGAAGAGGGCCTGGGATGGAACGATCGCAGGGAGCGTGTAGCCGGGAGCCAGTAGCCAGCAGCGGATTGAAGCGAAGCGTGTTCATGCGTGCCAGAAAGAGAAAGGCCCAGCCGTGTGGCTGAGCCTTTTTTGTTCTTACCCTCTATTATCAGAATACCAAGTCCAGCCTAAAAATCGGCCAAAATTCTTTGAGGGTATAAGGATGGAGGCCGTGTGGAATCAGAGAGAACACTTTCGTACCGTGCGCGAAAAGCTTGACAATTTTTCCACATTTGGCGGGAATAGCGGAAACCCCCGGGATGGCTGATTCTCGGTGCTCTGGGGGCTGTGCAGCTATCCGCGTTCGGGGGCCAGATCGGACACGTCGCGGTTGTAGACACCGACCAGCGAGTTCCAGCGGACGTACACCAGCTCTTCCAGCATCTTGAGGCCGTCGCGGAGGTAGCTGATGCGGGACCGCTCGTCGTGGCCCCAGGTGACCGGAACCTCTTTGATGTTGTAGCCGCGCTTGAGGGCGATGAAGAGAATCTCGGGATCGAAGCCCCAGCGCTCGATGCGCTGCAGCCGGAAGATGGTCAGGGCCGCGCCGCGCCGGAAGGCCTTGAAGCCGCACTGCGTGTCGGCGAACGGCAGCCGCATAATCATCCGGGTGACGAGGTTGAAGCAGCGCCCAAAAAACTGCCGGTAGAGGGGCTGATGGATGGTCTGCCGGCTTGTCCCGAGCCACCGCGAGCCGATGGCCACATCGGCGCCGTCGCGGATGGCCGCGAACAGCCGCTCCGCTTCGGGCATGGGCGAAGAAAGGTCGGCGTCGGTGAACATGACGATGTTGCCGCTGCCGTGCAGCAGCCCATTGCGCACGCTGTAGCCCTTGCCGCGATTGGCGCCGTTCTGGAGCAGCCGCACGCGAGGGTCTTTCGCCACGAACGATGCGACGATGGCCGCGGTGTTATCGGTCGAGCCGTCGTTCACCACCAGCACTTCGGCGTTCCAGTGCTTCTCGTCGAGGGTGCGCAGAACTTCAGCGAGCGCGCGCCCGATGCGAGCGCTTTCGTTATACGCCGGAATCACGATGGTGTATTGAGGTGCCACGTTTGGCTCAATCGTTTTATTTTGCCACACAAACCACTGCGTATTAGACCCGGCAAAAACGCCGTAGTCGCAAAAAGACTCAGACTATACAGGGGAATGTATTGATAATCATACGCCGATTCCCCTCGCAGCGGCCAGCACCCAATCAGGGTGAGGCCAGTGCTAAACTCGCCCTTATGGAAGAGCCACTTACACCCGTTCCCAGCGCTCCGCAACCCTCTGCCACCGTGGTCCCTGCGCCTCGCCGACGACGCGTTTGGATCTGGTTCGTAGTCGGCGGCGGCCTCGTGCTGGCCTTTGTGCTGGTCGCCTCGCTGCTCATGTATACGGCGGCGCGGGCACTCGGCGGCGAGGACGACGGCTTCTCTTCCCTCGGCGACGACAACATCGGCGTTATCGACATCGATGGTGAAATCCTCTCCGCCGATACCACCGTCGACCAACTGCGCAAGTACGACCAGGATAGCTCCATCAAGGCCATCATCCTGCACATCGACTCGCCAGGCGGCGCGGCCGCGCCTTCGCAGGAGATTTACCACGAGGTCCTGCGCATTCGCGACGAGAAGAAGAAGCCGATCGTGGCGTCGATTGAGAGCGTCGGCGCCAGCGGCGCTTACTACATTGCATCGGCCACCAGCAAAATCTACGCCAACGACGCCAGCGTGGTCGGTTCCGTCGGGGTCATCATGGAGTGGACCAACTACGGCGATCTGTTGACGTGGGCCAAACTGAAGCCTGAAGTCATCCATGCCGGCACGCTGAAGGACGCCGGTGATCCATCGCACGCAATGACGCCGGAGGAACGGGTCTATTTCCAGGGACTGGTGGACAACATGTACGGCCAGTTCATCGCGGATGTCGCGAATGGCCGTCATCTGCCAGCCGGCGATATCAAGACGCTGGCTACAGGACAGGTTTGGACCGGCGAGCAGGCGGTGCCGCTGCACCTGATCGACAAAGAGGGCGGGTTTCGCGTTGCGCTGCTCGAAACTGCGAAATCAGTGGGAATTTCGGGCGAGCCCAGCGTGGTGAAACCGCAGATTCGTCACAAGACCTTTTGGGATCTCGTTTCGAACACCGACGATCTCATCCACCAGCCGAGCAAACTGGTGGAGCGGCACGCCGGGTTCTATTTCCTGTGGCGCTGAAGGGGTTGGCGAGGCTTCCAGCGGGTTTCGCAGGGGGAAGGGGCGGGGTTACGGGCTGGGGCGAGGTCCGGCTAAAAATCCCGCAAATCCTTGACTTTGCAAGCCAAAGAGATTGCATCTACTATGTTGGACAGAGGGCAAACCCAAATCGGAGCAACCCCCACTATGACGAAAGCCGATCTTGTTGAGGAAGTGACGAAACTGGGCGATCTGACGCGACGCGACAGTGAAACCATTGTGGAGACCATTTTCGATTCGGTCATCGGAGCGCTCAAGTCCGGCGACAAAATCGAGATTCGCGGCTTTGGCAGCTTCCGCATTCGTCAGCGCAAGCCGCGCATTGGACGCAATCCCAAAACCGGCACCAAGGTCGAGGTTCCGGCCAAGAAGGTTCCCTACTTCAAGCCCAGCAAAGAATTGCGCGACCTGGTGAATCCCAGCGGCAACACGCAGGCCACCAGTGCAGGCGGTACGGCAGCCTGATTCGCTCGCGGACCTTGCGGCGCGTCATTTGTAAATCAGCCTGATCTCGATCTGTGTCGCGGGACACGCCACCGGCACAACTGCGGACTGAAACGACGGCGCCGACCAAAATACACCGGGATTATGGGAGAATCCGAATCCCTCTTTGGGGATTCCGAAGAAATTCCGGTCCAGCTTCATGTTGGAGTTTTCGTCGTGGATCACGACGACTCCATAGCGGCCTGGAGCCACCTGAAAGATTTCCGTCGCCTGTCGATTGGCGATGGGAAAGCCTCCCTGCACGACCGCTTTCGACCGGTCGCTCGGCCATCCGGCAGGAGAGGAAAAAACCACACCGCCTGCGGTGCCCTTATTGTTGCGAAACCCGGTGACGTGAACTTGCAGCGTGCAGAGAGGCTGGCCTGGAACGGGGGCTGCGTAGTGACCTCGCGGGTCGCGCTGCGGGGAAACCTGCGCGGTCGACAGGACGAGGAGTAAGGCCAGCCAATGGGCGGTGACTTGCGCGATCACAAGGGTTGGACGTCTGTGGTGACTGCAGGAACGTCACGCGATTGTAAAACGTGGGTCTGCAGGGCGCTACAATCCGGTTCGAGGAAGACGCGGTATGAAGGCTGTTGTGTGGCGATGGGGCGTTCTTTTTGGGGTGTGCGCGATGCTATGGGTCTCGTGGGCGGGCGCGCAGAGCGCCGCGGGCGCTCCGCAGGCGCCGGATTGGGCCCAGCCGGGTTCGGCCACGCACGCGCAGGTTGCGCCGCCGCCTGACTTCCATCGGCCGAGTACGAATTTCACCACGCCGATCGGCATCTTCGACGGCCAGTCGGACATCGGCAGCGCACTCGTACCCGGCAGCGCGAGCTACGACGCAACCAGCGGCGCGTACACCATCAACTCTGCCGGCTATAACGTCTGGTACACGCGCGACGAGTTTCGGTACCTCTGGAAGAAGATGTCCGGCGACATCTCGCTGGCAGCTGACATCGCGTTTCCGGATCCGAAGGGCTACGGGGATCGCAACGCTGTCCTCGTCATCCGCCAAAACCTCGACGACGATTCACAGGAAGCCATCGTCGCGCTGCATGGTCTCGGGATGATCCACCTGGCCGAGCGGCCCGAGAAAGATGTTCGCGTGAAGGATATGGAATATCGCATCGGCGGTCGCGGGCGACCAGGCGGCGCTTCGCCTGACAGCCTGGTGCCGGTCATGGCGAAACGCATTGGGATCGAAAAGCGGGGCGACTCGTTTGCGCTCTTCGTGAGCCTCGAAGGCGAGCCGATGCATCAGTTCGGGCCGCCAATCCAGCTTCATCTTGAGGCGCCTTTTTTCGTGGGCATCGGCTTCTGCTCGCATCTGCCCACCACGTCCGATACGGCGGTGTTTTCGAACGTGGTTCTGGAAAATGCAGCGGGGCCGGTTCACTAAATTCACGCGGCAACAAACGCCCGAATCGGATAGGGTGTTGGGTTGGCTAGTTTTTGCCAGGGAGAGAACCCTTTCATGCATGCTTCATCGGTCGCGGAGTCCGCAGTCGCTAGCCCTTCGCAGGCGGCGGCTTATCCGATCCGCCGCATCGCTGTACTGGGCGCGGGCACCATGGGCTCGCGCATCGCCGCGCACATCGCGAACGCCGGGTTCCCAGTGTTTCTGCTGGACATGGCGCAACCCGGCGAGCCCAACAAGCTCGCTGCGCAGGCTGTCGAGGGATTGAAGAAGTCCAAACCTGCGGCTTTGGCCGCGCCCGAGTTTGCGGCGCGCATCACGATCGGCAATTTCGACGACGACCTAGCGAAGCTGCAGGATTGCGACTGGATCATCGAAGCCGTCGCTGAGAACCTGGAAATCAAGCGCAGTCTGCTGGCTCGCGTTGCGGCGCATCTGCGTCCGGATGCCATCCTGACCACGAATACCAGCGGGCTGCCGGTCGGCGAGATCGCACAGGCTCTCCCGCAGGAACTGCGCCGCCGCTGGTTTGGGACGCACTTCTTCAATCCGCCGCGCTACATGCAGCTGATCGAGATCATCGCCACGCCCGACAGCGATCCGGCGGCGGTCGAATCCGTTGCGCGCTTCGCCGAAATTCAACTCGGAAAATCTGTCGTCCCCGCCAACGACCGACCTAACTTCATCGCTAACCGCATTGGCGCATTCTCCATCCTCAACACGATTCGCGTGATGCAGAGCCTCGGCCTGAGCATCGAGGAAGTCGACGCGCTGACCGGCAGGCCGATGGGCTGGCCGAAAACCGGAACCTTTCGGCTCGCCGATATGGTCGGCCTCGATGTACTGGGCAGCGTCGTTCGCAACTTCGCGGCCAATGTCAGAGACGAGCGCTCCGACCTTCAGCTTCCCTCGTTTCTGGAGCAGATGCTCGAACGCAAATGGTTCGGAGACAAAACCGGCCAGGGGTTCTATCGGAAGCAGAAGGGTGCAGAGAATGACGAGCGCCTCGTACTTGACCTGGCCACTCTCGACTTCCGGCCTGCGCAGAAGCCGAGGATCCCAGCACTGGACCTCGCGAAGAACATAGAGTCGCTGCCCGAGCGGATTCGCGCGCTGCTTGGCGGCAATCCGGAGAAGGACAAGGCTGCGGCTTTCTATTGGCAGATCCTGCCGGATCTTTGGCTCTACGCCGCGAACCGCATCGGCGAGATCAGCGACAGCGTCGCCGACATCGACCGCGCCATGCGTACCGGCTTCAACTGGGAACTAGGGCCGTTTGAGATGTGGGACGCTGCGGGCGTCTCTGAGACTGCTTCGAAGATGCGGGCTCAGGGCCGCACGCTGCCGGCCGCTCTGGAAAAGCTGCTGGCCGCAGGCGGATCGTCCTGGTACGGACACGATGGCGCGGCATATTTCGATCCGCGACCGGGGGAATACGTGCCGGTCGAACCGGCGTCGGCTGTCGTCACGCTGACGCGGGCGAAGCGTTCCGGCGGCGTCGTGGCGGAGAATCCGGGCGCCTCGCTGATCGACGTGGGCGACGGCATCGGCTGCATCGAGTTTCACACCAAGATGAACGCTCTTGGCGGCGACATTGTCGATTTCGTGCGCAAGACGCTGCATCCCGACAGCGACGCTGTGCGCAATTTCCGCGGCTTTGCGATCACCAACGACGCTGCGAACTTCTCCGCGGGCGCGAATCTCGTCCAGTTACTGCTGGCCGCGCAGGACGAAGAGTGGGACGAAATCGACATTTACATTCGCGCATTCCAGGAGATGACGCAGGCGATCAAGTTCTGCCCTTGCCCGGTGGTCGTCGCGCCGTTTGGACTGGCGTTAGGCGGCGGCGCGGAAGTGACGCTGCACGCGGCTGTGCGTCAGCCGCACCTCGAACTGTACATGGGACTGGTCGAAACCGGGGTCGGGCTCATTCCTGCGGGAGGCGGCTGCAAGGAGATGACCCTGCGCGTCCTCGAAATCGCCACCGCTGCCGCACCCACAGCATCGCGCAGTGACTCGGTCGAACTGCATCACGCGATGCGCACCATCTTCGAGAACATCGCCCTCGCTAAGGTTTCCACGTCGGCGTTCGAAGCCCGTGACCTGCGTCTGCTGCGGCCGTCGGACGGCATCACGATGAACCGCGACCGCGTGCTGCACGATGCAAAATCGCGCGCCGTCGCGCTGGCCGAGGCTGGCTATCGCGCACCGCTGCCCGTCACCGACATTCCCGCTCCCGGCGAAAGCGTTCTTGCGGCGCTGCGCCTCGGCGTCTACATGCTGCGCCAGGGTGAATATGCCAGCGATCATGACGTGACGGTCGCGACGCATCTGGCCGAAGTGATGTGCGGCGGCAAGGTCACACCCGGGACGCCGGTCAGGGAGCAGTATCTGCTTGATCTTGAGCGCGAGCACTTCCTCTCCCTGTGCGGGGAGCGCAAATCGCAGGAGCGCATCGCGCATACGCTGAAGACGGGCAGGCCGCTGAGGAATTGACATACATACATATGTATGTCATCATTACTGCTAAGGTGAGTGATGCCATACATTGATCCAGCGCAGGTGAATTCTCCAAAAGATCGCGTCAGAGATGTTCGTGTCGTTTACGACGCCGGGCGAACAGAGGGCAGCTGGTCTGTGGCGACTCTGAAATGGAATGAACAGCCTCGCGTCGGGCTCCGCTGGAATGGCGAAGAGGGGGAAAGTGGAAAGGGTAATCCCCAGTCGCGGGGAAATGCCACGTGGTTTATTGTCCCGGATCAACTCGCAGAGGAAGTTCTTCAGGCTGCTCGAAGACTTCGACAGACAGAGGAAACTCGGCTTGCCGAAGGGTACCGCGCCATGGCATCGGATCGCGAGCGGGAACAGGAAGCGATGGATTGGTCGGAGGCGCTGATTGGCGACGCATCCGAGGCGCGGTGAGGTTTACTGGGTTGCATTTGATCCATCAATGGGTGGCGAAATTCAGAAAACCCGTCCCGCTGTCATACTCAGCAACGATGTGGCTAACGGGGCACTGAACAGGGTCGTTGTGATTCCTGTCACCTCCAATGTCCAGAGGATTTATCCGGGGGAGGCGAGGGTATTCCTGAATGGCGAATGGCGCAAAGCCATGGCGGATCAGATCACCACGGCGAGCAAGCTGAGACTGAGGTCTCGTCTTGGCCAGTTGTCGGAAGAAGATATGAAGCAGGTGGAAACGGCGGTTTTGCTCCAGCTGGGAATTTCCAAACCGCATGGATCGTAGAGTGATGCCCAGGTTTGCATGAGAGACGCTGTTATCGTCAGCTCGGTTCGCACTGCCGTCGGGAAGGCTCCGCGCGGCGCCCTGCGCTCTACAAGACCCGACGACCTCGGCGCTGTTGCTGTTCGGGGCGCTCTCGATCGCTTGCCGGAGCTCGATGAGAGCGAAATTGACGACGTCATTCTCGGCTGCGCGATGCCCGAAGCCGAACAGGGCATGAACCTGGCCCGGGTCGTTGCTCTCCGCGCGAGTCTGCCCGTCGCATCAGCCGCAATGACCATCAACCGCTTCTGCGCATCCGGCCTGCAGGCTATTGCACTGGCCGCCGAACGCATCCGCGGCGGCGGAGCCGAGGTGATCGTTGCCGGGGGCGCTGAATCGATGTCGTTCCTGCCCATGGGCGGCAACAAGATCGCCGTCAATCCCTGGCTGATCGAAAACCATCCCGGCTCCTATCTCACCATGGGCCTCACTGCAGAGCGCGTGGCTAAGCACTACGGCATTTCGCGTGAAGATTCGGACAAGTTCGCTCTTGAAAGTCACCGGAAGGCCGTCGCTGCTGTCGAAAATGGCAAGTTTTCCGACGAAATTGTGCCTGTGCCGGTGACAATTTCCAGCCCAAACGGGAGCACCCAACCGAAAGCCGTAACCAAAAGCTTCAGCATCGACGAAGGCCCTCGCGCCGATACTACCTACGACGCCCTGGCCAAGCTTCCACCCGTTTTTCATGCGAGGGGCATCGTGACGGCCGGCAATTCGTCGCAGACCTCCGACGGAGCTGCCGCAGCCGTGGTCATGTCCGCCGAGCGCGCCGCGCAACTCGGGATCAAGCCCATCGCACGCTTCGTCTCTTTCGCGCACGCGGGATGCGACCCGGAAGAAATGGGCATCGGGCCGGTTTACGCGGTCCCAAAGGCGCTCAAGCTCGCCGGCCTGACCCTCGACCAGATCGACGTCATCGAGCTGAACGAAGCCTTTGCCGCACAGGCGCTCGCGGTCATCCGCCAGCTCGGTCTCGACCCAGCCAGGGTCAACGTCAATGGCGGAGCCATCGCGCTCGGCCATCCGCTCGGCTGCACCGGCGCAAAACTCACCGCGACCATTCTGCGCGAGCTTGCGCGCCGAAAAGCCCGCTACGGGCTCGTCACCATGTGCGTGGGCGGGGGCATGGGCGCGGCTGGGATCTTCGAAAACCTGAGCTGAATCCTTGCCAATGTGACACATATTGTGTCACATTATAGACATGCCGACGATGAATATGCGCCAGCTGCGCAACACGCGCCAGCTTGAGTCCTGGCTAAAGGCTGGAGAGACGATCGAACTCCAGAAGCGCAATCGCCCGGTTGCGCGCATCGTTCCCATCGTTGCGCCTGCACCAAAGGAAAAGGTGTGGCCCAACTTCGAGGCACGCCACAAGAAGCTCTTCGGCAACCGCGTTCTAAACGCGGTTGCCGACTTTATCAAGAATCGCCACGGACGCTATTGAGTATCTACGCTGATTCGAGCTTCTTCGTCTCCGTTTATCTTCGGGACGGACACACTCCGGAAGCACTGCGACGAATGGCGACGCATCCGATTCTCTGGTTTACACCGTTTCACAAACTGGAATTCGTTCATGCGGTCGCCCGCAGCGTCTTTCAGCGGCAGATGACCGCGGCTACGGCCGATGCGATCTACAAAGACCTTGGCCGAGATTGCGATGCAGGGCTGTGGCATGTGGTCGATGTTCCGGCCGCCGCCTTCGAAACTGGCGTTATTTTGGCGCGCCGCCACGTTTCGGCGCTTGGCACACGCACACTTGACACGCTTCACGTCGCCTGCGCTCTCGAACTGAAAGCCGAACGCTTCTGGACCTTTGACCAGCGCCAGGCGAAGCTTGCCAAAGCCGCGGGCCTGAAGACCTCCTGATCACGTCGCGTCATTCCTATCGGCGTAGGATGATCTTTCAGAGACTCCACTATGGCCACTGTAGCCGCACCCAAACCCGCCGTCGGCGTCAGCTTCCTTCTCTCAAACGCCGCCCCCGAGGACATCTTCACGCCTGAAGACTTCTCCGAAGAGCAGCAGGAAATCGCCCGCACGACTGCGGAGTTCGCTGAAAAGTCCATCCTGCCGCGCGTTGCCGAAATCGAGGCGAAAAACTTCCCGGTCACGCGCGAACTGCTCCTCGAAGCCGGCAGACTGGGCCTCATGTCGGTCGACGTGCCGGAAGAGTACGGCGGCCTCGCGATGGACAAGGTCACGTCGGCCCTGGTCTCCGATCGGATCGCGGTCTCCGCCAGCTTTTCGGTCAGCTTCAGCGCTCACACGGGCATCGGCACGCTGCCGGTGATCTGGTACGGAACGCCTGCGCAAAAGGAAAAATACCTGCCGAAGCTGGCAACCGGGGAATGGATCGCGGCCTACGCGCTTTCCGAATCTACATCCGGCTCTGATGCCATGAATATTCGCGCTCAGGCGCGGCTTTTGCCCGACGGCAAGCAGTACATCCTGAACGGCGAGAAGATGTGGATTTCCAACGCCGGCTTCGCCGACCTTTTCATCGTGTTCGCGAAAATCGACGGCGAGCAATTTTCCGCTTTCCTGGTCGAGCGCAATACGCCCGGGCTCACGATCGGCGCGGAAGAGCATAAGCTTGGCATCCGCGGCTCCTCGACCTGCCCACTGGTCCTCTCCGATTGCGTGATCCCCGTTGAGAATCTGCTTGGAGAGGCCGGCAAAGGCCATCACATCGCGTTCAACATTCTGAACGTCGGCCGTTACAAATTAGGCGCGGCGACTTTGGGCGGAGCGCGCAACACGCTTCGCAACGCCCTTCGCTACGGGAAGCAACGCATCGCATTTGGCAAACCCATCACGTCCTTCGGGCTGATCCAGGAAAAGATCGCCGATACGGCCGCTGGAATTTTCGCCGGCGAAGCTCTCGTCTACCGCGTGGTCGGCGCTATCGATACGGCGCTCGCCGCGCTCGCGCACGATGCTCCCGCGAGCGAAGTGCAGAAGCGCATCGAGGAGTACGCCGTCGAGTGCTCCATTGTGAAAGTGTGGTGTTCGGAGATGCTGGAGCGCGCCGTCGACCACTGCGTCCAGATCTACGGCGGCTACGGCTACGTTGAAGAGTACCCCGCCGAACGCAACTACCGGGATTCCCGCATCAATCGCATTTTCGAGGGCACGAACGAAATCAACCGCCTGATCATCACCGGCTTCACGCTGAAGCGCGCGATGCAGGGGCGCCTGGCGCTGCTGCCCGCCATCGGCAAAGTCATGGACGAAGTGATGGCCGGTTCTGCGCCGCGCCAGGAAGCTTCCGGCCCGCTCGCCGCCGAGAAAGCACTGCTCGCCAGCGCGAAAAAGCTGGGGTTGTTCTGCGCAGGTGCGGCCAGCCAGAAATACCCGACGAATCTGCAAGACCAGCAGGAAATCATGGGAGCGCTGGCCGATATTCTGATCGAAATTCTCGTCATGGAGTCGGCGATTCTGCGCGCGGAGAAGTTTGGGGGGCGCAGCCCGATCGCGATTCAACTTGCGCAGTTGAGCGCCGCGCGTTCCTTCCGCATTATTCAGGATTCCGCCGAGCGCATTCTGGGCGCCATTGCCGAGGGCGATATGCTGCGCACCCAGATGGCGATCTTTCGCCGTCTCGCGAAGCACGATCCCATCAATACTGTCGCCATCGGACGCGCCGTCTCTGAAGAGATGGCCGCCGCCGAGCGTTACACCCTGTAACCGGCCTCAGGGCGCCTGAACCAGGAGCCCTTCGACCAGCGCCTGCCATTCCTGTTCAAGGGCGGCGCGATAATAGAGCCGCCCGGCGCGTCGATACCAGTAATCCGCGTTCGAGAGCGAGCCTTCGCGGCGGTGCAGGTAGGCGTGAACCGCCATGCCCTCGGTGCTTTCGAGCGCGTCGACGAGATCATGCGCGCGAGGCCAGTCGCCTTTGGCGTCCCACCACAGCGCGGCCAGCGGAGGCGAAAAGTTTTTTGGAGGTTCGTTCAACACCAGCGTTGCCTGGAATTCGTTCGGCGACATGATCGAGCGACGCCTCTCCCGAAGGCAAGATACCATTTGCGCGGCCCTGCCTACTGCAGAATCAGTTTCCCAATCGTTGCCAGCTGCATATTCGACGTGCCTTCGTAGATCGATCCGATCTTGGCGTCGCGATAGAACTTCTCCATCGGATAGTCGCGGACGAAACCGTAGCCGCCGTAAATCTCCACCGCTTTACTGGCGACTTCCTCAGCGACCCGCGAGGTGAACAACTTCGCAATCGCGGCCTCTTTCACAAACGGCACATCCGCGCATTTCATCCGCGCGGCGTTGTACACGAGCAGGCGCGCGGCCTCGATCTGGGTGGCCATCTCCGCCAGCGTAAACTGCACCGCCTGAAATTCCGCGATGGCCTTGCCGAACTGCTTGCGCTCTTTGCTGTATTTCACCGCCAGCGACCACGCTCCTTCGGCCAGCCCGAGCATCTGCGCTGCGATCCCGATACGCCCTTCGTTCAGGGTCTCGATGGCAATCTTGTATCCCTTGCCGACCTCGCCGACCACATTCTCAGCCGGCACGCGGCAGTCGTCGAAGAGCAGCTCGCAGGTGGACGAGGCGCGAATGCCCATCTTGTCTTCCTTGTGGCCTACGGCAAAGCCCGCAGCGCCGCGCTCGACAAGAAAAGCGGTGATGCCCCGATAGCCCGCTTCTGGATTCACCGTTGCGAAGACCAGAAACAGGTCGGCCTCCATGGCGTTGGAGATCCACAGTTTTCGACCGTTCAGGACAAAACCGTCGCCGTCGGCGCGCGCCTGAGTCGTCAGTGAGAATGCATCGGAACCCGATCCAGCCTCGCTCAACGCATAGGCGCAGACGGTCTTCTCGGCCATGCGCGGAATCCAGCGCCGCTGCTGCTCGGCATTGCCCCAGCGCAGCAGGGCATTCACCGCCAGCGTATTTTGCACGTCCACGATGACCGCGACGGCCGGATCGACGCGCGAGATCTCCTCGACGGCCAGGACCGCGCTGAAGAACGACGCCCCGGCGCCGCCCAGATCGAGCGGAGCCTCAATCGCCATCAGCCCCAGCTCGAAGAGCTGCCGCAGGATACCGGGATCGAGCTTCTGCGCTTCGTCCATCTCGCGCGTCCGGGGCGCGATCTCCTGCTGCGCAAACTGGCGCACGGTGTCGCGCAGCATCGCCTCCTCCTCGGTCAGCGAGGTCAGCGGTGGAATGGTTTCGACGGCCGGCTCTGTTTCGGGCATGAGGACTCCTTCCAGCACGGCAGCTGGCTGGTCAGAACCTGAGACTATCCTGGAGGGGTGGCCTTACGCCATCCCGGAGCGGCGCTTTTTGTAGCGCCGAATCGATAGCGCCGTCGACACGATGCCCCAGAGGAGGCAGCGGCTCTCGCGTGCTCTCATTTTTCTATAGAAGTGATCAGCGCCGAACGCCGGCTGCGTCCAGCTCCCTGGTCACATCCTGGTCTGAATCGCCGAGCACCACCGGCCGCATGCCGCTGTAGCCGGGCATGACCCTCAGGCGCTTGAGAATCTTCCGCGTGAGCCCGGTGAGGGGCTGCTCGAGGAGATCCAGAACCGGAACCCAGACGCGTTCGCCCGTGTCCTTCGCCAGCAGCTTCTGCTCGTTCATGGTGAGGCCGTAGACGGTCACGTAGTAATTCGTATTGGTGATCGAGTGCCGGACCGTGAGCAGGAGCATGTCTTCGCTCTCCTGGCCTTCCTTGATCGACGGCAGCTCCCACATGTTGGGCATTTGCGAAGCATCGGGCGGACGGCGCTGCAGCAGCACCTCCGCTTTGGGCCACTGACGGCGCTGGACCAGCGCCAGGGCGGTCTTCCGGCTCAGCATCTTTTTGGTGCGCGGCACTGTATGTTCGCCACGCGTGGCGCAGCCCTCGCGTATCGGGCAGGCCAGGCACATTGGCGCCTTGGGCAGGCAAACGGTCGCGCCCAGCTCCATCATGGCCTGATTGAAATCGCCGGGCCGCTCGGGATCCACCAGATGTTCGGCGGCGCGCCGCAACTCTCCGCTGCGGGCGACACCCGGGACTGGTTCATGGCCAAAGTAGCGGGTCAGCACGCGCTCGACATTGCCGTCGACGGCCGCAACCGGCTCGCCGAAGGCGATGCTGGCGACTGCCGCCGCGGTATAGACACCCACTCCCGGCAGGCGGCTCAGGGCCGCCGCTGTCCTTGGAATTTCGCCCCCATGCTCAGTAACCACGGCTCGCGCCGACTCGTGCAGCGCCCGCGCGCGACGATAGTAGCCAAGTCCGCTCCACAGGGCCAGCACTTCGGCTTCCTCGGCCAGCGCCAGCGACCGGAGCGTGGGAAACCGCGCCAGGAACCGAGTGTAGTAGTCGATCACGACAGCCACGCGGGTCTGCTGCAGCATGGTCTCTGAGACCCAGATCGCGTATGGGTCGCGGGTCTGTCTCCACGGCAGGTCCCGCGCATGTTCGTCGAACCATTGCAGCAAATTTTGGCGAACGTCCACCGTGCTCCTGCTCTCGGGCCTGCGAAGATTGTAAGTTTGATTCCAGCCACTTTTAGAGCATTCGGCAATCCCACGAAAGGCGGAGCACCCGATCGATTACTCCAGTTTCGACCTGTTTTGGGACAGCACACCGGATCACCGCCCCAGCCCTCTTTCACCGCGTATCTTCCTGTACCCTGAACAGTTACCGCATGGGATCATCTTCCTTCATTCGCCGGCTGCCGAAAGCGGAGCTGCATCTGCATCTGGAAGGCACGGTCACGCCGGAGACCCTGGTCGAGTTGAGTGCCCGCCACTCTGGGCCGCCGCTTGAACTCGCCCAGGCACGTGCCCTGTATGAGTACACCGACTTCACCGGGTTCCTGATGGCGTTCAAGGCGGTGAGCGAGCACCTTCGCACTCCTGAGGACTACGAGTTCGTAACGTGGCGGATGCTGGAGCGCCTGGCGCGCCAGGGAGTCGTGCATGCCGAGGTTTATGTTTCCGTCGGGGTGATTTATTACTGGCGGCGCTGCGAGTTCGAGCCGCTGTTCCTGGGGATGGAGCGTGCGCGCGCGCGAGCTGAGGCCGAGCTGGGGATTTCTCTTTACTGGATCTTCGACGCCGTGCGCCACTTCGGACCTGAGGAGGCCGCTCGCGTCTTTCGCAAAGCGGCGGAGTTGCGCCCGCAGTTTCCGTCGATCGTGGGGATCGGCATCGGGGGCGACGAGCGCCGGGTTGGGGCAGAGCCGTTTCGCGAACTTTATGCGGAGGCTCGCGACGCTGGGCTCCGGCTCACTGCGCACGCCGGAGAGACGGTTGGTCCGGAAAGCATCTGGGGGGCGATCAACATCGGCGCGGAACGCCTTGGCCATGCTCTCTCGGCGGTGCACGATCCCGAATTGATGGACCTGCTGGCGGAGCGGCAGATTGCGGTGGAAATCTGCGTCACTTCGAACCTGCGCACCGGCTGCTGCCCCCGGGTCGAGGATCACCCGCTGCGCCGCTACTTCGATTCGGGCCTGATGGTAACGCTCAACTCCGATGACCCGGCACTGTTCCAGAGCGATCTGGAAGACGAGTACTGCCTTGCGCGGAAGGGCTTTGGTTTCACCGAGGAGCAACTCCGCGAGCTGGCGGCGAATTCCATCGAGGCAAGTTTTTTGCAGGCCGAACGAAAGGTAACGCTCCTTCGGCGCATCGAATCACTCGAATGACGTATGTCCGGCGGAATTGGGCCGATATATAACGCAGACACCATGAGCCCCGGCGCGAACCTGCGCTATCATGGAGCCATGGCGCCCTGGGAAACGCGCATGTTCTGCCGTCACAGAAAAAATAAGAAAGTCAGCGTTATGGAAGCCCTGGTTCCCGAATCATCCGAGTCGTCGTCTGGTGCGCTGCGCGCCATAGGATGGACCTCGGTCGCGCTTGCCGTTACTGCACTCGGACTTTTCGTGGGCCGGGAGCTGCGCCTTCGCTACAAGTTCAAGCGCCGCACTCCGTCGGATATTTACTCCCACGCGGGCGAAGAACTCGGCGCTGAATACGGCGTGGGCATCTAGCTTCCCGCTGCCTGTTCCCGATTCCCAGACGCCTGTGTCCTAGTGTGTCCGCTCCACCAGGTATCGGGCCACGGCCTTCAAACCTGCCGCCGCTTCTCCGTAAGGCTCCAGTGCCACGAATGCTTCGTTGATCAGGCGATTCGCGTCCTTTCGCGAAGCCTCGATTCCGAATACAGCTGGCCACGTCGCCTTGTCGCTGGCTACGTCTTTGCCGGCGGTCTTGCCCAGATGCTGGGAGTCCTGCGTCATGTCAAGGACATCGTCCACAATCTGGAATGCCAGCCCTGACTTGGTGCCGAATTCCGTCAGCCTTCGCGCGTCCTCGGCGCCGGCTCCCGCGTAAATTCCACCAGCAACAATGCTCACCCGGATCAGCGCGCCGGTCTTCGCGCGATGAATCGCCAGCACGCTTTCCGCTGTCGGCTTCGTGTGCTCACCTTCGAGATCCAGCACCTGTCCGCCGATCATGCCCTCCACCGTGCCGGTGGCTTCGGCGATGAGCCCAACAATTTTCACGGCTTGCTGCGCCGGGCAATGCATGCCCGCCAGCGTCTGGTAGGCCAGCGTTTGCAGCGCGTCTCCGGCCAGGATTGCGGTGGCCTCGCCATAAGCCACGTGGCAGGTCGGCTTGCCGCGCCGCAGATCGTCGTTATCCAGGGCGGGGAGATCGTCGTGGATCAGCGAATAGGTATGCAGCATCTCAATGGCCGCACCGAGGTCTTCGTTCCCTTCCGGCAGTCCCGATCCGCCGTGCGCGGTTTCTATGGTGCGCGCAGCTTCCATGGCCAGCACCGGGCGCAGGCGCTTCCCCCCCGCAAACACACTGTGCCGCATCGCTCCGTGGATTGACGCGGGCGTCTGGGTCACCGGCGGCAGAAGCCTTTCCAGCGCGCGATCCGTGCGCTCCACCCCGTCCCGCAGTATCTGCTGAACATCGACCTGCATTTCGATCATGTTATCTGAAGCCGGTGACATCGAGCCTTCGCCTTCCCTTCCAGCTACAGGCCAGTGTAGCTGCCAGCGCGAGCAGCGAAAGTCCGATCCCCGCCCATTGATCGTTCGTGATGCGCCATTGCACGTCGATGCGATTCGTTCCCGCCTCTATGGGGATCGCCATCAGTCCATCGGCGCGCCGCACCCGATCCCTGACCTCTGCATCGTTGCGCGTGACACGCCACGCTGGATAATCCATCAGCCGCAGCACTGCGTACCCAGGCTGTTCGCTCACGATCGTCACTGACTTGTGCTCCGGGTTCCAGCGGTCGACCGTCACACCGGCCGAAATCTCCTGTGTTGGGTCCGCCGTCCACTGGGGGTTGTTGCCCTCGGAAGTCTCTTCGGCATTCGGAGTTATTAACAAGCGCACCTGCGGCAGGCCCTGCTGGATCTCGCCGTTGTCCGCGCCCTGCGGCGTGTACTCGTCCGAGCCCTCGAAACCGGCCTCGTGGAACGTGACGATCTGGGCCTGCACATTGTCCTCTTCATCGCAGGGCTGCCAAAACAACATCGACGAAAGCACCGCCATACCGCCCGCCAGCAGCAACATCACCACAGCCCGCACGGCGATGGCCCTCCGCGTCGCCGCTTCGCCTCGTAATGCGAGGCCGGCCAGTGCAGCGAAGACCAACCCCAGGACCATCATCCACCGCCAGGGAAACTGCAGAAATTTCAGCTCGGGCGCCAGCCACCAAACCCCATCGCTCCATCGCAACTGCAGTATGGAGACACCTGCGCCCACCACCACCATCGGCATCCAGATTGCATTGCGCTTCCTGCGCGCAAGCCATGCTGTCACCACCGCGCCTACGATGAGCGCCACGGCAATCCACGAGACGGTTCGCAGCACCTGGTTGTGGTAGACGATGTTGAACCGTTCATCCGCGGAAGCCCCAGCCAGCTTCGCATACCCGAACAGGAAGCTGTCCTCCACGCGCATCAGCGGCCCGATCGCGCGCGCGATCTCCACCCATCGCTGCTCGTAGAGCGCAGGAATCAGCCAGAATCCCGCCAGCCCCAGCCCCAGCGCGACTCCTCCCGCGGCCCGTCCAATGAGCCGCCCATTCTTCTCCTGCGCGGCCGTGACCGCCACCAGCACCGCCAGCATGTAGCATCCCATCACTCCCGCCGGAGCATTCGTCAGCCAGATTGCGGCCACCGTGATAGCCAGTGGCAGAAACGAGCGCTTTGCGCGCAGTCCGTAGAGCACCAGCAGCGGGAGCCACGCCGCCGCCAGGAGCTCGGCCATGGCCCCGCGCTCATACGCCACAAACAGCATGTAGGGATTCACAACGTAGAGGCACGCGGCAACCGTCGCGCTGTCTTCGGGCATCCATTCGCGCGCCATCGCGCGGAAGCTGAACGCTGCTCCCAGCAATGCGAGCAGGGTGAAGGCGACTGGCGTCCAGGTCCAGGGCAAAATCACGCCGAGCAGGCCGCCCGCGATCCAGCTCAGCGGCGGATAGAAGACGAAGCGCGGCTCGCCGGCCAGATAATTCGCGGATTCAGCCCAGTGCGGGTAGATCGCGCCGTGCTGCCAGTGAGCGACTAATTCCTGCCAGTTTTGCAGATGAAAATCGAAGTCCTGCCCGCACGACGTGCCGCGCCACGCCAGGGGCAACAGGGCAATGCCCACCACAGCGAGCAGCAGCGACCGGCGTCTCTGCGCGCGGGTGGCGTCGCTCGACGCGCTCGCCGGAAACTGAAACCAGAACTTCACCGGGCCTCAGGGCTCCAGCCGCAGCGTGTGCGCCGTCTGCGCCGCAACCGCCTGATCGCTGAAGGGCAGCGCAAAGGTCCTGCCGCTCGACCAGTACGGCCACTGGTCGCGATAGTACGGGCTGAGCGGATCGCCGGATTCGCCCATCGTGATGTCCTCGGTCGCCGCATCCACATTCGACCAATCGATGGTGAAGCGCTGCGACGGCCCAAAGGTTCGGCCCACCTGCTTCACGGTCGATGTGTCACCCGACTGCGGTTGCACGCCGGTTCCCGTCCATCCCTTAAACCACGGCAGCAGTCCGAACAGCGGATGCTCCACGTCGACAGGATGCGCGTATCCATAACGCCACTGCCGCAGGTCGCTCGGCGCGCCTCCCTGCGCCAGTCCCTGCCTCACCAGATCCGCCAGAAAATCGTCCCAGCTCGCGTACTGCGGCGGCAGCCACGCGGCCGGCTCGTTCATCAGGATCTGCTCGCCCGCAAACAGGCTCTCCGCCCAGTGGTAGAGCCTCCAGTCTTCGCCCAGCCTGGGCTTCAACAGCATGGGGAAGAACACGGCCTTCGCCGACGCGACAATCGCCGCCGGCGATGAATCTACATTCACCGCGCCATCCCACGTCCGCAGCAGATCCGCCGCCTGGCGCAGACGCGCATCGGTGCGGCTCGCGTGATCGATGCCGTACGCCAGACGCTGCGCAATCTCCTGGTCGAGCTCGGAGTAAACATCGGTCTGGAGGGTCAGCATGTCCTGTTGCGTGAGCTTGTCTTTCGCTCCCAACCATTTCCAGATCCGTTCGTTGCGGTAGGGGTCGGCCCATTCCAGCGTCAGTTCCGGCGGCGCGACAACCGGAGCCGGAGCACCCCCGGCGGACGGCGTCGGCGAGCCGACCACCGGCGTTGTGGGCGAGTTCGGGTTCGGCGTCACGCGCGCATTCGCCGTGGCGAGAATGCCACCAGGCGGATCGAGCGCCGACGGCATCCGGTCGAATGCGATGGTTCCCTGCCACTCGTGCTGTTGGTCCACGATGGGCACGCCCGCGAGGCCGCTGGGGCGATACGGAATGTACCCCACCGACTGGTAGCCGATGTGTCCCTGATCGTCGGCGTAGACGACGTTCTGGGTCGGGCCCCACCACTGCTCGAGCGCATTGCGAAAATCCGTCCAGTTCGCCGCCGTGTTCATCTGCAACAGCGGATATCCACTCGCCTTCGGGTCGTAGACCGTCCACTTCAGCGTCAACACGCGCTTTTCGCCAGGGATGAGCGGCGTAATCACCACACCATGCGCCGTGCGCGCCACGTCCACCGTTGCGTCGTGCCCTCCGCGCACATGGATGGTCTCTTGTTCGTGCTCCACCGCATGCCACGCGCCATCGGCTCCCTGATATTGGTCCTGCCCGTTCACGTGCTCCACATAGATGTCCTGCGTATCGCCATAGAGCGCGGTAAGTCCCCACGCCACGTGCTCGTTGTGCCCCGCCACCACCAGCGGCAGTCCCGGCACGGTCACGCCGGCCACGTGCAGTCCGGGTGCCTCCAGATCGTTCTCGTACCAGATATTCGGAATCTCCTGTTCCAGATGCATGTCGTTCGACAGCATTGCGTGCCCGCTCGCCGTTCGTGACCCCGCCACGACCCACTGATTCGATCCGGGGGCGCATCCCAGGCAATCCGGGGCTCCGATCAACTGGCGTACATGCAGAAGATCGTCCTTGAGCACGCCATCCTGCGTCTCATCCAGCGGCACATCGGGAATATTTTGCTGCGGCGCGGTGATGGGCGGCTCGGTCGTAATCGGCGGACGGTCGCGCCACGACCCCGTGGGATACAGGTCCGCAGCCAGTGTCGGGCCGATGCGCGCCGTAATGCGCTCCCGCTCCAGCTTCTCCGGCCAATGCTCATCGAGCATCTGCACCATGCTCATCACCACGAGCATGGAATCCACGGGCTGCCACGGCTTCGGCTGGTACATCAGGAGCCGAAACTCCGGCGGCAGCCGATCCTGATGCGACCCGATGAAGGCATTCACCCCGCGCGCATAATCGTCGAAGTAGCGCCGGTTCCGGTCGTCGAGGCTCGCAGTCAATCGCTCCGCCGTCGCGCGCATAGCCAGCACGCGCTGCATGCGGTCGTGCTCCACCAGCTTCGGGCCCAAAATCTCCGCCGCCTCGCCGGCTGCCATCCGGCGCGCCATATCCATCTGCCAGAGCCGGTCCTGCGCGGTCACATAGCCCTGGGCAAAGAGCAGATCGTCGAGGTTGGCCGCCTGAATGTGCGGGACGCCATGTTGGTCTCGCCGCACCAGGACGAGCGCGGTCAGGCCCGGCGTCGAAACGCCGCCGTCGAGCTCCGGCAGCGAGGAGCGCATCTTGTGCTTCAGCCACACGCCGCCGGTCAGCACAGCGCTGGCGAGCGCCAGCAACAGCAGAAGAAAAAAGATCAGGAGCACGCGCAGCACCGGATGGCGCCGCCGCTCCACCTCCACATCCGCAGTGCGTCCGAGACTCATCCCGGGAACATTGTCGCAGGAACAAGCTGGTAGCCGGTAGCGGGTGCATGGGCGCAATACGAAGGCCCCGACGATTCCGCCTGTCGCGGAAAGAATCGGGGCCTCGCTGATGGCTACTGGTATTGGCTACATCCCGCCCTGGCGGCTGGCGGGCGGAATGATCCCGTTCATGCGGAGATACTCCACCATCTGACCGTAGTGATCCATGGAGTGGGCGATGCAGAAGGCGGCGGTGGATGACCGGGTCACCTTGAACTGCGGAGGCAGAAAGCTCGGCGCGGCATCCCAGGCGTTTTCCGGGGTAATAGTGCTGATGGCGGCGTGGGCGTAGACATAGGAATCCTTGAGCGCCTTCACGATGTCGTCCTTGGTCGTCAGGGCTTCGATGGTTTTGGGATCGACGGCCGTGGCGCCAGGAACGGTCCAGCCGTGAAAGAACTGATAGTTGGCTTCGGCCAGGTGTTTCACCTGCTGGCTAAAGGTGCGGACGCCCTTGAAGTCCCCCATCGTCGCGGCGGGGGCAAAGTCGTATTTGTCGGCGGGCATGGCTTCGGCGGCGCCGGTGACTTCGTACCCGAGCGCGTTCATGAGTCCATTGAGCGAGTCAGCGGGGGCGATGGGACCGCTGGGCGCAGGGGCGGGTGCCTGCGCGGCGGGTGCCTGCGCGAACAGCACGGCGGGGCCTGAAAGCACGATACAGACGACTGCACACGTCATCCGGCGAAGATGCATAGTTGTTCTCCTCTTGAGCGGCTCCAGGCCGCGCAGCAAGGCTACCAGATTGACTGCGGGATTGGTGTAATGCAGTGACGAATTGCCGCCTAAACTGGTGGCATGGATAAGGGAGGCCGGATCCTCATCGGAGCGGGTCTGCTGCTGGTGGCGTGCGGTGCGGTGGTCGTGCTGCTGGGGAAGGCCGGCGTGCCCCTCGGCCGTCTCCCTGGCGACTTCTCCTGGCGTAGCAGACACACGACGGTTTACGTCCCGCTGGGAACGTCCATCCTGCTCAGTGTGGTGGTGTCGCTGGTCTTCTGGCTGTTGTCACGGATGGGGAAGTGATTCTGGCTCCCCGCTGATCGCGTAAGAGGCCCGCAAATACCAAAAAAAGGGCCCCTCGGGGTGAGGGGCCAATCTGCCTTGGTTCTCTCGTTGTGTGAGAGCTTGTTGGACCTTGCCTATCGCTGAGGCTGAGCCGTTGGTTGCGACGCAGCACCCTGAGGGGAGGGCTGCGCGGAATTCTGCTGCGTCGCACCAATCGGTGAACCGCCATTGGAGGGCGAGTTCAAGGCCGCTAAACTGTTCTGCATCAGGCTGACGCGAACCACGCTGCCCGGCTTCGCTTCGGAGTTGTCATCCGAACTGAACGGCGTGTTTCCCATCGCCACTTCATGAATCCGCCACACCGGAATCTGCTTTTCCGCCAGATACCGCACGACCGCTTCGGCCATGTGCTGCGAATTCTCCATGCCCACCGTACCGTGGGAGCGCGAATACCCTTCTACTTCGACGACATAACCCTTCTGGCCCTGCAGCTGGCTCACCACCTGATCCAGCGCGTCCTTCGCCTTGTCGTTCAGCACGGTCTGACCGGGGCGGAAGCGGATGTCGGTGTTGTTGACGGGGCGATACTGATCGAGATTCGAAACTGTCTCGCCCAGCTGAGCCGTCTTGTCGTTGGCCTGCTGTGCGGTCTGCTGCGCCTGCATGGCTGCCTGGTTGGCCGTGGTGGCCACCTGGTTCGCCTGGTCGGCGGTGGACTGCGCAGCGTGAATACCGTTCTGCGCCCGCTGGTCGACGTCCCTGATGTCAGCCGCGTTCTTGGCCTGCAACTGATCCAGTTCGTTCAGCCGATCCTTCACAGGGTCCAGCTGCCGGTTCACCCAATTCTTGCGGGCAAAGGGGTTCACCTTTCCCCAGAAGCCCTCATTGGACTTCTCGGCCAGAGGCGCCTTGCCGGTGCCTGTCTGCGGGTTGGCTGTTTGGGCCTGGGCCTGTGCGTTAGTGGAGGCGCCCGTTTGGACCTGGGGCTGTTGATCCGAAGTGGACTGCGCGACCGCTGGCAAACCGAGACCTACCGCAACCAGCAGCACTGTAAGGGAACCGGGATTCAACCATGTTTTCATAGTGTTTTTCTCTGTAGCTGTAGCTTCGGTGGGCTGCGCAGCACCCCGTATTGCACGGAGATAAAGAGCACTCGCCATGCCAAACCCCTGGGCGGGGCTCTGGCGGACCGTAAGTCATGTTAAATCAATAATTAGACCGGAACGGGCAGGCGGCTGGTTACTCCCGGGCCTCTGTAAAAAACGCACGTTCCGCAGGGATCGGGAAGAAATTACGCGCATCGGAGGGCAGGGTTGAGGCCTACCGGCCGGCCACCTGGATGATTCGAATCTCCGGATAGTTCTGGTTCCAGTCCTGCGGGATGTTATCGAAGATCAGGCGAAACTCCCGGGTCTCCCCGGACTGGATGGGCGCCGCGCTCACCGGCTGGGTATCCACATAGGGCTGCCGGGTTCGAATCAGCGTCAGCGGCATGGTTTCCTTCTTCGCAATGGGATTCGTGAACCCACGGAATGCCACCTGCACGGTGATCGCGGTGACCGTCTTTTGTCCCTGGTTGGTGATCTGGCCGTCGACATAGGTGGTTTGCGAGCCGGCCATGTTGCCGGCCTGGCTCATCTGGATGTTGGCGATGGGCAGACTCGCCGCGTAAGGGTCGGCGGGCGCCAGTCCCGCGCCGCCGGGATTCGGCGGTTCGGCTCGATGACTGAGGGTCACCAGCACCCCGATCGCGATCACTACCACGCCGAGAGCGATGATCCAGGGCATGGGCGACCGCGGTTCGCGCGCCGCTGGCTGCGGAGGGCGAAACAGTCCGGGCTCAGATCCAGGTGTGCTCATCGCGCGCTCTCTCCGAGGCGATTGTACCCCCGGGCTGCGGCGCATTGGCGCCGCGCGCTGAGCGATCTGCCATGAACCGAAGGTAACTGATGCGGCACACTGGCACGATGCGCAAGAAATAATTCTCAAGCTTCGCATCGTTATTGCCGAAGAATGTGTCTAAGCAAACAAGATTTTTTTCGTGAGGCCGCGTATGAATCCCGTCCCCGTCAACGAGCCGAAGAGCTCAAGTCGAAAGCAGGATTACGCCTATCGCATCGCCGCAGCAGCAGCGGCTCTGTTCCTGCTTCTTACCTGGCTTACCGCCTGACGGCGGCCACGGCCAGCTTCTCCTGCGAGCACAGGACGCTGCTTCCAGCCCACGCGCCAGTCTGAACTCATGCCGGCTCGTAAGTAGCTTCAAAAATGTCGGGCTTCACCGCGTAAAACTCCCCGTGTACACCCTTGACGATCCAGTCGCCGCGGCTCGCGACGTGTGCCACTTGCGATTTGCCCTCTCCGTCTTCCAGCGTCCTCACGCGAACATCCTGGTTGGGATACGGCCCATCGAGAACCGACGCACCGCTGCCGTCACGAGCAAAACGGCACAGCTCATCCCAGTTGTCGCCGGTCCACTGGACGGCGTCGATCACGACTGGCTTTTTGCGGAATTTCATACGCTGAGATATGAATGAGCCGTTGAGGAAGCCCACCGTGGTAGCAACAGACTAACGCCCTCCCGCCATTTCCGGGATGCGTCTGGCTCGGCTCCACTCCCCATCGCGTCTGTCAACGGGCGGCGGCCACACGCGCCAGCGCGCGCTTCAGCAGCACTTCCAGCGCCGCCTTATGCTCGGCATATTCCGCGTCGCTGATTTTGCCTTCCAGCCGCTCTGTCTCAAGCTGGAACAGTTCTTCCTTTAGCGCCGCAAGCGTTCCCGATGTCGTCCCAGCCTTCTGAGGCGCCCCGTTGGTAGCTGCGGCGGGAGCTGTTTGCGCCCGATACGCGGTCGCCTTCACGCCCGGCGGCAGGGTCGGCGTCAGCGGTGAAGGCTCTGGGGCAGCTGGCGCCATAGCCTGTCCGGGCTTGGCGCGGAGCGTGAACGCTGCCGCGATCACCAGCGCCAGGCCCAGCCCGCTCAGGAGGTACCACTTGTATTTCTGCAGCGGATCGGGAGTGCCGATGGGCACCGCGCCCGCCACGCCACCGCCCGGGCCGCCACTCTGCGCTGCCGGCTGATCCTGCCCTCCCTGCGCTCCCTGGTCGGTAGTAGGCATGCCCATGCCTTGTCCGCCCTGGCCCATTCCCTGGTTCTCGCCGCCCTGCGGATTCTGCTGCTCCCGCGGCATCGATCCCGTGCCGGATACCGTGAACGCCACGGAAGTCTCCGGCGGCACATTATTGGCAAGCCAGGTCTGCGTTCCCGGGCCGCTCGCCTCGCCGCCAAGCGCCTGAAAACTCTTTCCGCCGTCGAAGTTCATGCTCTTTGGCAGCATGACGGCAATGTTCTCCGCCGGCAGGGTCACGCGCGCGTTCAGCGTGGCGCTTCCGCTGTAGGGAACTCGATAGCCGATCTGAAACCGCGTCTCGCCGGGACGCAGCGGAAAGATAAACGCATAGTGCCCCTTGTCGCCCATCGGCACCGGCGAGTTCGAAACCGCCATCCCGCCCGGCCCGGTCGCCGTTGCACCCTCCAGGACTGCATCCTGGGGCAGATAGAACTCGAAGCTATGCGTGCTCAGCTGCGTCTTCGGCGGCTTCGACTCGTTACGGATGAAGTAGCTCTCCGTCACGCTCAGCCCCTGCGGGTCCGTTTCCATGCGCGAGACGTCGGCATAGAGGTGCAGCCCATCCACTTTCGGCGCCACATCGAAGACGTCGACGTTTACGACGGTCGTGTTCGGCGGCACCGGCCCGTAGTACGACGCCTTCTGATGCTCCACCTGGACCAGGTGCATGCCGGCGTTGTCCGGCACGGTAAAGGAGTAGTGCCCTTTGGCATCGATCGTCGTCCGCGCCGACTCCTGCATACCCTGCTGCAGGTCCAGCAGCACGGCGGTGTCGCCGGCCGCAGGCTTGTTTGTGGTCCGGTCGGTCACTGTGCCGGAAATCGTGGCCGCGCTCAGTGAAACGGGCAGCGCCACCGCGGCCAAAAGCGCAAATTGAGAAATCAGCTTCATGGGATTCCCGTCTTCTTCAAAATTCAGCCGTGCTGCGGGGCGAAAGCATCCGACTCCAGCAGGTCGATCTCGGCCACCGTTTCGGCCGCTTCGTTTTCCAGCATGGCCCGCTGCGACGCATAATCCTCTTCCGGATACTTCCCCGAGCGGTATTCGAAATTCAGGTCCCGCAGGTTATCGAACAGCACTTCTCTGCGCTCGCGCAGAAATTCGAGGCGCGTCTTTTGATGCTGAGCCTCCACGTTCTTCTCCGGCCAGAAGACATACAGGAACGCGCCGATCAGCAACAAGCCGCAGGCAATCGTCGTCATGTTCAAACCTCCGTCTCCTTGCGGATCCGCTCCCGCAGCTCGTTTGACACGGCATCATCCTCGACCGCCGGCATGGTCGCTGCCCGCAGCCGCCATTTCTTCACCAGCATGAAGGTCCCGGCCAGACCGAGCACCAGCAGCGCCGGCGGCACAACCCACGCAACGATGTTGAATTTCGTCAGCATGGGGGCGGCAAGAACCGTCGGCCCATATTTGTCCTGAAAGGCCGTGAGAATCGCGTCATTGGTGCCGCCGCCGGCAATAGCCGACCGCAGCTCGGCCAGCATGCGATCCGAATCCGGGCAGCCCACATGATTGCACTCGATGAGAATCTGGCTGCACCCGCAAACACACATCATTTTGTGGCCGAGATCGTTATAGCGCGCCTCGGTGTCCGCCGAGCCCAGCGTGACCACTCCCAAAACTATCAGCAGCGGCAACAGCGCCAATCGCATGAACTGCCGCATCAGTTGCCTGCCCTTCCTGCCGGAACCGGTTCAGCCGGAACCGCCGCCCGATGCCGCTGCGCCGCAATTGCCGCGCTCAGATTGGGCGCCAGCGCAATCCCCGTGCCGAAGATGGTCACGATCAGCCCAATCCAGATCCACGCCACCAGCGGATTCAGGAACGCCTTGATCACCGGCTGGCCCGTGGCCGGATCCTTGCCGGCATAAATGACGTACAGGTCTGCCACCAGCGTGGAGTGGTTGGCGACAATCGTCGACGGCTGCTGGCTCGCCGCATACACGCGCAGCTCCGGCGCCAGCTTCGTCACGAAATGGTCGCCGCGATACACATTCAGCAGTGCAAACTCCGTGTCGTAATTCGGATTCGAATCCTGCGAATAATCGAGGCACTCCACCCGATATGGCCCGAGCATGAAGCTCTGCTTGTAGTTCATCGTCTGCTCGTGGCTCTGGTTGAACGCCTGCCCGCTGATCCCGATAAAGATCAGCACAATCCCGAAGTGAACGATGTACCCGCCATACCGGCGCGTGTTGCGCCGCGTCAGCTCTACCATCGACATCAGCAGATTCTGGCCCGATTTCCCCTGGATCACCCGCGCGCCCCGGAAAAACTCCGCGGAGATCGCCGTCAGCACAGCAGCCGCCATGGCAAACGTGATCCACGCGTAGAACGCGCCCTGCCCATCCGTCGTGAAAATCGTCCACGGATGCACGCCCAGCGGAATGATCGCGATGGCCACCACCAACCCGACGGTCGCCGGCAGCACGAAGTTCTTCCGGATGCTTCGCATCGAAGTCGAGCGCCACGCCAGCAGCGGGCCGATGCCGGTGAGAAACAGCAGGAAGACGCCGATCGGCACAGCCACGCGGTTATAGAACGGCGCGCTGACCGTCACCCGATTGCCCTGCACGTACTCCGACAGCACCGGGAACAGCGTCCCCCACAGCACGGTGAAGCACGCGGCCAGCAGAACGAGGTTATTGAACAGGAAGCTCGATTCGCGCGAGACCAGCGACTCCAGCTTGTGCTCGGTTTTCAGATGGTCGCGCTGCAGGATGTAGGTGAACAGGCACACAGCCAGCACGATCACCAGGAAAACCCAGAACCAGGTGCCGATCGCGGACTGCGCGAAGGCGTGCACGGAACTCACCAGCCCCGACCGCGTCAGCAGCGTGCCCAAAATCGCCAGCATGAACGTGGAGAAGATCAGCCACACGTTCCACGACTTCATCATGCCGCGCTTTTCCTGCATCATCACCGAGTGCAGGAAGGCCGTGCCCGTCAGCCACGGCATCAGCGAAGCGTTCTCCACCGGATCCCAGCCCCAGTACCCGCCCCAGCCCAGCACGGAGTACGCCCAGTGCATGCCGAGGAAGATGCCGACGGTCAGGAACAGCCACGTCACCATGGTCCAGCGCCGCGTGATGTGGATCCATTTCTCGCCCGGATACCGCATCATCAGCGCGCCCAGCGCAAAGGCGAACGGCACGCTGAATCCCACGTAGCCGAGGTAGAGCATGGGTGGGTGAATCACCATCTCCGGATACTGCAGTAACGGGTTGAGTCCGTTGCCATCCGGAGGCACCGCGCCTGTCACCAGCGAAAACGGGGTCGCCGCCACGTTCACCAGCAGCAGGAAGAAGACCTGAATCCCCGCCAGAATCGTCGAGGCATAGGCGGTTAGCTTGACATCGACCTTGTGCCGCGCGCGCAGCACAAACCCGTAGGCCGACAGCAGAAACGCCCACAGCAGCAGCGATCCCTCCTGCCCGGACCACAGAGCCGCAAACTTATAGGCCGCCGGCAAGGCGCGATTCGAGTGCTCGGTAATGTACGCGACCGAAAAGTCGTTAGTGAAGGCCGCCCATACCAGTGCAAAGGCCGCGCAGGCCGTGGCGAAGAAGCTCGCGATGCCGGCACGCCGGGCGGTTTCGGCGAGCTTTTCGGGGGAAATCCAGGATCGCCTGCCTGTGGCCAGCTGGCGCAGCGCCACCGCTCCTGCCAGCAGGTTGTACCCGCTCAGAGCGAGCGCGACGAGAAGTGCAAAACTGCCAAATGCAGGCATAGGGATCGACCTTTTGATTGTCGCACTTTCAGGAGATCAGCGACGGCCACGCGGCAACCAGGGAACACTCTGATCTTCACGTCCGGCGGCGCGCGGCGCTGTGACAAATCTCACACTAAGCCCGCGGAAGTGGCAATCGATAGACAGGCGTGGAGTCTTGTCAGGAGGCTAGGCCGTCCGGCCGATTGGCTGCGTCAGCAGCGACCGCACCAGCGCCAGCAGCTCATCCGGAGGGAAGGGCTTGACCCGGAAGATGACGTCGAGATCGTCATAATCATCCTCGGCTTCCGCCAGCCCGCTCAGCACCACCACCGGCAGATCCGGATATTTCGCCCTCAGTTGGGCAACAAACTGTGGGCCATTCATCCCCGGCATCAGGTGGTCGGTGACTACCAGCCCCACGGGCCGCAGCACCCCCCCCTGATCGAGCATGGCAAGAGCCTGTCTTCCATCGCACGCAACCGCGACGTTCCCGCCCGCGCGGGCCAGAATGGCTTTTCTGGTGGTCGCCTGAATGCAGTTGTCGTCCACCAGCAGGATGTCGGCAATCATTGGAAAGGGGGATTCCTTGAGAGAGATTTAGGTTGCCTTACAAAAGCGAGAAAGTTGACTAAAAAGATTCCCTTTCAGCGGCCCAGGAAACCCTTTTTACCCGCCGTTACCAAAAAGGGCAAGACCGGGCCAGGGAATATCGATGCCACTTTCGTCCCATCCTGTGGAATTCCGAAGTGGCAGGCAAAACGAAAGCGGAGGGTCGCCCCTCCGCTTCGCGTTACAGTGTTTTGTTTCGGCTCAGTAGCTCAGAAGGTGATGCGTCCTCCGAACTCCATCGCGCGAGGCGAGTTGGCCTGGCTATTCAGCACACCCCATGAGCCAGTTTCACCCAGTCCCAGCGATGGATCGCCGAATTGCCGGTGGTTCAGCATGTTGGTCGCGATGAACGAGAACTCGAAGGTCGCCGACTCAGCAATGCGAACGTCCTTCTTGATCTGCCCATCCATGTTCCAGTAAGGCTGCCCCATAATCGGGCCCACGCCGGGGTTCTTGGTGTCGATGCCGAGAATCGGCGCGCGGACCTGGTTGTAGACCGCTAACGGATTCTTGAACATATTCACCGCTGTGACCGACGTTGCGGTTCCCACCCCGGTAGCTGAATCGCCGGCTACACCGAAGATTGCGGAATGTCCGCCCTTGTACGGCGTGGTGAAGACGCACTGCTCGTTGTCGAAATAGCTGGCGCCGTCGCCAGATCCAAACGACTGAGCGTTGGACCACGTGCTGCAGTAGACCGGCGGTCCGGACCCGGCGGTGAAGATCGGAGCGAACGTCCACCCACCCGCCGCGCGTCCCAGGAAGCCGTTCTGTCCCCTGAACCACGGCTCTGAGGCCACGATGTAGGTGTTGTAAACGATTCTGCGATCGAACGCCTGCTCGCCGTACATCTTGCCCAGATCGAAGGCATCGTTCGGCGTGTATTCGCTCGACGCCTGCACGAACGCGCCCGTGCCCAGCGCCTTGCTGTAGGTAAAGTTGTGCTGCATGGTCAGCCCGTGCCAGCCGCGCGTGCCAAAGCTGACGAACACGCCGTTGTAGTTGCCATACCCCACGCTGGCGTTCTCGGCGATGCCGCTGGTCTGCTGTCCGTTGGCCCCAAAGGGTGAGCCTGGAATCGGCGTGTTCTGCATGGTGCGCGCGAAGTTAAACCCGCCATTGTCCAGATCCGACCACAGGCTCCAGACACCCTGCGTTTCGAGGTTGCCCAGCTCCTGGTCCAGCACCGCCGCTGTGCAGCTGGCGTACCCGTTGCAGTACCCTGACGCCTTCAGTGAGGATTCAAGGAAGGGCTGAGCCGTAACTGCGCTGATGTAGCTGGTATAAGCCGCGGTCCCCGAAGCCGGCACACTGGCTCCGCAGGCGGCCGCGGAGGTCGCGCATCCCAGATACTTCTCCAGGTTCGCATAGGCCGCCTGGAACTGCTGCCCGCCCTGCGACATCATGTACGGCACAGCGTTCAGGTTGATGGGCTGGTATTCGTGGTGGATCAGGCGTCCGATGTACCCGACCTCCAGCAGCGACTTTTGTCCGATTTGCCGCTGGATCGTCAGATCGAACGAGTCGACGTCGTTGGGACGGAAATGCGGATCCATCGCTTCGTTGGCCGACCCGGCTACCAGGTTATACCCGGTGAAGGCAGGCTGAGGCAGCGTGGGAGCCGCTGCCGGTAACGGAGCGCTGTTCCCATCCACCCCGACGCGGAACGCGTTGGCGGCCGTCGGGTTGCTGGAACCGCACGTCCCGTTGGACAGAGCGGTCCGGCACAGCACAGGCTGGATCAGGCCGACGCCGAGCAGCGGCACCAGCACCAGGTCCACGCCGTTCAACCGGCCATAGATGCGCCCGTATCCACCGCGGATGACCGTCGCTTTGGAGAAGCTCGGGTTCCACGCCACGCCCACACGCGGGCTGAACGATCCGTAGAACGGATCGTAAGGGTACTTCTCCCCGGCGCCCACGTTGCCGACCAGCGCAAACCCGAGCTCCGGGTTGTACGGCTGTCCCTGCAGCGCGGCGTTCTTCCGCTGGGTCAGATAGTCATCTGCCACAACCGGCTCGTCGGAGGCATCCACCAGCACGGTGGCTTTGCCATTCTGTTCCGCGGGAGGCATTTCCAGCGTGTACCCGAGGCCGTAGGTGAGCGTGAAGCTCGGCTTCATATGCCAGGTGTCGCTGAGATACGCGTTGTAATAGTCGATGTTCATCTGATCGAACGCGTGGGTCAGCGGCGGGTTAAGTGCCAGGGTGGGACCGCTGCGGGTGTAGGCGACCTGCGCATCGGTGACGATGCCCAGCGCTGCCGCCGCTACACGGCTCGAGTTCTTGTTGACCGGGAATCCGCCGCCCAGACCGCTCATGTCGACCAGGCCCGCGCCCGCCGAATCCCCCAGCTGGTAGGTCGGCGTGAAGTTGATACCGCCGCCGTTGTCGCTGCGCTGGTGGTAGTTGAAGTTGTGCTGGAACTGTCCGCCGAACTGGAGCAGGTGGTTGCCTTTCAGCAGCGAGAGGTTGTCGCTGAAGAAGTTGTCCTGCCCGTCCCAGAAACGCGTGCGGATGCTCTGCGTGGCAACGGTGTACGGCGCCAGCACATTCTGCGCTGTTTCCCCAAACGGCTCCATCGCTCCGCCCAGTCCGGAGACCTGCGGCGGCGCGTTCTCGTCGC
>PKVY01000074.1 GCA_003131625.1 Acidobacterium sp. | reverse complement strand
ATCCTCTCTCCCCGACCATTGACGCCACAAATTGAATCACCTTGTATACGGGTGGTCTTTCTATCGGTCGGGCAAACCGACTGACGTGGACTACATTGTGGTCCACAGTGGAGTCGCCGGCTCCCAAAAGTGCGACTTCGGCGTCCTTCGCGATTCCCCGTCAACGGATGTACAGGCGGACCTATAATCGGGTTCCAGGAACAGACAGTTCGGGGCGACCCCACGGCTCTCGATGGTTCCGGATGCCTGCCGCCTCGGAGGACTCGGTTTCTCCCCCCGTAATCCTCGCGTGTACTGACAAAAATGTCTGCGCCCGGTATGGACGACGATCCAACACTTTCGCTGGACGGAAGCCCGCAAGCCCCGGTCGATGTGCCGCCGGCGCTCGGTGCGTGGGGCGATTTTCGCCTGCTCGATCGGGTCGGACATGGCGGGTTCGGCGAGGTCTACCGTGCGTGGGNNGAGGTCGCGCTCAAGCTGCTGCTGCCGAACTCGGTGGGCGGCGACGAGGAGTATCGAGCGCTGCTTCGTGAGGCGCGCGCGCTGGCTTCCGTGCAGCACCCCAACATCGTGCACGTTTACGGCATCGACCGGCACGATGGGCGAGTCGGGTTCTGGACGGATTTCGTGCACGGCAAAACGCTGTCGGCGCTGATTCGGGCGCAGGGGCCGTTTGGCTATCGCGAGGCCGCGCTGATCGGGCTGGATGTGTCACGAGCGCTGAGCGCAGTGCATCGGACAGGCCTGCTGCATCGCGACATCAAATCCGAAAACGTGATGCGCGAAGAGGGCGGCCGCATTCTGCTGATGGATTTTGGGCTGAGCTCGCTGCCGCAGTTGCAGGCCAATATTTCGGGATCGCCGAACTACATGGCTCCGGAGCTGTTCCAGGGAAGAGCGGCGACGGTGGCGTCGGATATTTACGCGATGGGTGTGCTGCTCTACTTCCTCGTGACCGGGGAGTATCCGGTGAAGGTGAGCAAGCGGCCGTTTGCCGAGGCGGTGGCCGCGATCAGCGAGCGAAGAACGCTGATCGATCTGCGGCCGGACCTGCCGGAGTCGTTTCTGCGGACCGTGAATGTGGCGACGGAGATCGATCCGGCAAAGCGGTTTGCGAGTGCGGGGCAATTGGCAGCGGCGCTGGCGGAATCGCTGGGAGCTGCGTCGGCTTCAGATCTGGCCGGGAGTACCGCGCCGTCACGGAGAAGAAGCAAGAGGTGGGTTTGGGAAGCGATCATCGCAGCGGTAGTCCTGGCAGTCGCGATCGGATTTGGAGTGTGGAGGGGGACGATCCAGAGGTGGATCCATCCAGCGTCGGCGGGAGTTCCGGCGGGAACTCCGGCGAACGTCGATGACGAGTATCTGAAGGCGCAGGACCTTCTGCAGCGTGCTTACAAGACTACTAATATTGATGCCGCCGCGACGGGGTTCCAGCAGATCCTGCAGGAGGATCCTTCTTTCGCGCTGGCGGCAGCGGGGTTGGGCAATGCATGGTTCCTGCAATACCGGAACAGCAAGGACCCGAAGCTGCTCGACCAGGCGCGGGCCGAGGAGATGAAGGCACTGCAAATGGATTCGAACCTGGCGCCACCTTATGTGACCCTGGCCCGGATAGCCACAACGCAGGGGCAGATTGCACTGGCGCGGCAGCAGGTACAGAAGGCGATCGCGATTGATCCGCACAGCGCCGAGGCTTACGGCTCCGCTCTGGCCGAGATCGACCAGGCAGACGGGCGGACGCAGGACGCGATCACCGCGGTGCAGAGAGCGATCGATCTGGCGCCAAATGACTCGCGATGGCCGGTGCGGTTGGGAATAATCTACTTCTCCAGCGGAAAATTGGAGGAGGCTGCTGCAGCGTGGCAAAAGGGCGCGGAGCTCGACCCGCAGAATAATGCCGCATTCTACGATCTCGGCCTGGCCCGGATGCAGTTGGGTCAGCTCAATGAGGCGCGGAAGGACCTCGAAAAGGTTCTGTCGATCCAGCCCGACCCGGATGCCTACACGGCGCTTGGATCGTTGTTCGAACTGCAGGGCAATTACGGTCAGGCCGTCGCCATGAATCAGAAAGCCATCGCCCGAAGGCCCGGTGATTATCAGGTATGGGGAAATCTGGGCAGCGCGTACTTGTGGAGTGGAGAACACGATAAGTCCGTACAGGCGTACCGCAAGGCTATCGAGTTGGGGGAGGCGGAACGCACCAAGTCTCCCGACGACACGAATCTTCTCGTGCAGCTGGGCGATTACTACGCATCCAGTGGACAGGCAGGACCCAGTGAGGTGCTGCTGAGGAAAGCATTGGCACTATCCCCCGATGATCCGAATATCGAATACCGCGCCGGGGAAACCTACGAGATTCTCGGGCAGCGCGCCAAAGCGATCCCGCTGATCGCCAGGGCCCTGGCGCAGGGCTATCACGCGGTGGAATTCCAGCGCAGTCCGGAGCTCAAGTCCTTACGGGCCGATCCGGCCTTCCAGACGGCGCTGAACCAGGCAAAAGCGGAAGCTGGGTTGGACAAATCCAGGAAATTGCAGTAACGTCTCGGCCATGGCAAATACCGTTATTACTATTTCCATGGAGAACGGTGTCCTCGTTCCCAGCCAGCCTTCGGTTCCGGCGGTACAGGGGAACACGGTCACATTTTCTGCCCCGAGTGACAGTGCGACGCTGTTCTTTTCACCAGGCGCGGTTTCGATTCTGTCCCCGGGGCCCTCTGGTCCGGTGTCGATCGCGTCCGGCGGCAAGACGGCGTACACCTTCACATCGTCGAAGCCAGGCGCCTACAGCGTGTTCTTCGAGCCGAATCCCTCTTCGCCGCCAGCGAACTTCCCGGTGCGGCCCTCGAACCTGCTCCTGCTGGAGATCGATACGAGCCATGTGGGCTTCGGTGGCCCGGGCGGCGGGCCGCAGTCGGGCGGTTAATCGGGAGCGGGCCGCATTTTCCCCTTACTGCAGATCCGCGATGCGAAGCCGCGCGGCGGGGTCGCCCAGGACAATATAGTTGCGCGCATCGTCGCGGGCGATGGTGAGAGCGGTGCGGGCCGCGTCGTTCAGGGGCTGGGGCGCGTTGGGAACGGTGGATGCGGTGATCGCTTCGGACTCGATGAGCTGCGAGCAGAGGTGGCTCCAGCGGTCGCTGAGACAGTCGGCGGCATAGCCGGCGCGGCGGCCGAACATGAGATACGTGAGCGGGTCGCGCACAGCCTGCACCTGCGGCGTTCCGGTGACATCCTGAAAAGCGTAGGGGAAGGCCAGGTCGATGTGCGCGATGACGGCGAGCGCGCCGTGGCTGAGCAGCGCCTGAGGCAGAGCTGCGATCAACGGAGCCGGCGCAACCGGCAGCTGTGCGCCGTTGGGGCCGAAGTAATAATTGTTGTCGGCCGGGCAGCCGCCGCTGTAACAGGCAAATAAAAATGCCATGGTTCCCTGGAGCTTGGCATCGGCTGGGATATCTTCCGCGGACATCAGATTGTTCGGGCCGCCCGGCGTGCCGCGCACCCACTCCTGCGTAAAGAGGGAGCCCTGCATGCGGCGCTGGAGCGCAGGATCGGTGATCGCGTATTCGGCGCCGTGAGAACCGGTGAAGAAGACAGCGGGTGGTCCGCCAGGGATGTTACCGCGAAGCATGTCGATAAACTGCTGTTTGGTGGCTTGTTTGGGAGTTGTGGCAGTGAAGGCGTCGAGGGTGAATTTCGCGTTGCCGCAGCCGAGTGGATGCTGCGCGTCGAGGAAGTTAGGGCAGAGCGCGTCGGAGAGCATTCCGGTTGCGAGGTCGCCGTCGTTGTGGGTGATCCAGACGGCGGCGTTCTTGCGCTGGACGGGGTGGAAAGCATCGCTTTCGTACTGGACGACGGCCTGGGCGTAGCGGCCGTAGTCTTCGATGTTGTCAAAGGCGAGGCGACCGACGGCCCACTGCATCTTGAGCAGGTTCTGGAACTCGAAGGGGATGCGATCGGGCTGCCCGACGATCAGCACATAATAAGGAACGCCAGCAGTTGGATCGACCTGCGCGGTGAGGGAGACGCCGCGGTACTGGACCCAGTTGTCGGCGGTCTGGCCAGGGCCAACGCCGGAATCCGTGCCTTCGAAGATCTTGAAAAGGTTGTCGTCAGCAACCTGCTTGTGGCGAAGGTCGATGAGCGGCTGAAGCTGCGCCTTGATGGCTGGGTCGGCGTCAGAGGCGAAGAGAATGCACCAGCCGGTTTGGCTAAGGTCGTCGGGATCGCCGACGCTCGAGTCAGCGGAAAGGTGCGTGTGGTTGACACTGCGCTGGTCCGCACCAGGCAGATCGCCGGTGATGTGAGGAAGACTTTCGGGCGGAAGCACGGGCGCTGGCGCGCCGGTTTCGGCTGTGACCAGCAGCGGAATGGGCAGCGGTGGGTTCATGGACGAAGTGTTGGTGCTCATGGCGACCCCTTTCGATGTGGCGCGATAAGACGAAAACGCGCGCGGACCGTCAATCAGTATGCGGCTGCAAGGCCCGCGTTGCAATTGTGCCGTCCATTGTGGCCTATGGTAGCGTTTCACCATGCCGGTTTACCGCAAGACGGCGGTGGTCGAACTGGAACTGCCCAGCGGCGCGATGGAGACGAGTTTGCCGCTGGCGACGGAGCGTGAATTCGGGGTTCTGCTGACGATCGACGGCAAGACATATCCGGCGCAAACCTTCCAGTCGCCGATCAACGACGAGCAGTGGCGCGAGTTCATCCGGCAGCTGCGCGACTGCAATGTGAATCGCGACGTCAAGACAGGTTATCGTGGCGCGACGGCGATCCGGGCGCTGGGACGCATGTTGTATCAATCGCTGGCACAATTGAGCCCGGCGCTGCGCGCATTTCTCGACGAAACCGGAACTGCGCGGCGGCTCGTGATTCAGACCACGCGGCCGGAGCTACATCTGCTGCCGTGGGCAGGCATGTATGACGAATCGGGACACCTGCTGGCGGTGGGCGATTTGTCGGTGGTGCAGGCGTGGGACGATTTCGAAGCGCTGCCGGTGGCAACCCGCGGTCAGCTGCAGCTGATGAAGGTGGTTGGCCAGGATACGAATCAGCGAACCGCGGCAGCGCTCCAGGGTTTGCAGCGGACTCCGGAAATCGTGCAGCAGGACGTGACGGATGCGTTCGAAGCGGGCAAACCCGTCGATGCGGTGGACGTGCTGCATCTGGAAAAGCACGGGAATGCTGTGCAGGGCGAAACGGGCGACGTGGCGTCAGTGACGCTGGGCTCGACGTTCGCACAGGCGAAGATCGCGCTCTTGTGGAGCTGCTATTCGGGCGCGGCGAATTCCTGGGGCGAATCGCCGGCGCTGGCGCTGCACCGGAATGGCGCAGGGCTGGTGCTGTCGTTCCTGGCCGAGCTGCACAACGAGGATGCCGGCTCGATTGCCGAGGCGTTTTACGCGGACGTGTTTGGGCCGTCGGCAAGCCGCGATCCAGAGTCGGCGCTGGTGCGGATCCGCTGCGCGAAGGCGGCGACGGAATTCGCGTTTGCGAACTGGGCGTCGATGACGGTGTATCTGCGCAGTCCGCTCGACCTGAGCGCTCTGCCGTTGAACGGGCCGCGCGTTCCAGCAGCCGGTTGGCTGGCGGAGACAGACGGAGCGCCGGCAAGCGGGACTGCCGCAGCCAGCGCACCGGATCCCTTTTGGGAGACGGTCGCTGCGCAGGTGCGGGATCTGCAGCCGGGCTCGATCACCGAGATCGATGCGTCGGCGGTGACGTTTACGCAATTGCCTACGTCGGTGTTTCGCGGCTGGCGCGGCAACGTGATTCGCATCGATGAGGCAACGGGTGCGATGCCCGACGATGCGACGCTGCACGAGCTGGGTCTCGCTTCGGAAAATGCGCCGACGACGGACGCGGCGGATCGGCTGGTGTGGTTCTTCGAGCAAATCGAGCGGTATGGGTCGCCGCTGATCGTGTGGACGCATGCGGCTGAGCGGCACAAGGAGTTTCTGGAAACGGTGGCACCGAGCGCGACGCTGACCTTTCTGCTGTTGCACGGGCCGAAGCCGGAACAGCCAACGCTGATGGAGCTGGTGGACGAGAACCGCATCGACGAAGCGCTGACGGCGTGCGGCGCGCTGCCGCAGGATTGCGGAGACGAACAGCTATATGCGGCATTCTTCGCGTGCGTCCGCGGTGAGCAGCCAGAGCGCGCGCTGCAGTTTGTGAGCCGCGTTCAGAGTCGACAGGAACGGCTGCTGTTGCTGGGCAATTACGTGAGCCGGAATCCTGGCGTGGCTCTCGATGACAGCCTGCTCGCGTCGATCGGTCCGCTTGCGCCGGGCGAAGTTCCCAGAGCGCCGGAAGATTTCTACTGGCTGGCGATGCATGCGCCCGAAAGCGAAGCAACGCTGCGCGAAACAGGCCGCGCCAAACACGAGATGGCCTACGCGCTGCAAGGCCGCGGACAGACAGAGAAAGCGGAGATGCTGCTGCGCGGCGCGCTGACGGACATAGAAGCCAGTGGACAGGACGCGAACCTGCTGCGCGATCTGCGGTGGTATTCCGGGCTGTCGACAACGCTGCGCGACTGGGCCGATCTGCTGGCCGACGAACCGGAACGTCTGGAAGAAGCTTCGCGGCTGCTGCAGCGGGCGAAGACGATTCAGGCGTTTCACGGCATGCGCGTCGCGCTGGCGTATGCGACGACGACCGAAGCGCGTTTGGCAAAGGCTGGATCACGGTATACCGAAGCCATCGATCTGGCGGTGGAAGCGGCGAACCGCTTCGTGAAATGCGACAACTGGCGCGGATGGTTCGAGGCGCTGCGCATCCTCTTCGACTGCCTGGCAGAGACGCGGCAAACGGCGCGCATGATGAGCCTGGCGAAACTCGCCAATGAGAAGCTGCAAATTTCCAATCTGCCCGAGAATCGGCGTGAAGAACGTCGCGAGGATCTGGCTTTTCAGCGCGCGCGCGCGCACTGGATCGCCGGCGAGCTGGCGGAAGCGCGCGAGGAGCTGCAGGTGCTGCGCGAGGCGCAACTCGCGCAGCAGAAGAAGCTGGATCCCGGCGTGGAGGCGCTTTATGACTTTCTGAGCCTGTCTCCGAAGGAGCCTGTAGCCGGTAGCCTGTAGCCTGCAGCCGCCCCCCACCCCCCTCCCCCCAGGGTACTGGCAAGTTGTTGATTCCATTGTGGTGATTCGGTACCGTAAATCAGGTATTACCCTCCTCCGTTCCGCATAGCGGGATTCGCCTTCCTTTGCGCGCAAGAGAAAAATTCTGTTGTGCCCAACAGAAAAGCCCTGCGGGCACGAAGCCGGCAGAGCTACACTTCTCCACTCTTAGAACTGCAAAGGGGGAAAATTCTTTCTTTGCC
>PKVY01000051.1 GCA_003131625.1 Acidobacterium sp. | reverse complement strand
AAACCCCCTCCACCGCCCACCGCCAGCCCCGGCTCAGCCACCCCATCCACCGCTCCCCCGCAACCGCGCCCATCGCCATCAGCATGGGATACGCCGCCGCCATGTAGTAATGCCGCCCCTTCCCGAAAAAAAAGAGCGCCAGCGGGATCGCATACATCCACCCCAAGGTTCGATAGCGCCGGCTCACGAAGTACGCCACCAGTCCGCCGATCCACACCGGCGCAGACGCCAAATCGGTGCAAAGCCAGAATTGCCCGCGCAGGAATCCGAGCGCCCGGCCTTCGGCAACGTCGCGGGCATGGATGGACTTCAGGAACGTGTACGAAATGAAATCGTGGTGCGCCAGCCACACCAGATTCGGAAGAAAGATCAGCAACGCCAGACCCGCCCCGGCCAAAAAGTACCAGCTCGCCAGATACCGCCGCGCCGAAGTCAGCAGAAATCCGCCCAGCACGCCCGCCAGATAGAACACAATCGCGTACTTGGTCATCAGACCCACGCCCGCCACCGCGCCCACCGCCAGCCACCACCGCGGATTCTCCGACCGCAACAGGCGAATGACGAAGTACGCAATCAATACCCACCACAGAAAATCGAAGCTGGTGTACTGGAACTCCGTCCCGTTGAACAACGGCAGCGGCGCAAGCGCCACGCACAGCACCGCCGTCACCTGAGCCAGCCGTCCGCCGCCCAGTTCCCGCGCCATCAGGCCTGTCACTACCAGCGCCACCGCCTGCGCGATCACCGAGAAGAGCCGCAGACCCTCCAGCGACACTCCGAAAATTCCCAGCAGAATCCGCTCCAGGAACGGCGTCAGCGGTGGATACGCCACGAAACCCCAGTCCAGGTGGCGCGCGTCGCTCAGAAACTGCAGTTCGTCGCGGTGAAACCCATAGCGCTGGTTGCTGAGCAGATGAACCACCGCCGCCGCCGTGGCCATGCCCATCAGGACGAGGCTGTCCCCCCGCGGCCGCCTCTCCGTCGCCTGCATCGGTTCCTGCGCCATGCCCCTCCCTCGTCCTCTCGTCTACGCTCTTGCAGGAGCGTCCGTTCCGTTCCAGCCCGCAGCTTCGCCCTGCGCTCACTCCTCGTGAGTTCCACACTTCCGCCAGGAGAGTTCAGCGTTTGGAGTTTAGGATATTTCCGCGGCCCAGGCCAGCGCGAAACCAGGTTGGACTGCGGCGGGTTCCGGAAAGAATCGAAGGAGGACTCTGTGCTGAAGCGTGTTTTGAAGTTGCTGGTGGTTGCCGGCACGGCTGTGGGCATGGCATGGGCGGCGGAGAATCCCTTCATCGGCGAGTGGAAGCTCGACCCATCGATCACCAGAATGCCCGACGAGATGAAGATTGAGAGCAAGGGCGGCAACACGTACTCCTTCAATTTTGCCGGCACCCCCGAAACCATCGTGACCGATGGCGCCGATCAGCCGGGCATCGTGGGAACCACGCTGTCGGTCAAGCCTGAAGCGCCCGACACCTGGATCGTCGAGCGCAGGAAAGACGGCAAGCTGCTCCTCAGAGGGACCTGGAAGCTCTCGAAGGACGGCGCTACGCTCACCGACTTCTACCGCGAGTTCGAGCCCGGCGGCTCCACGTTCAGCATGGATTATGTCTACCGGCGCAGCGGTGGAGGGTCTGGCTTCGCGGCGGACTGGAAGAGCATCCGGGAGACGATGAACTCGCCTTATGTTCTGCAGGTGAAGGCGTACCAGGGCGACGGCCTCTCTTTCATCGCCGCCAATCCCGCTGAGCATCAGACGAAAAACGTGAAGTTCGACGGCAAGGACTATCCCAACGAGGGCCGAGCGCGGACCCGGGCTCTTCCTCCTCGATCCGGCGGGTGGACGAGCACACCCTGGAGATGACGGACAAAGCCGGCGGAAAGGTCATCGATACGCGGGAGATCACGCTTTCTCCCGATGGGAAAACATTCACGATGACCGTACACTCGCCCGGCCGAAACCAGCCCGACGTGCTGGTATTCAACCGGCAGTAGCTTTCGCTAAACGTGGTTGACTACAAGCTTCTTGCTAAACGTCTCTCGCAGGACGCTTCTCGCTAACGGCTTTTTCGCTAAACCCCCAAATGTGGAAAACTTGTCAAGCTTTTCGCGTGCGGTACGAAAGTGTTGTCCCTCATTCCACACCACTTCCGCCTTTATACCCTCAAAGATATTTGGCGAGTTTTCATGCTGGATTTGGTATCCTGATAATAGAGGGTAAGAAACAAAAAAGGCTCAGCCCAACGGCTGGGCCTTTTCCTTTCTGCGCGCATGAACACGCATCACTCCAATCCACTCCTGGCTCCAGGCTACCGGCCACCGGCTCCGTGTACCATCACGACCGTCTCTGTAACAAAGAGAGCCGTGCTGATGACAAACCCGGCCACGTTTGTTACACAGACGGCCATCTCGATCTGCTCTGTCTCCAGAGACCTGGCTATTGTCGACCTTGTTAATATCCGCTAAGTGCAGCAGAATCAATCGACATCCCGCACTGGAGGGGGAGGGGGGTAGGGGTGGGGCGGCTGCAGCTACAGGCTTACCGGCTAAAGGCTAATGGCTGCAGGCTGCAGGCTGCAGGCTGCAGCCTGCTTCTGAGGATAGGGTAGGTGTTACTGAACGCCGAACGCTGAACGCTGCTTCGCTACAGGCTCCCGGCTCCCAGCTCCCAGCTAACTCTAAACCCCAAATCCGAGTAACCTTTCGAGATAGATGGAGAAGAACACTCCAGCCAGCCGAGGAGGATCGACGGGAGGACCAGGGTCGCGCAAGGCCGATCCGGCGTTCTACTCGCAGATGCGCCGGCACGCGCTCGAAATGCGTCTGCCCAACATGGCGCGCGACGCGGTGCAGATTGTGCTGATGGACTGGCACGTGGATCGCGGAACGGTGACGGTGCTGGCGGCGGCGGATGGCGCGGCCAGCGTGTACCTGAGCAGCGGCGGTGGTTACATCGGCGGCAGCGAAAAATTCCCGTCGATTCGCGCCGCGGCGCTGCACGCCGTGTCAGTGGCCACCAGCCTGCAAAACCACTTCGACCCGACGGAGTCGAGCCCGCTGCCGACGTTGGGCGACGTGACCTTCTACATCACCACCGGCGCGGTTGTGAGCCGTGCGGTCGCAGCGGAGGCCAAGCTGCGCGCAGGCAGCGATCCGCTGGCAGCGCTGGGCGGCGCGATGCAGAAGATCGTGACGGAGTACCGGCTGAAGTTTCAAAAACCGACAGCGAGGGCAGAGGCGCAGTAGCATCGCGCTCTGGAATGATCCCTTTCAAGCGAGGACACCGCTGTTATTTGGGAGCGGCCGCGGCTGCTGCAGGCGCGGCAGTGTCGAGGTGGTATTTCGTGAAGAATTTCCAGGAGCCTTCGTTCACCTGATCGACGACGTTGTTGTAGGTGCCTGAGGAGTTGGGGATGATTTTGAGCTCGAAGGGGAAGCCGGCTTTGACGAAGGCGTCGTGTTCGTTGGCCATCATGCGGAGATCGTGATCGGCGTCCTGGTCGCCGACCCAGTCTTCGAAGGGTTCTTTGCGGGGTGCGTGGGCGAAGAGGGAGTAGTTGGACGGATCCATGATGGCGGCGTGGACAGCGGTAGCGGCCCAGTAACCTGCGTCGTAGATGCCGAGGGCGGTGGCGTAGACGCCTCCACTCGTGACGCCGAACAGGTAGACGCGGCTGTAGTCGATGGGATGTATTTTGGCGACCTCATCGACGACGGCGTGGAGGTAGGGAGGGCCGTCAACCTGGGAGTCCCAGAGGGTGTTGTGGAGCGACTCGGGGGCGATGATGATGAAGCCCTGCTGGGAAGCGAAGCCCTTCCAGGCACCGATGATGTCGGACGCCCAGCCGCCCTGTTCGTGGAGGAGAACGACGGCAGGGAGAGGCTTGTTGGGATCGGCGGCGGAGGGGATCTGATAGCTGTAGTCGCGCTTCTGGCCGCTGAAGGTAAAGGAGCCGTGCTCGGGTTTGTCCTTGGTCTTCGCAGAGGCGGGCAGGGCGGCGAGAAGGAAGAGGAGAATACAGGAGATGAGGATGGGAGCGCGGTTCATGTTGTGGGACTCCGGGTTTGCTGATTCGGAAGCCATCTTAGCAAAGGGCGCCGGCGAAATTCAGCGATCGCGGCGGGGGAATAAAACACCTGGGAGCGGGAAGACGCGGGGGCCGTTACAATCCAGGACGAGGGATCAGGGCCGAGGATAGTGAATCTTTTCCGCAGGAAACGCGAGGACGAGGGCCGAGGGCGGCCGACGCTGCTGACAGGGCCGAGGATTCCGCGGCACTCGAGCGGGTGGGAGGCGCTGCTGAAACACCTGCGCGCCGAGAACGGGCTGCGGGTGCTGGACATCGGGCCGACGTCGCCGCAGAACATCAATTTTCTGACGGAGATGGGCCACAGCGTGTACATGGCGGACGTGGTGCATGAATCGCTGCGGGACGAATGGCAATTGCCGCCAGCGGAAGAGGGCGAGCCGCCGCGCTTCGACGAGGCCGGATTTTTCGAGCAGAATCTGAATTTTCACGGACGACAGTTCGATGTGGTGCTGCTGTGGGCGACGCTCGATTACATTCCGGATGGCCTGATTGGGCCGCTGGTGTCGCATCTGAAGGATGCGACGCTGAAGGATGGGAAGGTGCTGGCGATCTTTCACTCGAAGCCGACGGGGCCGTTTACAACGTTCTGCCGGTATCACCTGACGGCAGGGCCGGAGATCGAGATGCAGGAGACGGAGCCTTATTCGGTGCTGCGAGTGTTTACCAACCGCAGGATCGAGCAGCTGTTCAGGGGATGGGGCGGGTTCAAGTTTTTCCTGGCCAAGGACAATTTGTACGAAGTGATTGTGACGCGGTGAGGAACGCCGTCGAGGATCGCCCGCTATTGGTCGAGCGGGGCTGAGGCTTGGGCGTAGTAGCCGGGTCGGTAGCGCAGGGTGTACGAGGGATTCGACTTGAGCGTGACCTGGATGCGACGGAAGTCAGTCTGGCTGCGGCGCTGCGCGGGGTAATAGCCGACCAAATATTGGGTACGCAGATCTTCGGAGATTTTCGCGAAGGCGTCCCGGATGTCTCCGAACTCGGCGTAGTAGAACTTGCCGCCGGTTTCCTGGGAGAGCGTGATGAGGGCGTGTTCGCCGCCCGTGTCGCGGCCCGCGTCGTTGAGGATGGGGATGTCGATGAGGCTGTAGACCATGACTTCGTTGCGGATGGCCTGATCGAGCGCCTGCTCGTAATCCACGCCTTTGACGGTGTTGCCGCCGTCGGAAATCACGACGAGAACTTTGCGGCCGGAGCGCGGAGCGAGGTTTTGCGCCGAGAGATAGATGGCGTCGTAGAGCGCGGTGGCGGGACCAAGGTCGAGGTTGTTGAGACCCCAGTCAAGGTGCCGCATGTCGGCGGTGAAGGGGACCACTTCGCGGACGGAGGAGTTGAAGTCGATCAGGTCGAGGCGATCGACGGGTCGAAGGAGCGCGCGCATGAAGTCGTGGGCGGCGCGGGTTTCGATGTCGAGGTCTTTGCGGACCGAGCCGCTGGTGTCGATGGCGAGGACGAGCGAAAGCGGCATGTCGGTCTGGCGGTCGAAATAGGAGATTTTCTGCGGGACGCCGTCTTCCGAGAGGTTGAAGTCGTCCTGTTTGAGGCCGCCAATGGGAGCGCCAGTCGAGTCGGTGACGTTGACGAAGACGTTCACGAGGCGAACTTTTACGTGGTAAGTGGGGGTGTTGGAGCTGGGCGGTTGCTGAGGGACTGCGGGAGCGCAGAGCGCGAGCAGCGTGGCGAAAATCGCGAAGCGATGCCGGAGGGATTTCAACGAGCACGCTCCGGCTTGCGGGACTTCACGGTTTTTGCGCTGATTTTCTTTGGAGCGGGCTTTTTCGAGAGCGGAGTCGCGGCGGGCTTGTGCGGCTTCGCGGGGTGAGGAGTGAGCTCGGGCGGGAACGGATCGCCTTGCGCCCAGACGGCTCCGTCCTCGAAGAATTCCTGCTTCCAGATGGGCACGGTTTGCTTGAGGGTGTCGATGAGCCAGCGGCAGGCGTCGAAGGCGGCAGCGCGGTGCGCGGAAGAGACGGCGATGACGACGGAGGTTTCGCCGATGTCGAGGCGGCCGAGGCGATGGACGATGGCGAGATCGCGGATGGCGTAGTCGGCGAGAGCCTGGGCAGCGAGGCGGTGCATCTGCGCGAGCGCCATTTCTTCGTAGGCCTCGTAAAAAAGGTGGAGGGTGCGGCGGCCACGGCTGTTGTTGCGTACGATGCCATCGAAAAGCACGACGGCTCCGTCTTCGCCGCGTTTCAGAAAGCGGGTAATGGCGGACGGTTCGATGGAGTAGTGGGTGAGCGCGATGTTGGGCGTGGAGGCTTGCGAAGCCTGGGTTTGCGCCTGCTTCGCTTTTCCTGAGCCGCCGCTGACGGGCGGAAGCAGGGCCACTTCGTCGCCGTCTGCGAGAGGATGGGTGGCGGGGACGTATTCCTGGTTGACGGCGACGGCGATGGAGGACCATGGCGCGGCATTGGCCGGGGCGAGTGCGCGGCAGCGTTCGAGGAGATCGCGAACCGTGGCGCCGGCAGGGAGTTCGAGAGAGCCGGCGGGGTTCGGGAGATGGTCGCGGAGAAGGCCGAAAGCGAGGAGAGTGACGCGCATGCGTTCTTTATTATCTGTGAAGCGCAAGGGATTGGACGTTTCGCGCAGGCAATAGGCAACAGGCAGTAGCTGGTAGCAGGTAGCTGGTAGCCGCGATCTCAGGATGACGACCGGGGGTTGATGTGGGACACTTGCTGCGAATGAGAAACGCACCGGCAGGGTCTGCGGCGCGGTGGCGGAGACGAGGAGGGACATGAGCTACATCGACAAGACGCTGGTTCCCGGGGAAAAAGTGGTTTACACGACGCGGCTGCACTGGATTGTGATGTTGGGGCACATTTTCGGAGCCTGCGTGCTGTGGGCGATCGGCGGGTATTTGCTCTACTACGCGTACGCACACCCGCAAATGGAGCTGACGAGCCGGCACGTCGCGGAATACGGCGGGGCCGCGCTGCTGGTTTGCGGGCTGATCGTGATTCTGGCGGGGAGCATTCGGCGGAATGCGACGGAAATGGCGGTGACGACGCGGCGAGTGGTGATCAAGACAGGCATCGCGAGCCGGCGGACGATCGAGATGCTGCTGAATAAGGTAGAGACCATCGAGGTGAGCGAGCCGGGAATGGGGCGCGTGCTGGGTTACGGGTCGATCACCATGATCGGGACGGGTGGGACGTCGGAGGGGTTCCACAAGATCGGGCATCCGCTGGAATTTCGCAGCCAGGCGCAACAGCAGATTGAGAGGCTGACGCCAGGCGATACGGCGGGGCCGGTGGTTGCGCGACCATAGGCAGTGATGGAATCAGAGTTCAGAGGATTTCGGGACGTTGTGAATGCGGGATGACACAAAGGTGATCCGGTGCGCGTTACGTGCGCGGGATGCGCGCCATGTACCTGGGCAGATAACACAACACAAAAGTGGGGATTGACAGGGCGTTGGATGGCACAGAGAATGGCGTCAATTGACGGGCCGCCAGGAACCGGGGATGTGCATTGAACCGGATCGGGGCGACCGTAGAGACGCCGCCTGTGATGCCCGAGCGAGAATCGAGCACGAGCGAGGCCGCAGCTGGATGGGCGGCGAATGCGGCACGAGCCCGAAAAGCGCTCGTCGAGCGCAAAGAGATTTCCCGACAAGAGAGGTCTAAGACAACAGGCAATTCCTGTTGAAGGCGGAGCTTTGCGCCCGAACATGCGCCTGAACAAGGGAGAGGAGGGACGAGCCAAAATCACCGCGCGATCACGGGAGCACACCTAACGATCCGGAATCCCAGAGCCGGATCCAGGCGAGTCAACAGCACAACACAGGAGGTTGATATGCAGGAAGATCTTCAGATGCTGGACGAGTGGATACCGGAGCAGATGGAACCAGGAACGCTCTTTGTGCTGGAGAATGCGGCGTCGATGGGCGACGCGCGGAATCCTTTTGTGGCGGTGCTGGCGTGCCCGAAATGCGGGGTGCTGGGGCTGATCACGCGGGCGCAGTTTGTTGGGCTGGAATCGATGATCTGCGGCGGCGATGCGTGTTCGGCGGAATATTATCTGCGCGAGGACGAGATCGAGTACCGAAAACCGCATTAAGGCACGGAGTAGCGAGTAGTCAGCAGGGAATAGTGAGAAGCGTGCCGTGAAGGCACGCTTTTCTATTGGAGCCGAGGGGCAAGTGTAGAGGGCGACGATGGTGAGGTGAGGGTTGACATTACTGCCGGAGGCCTCGTCTATAATGTTGGGTTTCTCCCGTCCCCAAACCTACAGGAGACGATTCGCACTTGCCCGCAAGGTATCCGATCGGTATGGCGCCATTCGCTTCGCAACGGTGCGAAGGGGGGACCGTGCGGACGCAGGCACACGCGTGGAAATGGATCCTGAGGCCGTGTACTGCCGCGCTGATCGGGCTGGGGATCGCGGTGGTGCTGTGGGGTCTCGGTTACAAACTGTCGTTGTACCACCATGACACGCATTCCGCAGCAACGACGCAGGTCGCCAGACTGTCGAACGGGCCGAAGAACGGATGGGCGGCCCTGGCGCCCGGAGCACAGCAGCCTTCGGGGCCGGGGCTCGATATTGGTCTTTCCTCGAAGGCAAAAGCCGGCCATGCCGACTTCGCCCTCATGCCTGTTCAGGATCGTCAACCGCAGCTTTTGAAGTCTCCCTGTTCATCGATCCCTTCTCGTTCGCCTCCTCCACAAATCGCCTGAGACGCCGGGCTGCGCGGTCACGTCCGCGTGCATCGCAGCACCGGATTCCAAAGCCATTTGTCACTGGGGAGGAACGCCATGGATTTTCTCCTGGTCTTGCTCGCGTTGGTGATGGGTTTCCTGCTGCACGCCGCCTGGCAGCTGACACGAACGGGGAAGCGCCATGCGGGCGGCAGGATTCCATCGAAGTCACGCATAACGATTGAAGGGCGCCCGGCTTCGCCGCCGGCAGAAAGAAAGCGGCGACTGCAGTGGATCTCGGTGAGCGAGCTCCGATCGATTTTGGCGAGAAACGATGACCTTGTGGTCATCGATCTGCGGTCGGACGGCCATCGAGCAGCCTTCCCGATTTCTTCGGCGCAGGTTCTGCCGGTTCGAACGCACGAGCTCGAAGAAGTGCTCCGGTGGCTTCCGGATGACAGGAGCGCAGCCTTTTATGGCGCGTCGGGCCTTTGTGTTTCCATCATCGAGTCGAGCGGGTGCACGCGCGGGCGAGCACCGCTTTATGTGCTGAAGCCTGAACGTGAAAGCACGGAGGCTGCATGAGTGCTGCCGGGATGGGCGGAGAAATGAGAAGCGGCTTACGCCCTGAACCTGACCGACGCGACGATCAAGGCGAGCATCTTTCGGGTCAGAAGGCTGCTGAAGCAGAGATTGTCGCCACACGTAGAATCGCGCAGGCGCTCCAGTCCGCGGAGAGAGCGCGGGTTGGTTCGCCGCGTGGCGATCGGTGTTGCCGGGCCGACTTCGCCGGCAAACAAGGAACCGCAGTGAGCGCCTGAGAGATCAGCGGCGGTTTTTTTCTGTGGGGACGACGACCGGGCGGCGGAGAGGAACCATGGCGGCGCCGGGCTGGTCGGCGACGTGCTGCATGCGAGTGAGCATCTCGGTGCGGACGTAATCGACGAAGTCCTGCATCTGGTGGTTCATGGATTCCATGCGCTCGCGCATCTGGAGGATGATGGCGATGCCGGCGATGTTGACGCCGAGGTCGCGGGCAAGGTTAAGGATGAACTCGAGGCGCTCAAGGTCCTCATCGGTATAGAGGCGCGTGTTGCCTTCGGTGCGCGAGGGTTTGAGCAGGCCTTCGCGCTCGTAGAGGCGGAGGGTCTGGGGGTGGATGTCGTACATCTCGGCGACGGCCGAGATCATGTACGCGCCTTTGGACTTGCGTTTGGTGGGCATCGGTTAGAAGTACTCTACCCGACAATCTTTACCACGGTTGGATCGATTTCGAGCATATTGCATACCCGATCGCGCGTCTTGTCGTTGCCGAAGAAAACCAGCCTGCATTTGAATGGCTCATGCTCGGCGAAGGAATCAACCCAGAGATAGAGGTCGATTTCGCGCTTTTCTTCGCGGATACGCCCGTTGGAGTACTGGGCATGCGTCGCATCGTGCATCCCGTGAAGCGGATCCCATTTCCCGGTGAGCACGCTGACGAGGTCCTCGCGTTTGGCAGCTTTGTCATGATTCACGAGCACCAGAAAATTAAGGAATTCATGGGCCGAATTGGCGCTGCGTAATTGCTGGGCAGCAGTATGGACGGCGTTGGAGATGCGGTTGTAGATGGGATCGAGCCTGAGACTTCCGGCAAGCTCTCCAGGTCCGGTTTGAGCTAACTGTTCATCAAGCCAACAATCCTTTGTGAAGCTTTTGACCTCGCAATAAGCGGCGAGCCGACCATCGCGGAGGAGCTGAAAGTCAGGGGTTTTCGCGAGTCTGACCGCCTGCTTTTCGAAGCCACGAACCTCAAAGCCCCTGGACGCGAGATATTCGCTCACGCGGGTTTCGTCTTCGGCGACCTCGCCGAAGAGGTGGGCGTGGCGGCCACGAACCCCACCGCTAAAGTCGTACTCGGGGCGCATGTCATCGGCGTCCTGGGACGATTCCGCTCGCTTAGCGCTGTGTTTCATACTGTCCTCGTTCGAAGGCCGTCGCCTTTCTTGCGCTGATGATGCGAATCCTGGTGTTTCGGTAAGTATGCACAACCAGGAGGATTCTGCTGACTAATGATAGGCCAACTGTGACCCAACGATCTTCAAATTCGGAGTGGTCGGGGTCCTCCGTCGTCAGGGCATACGGATCCTGAAAGACTGTGGATGCCTCCGCGAAGGAAACGCCATGCCTGTTGTTGTTTAGGGTGGCTTTTGCATCGTCCCACTCAAAGATTTCGTCGATCAAATGAGCGCTCGGTTCGTGAATTCCTTCTCAGGATAACGACCGATTCTTCTGTAAGACATCAGTCACTGGGACCTAAGGAACACTTTGGTTACGGTTTCTTCGACGACCATTTTGCCGAGGGCGATGCGGCGTGGAAGGAGATTGCGAAGCTGGCCGCCATAGACTTTGCAGGGGACGGTGAGCTGGAGGGCATGGCCGCTTTCCTGCTCGATGGTGAGGATGAGGGCGTCGGAGTAGCCTTCGGCGGAAGGTTCAGCGAGGGTGACGTACGCGCAGAGGGCGACGCCCTGCAGCCGGCCGCGGCGGACGCGATCGGCGATGTGGTCGCTGAGGAGCTTCCAGAGGCGCGCAGGATCGCGCGGGAGGCGCGGGATGTCGAGGATCTCGCGCGCGACCTGGCCTTCGCGGTCCATGGAGAAAGCGAAGGGGGCGAGCTGGCCGTAGCGACGCAGGATGAGGCGCGCATAGGATATGCAGGCGTTGAGAAGCTGCGTGGCGTGGCGGTGGTTGCGGTCTTCCTGCGTGTCGCGGATGGGGATGGGAGCCGGGTCGCGCTTCGGTGCGGGTTTCATGGAGCACCAGCCTTCGCGAGGCGGTAGATGCAGTGATCGTAGCCGCGCCAGAAGACGACGCGGTCGACGGTGAGGCCGTTCTTTTCGGCCACGCGGCGAGAGGGCAGATTCTCGGGGCGGATTATCGAAACAACATGACCGCAGCCGAGGGTGGAGAAGGCATAGTCGCGGACGGCCAGCGCGGCTTCGGTGGCGATTCCCTGGTTCCGGTGATGGAGATGGACGTGGTAGCCGATTTCGAGTTCGGCAGGGCCGTCGATTGCCTGCCAGACGGGGCCGCAGTCGCCGATGAGCTGGCCGGTGGATTTGAGAATGAGGCCGAGAAGCCCGGCGCCGGAAGGATAGCGGGAAATCTGGCGGGTAATCCACTCGTCGACTTCGGCGGACGTGAAGCCGCGCGGGTACCAGCGCATGGTTTCCTCGTCGCCGAGAACGGCGCGGAGAGCGGGCGCGTCGTGCGGGGTCATTTCGCGCAGGAGGAGGCGCGGAGTTTCGAGGACAGGCACGGCTAAACCCTGGCCCAGATGGCTTCGCGGGGGTCGTCGGGGTTGAGTTTGGCAAACTCGCGGAGGATTTCGCGGGAGCGCTCGTCGCGGACCTGAGGAACGGATACCTCGACGATTACGATTTGGTCGCCGCGAGTGCCTTCGCGCGTGGCGGAGGGAACACCGCGATCGCGCATGCGAAGTTTCTGGCCGCTCTGGGTGCCAGGAGGAATACGAAGTTGGGCGCGGCCATCGATGGTGGGGACGTCGATGCGGCCGCCGAGCGCGGCCTCGGCGACGGTGACGGGCAGCGTGATGTGGATGTCGTCCGCGGTGCGCGTGAAGACGGGATGCGTGCCGGCGCGAATGATGAGGTAGAGATCGCCGGCCGCTCCGCCATGGAGTCCGGCGTTGCCTTTGCCGGCGAGGCGGATGCGCTGGCCGTCGCGCGTGCCGGGCTTGATGCGGAATTCGAGGGGCTCGGTGCGGTAGACAACGCCTTCGCCGTGGCAGGTGGGGCAGTCGTTCTGCACTTTGCCGCTGCCGCCGCAACGCGGGCACTGGATATTGAACTTCATCTGGCCGCCCATCTGCGTCACCTGACCGGCGCCGTGACATTCGGGGCAGGTTTGCGAGCCGCTGGTCGAGGCGCGGCCGTGGCAGGCGGGGCAGATTTCCTGGCGCTGGATCTCGAGGCGTGCCACGCCGCCGCGGATCGCGGTCCAGAAATCGACGTTGACCTGGTATTCGAGGTCGGTGCCGGGCTGCGGGCCCTGGGCCTGGCGCTCACGGTTGAACATGCCGGAGAAGATGTCGCGAAAATTGCCCCAGCCTGCGCCACCGGACGGCTGGGCCTCTTCGGAGAAGTCGAAGCCGCCGAAGTCGAAGGGAACGCCTTGTTGCTGGCCGTGTGCGCCACGGCCGTGTCCAGCGCGCGCCGCGGCTTCAGCGGCGGCGGGATCGATCTGATCGGAGTAGAAGCCGAATTGGTCGTAAATCTTGCGCTTCTTTTCGTCGGAGAGGATGTCGTTGGCCTCGGAGATTTCTTTGAACTTCTCCTCAGCCTTCTTATCGCCCGGATTCACGTCGGGATGATACCTGCGCGCGAGTTTGCGAAAGGCCTTGCGAATTTCCTCGGCGGATGCGGTTTTCTTGATGCCGAGCAGGCCGTAATAGTCTTTGTGCTGGGTGGGTGGCATGTGTTTTTCTTATGCGCTGGCCGCGGGTTTCAGTTCTCCGGTTTTGGCATCGCGGGGAGCGGGGCGAACTTCGCGGCGGATGGCGGATGCAATCTGGTCTTCGGCCATGTCCAGATCATATTGTGTTTGCAGGCGGAGCCAGAAGTTCGGCGACATGCGGAAATAGCGAGAGAGCCGGAGAGCTGTGTCGGCAGTGATGCTGCGACGCTCATTCACAATTTCGGAGATGCGGGTGACGGGAACGCGGAGAGCCAGAGCGAGCGCATTGGCAGACAGACCGAGCGGCCTCATGAACTCCTCGCGGAGCATTTCGCCGGGATGCAAAGGTGGCATCTGCTGCGAAACGGATCTAGTGGTAGTCGACAATTTCGACTTGCCAGGCATCTCCATCCCTCCATTCAAAGCAGATACGCCACTGGTCATTAATGCGAATGCCCCATTGCCTCTGCCGATCGCCACGGAGCTTCTCGAGGCGGTTCCCCGGCGGCTCGGAAAGCTCTTCGATACGGTCCACGCTCTCGATCTGCCGGAGTTTGCGAAAGGCGATTCGTTCAATCGAGGAAAAACGGCGCGAATGGAACCGCCGGAACAGCCGCTCGGCTTCTTTGTCACCGAATGACCGGATCACCTGTTTAGCGTAGCACGTTTAACGCCGGACGTTAAAGGCATGCGTGTCAGTTCCAGACCAGCTTTGCGTCTACCGGTTCGATGCGCCAGAAGATGTCGGGTTCCATGCGCTGCATTTGGGCAACGAAGTCGCTGGCCTGTTGTTCGCTGTCGAAGACGACCTGGTTGGTGATCTGTCCTGCGCGGAACTGTTCACATTTCCAAAGGGTGTTTGTCATGGGGGGAGGTTGTTCTCAAACTGTTGTTGTTCTTACGGTTTGAAAGCTCGGGGCGCTCCTTGAAACGCCCCACATTCATCGGCGCAATGCCGTTGCCTGTTCAGTATCTCGGCGTGCCCACTCAAGCCAGGAGGGCTTGAATGGGCCACATCGGGGGTTACTTTTTGTCTTCAACGTCGACGTATTCGGCGTCGATGACTCCTTCGTCCTTCTTCTGGTCGGCGCTGCCGGCTGGGGCAGCTTGTCCGTCAGTCGGAGGCACGCCGGCGGCGGTGGCGGAAGCTGCGTTGGCCTTGTACATGGCCTCGGCGAGCTTGTGCGAGGCGGCGGTGAGTTTTTCGCGCGCCGCGCTCAGCTCGGCCGGGCTGGGCTGGCCTTCGAGGGTCTTCTTCGCGTCGGCCAGCGCCGTCTCCACATCGGACTTCTCGGCTCCGGAGACTTTGTCAGCGTTCTCCTTGAGCATCTTCTCGATGTTGTAGACGAGGGAGTCGAGCTGGTTGCGCGCCTCGATCTCCTCGCGCTTGGCCTTGTCTTCGGCGGAGTGGGCCTCAGCCTCCTTCGCCATACGGTCGACTTCCTCCTTGCTGAGGCCGGAAGACGAGGTGATCTGAATCTTCTGGTCCTTGCCCGTCGCGTTGTCTTTCGCCGTGACGTTGAGGATGCCGTTGGCGTCGATGTCGAAGGTGACCTCGATCTGTGGGATACCGCGCGGCGCCGGCGGAATGCCGCTGAGCTTGAATTTGCCCAGCGTGCGGTTCTGCGCGGCCATGGGGCGCTCGCCCTGAAGGACGTGGACTTCGACTTCGGTCTGACTGTCGGCCGCTGTCGAGAAGGTCTCGGTCTTCTTGGTCGGGATGGTCGTGTTGCGCGGGATCATCGTCGTAGCGACGCCACCCAGGGTTTCGATGGCCAGGGTGAGCGGCGTGACGTCGAGGAGCAGCAGATCTTTCACCTCGCCGGCGAGTACACCGGCCTGGACGGCGGCGCCGATGGCAACGACTTCATCGGGGTTGACGCCCTTGTGGCCCTCTTTGCCGAAGAGGTCTTTGACGAGCTGCTGAATGCGCGGCATACGGGTTTGGCCGCCGACGAGGACGACCTCGTCGATCTTGCTGGCATCGATGCCGGCATCGGCAAGGGCCTTCTTCGAAGGCTCCACGGAGCGCTGGATGATGTCCTCCACAAGCTGCTCGAGCTTGGCGCGAGTGAGCTTGCGGACCAGATGCTTCGGACCGGAAGCATCCGCCGTGATGAAGGGCAGGTTGATCTCGGTTTCGATAGCGGTCGAAAGCTCGATCTTGGCGCGCTCGGCGGCGTCGCGAAGGCGCTGAAGAGCCATTTCGTTCCCGCGTGCGCGGAGGTCGAGGCCTTCGTCTTTCTTGAACTCATCGATGAGCCAGTCGACGATGCGCTGGTCGATATTGTCGCCACCCAGGTGCGTATCGCCGTTGGTGGACTTGACTTCGATGACGCCTTCGCCGACTTCGAGGATGGAAATGTCGAAGGTGCCGCCGCCAAAGTCGTAGACGGCGATGGTTTCGTCCTTCTTTTTGTCGAGGCCGTAAGCAAGCGCGGCCGCGGTGGGCTCATTGACGATGCGCTTGACGTCGAGACCGGCGATCCTGCCGGCGTCCTTGGTGGCCTGGCGCTGCGCGTCGTTGAAATAGGCCGGCACAGTGATCACAGCTTCGGTAACGGTGGTGCCGAGATGGTCTTCCGCGGCCTTCTTCAGCTTTTGCAGAATGAGAGCGGAGATTTCCGGCGGCGTGTAGAGCTTGCCCTGCGCCTCGACAGCGACGTGGTCGCCCTGCTGGACGACTTTGTAGGGGACCATCTTCATCTCGTCGCTGACTTCGTTGAAGCGGCGACCCATGAAGCGCTTGATCGAATNNATGGCCTGGCGCTTGGCGACCTGGCCGACCAGACGCTCGCCGGATTTCGTGAACGCGACGACGGAAGGCGTGGTTCGCCCACCCTCTTCGTTCGCGATCACTTTGGGCTCACCGCCCTCCATAACGGCGACGACCGAGTTGGTCGTGCCGAGATCGATGCCGATAATCTTTGCCATTGTGTGGTGCTCCTGAGAAGTGCCGTGCCTTTGGCTAGGATGGCACTTGAGTGAGTTGTTGTCAATCTATCTGATGCTGGAAGTGGCGTTCGCGATGCAGAAAGGGAAACGATTCAAAATGGACAATTTAGGGATGGTTCTTATGGGAAGATGGCGAATTTCCACGGTGGAGCTGCATCCACGGCGGCAATTGACGTATCCAAAACGAAGATTAGGGGTTCTGGGCAGGTTCGGGTAAGATTCGAGGCTATCGTGGCCGGTCTCCTTTAGTTGATCATCTCCCAACGCTTGTTTCACAACCAGGCAGAGGTGCATGGCGGACGGAAGCAGTCAGCAGCCGCAAAATTTTGGGGTCAATCCCTGGCTCATCGCGATCTCCGTGATGCTGGCTACCTTTATGGAGGTGCTGGACACGGCGATCGCGTCGGTGGCGCTGCCGTATATTGCAGGGTCGCTGTCGGCGTCGAACGACGAGGCAACGTGGGTGCTGACCAGCTACCTGGTGGCGAACGCGGTGATTCTGCCGGCGAGCAACTGGTTCTCGCTGAAGTTCGGGCGGAAGCGGTTTCTGATCACCTGCGTGATCATCTTTACGATTGCGTCGTTTTTCTGCGGAGCGGCGCCGACGCTCGGATTCATCCTGATCGCTCGCGTGGTTCAGGGCGCTGGCGGTGGCGCGCTGCAGCCGCTGTCGCAGTCGATTCTGCTGGAGAGCTTTCCGCCGGAAAAACGAGGCGCCGCGATGGCGCTGTTTGCGTTCGGGGTGGTTGTGGCGCCGGTTCTGGGTCCGACGCTGGGCGGCTGGCTGACGGATACCTACAGCTGGCGGTACGCGTTCTATATCAATATCCCGGTCGGCGCGCTGGCGGTGTTCATGATCGGCCGCTACATCAAGGACCCGGATTACATCACCAAGGGTCACGCGAGCAAGTTTGATGGGCTGGGTTTCGGGTTGCTGACGGTGTGGACAGGATGCCTGCAGGTGATCCTCGACAAAGGGCAGGAAGACGACTGGTTCGGTGCAGCGTGGATTCGGTGGGCTTTCTTTTTCCTGATCGTCTCGTTCACGTGGTTCGTGGTGCATTCGTGGAGGAGCAAGACGCCGCTGGTGAATCTGAAGACACTGAAGAACTGGAATTTCGGGTTGGGTTGCGCGCTGATTGCGATGTTCGGCTTGTGTATCTACTCGATGATCACGGTGCTGCCGCTGTTCTACCAGGAACTGCTTGGGTACACGGCGTTTACCGCTGGACTGGTGGTTGGGCCACGCGGAATCGGATCGATCCTGGGAATGCCCGTGATCGGTTATCTGGGCAATAAGGTGGATCCACGATACCTGCTGACGGTCGGGTTTGTGGGGTTCGGGATCATGTCGCTGTATTTCGGCAACATCAATTTGGGGATCAGTCCCTGGACGCTGCTGGTGCCGATCGTTGTTACCGGATTCGCGCTGAGCTTTGTGTTTGTGCCGATCGCGACCCAGACCTACAGCACGCTGCGCAACGATCAGATCGGAAACGCCAGCGGCATCTTCAATCTCTTGCGGAATATTGGCGGGTCGATCGGTATCTCGATTGCGCAGACGCTGCTGGTGCGGCGAAGCGCCGTGCACCAGTCGGAGATCGGCGGCGCCGTGTCGCAGACGCAGTATTGGTTCGAGCAGCAGGTGAGCGGGCTGACGGGCTATCTGACCCAGCATACGGCGGCGCCGAACGCGCGGCATGCGGCGGAGTCGACAATGTATCAGCAACTCGGGCAGCAGTCGCTGCTGTGGGCGTTTGTGGATGTGTTTCGGTGGATGTCATTGATGTGCTTTGCGTGCGTGGTGGTGGTGTGGTTCTTCCGCAAGGCTCGGCCCGGAAAGCCGCCGGCTGGAGTGCACTGAAAGCAGCGGGTAGCCAGTAGCCAGTAGCGGGTAGCTGAGCGATCAGAACGATCCTTCCGCATTCTTTTCGGCCCAGTCTTCCAGGGACAAAAAGCGGCGTTGTTGCTGGTCGTATGCGTCGATGGCGCCGGTGAGGATGTCGTAATACCAGCCGTGGACCTGCAGGCTGTGATGGGCCAAAGCGCGAGCGACTTCAGGGTGTGTTTTCAGGTTTTCGAGCTGCGCGATGACGTTGGCGCGGATCAGCGCGACGTGGAGCGTGCGAGGATCGCCGGTGGAGACGCCAGGCGGAAGGAACTTCCAGGCGGGTTCGAGGTAGCCGAGCCATTTGGCGGTTAAGGGCAGGCGATGCAGATTGCGATGGTCGCGGGTATCGCTGGGATCAGGCGGAAGGACGGCTTTGATGGCGCCGCAGTCGGAGTGACCGCAAACGACGATGTGGCGGACGTGGAGGACTTCGACAGCGTATTCGACAGTGGCGGAAACGCCGCCTGGCATCTGGCCCTGAGGCGGAACGATGTTGCCCACGGTGCGGCAGAGGAACATGTCGCCGGGCTCGGTTTGGAGGATCAGGTCGGGAACGACGCGCGAGTCGGCGCAGGTGATGAAGAGGACGTCGGGCTGCTGGCTGTCGGCGAGAAGGTGAAACTGATCCTTCCTTTGCGGGAAGACGTCGCGGCGGAAGCGGGCATAGCCCTGGAGGAGACGTTTCATCAGGGTTCAGTGTACGGTCGGCTTCGAAATTCAAAAGCTGGACAAGAGGAAATCTTTGGCGGCGGACAGAACTTTCTCCCGCATAGCGGGCTCTGGCAGCATGCGAGCGATTTCTATGGCCCCGGCCATGGTTGAAAAAATCGCGAAGAAAGCGCGCTCTTTGTCCGCGGTTCGCCGGCCCGGCATAAAGGGAAGCATTCGATCCTTGTAGTTCACGAGCTGGGGAAGGATCCGCCTCCTCATCTTCTGGCCGACGCGTGTCAATTCGGGTGCAAGTGCCGGCAGCGGGCAGCCGCGCTCGGGATGATCGCAGAATTCCTGGCCTAAATAGGCCTTCACAATCGTCTTCCATGCGGCCTCGGGGTGCGACTGCGCGGCCACACGGGCCAGGGTATCGCCGACATCGCGGAAAGCCTCGCTCAGCGACTCCAGGGCGACACTTACGTGATCCCGATCATCTACGTTCCCATGTTGATGATTACCCACGCCGTCGCATTTTATTGGCTGGTGCGTCCTCAGTCCAGGACAGCTCAACCCCTTGCCGACAAAGCGGCCGCGTCTTAAATGGGATCAGCCGGCCCCAGCAACGACTTTGCTGGAGAACCGTAGTGACCGACACGAACACCAAAATACGCGAGCACTATGGCGCCACGGGCCTCACCGACCGGATCAAGTCGGCGCTCGCCACGATCGCGCCTGAAAGTCAGACGCTGACCGTCGCTCAGCTTGCTCCACTCGACCAGTTTCATCTCCGCGGCATTCCTGCCACCTCCGAACTGGCCAGCGCCGCCAGCATCGAGTCATCGACGCGCGTACTGGACCTCGGCTGCGGCATCGGCGGCCCGGCGCGCTATCTCGCTGCCACCTTCGGCTGCAAGGTGACAGGCGTCGACCTGAGCTCCGCTTTCATCGATGCGGCCACTTACCTGACGGCGCGCTGTGGGCTGTCCGATCGCGTTACCTTCCAGGTCGGCGACGCCTTGCATCTCCCATTCGAGGACGCGGTCTTCGATGCGGTGTTTCTGCAGCACGTGGCGATGAACATCGAGGACCGCCCCGCTCTCTATGCCGAGGCGCGCCGGATCCTGGCACCGGGCGGCCGGCTAGCCACTTACGACCTGGTACGTGGCGACGGCGATATTGTGTATCCCGTCCCCTGGGCGCGCGACAACTCGACCAGCTTCCTGCTCGGCGAAGCCGATACGCGCACGGCGCTGGAGCATGCGGGCTTCAGGTTGGCCCTGTGGATCGACGACACCGAGCCCGTGCTCGACTGGTTCAAAGCGATAATGGCCGATCCACCGCCGAGCGGACCGAACCTCGGCGTGGTGATGGGTCCTGATTTTCACGCCAAAACCGCCAATCTGGCGCGTAACCTCCGCGAGAATCGTCTCGGTGTGCTGTCCGCGGTTCTGACCACCACTGGACCCTGAAGTTGCCTGGATCGGTCGCCGTCTTCCGCGGATCGTTGCCGGGAAGCGAGTTTCCGGTACCCATCCAGCGAGATGATCCTTCAAAATCGTGCCTGCAAATAACATCTGCGAATGCGAATCCATTCTTTATGCGAATACAAACAAAAACGTGTAATCTTCATTGATCGATCACGAAAGACGTGATCGCAGTTTTGCGATCCGGCTCGCTCTTCGCCAGGGATTGGCCGCAGCAGGTTCCTCGCAGACCCCGATTCCCGGCAGCGCGACGAATTCCCCCCTCCGCCTGGGCGCAAAAGAAATCAAAGCGAGGGTCATCATGAGCAACATCGACACCGTCAAGCAGATCTATGCAGCGTTTGGCCGCGGAGACATCCCGGCCATCATCGACAAGCTGGATCCGAATATCGAGTGGGACGTTGAGCTTTCGACGCCGGGTGTTCCGTGGCTGCAGCCGCGCCGCGGCGCCGCGAATATCCCGGCATTCTTCGAGAGCCTTGCGCCTCTCTCGTTCCAGCGCTTCGAGCCGCACACGTTCTTCGCGGATGGGAACAAGGTTTTCGTGCTCGTCGCGTTCGATGTAACGCACGTCGCGAGCGGCAAACGATACACATTTCCATACGAAGGCCACCTTTGGGTGTTCGACGATGCCGGAAAAATCGTGAAGTACCAGCACGTGACCGACACGGCGCTGCACCAGCGCGCAGCCAGGGGCGAGTAGGCCGACTACGCGTCGCGTCTGCCCACCCCTACCCCTGAGTGAATTTTGCATGTGTCTGATTCTTCGTCGCTTTAGCGACGGACGGCATGGAAAGTGGAAAGTGATTGATAACAAGTCAGTTGCTTGATGCGCATGAATGTATCATCGGTGCGCATGAATGATGCATTCGTGCGTGTGACGGGGCTTGATGATTGAGGCGAGTCAGCTGCGTCGTGCGTGTCGTTGATACATTCGTGCGCTTGAATGATGGGTTCATATTTGGCGCTCCCTCGTGCGAGCGGGCCGCTCGTCGTCCAGTGATCGGCAATTCTGCCAATTCGACGCCGATGCCGAATTCTATCGGCGCTCCCGCCATCCGTTCCGACCTAAGGGGCCGCCTACGGGCGACGCTCCAGGCCCCGCCCCGACGATTGAACACCGTTTGCAACGGCCATTCAGTGGCTTCGGCTAGGAAAGCTAGCGCATCGGCGATGTTGCTCTTACCCGACCCATTCCTGCCCACCAGGAATGTGAACTGCGAAAAATCGATCGAGGCTGACGCAATACTCCTGAAGTTGTTGAGGATAAGCCTCTTTAGCATTCAGTCTTCGAGCCTCGCATAACCAGCATATTCTCATCCAGGCTCGGCCAAAACAGAGACGCTAAGAAGGTGCGGAGCAGCGAAGAGATCAGCGTTGCTGTTCCAGCGCCAGAGCCGCGTACGCCGTAGCTGCATCCGTCATGAACAACGCCGGGTCGCTCGCCGGATCCCGCTGTTTGTTCAGCGAGGCCGCCGTCCACGTTCCATCACTCTGCTGATGCTGCGCAAGCCAGGCCAGACTGCGGCTGAGCATCGCATCCCCCCGCGGTGTCCCCACCGCTTCCAGCGCCAGCACCGCAATCCCCGTCGCGTAGCCGTCGCTCGTCGTCGGCTGCGCTGTGTGGTCCACGCGCTCCCGCACATCCAGCGCCGCCATCCGAAACCCGCCATCCGCCTGCTGCTGCGTGCGCAGCGCTTCCATCAGCGTTTTTCGCTCTGGCCGCGTCAGCAGCCCCGTCTCCTTCGCCGATGCCCACAGGATGTACAGCTGATTCACCAGCGGCTGAGCCGCATAATTCCGCCGCAAATAATCCCGTAGGAGGTCCAGATGCTCGCGCGTCTCCGGCTCCTGCGCAAATCCTCCCGGCAGATGCACCGACTCGACCATCAGCAGCGCCGCGCCCTGGTAGCCCGACTCCGTCGACTCCCACGGACCCAGGTGAAAATCCTGCCACTTCCATCCACCGGCCAGCGGTCCGTCCGCCTCCTGCAGCGCCCACACCTCGTCGAACGCCTTCCGCGTGATCGGCCGCAACTGCCCCTGCGCCGCATCGTAGCTGGCGAGGATCACCACGTTCAGCACAGCTTCGGTCGCGCGCGACTCCGCCGCTTTCCCCTTCCCGTATTTCTCATCGGAGTAGAAAGGCGCCATCTCCGCCCAGTCGCCAACGCGCTTCTCCACGCTGTCCAGCATCACTTTTTCCGGCGCCGTCATCGCCGCGTCGCCGAGATCGCGCTGCAGCTCCGGCCGCACCATCGCATACGGCACCACCGTGTGGCACGAGATGCACAGCGTCCCGTGATCCTTCTGCGCCCGCGGCCACGCCTGCCACCACGTCTCGCGCTGGTCAAGATACTGCGCGGCCGCCTGCTTATTCCAGCCCGCAGCCGCCACGCCCGCCCCGCTGGAGGCCCCCTCGCCCGTCGCAGTCCGTGACACAGCGATGCACAAAAAGAGTCCGCTCAACAACAGAATTGCTCCGGCGGTTCGACTCCTCATGCGGCTCCTTCGCGACCAGGATGGCTTATCGTACCGCAGTTTGGAGCGATATTGAGCGCGCAGCAAGGTTGGCGCGGACCTTTACATGCGGTCAGTAGATCCTGAAGTTCACCTCGATATTTACTTCCACCGCAACGTTCTTGCCCTTGAAAACCGCCGGCTTGAATTTGTACTCCCGCACCGCTTCCATTGCCTTTTCGTCCAGCCCCATCCCCAGCGCCCGCACGACGTGCACCCGCTGCGGATTCCCCAGCGAGTCGACGATCAGGCCGACGATGCAAACCCCCTGGTACTTCGCGCGCCGCGCCTCGTCGGAAAACTCCGGATCGGGCGCATATATAAGGATGGGGTTCGAAACTCCGCCGCCGATGTGGTAGATTCCGCCGCCATACCCGCCGCCCTCGCCCGGGCCAATCCCGTTGCCATTGCCCGATCCAATCCCGCCGCCGGAACCGGTGCCAAATCCCGACCCTGACCCCGAGCCCTGCGACGCAAACGCCACCTGCGGCGACTGCGGCACGCCCAGATCGGGCAGGGCCGCGTCCGGCAGCTTGATGGGCGGCATCACCACCGTCGGCTCGACCGCCAGCTTCGGGTTGTCCAGCCGCAAAATCTGCGGTGGCGCGATCTGCTCCTTCGCAAACTTCGGCAGCTTACCTTTCGAAGCCTCCAGCAGCTCATGGTTCCCGCCGCCCCCGCCGCCGCCCATCGTGTCCTTCAGGTTCGCAGTCGGTATGAACGGAGTCACGTCGACCGTCGCCATCAGCTTCTTCTGAACCTCCCGGGTGTGCCACTGGTCCAGCGCGAACAGCACGATCAGCGCGCAAATCAGCGCGTGCGCGCCCACCGACAACATGCTCGTCCACCGCGATTGCGTCGTAATCTCGAGGCCGGCAAACGTCGGGATGAATTCGACGGGTGCCCCATTCAAGCCCGCTGTGACGGGCGGCCCATTCAAGCCTGCTGTTGGCTTGAGTGGGAAAGTACCCGCAACGTCCCCCGCCAGCTTCTCCTCCACTCCGGCCATCAGCGTCGCCGGCGCCGCCTCGCGGGCAAAGGCCGCGTAGAGTGCCTGTTCCAGTTCCGCGTCGCTTTCCATCATGACCAACAACCTCACTTCCCCCGCGCGCCGCGACGCCTCTAATGCAGCACGCGGGCCATCTTCTCGCGCAGCAGCTGCAGCGTCCGCCGCAAGTGGCTCTTCACCGTGGCGACGGGCATGCTCAGCGCTGCGGCAATCTCTTCCGGCGTCATGTCTTCCTGATACCGCATCACGATCACCGCGCGCGGCGTCTCAGGAAGCGAAGCCACCAGTTGCCGGATCTGGCGGCTCAGTAACGGATCTCCGGGCGCAGCCTCCACCGCCAGCTCGGGCAGCTCCCCTGGATCCGTAACCACCTCCGGCCGCCGTTCCCGCTGGCGGATCCGGTCGATGGAGCGGTGCACGGTTGCTCGGCGCAGCCAGTTGAGGACGTGGTCGTCCGAATCCAGCTCGTCGAGCTTCGCGTGCAGCTCCAGAAACACATCCTGTGCGGTCTCTTCGGCGAGGAAGCGGTCGCCCAGGATGCGAAGGGCGATGCTGAAGACCATCGACTGGTGCTCCAGCATGACGATACGGAAGGACTGCTTGCGATCGTTCAGGTCTACATCCTGCCTTCAATTGTGTATACGCCCGCGAGGGCGCGGCAGGACGCAGAAATTTGGGGCACTGGGGCGCTGTGGTTATCGAAGGTGAGTACTAAAGAGTCATGCTTTTCCGGTGCACGATGATGAGGCGGATACGGTTTCTACTGGCCGGTCGCGTGCGCCACCAGCCGCTCGTGCGACGCCGTGCTGCCCTCCGTCATTCCCAGCGCCCACTTGATCGCCTCGAAATACATCTTCCGGATGTCCGGATCCTGCCACGACTCTTCGGTGTGTCCCAGCGTCGAGTAGAAGACGCGCCCTTTGCCGTACATCTTGCTCCACGCCACCGGAAAGTCATGGTCGGCACGATGGATGCGCGGGTTGTTCTCGTAGTCGAGCTTCGCGGGATCGAGGCTCAGCAGCACATTCACCTTATCGCGCGACCACTCCTTCGGCTGATAAATCTCGTCGTACTTTACGAACGCGTGCGGAAAATGGCGCACCGCGGGAAAACTTGGATCCTCATTGACGATCGGCGCGTTGAACGTTCCCCATGGATGCTGATCGAACCACCCGCCGATCATCTCTCCGTATTCGGGCCAGGTGTAATTCGTGTCGAGCGCGGCGTGGATCCCGACAAACCCCTTGCCGTCGTCGTGAATGAACGACAGCATGTCCTGCTTCTGGCTCGCATCCATGTCGAGCTCGCCCGTGGTGCTGGCAAAAACCAGCAGGTCAAAATAATTCAGGTTCTTCGCGTTTCTGCCCAGGTCCTTCTTCGTGAGCAGTTCCACGTCGGTGCGCATCGTCGTGTCCCACAGGCCGCTCTCCTGGCCCATGTTGAACACCGCCGCCATCGCCGCCGAAATGGAATCGTGCTCGAAACCCTTCGTCTCCCCAATCACCAGCACATGCTTCAGGTGGATTTGTTTGGCGTGCGGCGGAGGCGGCACCGTCCCATCTCCAGCTGATTGCGCGGACGCCGTGAGACTAGCTCCGAAGAGCGCAAGAGAAAACAGAACAGGGAAGAGGAAACGGAGGAATCGTAAAGCGCGCACGCGGTCTCCTTGGAGCCCGAAGCCCGGCAGCAGACACAAGAGGCTTCGCGGTCCGAAGAGAAGTGTAGCGGAAACCGCCGCGAACCGGACAAAGTCGGACCCCCAGCGAAACCCACGCGGTTATGCGACCTCCTTCTCCTGCGTTTGGATCGCGGCCAGCTGTTCCGCCGAAAAAACGCGATCGATGTCCAGAATCATGATGAACTGCGTGTTCCGCTTGCCCATGCCCCGGATAAAGTCCGTGTGCACTTGCGTCCCGATCCGCGGCGCCGGCTCAATCTGATCCGGCTCGAGGTCGATCACCTCTTCCACCGAATCGGTCAGCGCCCCAATCACCGCTACCCCATCGTCCAGCAGCACTTCCACCACCACAATGCAGGTGTTCCGTGTGTTCCCCGTCTTCGACATTTCGAAACAGAGCCGCAGATCGACCACCGGCACTACGCTGCCCCGAAGATTGATCACGCCGGCCATGAATGCGGGCGTCCGCGGGATCGCTGTGATCGTGGTCAGGTCCAGCACCTCTCTCACCTTGGCGACATCGGTCGCGAAGATTTCGTTGCCCAGCCGGAAAGTCAGGTACTGCCGCGTCTCCGTGATGATCTCGCTTACTCCCATCGTCCAACTCCTCTCGTCATCTGAAGACCCGGCAGGGCGTCCTCGACGCCGCACACGCCGCCGGGGGTCAGTAGCGCTGGAATTCCTGATCCAGAGAATCGCTCTTCTCGTCGAGCTGCAGCTTCACCCCTGCCCTGGACAGCACCTTCGTGCGCAATCCCCCACCGTCCGCGCGCCCTCCACCCTCCCGGCCAGCCGCCTTTCCGGGTGCAGTCCCTGCTTTGGCCGCTCGCGCGCCGTCCCCTTTGGTGTGGAAGAATCCCAGCGCGCTCACCAGTTGTTCGGACTGCCCGGTCAGCTCCTCGGTCGTCGAAGCCATCTCCTCGGCTGCCGAAGCGTTCTGCTGGATCACCTGCTCCAGCTGCTGCAGCGCCTTGTTGATCTGCTCCGCCCCCGTGTCCTGTTCCTTGCTGGCCGCGCTGATCTCCTGCACCAGTTCCGCCGTCCGCTGAATATCCGGAACCAGTTTGCTGAGCATCTCGCCGGAAGTCTCCGACACCGTCAGCGTCTTCCCCGATAGCTGGTTGATCTCTCCCGCCGCCTTCTGGCTGCGTTCGGCCAGCTTGCGCACCTCGGCCGCCACCACGGCAAAGCCTTTGCCGTGCTCGCCGGCCCGTGCCGCTTCAATGGCCGCGTTCAGCGCCAGCAGGTTGGTCTGCCGCGCGATCTCCTCGATGATCGAAATCTTGCTGGCGATCTCCTTCATCGCCGCGACCGCCTCGAGCACCGACTTCCCGCTCTCCTGCGCGTCTTTGGCGGATTTGTTGGCGATTTTGTCCGTCTGTTGCGCGTTATCCGCGTTCTGCTTGATGTTGGAAACCATCTCCTCCATCGACGACGAGGCCTCTTCGGCGGCCGCCGCCTGCGAACTGGCCCCCTTCGACACCTGCACCGACGCGCTCGAAATCGACTGTGTGGCCGAGGCCACCTCGCCCGCGATCGTGCGGACCTCGCCGACCGTCCGCGTCAGCCCCGCCACCATCGCTGTCAGCGCGTGCATCAGCTTGTCCTCGGGCGACCGCTCCTTCAGCTCGACCGTCAGGTCGCCGTTGGCGATCTCCTCAGCCGCCTTCGTGATGTCGTTCATCGCGTCGATCAGCCGGTTCAGATTGTTCTTGATCAGGTTGAAGTCGCCCTTGTATTCGTCCGTAATGCGCGGCGGCAGCTCGCCCTTGCTGATCTGCTCTACGTAGCGCGCCGATACCTGCAGCGGCCCGATCACCGCGTCCAGCGTCTCGTTCACGCCCTGAATCACGCGCCGGAAGTCTCCCAGATGCGCGCTGGCATTGGCGCGCGTCGCCAGTTTTCCTTCTACCGCCGCGCTCGCCAGCAGGGTGGCGTCGGCAATCAGAGCATCGATCGCGTTCATGGTCTGAATGAAGGCGGGAATCAGCGTGTCGTTCTCCGAGCGCTTTCCGCTCTTTTGCAGGGCCTGCAGATCCTCGCGATAGTTGCCCGCGCCGATGTGTTCCACGATCTCCACCGTGTGGTGAATGTGCTCCCGCACCAGATTCGTCGCCTTGCCAACCTCGCCGAAGATGCCCTGGTCAGCCCTTTCCACGCGGGTCGTGGAATCGTTCACGGCCAGACGCTGCAGAACCTTGTTCACCTCCGCCAAGCCGGTCAGCCCCGCCAGAAGCACCCGCAGCGACTCAGCCAGCGAGCCGATTTCGCCGCCGGACCGGTCATCGATGGTCTGGCTTACATCGCCCGTCGCCATCCGCTTCGCTGTCCCCGCCAGCTCCGCCAGCGGTCGCGATATGCCGCGCGCGACCANNACGACCGCGCTGAGCAGCAACACGTGATCGCCCTTCGCGCCGGCCGAGCCGTTGCTGAACACTCCCATCAGCCCCACAACTGCCGTAATCACGGCGGTAATCACAAACGCCCCGATCAGCTTTGCGCCAACCTTCATGCCAGAAGACCCTTTCATCTCTTCCCCCTGCGCTGCTCCCGTCGTAAAAACTCCCCATGCGGCGACGGGCACCCTTCAGCGCAACACTCTCCAGCATGCCTGGAAATCGGCGCGTATGTCCTGAATCCCGCGGACGGCGACAGTACCTTCGAATCGCGCCCGGTCCAAATCAGGAAGATTCCCGAAGCGGTGCGCACCTTAAACCATCGTGCGGTGATGCACAGCACCGGCTCAGAACGTCCGCCCCGCCCATCTTCTTATAGGATGGCCTCCATGATCTGCGTCCTCTCCCGTGTGCGCCCCCTCGGCCAGACCCTGCAATTTGCCTTTTCGATGACCCTCCTGGGCTGTCTGATCGCCCCCCTCTGCGCCCAAAGTCAGAACGCACCGCCCGCCCAACCCGCCACGGGCCAGACCGCGCAACCCACAGCCCCAGCGACCCTGCCGCCGGCCGCGCCGCAGCGTGTTCGCCCCATCGACGCAGCCGCACCCCTCCCCGATCGCACTGCCATGCTCCGCGGCGCCTACGGACCCTTCCGCGCCAACAACGACCTCCTCTATTACCACCTCAGCGTCCGCGTCAACCCCGACGACAAATCGCTGAAAGGCAAAAACACCATCCGCTTCCGCATGCTCCGCGACGGCACGCGCATCCAGCTCGATCTCCAGGAGCCGCTCGACGTCGACAAAATCGTCTACGGCTCAACCGAGCTCAAATACCAGCGCGACACCGGCGCCGTCTTCATCGATTTCCCGCAAACCCTGCGCGCCGGCCAAATCTATTCCATCGACTTCTACTACTCCGGCCACCCCCGCACCACCGGCCGCTTCGGCGGCATCACCTTTAAAACCGATCCCGCCGGACATACCTGGATCAACACCGCCTGCGAAGGCATCGGCGCCAGCATCTGGTGGCCCAACAAAGATCAGTGGCGCGACGAAGTCGAGAACATGGACATCAGCGTCGAAATTCCTAACAACCTCACCGACGTTTCCAACGGCAAGTTCGTCGGCAAGACCAATCTGGGCGACGGATACACGCGCTGGGACTGGCACGTCTCCTACCCCATCAATAATTACGACGTCTCCCTCAACATCGGCGACTACGTCCACTTCGGCGATCGCCTCGGTGACGTGCCCCTCGACTTCTACGCCCTGCCCGCCGACCTCGACAAAGCCAAAACCCAGTTCGCCCAGGCCAAAGGCATGCTCGAGGCCTACCAGCACTACTTCGGCGAGTACCCCTTCGCCAAGGACGGCTACAAACTCATCGAAGCACCCTACTCCGGCATGGAACATCAGAGTGCCGTCACCTACGGCAACCTGTTTGAGAACGGCTACCTCGGCCGCGACTGGACCGGGGTCGGCATCAGTCCCCGCTTCGACTTCATCATCATCCACGAAAGCGGCCACGAATGGTTCGGCAACAGTATCACCGCCGCCGATCCCGCCGACATGTGGATCCACGAAGGCTGGACCACCTACCTCGAATCCCTCTACGTCGAATATCGCTGGGGCAACGCCGACGCCATCAAATATCTCAGCGGTTACAGACCGAAAATCCACAACCTCCGCCCCATCGTCGGCGAACGCGGCGTCAACGCCGAGCCGCCCGAGGATCAGTACTTCAAAGGCGCGCTCATGCTCAACACCCTGCGCAGCGTCGTCGACAATGACGCCGCCTGGTGGAAACTACTCCACGACCTCTATCAGCACTTCAAATATCAGAACATCCTCACCGAGGACATCGTCGCGTACTGCAACCAGCACACGGGCATGAACCTCACACCCATCTTCAACCAGTACCTGCGCCACGCGCAGATTCCCCGCCTCGAGCTACTCTTCGGGGAAGCGCCCGGCATGGTCATGTACAAGTGGCGCGCCGACGAAGAAGACTTCGCCATGCCCATCCGCGTCGGCGCCGCGGACCACTGGCAGATTATCCGCCCCACCACGAAGTGGCAGTCGATGCAAACGCCCTTGTCGAAAGATGACTTCGCCGTCGACACCGACCACTACTACGTGGACGTGAACAAGCAATAGGCTTCGCGCGCGCAGCCTGACCAGCTCGCCGCGGCCGCGCTTGGGAAGTCTCTGATTGAGCTTCTGTTCTGAAGGGGCACGGCTTCACAGCTCGCGGAAAAACCCCGACCCCGGTGCACCCAGCCAGGTTCACCCCACAGCAAGAAGCTTAAGCTCACACCGAGTCCTGCCCGCACAACTGGTTCGCGGACTCCCACTCTTCGGTACCGTCTCTGAAACCAAAATGGGAAGCCACCCATGCGCCCCCTTCCCTTTGGCAAACTGGCGCCCAACGCCAGGGCGTAGCTTTCAGCCGTTCCGTTAAACGGACAGCAGCTAGATCGATGCGCGGTGGTGAACCACGCCTTCCTTCATCACCAGCAGCAAATTTTTCTTCGGATCCGCCAGAACCGTGATGTCCTCGAGCGGCGATCCTTCGACCACCAGCAGATCGGCGATCGCGCCCTCCGCCACCACGCCCAGCCGTCCCTCCATGCCGACCAGTTTCGCGCCCACCGTCGTCGCGCTCGCCAGAATCTCCTGGGCTGTCAGCACCCGCGCCCGAATCGCAAATTCCTCGCACTGCCGCACGTGCGTCGGACCCAGCAGATCCGTCCCGAACGCCATCGTCACGCCCGCCTCTTTCAAAATCGACAGGCTCTCCAGTCCCGCCTTCCGCACGGTTTCGATCTTCGCCACCGACGCCGCGGGCAGTCCCAGCGCCGGACCGTCCTGTGCCAGCGCTTCATACGTCACCAGCGTCGGCACCGCCACGGCTCCTCCTTGCGCGGCGAAACGCGCGGCCGCCGCGTCGATCAGGTTGCAGTGCTCCAGCGAATGCACCCCGCACTCTACCGCCCGTACGATTCCCTCCGCTGTGTAAAGATGAGCCGCGACATACGTCTTTGCATCGAGCGCCTCCTCCACTGCGGCATTCAGTTCCTGCACCGAAAATCCCAGCCATCCCACCGGATCGGTCGGGCTCGCCACTCCCCCGTTCCCCATCACCTTAATAAACGACGCGCCCTCGCGCAGCACCTGCCGGCACGCCAGCCGCACCTCTTCGACTCCATCGGCGACGCGCCCCAGCGCGCCAAAGTTTCCCGCCCACCGATTCGGATCGTACGTGTCGTACCGAGGCCGCCCATCTCCGTGCCCGCCCGTCTTCGACAGCGCCTTCCCGCACACAAACAGCCGCGGCCCCGGCGTGAGCCCCTGCGCAATCGCCTCCGCCAGCGCATACGGCGCGCCGCCCAGATCCCGCACCGTTGTGAACCCTCGCTCCAGCATCCCCTTCAGGATCGGCACCGAGCGCAGCACCGCCGTAGCCGCTGGCAGCTGCGCATTCGCCGTCAGGTCCATCATGCTGGCCACCACGTGTACGTGGCAGTCGATCAGCCCCGGCATCACCGTCCGCCCCGCGACGTCGATGACCTCGCAGTCTCCCGTCGGCATCCGCGCGTTCACATCGCGGATCACCCCGTCCTCGATCAGAACGTTGCCCCCGCGCGGCTCGGGAGCCGTCCCGTCGACGATCGTTGCGTTGCGCAGAAGCGTCTGCATGACCCTGATGGTACTTTGGAACGTTAAGAGGAGGCGAACTCCGATGGCAAAATCCGCTCCGAAGACAGTAGACGACTACATCGCGTCCCAGCCCGAGGCGGCACGACCCGCGCTCACCCAGGTCCGCAACGCGATTCGCAAAGCCCTGCCCGCCGCCGAGGAAGTCATCTCCTACAACATCCCCACCTATAAGCTCGACGGCGCGATGGTCATTTACTTCGCCGGCTGGAAACAGCATTACTCGCTCTACCCGGCCGGCGCGCGGCTCCTCGCAGCGTTCAAAGACGACCTGGCGCCTTACGAAATCAACAAGAGCACGATCCGATTCCCGCTCTCCACGCCCGTCCCCGTCAAACTCATCCAGCGCATCGTGAAGTTCCGTGTCACCGAGGCCGCCGCTCGCGGGAAGGCCCGCGCAAAGAGCCAGACAAAGCCTTCAGCCCGGCCTCCCGCCTAACGGCAAACCACACCACGCCATTGACCACCCGGATTCTCTCCCCCGCATCTCACCATCTGTTCACATCGGCCTCAGCCAGAACACCCTACAACTGTTCTCATATGGAGTTCTCCGGCCTTCCCCATCCCCTTCCTCCCGCCCGGAGCCCCGCCTGATGCGCCGCGTCATGATGTTCCTCAACCCGCTGCTCATCCACAGCAAGAAGCGCCGCGCCCAGGTCGAGCAGATCGCCGAGCTCCTCAGCGGCTACGGCAGCGACGTCCATCTGCAGGAGACCCTCTCCGCGCATTCCGCCGGCCAGCAGGCGAGCGAAGCCGTGGCCGCCGGCTTTGACACCTTCCTCGTCTGCGGTGGCGACGGCACCGTCTTCCAGGTCATGCAGGGTGTCGCCGGATCTGAAGCCACCCTCGGCGTCCTCCCCTTCGGCACCGGCAACGTCATCGCGCAAAACCTAAAGATGCCCCGCAACCCTCTCGCAGCCGCCAGGCTCCTCCTCGACGCGCACCCGCGCGAGGTCTCGCTCGGCCAGATCACCCTGAACCCCGTCGGCCACAAGCGCATGCAGAGCTGGTATTTCTTCATCGCCGCCGGCATGGGCGTCCACGCCGCGCTCATGAACCTCGCTCCCACCGGCCAGGGCAAGCGCCGCGGCGGCCGCCTCGCCTATTTCATCGGTGGCTTTCGTCTCCTCGTCGAGCACCCCGTCCAGCCCTTCCAGATCGAGCTCACCCACGCCGACGGCGGCACCACCACCGAAATCGCCTGCGAGGCCATCGCCACCCACGTTGCCGAGATCAATCGCTGGCGACCCGGAGGCGATCCCCAGGCCGCCTGGTTGCGGGTCGCCTGGGTCCCGCCCACCGGCCGCCTCGGCCTCGGCCACGCCAGTTTTCACGCCCTCGCCACCGGCAAGAGCAACGGCTTTGGCGGATGGGGCCGCCTGCCCTTCGCGCAATATGGTACCGTCAGCCGCATGATTTGCCGCCCGCTGAACGGCAATGCCTACCGCGTTCCGCTGCTGGTCGAAGCCGATGGCGAGGTCCTCGGCGCCAGCTATACCGCGATCAGTGTAGCCGACAAGAAACTGAAGCTTCTCTGGCCCAACGGCGCTTCGCCCTAATCGATCTCCCGCACCGTCCGATGCGCCGCTGCCAGCAGCGTCACCACCAGCACCGTCCCGCCCGCCACCACGAACATCCCTTCCAGACTCGCCCGGATCGCCACCCCCGCAACGGCCAGCGAAATCGGCATCAGCCCCAGCGACGAGAACATCAGCACGCTCATCACCCGGCCCATCATCGGGCGCTCCACCCGCTGCTGAAACCATGCAATCAGCTGCACATTCAGGAACGCCGCTGCGAGGCTCATCACCGCCAGCACCGCCCCCAGCGTCCATAGCCGGTGCAGCACTCCCAGCGGCATCAGACACGCGCCGATAACGGTCGCCACCAGCAGCAGCGTCCGCCCCCGCCGCCGATGCTTCACCAGCCCCGCCAGCAGCATCCCGGCTAAACTTCCCGCCGCCAGACACGACATCAGCAGCCCCAGCGCCGATGGCGTCCCGAAGCCCTTCTTCGCAATCCACGCCAGCCCCAGGAACACCGGCCCCGCAATCGCAAAATTCAAAACCGCGACCACCAGCATGAGCGAACGCAGCGCCACATCCGCCTTCACGTAACGCAGCCCATCGGCAATCGACTGCAGCATGTTGCGTCGCCCCACCGCTGCTGCAGACCGTGGAGGATCCGGCAGCTTCCACAGCGCGCCCAAAATGAACAAAAAGCTCACCGCGTCGATAAAGAAGGCCCACGCCATCCCAAACGCCTTGATGAACAGCCCAGCCGGCCCCGGCGCCACCAGCGTCGTAATCTGGTTCGTCGATTGAAACACCGACTGCGCTGCCGGCAATTGGTCCGCTTCCACCAGCGAGGGCATAAACGTCTGCGCCGCGGGCGCCGCAAATGCATCCGCAATCCCAAAACACAGCGCCAGCACATACATCTGCCACAAGTGCAGCTTGTGCAGCCACAGCAGCGCTGCCACAGCCGCCACCAGCACCGTACGCGCCGAGGCCGTCATCATCATGATCCGCCGCGGCGACACCCGATCCGTCACCGCTCCGCCCAGCAGCATCAAACCGGCGCGCGGAATCGCCCCCACCATGCTGATCGTGCCCAGCGCGATGCTCGACCCCGTTAGTCCCAGCACCAGCCACGGCAGCGCCACGAAATAAAACTGATCGCCCGCCGCCGAAAGGGTGCTGCCCATCCACAGCAGGCGGAACTGCGCGTTGCGCAACGGGTGTTTTCGCGCGGCAGGGACGGGAATGGGTGCGGCAGCCATAGCATTTGCCTCGAAGTTCAGTGGCCTAACATTGTAAACGTGAATTTACATTTACATACTCTCCGTGTCAAGATGAAAGTTCCGGCGCCGCTTCCGGCTTCGCAGCTTATAAAGGGTGCAATGCTCTCCGCAGCCAAATCCAAAAGCCGCAAAACTACGGCGAAGTCCCGGAAATCCGGCGCCAAAGACGCTTCCCTCGCCTTCGAGCCGCAGCAGGCCCGCAGCCGCGAGTCCGAGCGCAAGCTCCTCAAGGCCGCCGCCGAAGTCCTCGGCCAGCACGGCGTCGCCGGAACCACCATCCCCCGCATCGCCGCCCACGCCGGCCTCACCCCCGGTTCGATCTACCGCCGCTTTCCCGACAAGGAGGTTCTGCTCGAAACCATGATCCTCGGCATCCTCGAGCGCCAGGACGAACGCCTGCGCACAGGAATCACCACGGAAATGGCCGGTCAGATCCCGCTCCCGGTCTTCGCCGAAAACATGATCAACAATCTCCTCGTCAGCTATCGCGCCAACGCGGGACTGATGCGCGCCATGCAGCAGTTCGCCCGCGCCAGCATCAATCAGGAATTCCGCCGCAAGGCCACGCGCCTTGAGCTCCGCACCTTCGAGCGCCTTGTCGACCTGTTCCTCGCCACCGCGAAGAACCTCGACCATCCCCAGCCGCGCACCGCCGTCTCGCTCGGCCTCATGATGGTGATCAGCACACTGCACGAGCTGCTGCTCCACACCACCGACCTCAAAGCCTGGAAAGGTCTGCTGCCTCAGGACGACCTGTCCCTCCGGCGCGAGCTCACCCGCGCCTTCCTCCGTTACCTCGGCGCGCATTAACCGCATCGACTTAGGATCGGCAACTATTTGTTGGTGGAATCGGCTACGACTCGCCCGAAACGCTGGGCAACCTCAACGACATTTGGAAGTACACTGCCAGCCAATGGACCTGGGTAGGCGGGCGAAACGGCTGCGATAACCCGGCCTGTCGGTACTCATCGCCTGGATCGATGTTGCCTCCATGAGCGACAGCGCATGTCTGCTTGCGACGCTCCTGTATACTACGCGCCGAACGGTCGGCATCCCTGCGAGAGGTCATCTCACAAATTATGCGAAGGTCGTGGGCAGTTTATGGCGCGCTGATTTTTTCCACCATGCTGGCATCAGCCCTGGGCGCGGGGGCGCAGGTGAATCCCAATTTCTATGCAGGGCTTCAGTGGCGGAACGTCGGGCCTTTCCACGGCGGACGCATCTCCTCCGTGAGCGGTGTCATCGGCGATGCCGGAACGTTCTACATGGGCACCCCCCTTGGCGGCATCTGGAAGACCACCAGCGCAGGCGTGACCTGGTTCCCGATCTTCGACCTGGAGACGAGCGTGGATAGCATCGGCGCTATCCAGGTCGCTCCCTCCAGTCCCAACATCGTCTATGCCGGTGCCGGCGACCCCATCGGCGGCAGCCTCGGCAACGGCATGTGGAAGTCCACCGATGCCGGCGACCACTGGCAGCACATCGGCCTCGAGGACACGGTAAAAATCGACAGCATCGTGGTCGATCCTACCGATCCCAATCTGCTCATCGTTTCCGCCCTTGGTGATAGCAACCATCACGGCGGCGGTGTCTACCGCTCCACCGATGGCGGCCAAACCTGGACCAACGTCCTCAAGCCCGCGGACTACGACGGCACCCGCGACCTGCAATACGCCTTCGATGAACCCAATGTCATGCTCGCTGCCACCCAGGGCACGGCTGGCTTCGGTGGCGGCGCCCCTCCAGCAGGTCAGGCCAAACCAAAGCCCGCAAAGGTTTTCAAATCGACGGATGAAGGCCTGACCTGGACCGAGATCAAAATTCCGCCCTTCCCCGGCCGCGTTGCCCTGGCCGTCGCCATGCACAGCAATGGCAAGCGGATGTACATCGTCGGCAACAACATCGAAAAGGGCTCAGGCCTGTACCGTTCCGACGACGCCGGCCTCACCTGGCGGCATATGGCAGGGAACGATCTCCGCATCAGCAACGGCCAGGGAGCCTATAGCAGCGGCGTTTTTGTCGATTCGCAGAACCCCGACATCCTTTATACGGTCAGCACCGCCATGTACCGCTCCACCGATGGGGGCGATACCTTTGAGCCCTTCAAAGGCGCGCCCGGCGGCGAGGACTACCACAAGCTCTGGATCGATCCCACCAACGGAAAGCACATGCTCGTCGGCTCCGACCAGGGCGCCAGCGTCACCCTCGACGACGGAAAAACCTGGAGCCTTTGGTACACCGAGCCCATCGCGCAGGTCTACCACGTCGCCACCGACAATCAGTATCCGTATCGCATCATGGCCGCGCAGCAGGACACCGGCGCGGTCATGATCAGCAGCCGTGGCAACTGGGGCCAGGTCAACTTCACTGACTGGAGCCCGGTCCCGTCCTCCGAATTTGGTGTCATCACCCCCGATCCCCAAAACCCAAACATCATCTACGGCGTCGGTTATGGTCCCGGCGGCGGCGGCAGCGGCATGGTCAAAATCGATATGTCCACCGGGCAGTGGCAGAACGTCGCGCCCAACTTCGGCTCCGACGCCACCAAATACATCGCCGGCCGCGACTTCCAGAAAAAGTTTGACCTCGCCTTTGAACCCGGCGCTCTCTACGTCGCCTACCAGTGCCTGATGCTCTCGCGCGACGGCGCCCATTCCTGGACCACCGTCAGCCCCGACCTCACCACAGCAAAGAGCGCCCCTCAATCACCCTGCGGCCAGAAGCCACCACAACCCGCGCCCACGCCTGATGCCACAGTCAAACCCGCGCCCACTCACGCATCCGCCACGCCCGCACCCGCAGCCCCGCCCCAACCTGCCTCCACGCCCGCGGGTGGTCCGCCGCCCCCGCCGCCACCCTCCATCACCGACTTCTCCATCTCCAGGGTCAAACCGGGCGTCCTGTGGACCGTGAGCACGACCGGCCAGATCTACACCACCACCGACCACGGCAAAGTCTGGAACAACGTCAGCATCGCGAACCTGCCGCCCCACACCAACTTCAACACCATCGAGGCAGGCGATGACGTCAATACCGCGTACGTCGCCGCTCGCATCGGCGGCGGGCGCGCCGAAATCGTCCCTCCGGATCAGGACTCTGATGTCCCGCTCATCTGGCGCACCGTGGATGGCGGCAAAACCTGGACCAGGATCGTCAACGGCCTGCCCGTGGACGAGCGCACCGGAAGCTGGGTGAACAGTCTGCGCGTCGATCCGAAGCAGCCCGGCCTGCTCTTCGCCGGCACCGAGACCACCGTCTACGTCACCTTCGATAGCGGCGATCACTGGCAGTCCCTGCGCCAGAACCTGCCCAGCACTTCCATTCGCGATCTCGATGTCCACACCGATCACCACCAGAACGATCTGGTCATCGGCACCTACGGCCGCGGCTTCTGGGTTCTCGATGACATCACGCCGCTGCGCCAGATTGCCGCCAACGCCCAGACCATCAGTTCCTCGTCGGTCTATCTCTTTGAACCCGAGGAAGCCATTCGTGCCCGCATCAACAGCAACTGGGATCAGCCCTTCTCGATCGAAGTGCCCCATGCGCACAACGTGCCCTATGGCGCCCTCGTGGATTATTACCTCAGCCACGAACCCACCGGGCCCATCCAGCTCCAGGTCTTCGACGCGCAGGGCACTCTGGTTCGCACCATGTCCAGCACGTTGCCGCCGCCCATCGAAGGCGCGCTCTTTCCCCACTACTGGCTGGCCACTCCCGAGTCCCGCGCCCTCAGCACCCATACCGGTCTGAATCGCGTCAACTGGAACCTGTACTACGACGATCCGCCCGCCCTGCGCCACGACCTCGAAAACGAAATGAACATGGTGCCGGGTTCCGCCACTCCCGGTCCCCATGGCCCGCAGGTGATTCCGGGCGTCTATACCTTGAAGCTCACCGTGGATGGCCAGGTTTACACCCGCACCGTCACCGTCGTGAACGATCCGCGCGTCGGCGAGAGCCCAGAGCTGATGGCCGCGCTCCGCACCCAGAACAAGCTCACGCTGCTGTCCGTTCAGGGTATGGAGCAGAGCGACGCAGGCCATGGAGAAGTCGAAGCCGTCAAAGGCCAGCTTTCAGCCCTCATGCACGGCGACCTCCCGCCCGATGTGGCTGCGCAGGCGAAGACACTCAATTCCAGCCTCACCAAAATTGGCGGCGTGGTCCCCGCCCCTGGCGCTTTCGGCGGCGGGCCTGGCCGCCCTGCGACCCCCGACCCTAACGCGCTGAAGTCCTTCATGGAGCTGAACGAAGCGTACAACACCATGGTCAGCATGATGCAGGTCGGCCTGGATATGCCGCCCACCCCGACCCAAATTGCCACCTGGGAGAGCAACTGCAACAACTACAACCGCACCGTGGCCGCATGGAAGGACATGCAGCCACAGATCACGGACTTCAACGCGGTTCTGGCGAAGAACCAACTCCACGAACTCGCGCTCGCACCCACGAAGCTCACCGACGCGTCCTGCAGCTTTACTCCCGAAGGAAGCAGGAAGGTAAGTAAACCGACGACTCCACGCTAACTACCAATAGTTGGGAGCCGATTCCGCCTTCAGGAACCTCCGCTCACCTTAACCGTCGCCTCGCGCCGCCCCACTCCCCCATCCCCATACGGGAACCCGCCGCGCCGCCTGCCAATTCGGCTCTCATGAGCCAATCCTCTCCGCCGATAACCCAGCCATAAGGCGTTCTGCGTCTGAATACGATCGCGGAAATGAGCGGACATGCCACAAGACCAGAAACAGTGCGGCGAGGACTGGTATCGATACGCACTCGCGCTCGAAGCATCCCAGGAGGGTTTCTGGGACTGGGATCTGGTGGCCGGCCGCCTCTGGGGCTCGGCCAAATGGCAGTCGATGGCCGGGGTGAGTGAGCCCTGCTCGACCCTCGACACCTGGCTCGACCGCGTCCATCCCCAGGATAAGCCGCGTCTCGAAGCCGAACTGCACGCCCTGCGCACAGGCAACGCGCCCAGCATCGCCAACGAGCATCGCGTCCGCGGCGAAGACGGCGCCTGGCGCTGGGTCCGTGCGCGCTGCGTCGTCTCCCGCAATCCCTCCGGGCGCGTCATCCACGTCGCCGGCTCCCTCCGCGACATCACCGAGCAGCGCGCGGCCGACCCCCTCACCGGCCTGCCCAACCGCACTTTCTTTGTCGATCACCTCGAGCGCCGCATCGAGCGCGGCTTCCAGCACGCCGACTGGGATTTCGCTCTGCTCTCCGTCGCCCTCCACCACTTCGAGCACCTTAACGAAACCCTCGGCTCCGCTGGCGGCGAGCACCTTCTCATCGCAACCGCGGAGCGTCTCGAGGCCATCCTCCCCGAGCACGCCGTGGCGGCGCGCCTCGTGGGCGCCGAGTTCATGCTCCTGCTCGAGGGCATCCACGCCGAAGAGCAGGCCGCGCAATTCGCTGCGCACGCCATCGCTGCCTTCCGCGAACCATTTCACTGGCGCGGTCACACCATCGTGCCCCAGCTAGCCATCGGCGTCGTCAAAGCCGGCATGCTCTATTCCCATCCCGAGGAGCTGATGGCCGGCGCGGAAAGCGCCCTCCTGCACGCGCGTAAAAAAGATCCGCCCGGCGTCGTCTGCTATTCCCACGGCATGCGCGAGCACGCCCTCGACCGCCTGAATCTCGCCGCCGAACTCGAGCGCGCCATCAGCGCCGGCGAGCTCGTCATGTTCTATCAGCCCGAGGTCGACCTCCGCACCAACCGCATCATCGGCTTCGAAGCCCTCGTGCGCTGGAAGCACGCCCGCCGCGGCCTGCTCCCGCCCGCTGAGTTCATCCCCCTCGCTGAAGAAACCGGCCTCATCGTCCCCCTCGGCGAGTGGGGTATGGCCGAGGCCTGCCGCCAGCTCGTCGAATGGCACCAGACCGGCAGCGAGCAGCTGCAAACAGCGCGCATGAGCGTCAACCTCTCCGCCAAACAACTCGAGCAGCCCAACCTCGTCCGCCAGGTCCGCGACATCCTTGCCCAAACCGGACTCAGCCCCGCCAGCCTTCGTCTCGAACTCACCGAGAGCAGCCTCATCTCCGATGCTCCCGCCGCGCAAAAAACCATGTGCGCCATCGAGCAGCTCGGCGTCGGCCTTCACATGGATGACTTCGGCACCGGCTACAGCTCCCTCGACTATCTCCAGCGCTTCCCCTTCGACACCCTCAAGATCGACCGCTCCTTCGTCCGCGGCATCGTCCACGACCGCGAATCGCGCCTCATCGTCGGCTCCATCCTCTCGCTCGCCCGCTCTTTCGGCATGGATGTCGTCGCCGAGGGCATCGAAGATGCCGAGCAGCTCGAAGAACTCAAAACCATGGGCTGCCCCTGCGGCCAGGGCTACTACTTCGCCCGCCCCATGGAGCCCAACGCCATCGATGCCCTCGTCCGCACCGGCGCGTGGAAGCCGCAGGTCCCCATCGCCCAGGCCTGACCCTTCGCCCTCGTCTTCCAGCCGAAATGTCCGAACAACGCCGACCCCACCGGCCGCGCGAAAAACGCGATCCCAAACGTAGCCAGCGACGCCAGCCGCGCCGACACCGGATCCGACTCCGGAAAGAACAGTGCCGGAAAAACCAGCACCGCCGCCGTGGCGTAGATGTAGAAATCAAAAAACTCGATGGTGGTCCCGATCAGTGACGTCACCAGTACCTGTCGCGGCGTGTTTTTCTTCTCGATTGTCAGAGGGCCAGCGCTCATCGGGAATGAAGGCCCAGCCTATCACGCGGCGGCGAGGCCTTCCGATGTCAGCTCTTGACAATCATTACCTTGTGGGTAATACTCCAGTAGGCCATATGAATTACCCGGTAGGAAATAGATGGACATATTCGTCAAAGACAACAAACTTCGACGGGCTCTTCAAGACGAGGCCAGCCGAAAGAAGCAATTCAGCGCGGAAATGGCCGAGAAGCTGAGGCTACGGCTAGCCGCGCTGGACGCTGCAGATTCACTCGCCGACTTTTGGCCCCCAAAATCGGGTCCGGAACGATGTCATGAGCTCCTGGGTAAACTCGCAGGCGTCTTTTCAATCGACGTCAAACAACCCTATCGGCTCCTGTTCCGGCCCGGCGACGCGACGCCGAAAAGAGATCCGACAATTGATGAACAGCAATGGTGGAAGACCATCACAACAATTGAAATCATGTCTATCGAGGACACTCATGGATAGCGGCAACAAATTGGTTCTGGAAGAGGGCGCTGCTCCGCACCCGGGCGAGATGGTTCTTGAATACCTCGATTTCCACGGGTGGTCACAAGCGGATCTCGCCCGACGTACGGGGTTGACACCCAAAACGATAAGTGAGATCTGCAACGGCAAGGCACCAATAATGCCTCCAACGGCACTTGCGTTTGAGAAGGCTCTTCAGCGCCCAGCTCATTTTTGGCTGAATCTGCAACGCAAATTCGACGAGGTCGAAGCACGCAACCACGAGTGCGCGGAGTCCCTAAGCTGGCAAGACTGGGTCAACACCTTTCCGTTAAGGGAAATGAGAGAAAGAAAGTTCTCATTGCCCGCCGGAAGGTCGGACGCTGACGCCCTCCTGCACTTTTTCGGCGTATCGTCTCCGGAAAGTTGGAACGCTGTTTGGAAAGCCTCCTCCGTCGCGTACCGACAAACCCGCACCTCCAAGATACGCGAGGAGTCGATCGCGGCATGGGTCCGAGAGGCCGAACTCGTCGCCCGAGACTTGGAGCTAGAGGACTTCAACGAACAGCTACTGCTTAATTCACTTGAGAAGCTAAAGAAATTGACCCGCGTGGGCGCCGACGAGATTATGGAGCCGGTACAGGAAATTTGTGCAGCTGCCGGAGTGGCCGTTGTTTGGATTCCCGAGTTGCGAAATACAGGTATTAGCGGGTGCGCCAAGTGGCTGACCGACAAAAAGGCTCTTGTTGCTCTCACTCTTCGTTACAAAACTGACGACCAGCTTTGGTTCACCTTGTTTCACGAGATAGGACATATCCTCCTTCACAGGAGTCGTCGATCATTTGTAGTGGATAACGCTGCAGAAGACCTATCCGATCTAATTGTTGATCCCGAAATGCGACAATTCGAAGCCGAGGCAAACCAATTCTCCGCAGACAGTCTGATTCCCCCTAATATTTTGGGCGAGTTCATTAGAAGAAGGACGTTCACGAACGAATCGATCCACGACTTCGCTGAGGCGACGGGCGTGGGTCCTGGAATAGTAGTTGGGAGGCTTCAACACGATGGTGTATTGCAACGCCACCAAGGAAATAAACTCAAGCAAAAAATAAACTGGGAATTCGCAAACGAGGAGTGAGCATTATGGTCGGAAAGATCTTCATCACTAGATCCGGCTATGATCCTCAGGTTGGAAAGCACATCAAAGATCCTTATCTAGGCCCCCGCCCTACACTAGGAGCATGCCGCCCTGACGTAAGGCGTCTTCTCCAAGTGGGAGACCACATTTTTGTGATTTCGGGGCGGGTCCCGGATGTCAATCAATTCGTTATGGGCGGTTTCGAAATCGCCTCGAAGATACCGGCAACCGAAGCATACCACGCGTTTCCCGAACTCCGCCTGCGGCGGCTAAAGGATGGGCAACTTACCGGAAACATTATTGTGAACTCCCGAGGGGAGCAACACGCGTTGGACGACCACGACAGCTTTGGCGAGCGAATCAAGAACTACGTGGTTGGAACGAACCTTATATCGGTAACCAGGCCGGAAGAAATTGCGGAAGGCAGAAGGCAGACGGTCGAGGCGCTGTGCGACATTCTCCACAAAACAGGCAAAACCTTAGTCGAGCTCGTCGGCCGCTGGGGCACAAAGCTCACTGAGGAGCAGATCATCCAATTGCGAGATTGGATGAAGGCACTAAAGGTTTCCGTGAACTAGATGGAACCATGATCGCTGATCCCATCGGGTCGGCGCGGAGGAACGGCTTATGTCGTCGAGGCGCGCAGCCAGCGGAAGTTTGTTCACTAACGGTGTCCATAAAGAGCCCTTCTCATCGACTGACGCCCCGACCTTACATCGAGCCGCCACGTCGAACGTCTGCAACGTAGTAGCCGTTGGCAAGCGTCGAGACGGAGGGACCAGATATTGGTGTATCCAGCACAAGGCTGACGCAACGGCAAAGTATGGGAAGCCGGCCAAAGTTTGCCGGGCTGCGCACATTCCGCCAATCGACCCCAAGGAAATGTTCTCCCTGAACATCGACAAATATAAGGGGGGCATTGCGCTTTGGGGGGCCGTTCCCCCCATCTATGACACCACGACTCTCCCTATGGACCGAGGCATCCACGTTCACGCGCGCAGACACGTCGGTGCCAAGAAGGAAATGGACCGAACCTTTCGGGCAGTCCGAATTATGGGTGATCGCCTGCCGAAAGAGGGCATCTTCGTCTCCGAACTCGATGCCATCTACTGCATGGCCACGTCAGTGTTCGGTTTCGAGATGGCGCACGTAACCTGCTCGTACTGTGGCCATCCACACTTGGACCGTGACTGGTTTAGCGTTCATCCGCATCGCCGCCACCTCTGCGCGGGCTGTGGGCGGCACTTCAACGATGATCGGACCGCCATCGGAAATCCCATTTCCGGCATTCGAGAAGCATGCGGTGTGAAGAAGCAGAAGACCAAGCCAGCCGGAAGAAAACTCGATATTCGGCAGGCGGACTATCCGGGAGGCATTCAGATCTGGGGCTCCAATCCTGCACTCGTCTGGACCAGTGACGATGCTGAGGAGGAAGGGATTCACGTGCATGCATTCGCCAAAGCTGGGGCACACCCGGTGAAAGACGATACGTTTTCGAAGGTGGTCATCGATGGAATCGAATTGGATCCACGAATGGTCCGGGTCCTGATGGCACAAATGTCGCTTCCCTCACTGAAGGATAGGGTGACAGTTATTACTTGCCCATTCTGCAGAATAGCGCCCTTTGAAACCGCCGAATCGGCATTCACACCAACCGCGGGACACGCTTGTGGACGATGCGGGCGCAAATTAACGGCCCGCGGCAGGCTTCGAAAGACAATTAGCAATCCACTACTTGAAACATTGAGCCAACTCGCCAAGCACGCTGTGAGACAGCCGCAGCAGCATGACTTGGGGCTACTGCCTGAGACTCTCTGACGCCTTCGGTCGGCGCTCGCCCCAATTGGCGGAATCCTCAAAACTTGTCAACCCCCGCACCTCTTCACCAAAGTAATGCCCCCTCATTCCAAACCACTTCCACCCTTATACCCTCAAAGAGTTTTGGCCGGTTTTCGTGCCGGACTTGGTATCCTGATAATAGGGGGCAAAAAAGAAATTTCCCCCCTTTGCAGTTCTGAGAGTGGAGAGGTGGTGCTCTGCCGGCTTCGTGCCCGCAGGGCTTTTCTATTGGGCACAGCAGAACTTTCCTCTTGCCCGCGAAGCACGCAAATCCCGCTCAGCGGAACGGAGGAGGGTAATACCTGATTTACGGTACCGAATCGCCACAATGGAACCAACAACTTGCCAGTACCCGGGGGAGGGGGGTGGGGGGTAGGGGGCGGCAGCACCCGGCTCCCAGCTACTGGCCGCTGGCTGCCGGCTACTGGCCGCTGGCTGCTGGCTGCTGGCTGCTATACTGACGACTGCTGTTTCTACGTACCAGGATTACCATGCCCAAACTCAAGACACACAGGGGCGCAGCCAAGCGCTTCAAAAAGACCGGCACGGGCAAATTTTTGCGCGGCCAGTCCAAAATGCGGCACATCCTCACGTCGAAGGAGACGAAAACCAAGCGCAAGCTGGCCCACAGCTGCCTGGTTTCCGACGCCGACCACAAGAAGGTTGCCCGCATGATTCCCTACGCCTGATCTTTCCGGGCCGCAAGGCTCCCTCAGCGCAAGCTGAGAGTGGATCGGGTACGCAGAGCGAGTGAAGAGGTTTTTCCCACCTCCAGCCGCTGAACCGCAGCACACAAGGAGAAAACTCGCATGCCACGCGTCAAACGTGGAACCAAACGCACCGACCGCCGCAAGAAAATCCTGAAGCGCGCCAGCGGCTACTTCCTCACCAAATCCAAGCTTTACCAGGCAGCTCAGGAAGCCGTCGAGCGCGGCATGAAGTTCGCCTACAGCGGACGCAAGCAAAAGAAGCGCCAGTTCCGCTCTCTCTGGATCGTGCGCGTCAATGCCGCAGCCAAGGCCAACGGCATCGCTTACTCGCAGCTCATCCACGGCCTCAAGAAGGCCGGCGTCGAGCTCGACCGCAAGATCCTTGCCGATCTCGCCGTCCACGACGCAGCCGCCTTTACCGCGCTCGTCGGACAGGCAAAAGCCGCCCTCAACCCCGCAGCCGCTTAAGCCAGCTCACAGTTTCCTCGTCCCGCATTCCACGCCGAATGCGGGACATTGGCTGTGGTTCGCTCGACGTTGGCTAGCCGTTAGCTCGCCTTTATCTCGCCGTTCGCTCGCTTTTTGCTCGCTAATTCCTCCTCAAACTCACACCCAGACCGCGTACACTGGGGCTTCTCACGAAACACGATTCCGGCAATGCCTGCGCCTGATTCCAACCCTTCGCCGCAACGGAAGCCCGCTGCTACTCCGGTCACATACGCTGACTCCGGCGTTGACATCGCTGCCGGCAACCGCACGAAACAGCGCATCAAGTACCTTGCGCAGCGCACCTTCACCCGCAATGTCCTCGGCGAAATCGGCGGCTTCGGCGGTCTCTTCCGCCTCGACGGCAAATACCAGGAGCCGGTTCTCGTCTCGAGCGCCGATGGCGTCGGAACCAAGCTCAAGCTCGCCTTCCATCTCGGCATCCATCACACCGTCGGCGCTGACCTCGTCAACCACTGCGTCAACGACATCGCCGTCCAGGGCGCAACACCGCTCTTCTTCCTCGACTATCTCGCCACGGGTCGCCTCGACGGCGAAATCGCCGAGAAGGTCGTTTCGGGCCTATCGGACGCCTGCCGCGCCAACGGCTGCGCGCTCATCGGCGGCGAAACTGCGCAGATGCCAGGCTTCTACGCCGACGGCGAATATGACCTGGCCGGCTTTATCGTCGGTGTCGTCGAGCGCTCCAAACTCATCACCGGAGCAAAAATTCGTGCAGGCGACGTCCTTCTCGGTTTTCCTTCCACTGGCCTGCACACCAACGGCTACTCGCTCGCCCGCAAGCTCTTCTTTGAAGTGGCGAAGTACAAACCCGACCAGTACGTGAACGCCCTCAAAGAAAAAGCCGGAGCCGCGCTGATGAAAACCCACCGCAGCTACCTGAGCCTCATCAAAAAACTCACCGCCAGCGACTACGCCAGTGGCATCGCCCACATCACCGGCGGTGGAATCACCGAAAACCTGCCGCGCATCCTGCCCAAAAGCGCTTCCGCCCACGTCGAGCTCGGCAGCTGGCCGGTTCTGCCCATCTTTGAGCACCTGCAGCAGCTCGGCAACGTCGAGCAGGACGAGATGCTCCGCACCTTCAATATGGGCATCGGCCTCATCGCCTCGATTCCCGCCGAACGTTTCAAGCGCTGCAAGTCCATGCTCGACCGCGCCGGCGAAAAGTGCTACGTCATCGGCCGCATCGTCAAAGGCGAGCGCCGCGTCGTTTACGTCTGATGCACAAGCTCGGCATTCTCCTTTCCGGACGCGGCTCCAACTTCCTCGCCATCGCTGACGCCGTCGCTTCCGGCAGGATTCCCGACGCCCAAATCGCCATCGTCATCTCGAATCTCGCCGCTGCGCCAGGCCTCGCCGCTGCCTGCGAGCGCGGCCTCAACGCCATCGCCATCGAAACCAACCGCCGCAAGCGCGCCGAGCACGATCAGGAAATCATCGCCACCCTCAAGGCCCACAACGTCGACCTCGTCTGTCTTGCCGGCTACATGCGCCTGCTCTCGCCCGGATTCATCCAGGCCTTCCCGCAGCGCATCCTCAACATCCATCCCTCGCTGCTGCCAGCCTTTCCCGGCCTCGACGCGCAAACCCAGGCCTTCGAATACGGCGTCCAGGTCACCGGCTGCACCGTCCATTTCGTCGACGAGCAGCTCGACCACGGCGCCATCATCCTGCAGCGCTCCGTCTCCGTCCTTCCCACCGACGACCCACATACACTGGCTACGCGCATTCTCGACCAGGAACACATCGCCTACTCGGAAGCCATCGCCCGCGTTCTCTCTGGTACCTACAGAATTGTCGGCCGCCGCTATCTGCCGAAGTCGCAACCTTAGAGCTCGTCCTGCAAGCTGTAGTCTGCCCTGTGGTCACTCACACCATCCTCTGCCCGCGCTGCCCCTTTTAGGTCATACCTGCCATGCAATCCGAGAGCTACACTGCGCCTGATTCACCCGCATATCTCGAAAGATTCGAGGCACGACGCGAGATGAGATATTTCCAGCGCAAAATGATCGGCTTCGCAGCCGTTATGGCCTTTACCCTCGTCTACGCACCGCTCCGCCAGTTCCCGTTCGGTGTCGACGCCGCCATCTGCGCCAGCTTTACCGTCCTCGTCTTCGGCAACGCGCTCCGCCGGCGCGGCTTCGGCCTGTTCTCCGGCGACGACGCGAAACCGCTCTCAGAGATACTGCTCGTCCACGCCTGCTGCCTAACCGCGCTCGTCGTCCTCGTCAGGATAGGCATGTACATCACGCCATTCCTGCCCGACTGGCTGAGCACGCCGATTGGGGCGGACAACCAGGGAAGAATCGGCCCGAACGGCTTTCAGATTCTGCAGAGCCTCGCCCTCTTTGGCCTGGGGTTCTTCGAATTCCGCCTGTTGACGGCGAAGAAGAGCGCCGAAGGCGAAGAGCGAGCCAAAATCTCCCCCTGGGGCAAGCCCGATCTCGAAGCCGACCGCATGAGCGGCCTGCGCCTGCGCTGACCGCTGCTGCAGGCAGCGCAGCGAGCAAGCGATCGCCCCGCCGCGCGCCCGGAACCTACTGTTGCAGGCTCTTATGCCGCTGCCTGATGGCCTTCTGGCTTCCCTTCAGCGCCATCTTCCTCGCTTTCCTTCTTTTCCCGCGGCGGCTTCGTCTTCCAAAAACTCTGCTGCAGGCGAGCCTTGTCCCGCGCCTCCCACTCTTCCATGCGCAGCTTCGACTCGTCTCTCGACAACTCCTCCACCTTTGTCGCTTCGATCAGCTTCACGCGATGCCAGGGGTAAATATGGTTGCCGCAGATCAGGAAGCCGGACTTCGCCCAGTCCTTCATCAGGTCGCTCATCTTGTTCTTCACATCCTGCGCATCTTCGAACGGCAAAAGCTCAAACGACTCGCCGGACTCCAGATGGACCGTCACATAAGCGATCAGGACGGTTTCGTCCGCTCGCTCCGCCTTCTCATTCGTATTCGCCATCGCGCATCTCCTTGCGGTTCCTCGAAATGAGATGCGCGTCGGTCAGGATCATGCTGTGTTCACAGCATTAAATCAATCGCAGCGCCTCTACTGGATCCGCGCTCGCCGCGCGGTTCGCGGGAAGAGCCGAAGCCAGGGTCGCAATCAGCAGCATCGTCAGAATCGTGCCCGCATAGACCAGCGGGTCCGTCGCACTCACCCCGAACAGAAACGAGCTCACCAGCCGCGACACGGCCAGCGAGCCCAGTACGCCCAGGCCGCACCCCAGCAGCGCCAGTTTGATCCCTGAAACCAGCACCATCCTCGCGATGCTCGAGCGCTGCGCTCCCAGCGCCATGCGGATCGCAATCTCCCGCGTTCGCATGGTCACCGAGAACGCCACCACCGCGTAGCTTCCCGTCAGTGCCAGCAGCAAACCGGCTGCCGCGAAGCCCGTCATCAGATCCGTGTTGAAGCGCCGTGGCGCCTCGACATCCGCCATCGCTTCCTCCATCGTCCGGACCTGATCGAGCGCCAGCAGCGGATCGACTTCCGCCACCGTCGACCGCAGCACCTGCGTCATCTGCTCTGGCTCGAGCGACGAGCGCAGCGTGATGTACCCGCCCGCGGGCTGGATCAGGCTGTCCTGCGCGTTCGCCCCGAAGATCACCGCAGGCTGTTCCGTCGGGATGTACCACTGATCCGCCGCCGGCTGGTCGCGCGGGCCCAGCGTTGTGTCGGCCACCACCCCTACCACCGTGGCCCACGGCAGCCCCTTTCGCGGATTGCCCACATGCAGGCGCTTGCCCACCGCGTGCTCGCCCGGCCAGCAATGTTTCGCCATCGATTGGTTCACGATCACCACCAGCGGCGCGTCCGCCCGGTCTTCCGTGGTGAAGTACCGGCCCTCCCGCAGAGGAATACCCATCGAGCGAAAGTAGTCGCCATAGGTCAGTGCGAACGCCGCAAAGGTCAGCTTCCACCCGGCGGCGGGTCGGCCTTCGACCGTATAGGCGGCCAGCCCTCCGTCATTTGCGGACGGCAGCGTATTACTGATCCCGGCGGCTACGATCCCCGGTTTGCCAGTGAGCCGATCGATCACCGGGCGATCGAAATTGTCCGCTGAAGTCTGCGTCGAATACTGGCGCAGCGGCAGCTGGTAGCTGGCCACCAGAACGTTCTGCGGACGGAAACCCGGATCGACCGCCAGCATCCTGCGATAGCTGCGCAGAAACACCCCCGCCGTGGTCAGCAGCACCAGTGCAATGGCAATCTCTGACACAACCAGGAACGATCGCAGCCACGCGTGGCTCGCCGCGCCGGTCCCGCTTCTCGCTCCCTCTTTGAGATTCTCGATCACGCTGGTGCGCGTGGCCGCAAACGCCGGAGCCACGCTGCACAGTGCTCCCGTTGCCAGCGCCAGCAGCAGCGCAAAAATCATCACCACCGGATCCATCGTGATCGAATCGACGCGGGGCAGCGAATCGGGCAGCAGATGGAGCGCCGTGCGAACCGACAGCGTGGCCAGCCCCACGCCAATCGCGCCGCCCGCCACGCCCAGCATCAATCCGCCCAGCACCGATTGCCTTAGGATCGCGCTCGCCGGCGCGCCCAGCGCCACCTGCACCGCGTATTCTCGCCGCCGCCCAATCGCCCGCACCAGCAGCAGCCCCGCAACATTGGCGCAGGCAATCAGCAGCACCACGACCACCGCCACAAACAGCGCGCGCAGCAGCGGCCGGGTCGCGGCCACTGCTTGCTCCCGCAATGACAGCGCGTCCCCGCGGATGCGAATCGCCGCCATGCTCGCCGGAAAATCCCGCATGATCTGCTGCGCCACCCGGTTCGCATCCTCTGCCGCTTGCCGCTGCGTCACCCCATCTTTCAGCCGCGCCACCATGCGGTAGGCCCACGCGCCCACGTTCTTGTCCGAGAGCTCGTCTGCAGTCAGGCTCAGCGGAACCCACACCTGCGCCTGGTTCAGCCGCCCCGGAACCAGCGGAAATTCAAAACTCCGCGGCATCACTCCGATAATCGAGTACGCCTTCCGGTCCAGAACAACCGACTGCCCCAGCACTCGCGGATCGCGATGGTACCGGTTCAGCCACAGCGCGTAGCTGATCACCGCCAGCGGCTGGTGCCCATCGTCCTCCTGCTGCGTGAACACGCGCCCCAGCGTCGGCGCAACGCCCAGCGCCGAAAACGCCCCTGCGCCCAGCCGCGCACCGTCGATCAGTTCCGGCGTCGCACCGCCCGACAACTCGTAGGTCGTCCCCGTGAACCCACCCATCGACGAGAACGCGCTCGTCGCCCCTTCATACGTCGCAATCTCGCGCGCCGTCACCCCAGGATTCGGCCCGTTACCCACATGGTCGCCCACAATCACCAGCCGGTCCGGATCAGCGAACGGCAGCGGCCGCAGCAGGATTCCCTCCACCAGCGAAAAGATGGCGATGGTCGCGCCCATGCCCAGCGCCAGCGTCAAAATAGCCGTCAGCGTGAACCCTGGCGCCTTGCGCATCTGCCGCACCGCCAGCCGGAAATCCTGCATCATCCCAATCCTCCATCGCTCTGCATCGACGTATCCGCCATTACAACCCGGCCTCGCCGCGCCCGCAACCCTGCCCGTCACAAACTACTTCGCTAAAATAGGGGTGGATGGCCATCTCACCCACCGTCGACTCATCATTAGTCCAGATCGACCTCGCGCCGCGCCGCCCGCTCCCCAAACCCGAGTGGCTCCGCGCCCGCGCACCCATGGGCGACAACTACCACGACCTCAAAAAGCTGGCGCGCTCCCTCAACCTCCACACCGTCTGCGAATCCGCGCAGTGCCCCAACATCGGCGAGTGCTGG
>PKVY01000044.1 GCA_003131625.1 Acidobacterium sp. | reverse complement strand
GAGCAAGGTTGTGAAGATGATGATTCCAAATCTGGGTGAGGAGAAGGGTGAAGCACACCCTCGAATTGCTCGATAAGGTTCTTATCGCACCCATATCGAACCCAGATTTGATTGTCACATTAGGTCCATACGTCCCGTAAGTCTTTTGGAATGTATGGCGGGGACGACNNAACCAACTGAACTACGTCCCCTTCCGATTGTGAGAGCCATGCAGCGAGGCGTTGCGCTTCGCTTGTCCTGCGTTCGCCGTGGTGTTGAGGGCTGAGCGAACTACGGAGCTGTCACGGTTCCGCTGTTTGGATTGTAGCAAGAAAAACAGGGTACAGGTTGCAGGGTACAGGGTACAGAAACGAGTGATGAGCTCAGCCCGGCGACGGTGGCCGGTCGACGGCGGAGAGGCGCTGGACGACACGGTCTTTGCCGAGTGCGGCCATGACGGCGAAGAGACTGGGTGCGACGGCCTGGCCGGTGAGGGCGACACGGGATCCGTTGATGAGGGCACCAGCTTTGATGTTCTTTTCGGCGGCGAAGGCTCGGAGGATTTGTTCGGCGGAGGCTTCGGTAAATTCGGGCGTGGCGGCGTAGCGGTGGGCGAGTTCCTGGAGCAGGGAAGGAAGAGCTGGATCGCTGAGGAATTTTGTAACAGCGGCTGCATCGTATTCGAAGTCGTCGGCGAAGAAGGCTCGGAAGGATCCCGCGAAGTCTTTGAGACTGCGGGCTCGAGGTTTGAGGAGATCGATGGTGGCCAGGATTTCCGGTTGGGAGCGCGTGGGTTGGAATTCGGCGGCTTTCCATTCCACTTCGATCATGGGAAGGAGTTTTTCGGAGGCGTAGGCGCGGATGTACTCGGTGTTGAACCAGGCGAGCTTGTCGTTGTCGAAGACGGCGTTCGATTTCGAGATGCCGTCGAGGGTGAAGAGCTGGATGAGGTCTTCCGAGGAGAAGATTTCCCGGTCTTTATGGGCTGAGCCTTGTTTGGAACCCGGCGACCAGCCGAGGAGAGCGAGGAAGTTGCGGAAGGCTTCGGGGACGATTCCGAGGTCTTTGTAGGCGATGACCGAGGTGGCTCCGTGGCGCTTGGAAAGGCGGGTTTTGTCGGGGCCGAGAATGAGCGGGACGTGGGCGAAGACCGGCAGATCGGATCCAAGCGCCTGGTATTGCAGGACTTGTTTGGGGGTGTTGGAGATGTGGTCGGCTCCCCGGATGACGTGGGTGAGCCGCATGTCAATGTCGTCGGCGACGACGCTGAGGTGATAGGTCGGAATGCCGTCGGAGCGAAGGAGGACGAAATCCTCGATTTCGACGTTGGCGAATTCGACCCGGCCAAAAACGGCGTCGTCGAAGGCGGTTGAGCCGCCGTCAGGAACGGCAAAGCGAATGGCTGCCGGGGACTTGCCGTCCAGTCGACGTTTTTCAGACTCTGCCCGATCCAGGTTTCGGCAGCGGCGGTCATACATGGCGGCGGTGCCTTGGGCGCGGCGGGCTTCGAGCTCTTCTTTCGTGCAGAAGCAGTAGTAAGCTTGGCCGGATTGCACCAGTTTCTGGGCAGTGGCCTGGTAAAGAGCCAGGCGCTGAGACTGGAAAAAGGGACCTTCGTCCCAGTCGAGGCCGATCCAGCGCATGCCTTCGAGGATGCCGTCGACCATGGCCTCGGAGGAGCGCTCGAAGTCGGTGTCTTCGATGCGGAGGATGAAGGCGCCGCCGGTGTGGCGCGCGAAGAGCCAGTTGAAGAGGGCGGTGCGTGCCCCGCCGACGTGGAGGTAACCGGTCGGCGAGGGGGCGAAGCGAACGCGAGGGGAGGAGGGACTATCGGGCATCAAGCCCCCGCCTTCTTCTCGATCCTCGCCCACGTGTCCTTCAGCGCCAGGGTGCGATTGAATACCAGCTTCTCCGCGGTCGAATCCGGATCGAGGCAGAAGTATCCGACGCGCTCGAACTGGTACGGCGCGCCCACCTTCGCTTCAGCCAGGGAAAGCTCCAGCTTCGCATGCGATACGACTTCCAGCGAGTTGGGATTCAGATTGTCGAGAAAGCTGCCGCCTTCGGGCACGTGCAGCGGATTTGGGTTCGAAAACAGCTTGTCGTAGAGCCGCACCTCGGCGGAAATGGTATGCGCCGCCGACACCCAGTGCATGGTCGACTTCACCTTTCTCCCATCCGGCGAATTCCCGCCGCGGCTGGCGGGATCGTACGTGCAATGCACTTCCACCACGCTGCCAACCGCATCCTTGACGAGGCTATGCGCGGTTACAAAATACGCATTGCGCAGCCGCACCTCCTTGCCTGGCGACAGGCGATAGTACTTCGGGGGCGGGACTTCTCGAAAATCCTCCCGCTCGATATAGAGTTCACGCGAGAATGGCACCTGGCGCGTCCCAGCCGCCGGATCCTCCGGATTGTTCGCGACCTCCACGTACTCCGTCTGTCCCTCGGGGAAGTTGTCGATCACCAGCTTCAGTGGCCGCAGCACGGCCATACCACGCGTCGCCCGCTTGTTCAGGTCGTCGCGCTGCAGGTGCTCCAGCATCTCGAAGTCGATAATGCCGTTGGTCCGCGTCGCCCCCAGGGAGGTCACAAACGAGCGAATCCCCTCCGGCGTAAACCCGCGTCTCCGAAACCCCGACAGGGTCGGCATGCGGGGATCGTCCCATCCGTTCACCCGGCCTTCCTGCACCAGCTGCAACAGCTTGCGCTTCGACAGCAGTGTGTAGGTCAAATTCAGCCGGTCGAACTCGATCTGCTGCGAAGGAAAAATCCCCAGTTGCTCGATGAACCACCGGTACAGGGGCCGATGGTCTGCAAACTCCAACGTGCACATCGAGTGGGTTACGTTCTCGATGGAGTCCGACTGTCCGTGTGCGTAGTCGTACATCGGGTAGATGCACCACTCGTTGCCGGTCCGGTGATGCTCCGCATGCAGGATGCGGTACATAATCGGATCGCGCATATTGATGTTCGGCGACGCCATATCGATCTTCGCCCGCAATACGCGGCTACCGTCCGGGAACTCGCCGGCCTTCATGCGCGTGAACAGGTCGAGATTCTCCTCCACCGCGCGGTTGCGATACGGGCTGTCCCTGCCCGGTTCCGTCAGCGTCCCGCGGTGCTGGCGGATCTCGTCCGCCGACAGATCGTCCACGTACGCCTTGCCTGCCCTGAGCAGCTGAATCGCCCACTCATAAAGCTGGCCGAAGTAATCCGACGCATAGCAGAGCCGCTCCCAGTCGAACCCCAGCCAGCGAACGTCGTTCTGAATGGAATCGACGTACTCCTGCTCTTCTTTCTCGGGATTGGTGTCGTCGAAGCGCAGGTTGGTCTTGCCGCCGAACTCGTCCGCCAGCCCGAAGTCCAGGCAGATGGCTTTGGCGTGGCCGATATGGAGGTAGCCGTTCGGCTCGGGCGGAAACCGCGTCTGCACCACCGCATTGCCGTACCTCTTGAGGCGGACATCCTCAGCGATCATGTCGCGGAGAAAGTTGGGGGTACTGTGGATTTCGGGCGTTTCTACATGCGAGTCTGTATGGACTGCCATGCTTCTATTCTTCCACGGCAAGGCGGCTGCCTGGGAGCAGGCTGCGGGGTCTTGCCGACGCTCATCCCAGTCGAGGCCCTCGGTACGATGGCCACCGCCCCCACCCCCCTCCCCCCACCCCCACTGCGGGATGGTGATTGATTCTGCGGGGGTTCGATGGTGTTGACGAGGTCGACAACAGGCATGTGGTTGGGAACAAGGCAGATGCGAGGCGGCCGCGTTTGTTACACAGACGACCGTGTTTGCTGCATTCACGGTCGTGATGGGGCTCGATGATTGAGAAGATGTTAGATGCGAGGCGGCCGCGTTTGTTACAGAGACGGCCGCGTTTGACGGGGACTCGGCCGTGATTGATGCAGGGACGGACGAGTGTGCTTCAAGGATGGCTGAAGTGATGGGATAGAAGGAGAAAGGGGACGGGAGACAACGAACACCCCCGCCCTGGCGCGCAGAAAGCCGCGCACCAGGATGGGGCACCCGCATTGGTTCGTCCACGAACATGGCTCCTCCTCTCGAACATAGAAAAGCCCGCCAGGGAAGGCAGGCTTTTTTCTTTTTCTATCCTAAGTTCAGAATATCACACTGAGAGAATAAACCGGCCAAATATGATTCGTTGTAAGTGGCGTATTATCACGGAAAGTTACTTTGGGTAAGTGGTGGAAACTTGACAAAAACAGCGTTCAGCGTTCAGCGATCAGCGTTCAGAAAAACAGCAGCGTACAGGGGACGGCGCATCGGCTGCCAGATGGTTTGGTGCGCGCTTGGGGGAATGTGCCTTTGCGGGGTTGGGGTGCGGGCGCAGGCGCCGACGGTGAAGGCGACGGGGGTGAGCGATCCCAAGGTGCAGCGACCGATGGCGGAGTCACGGCCGGTGGCTACTTTTCGGGTGGGGGGCGATCCGGACTGGATGGCGGTGACGCCGGACGCGGTTTGGGTGACGGTGGACGCGCGGAATGCGGTGGTGCGACTGGATGCTCGTACTAATAAGGTGGACGGCGAGGTAACGGTGGCGAAGCCTTGCTCGGGTTTGGCGGCGGGTTTCGGAAGTTTGTGGGTGCCGAGCTGCGGGGATCACGATTTGGTGCGAGTGGATCTGCGGACGCGCAAGGTGGTGGCGCGGATTGCGGCGGGGCCGGCGGATTCCGAGGGCGGGATCGCGGTGGGGGCGGGGAGTGTTTGGATGGTGACTGAGTCGAAAAGCGGGCCAGATGGGGTTCTGGTGCGGATTGGCCCATTGACTAATAAGGTTGCGGCGCGGATTCGGGTCCCGGCGGGGTCGTATGCGGCGGCGTTTGGGGGCGGGTCAGTGTGGGTGACGTCGACGGGGCAGAATTTGCTGACGAGGGTGGATGCGGGGACTAATAAGGTGGTGTCGGAGACGAAGGTGGGGAAGGGGCCGCGGTTTTTGACGGTAGGCGGGGGGAGTGTGTGGACGCTGAACCAGGGGGATGGGACGGTGTCGCGCGTATCGATGAAGAGCGGGCGGTTGTTGGCGACGATTCGCGCGGGGCTGGCTGGGCATGGCGGCGAGATTGCGTACGGGGTGGGTGCGGTGTGGGCGACGCTCGAGGGGTTTCCGATGACGCGGATCGATGCGGGGACGAATCGGGTGACGGCGCAGTGGGTGGGGAAGGGCGGAGACAGTATTCGGGTGGGGCTGGGGACGGTTTGGCTTACGGATTATGACGGTGGGGTGGTTTGGCGGGTGGGAGTGAAGTAGGGGGCGGGGCGGTGCGCTGAGCTGCGGTTTTGTGTCGGCTGTCGGTGCTGAGAAGCAGCGACGGCCAACAGCGGAGGGGCACGGTCGCGGAGCGTGCCAGGAACTGGCGCGCCGGCGACCGAACCAGGGAAGGCGCATCGCGCCGCCTTTTCAGGGCACGACTGAAG
>PKVY01000045.1:6139-6562 GCA_003131625.1 Acidobacterium sp. | reverse complement strand
TGGCGGCGGCGCGGTCCATGGTGCAGGGTGTGCAGGTCAGCGCGCCGTTCGGACGCTATAGCGCCGCGGCCGAGGTCCTTCGGGAGGTATTGCCACCGCGCCCTTCGGCTGACAATCCGGGCCGTGTTCCAGCCGTCGCGCCGGAGGAGGCCAAAGTTGGCCAGCTTTGAGGAGTCCCTGACGAAGCTCGAAGCGATTGTCGCGAAACTCGAGGGCGGCGATCTGAACCTCGAGGATTCCGTGCGCCTCTTCGAGGAAGGCACCCGGCTTTCCGCCGAATGCCGGAAGCAGCTGGAAGAGGCCGAAGGCAAAGTGGAGCTGCTGGTCAAGCAGCGCGACGGGTCGATGAAACGGGAACCCTTCGGCTCCTAGTGTTGTGCCCGGAAGTTCGCGACACGAGTGTTCTTTTGGTTTTGTGTCAGG
>PKVY01000045.1:0-6116 GCA_003131625.1 Acidobacterium sp. | reverse complement strand
CAGAGGTCGAAGCGGATTCCCTTGTCACGCTCGTCGAAGAGGCTGCCCAGAATCAAACCCCCGTCGACATAGCGCCGAAAGCAGGAAATCCTTGGCTCGATGAGCCATATCTGTGGGATACCCATTCTCCGATAGTCTTCCAGCTTGCGCATCATCCGTATCACAGTGTCTTCAGGCGAGAGAATCTCGAACACAGCAACCGGCGGACGCGTTGGGATCTGTTCAATTGGATTGCTGCGGTCGAGCATCGCCACGTCAGGCACCCGAATTCGAGTAGGTGCGACACGTACTCTCAAGGAGGGCAGGCACCTGACTTTCCATTCCTGTTCGTGGTCCGACAAATACCCCAGGACTGCCGAGTGCCATGAGGAATGATCGTACTCTGCCGCCGGTCTTTCCTCGACCTCCCCGTCTACATATTCGGGCGTCCGGCTCCCAGTCCGAGCAGCGCAGGTACACCTCGACGGGAACGTGGTGAGGCTTCTTGTCCGGAATCTGCGCAGGTAAGGCCATGAGAATTCCCTGGGTTAAGGATAATCCCGTTCTCCATCTATGGAATACAACATTCCGGTGTCCCGATAAGAGCCCTGCTCTTCGGCCCGATCCGCGACGCTATTGGATACGTGACCGTCGCGCCCCGGCCGCCGGAGAGCAAGACCATCCCGCAATCCCTCCGATCAACCGCCGCTCAACACGGTCCGCCATCCGCTGTTTTTCTGAACGCTGTACCCTGAACGCTGTACCCCGAAACGCTGTACCCTGCTTTTCTTGTCAAGCTTCCACCACTTATCCAAAGTAACTTTTGGTGGCAACACGCCACTTACGGGCAATCATATTTGGCGTGTTTACCCCCTCCAGTGTGATATTCTGAACTTAGAGTGGAAAAAGAAAAAAGCCTCGCCGCGGCGGGGCTTTTCTGCGCCTGGAGAGGAGAAAGCCATGTTCGACGGGCACACAAATGTTGGGAAAGGCCGAAGGCCTCGGTTCTGATCTCCGGCCCGTCAACACCGCCGTGTTTGTTACCAATGCCGTCGTGTTTGTCATTAACACGGCCGTCTCTGTAACAAACACGGTTGTCTGTGTAACACACGCGGCCGAGTCACAACTGACTTACCATGAGCAGCATCGGTGTTGTCGAGGTCGATACCTGTTTCTAACCCCACCACAATCAATCACCAGCCCGCAAAGGGGGAGGGGGTGGGGGGGGTGGGTAGGCTTTTCCTGAACGCTGCTCCTCTGCCGGCTACCGGCTGCCTTTGGGGGCCCTAACGCATCGCAGCCGACGAAACCCGTTGGCGCACGAACTCGACCAGTGCATCGCTCATGTACGCCGGTGCGGCGATCGGGAATTGTGGAACCTCTGCCACCAAACCATTTGGGTCGACGCCGGAGGAAGGAACACCGGGTGAGAGATGGAGGATCGCATCGGCGAGAGGAAGAAAACGCCGCGCGGAATCCTTGAAGTCGGCAACAGCAGGGTCCAGCACCGTGAGATAAAGGTCCGGCCGCAAAAACTCCAGAATGCTGTTCGACTCGAGGATTGCGTTTTCTGAGGCGGCAAGTTCCTTTTCGATGCGCGGCATGGCTTCCGCCAGCATGCCAATACGGGTTCGGACCCACACAGAGCGCGCAGCGCCAGCGGCGAGGAAGCGAGAAGTATCGGTTCCACTGGTCAAGTCATATTCGAAATTGACCGCCACGCAGGAGTCGGCGGTCTGACACTGGCATGGCTTGCCGTCGGCCGTGCAGAAGCCGTGGCCATATTGGGTAATCTTGAAGGCGGTCCAGTGGAATTCGGGCAGGCGCGCAATAAGCCCGGCGACGACTGAAGTCTTGCCGATGTTGCGAGAATGTCCGCCGACAACGATGACGGCCACTATGGCTTCTCCTCCTCATCCGATGCGCGAGCAAGCTTGGCGAGTGCAGCTAATTCCTTAAGGTATTGACGAAGCGGACGCGCTGGCCGGCCCCAGAAAACGACGCCGGGGCCTTTGACCTTCTTGTGCGTGAGCACACCGGAGCCGGAACCGAGGATCACCTGTTCGCCGACGTGGGCGTGGTCGCCAATGCCCACTTGGCCGCCGACGACCGCATTGGCGTCGATGCTGCTGGATCCGGAAACGCCGGTTTGCGCCGCGATCACGACATTGCGTCCGACGCGCACGTTATGACCGAGGTGGACGAGGTTGTCGATCTTCACTCCGCGCTCGATGCGGGTTTCTTCGAGGGCGCCGCGATCGATGGTGGAGTTGGCGCCAATTTCGACGTCGTCTTCGATGATGAGCCGGCCTTGCTGCGGGAACTGGAGATATTCGCCGCTCTCGGCATCGCGCACATNNACATAGCCAAAGCCGTCGGACCCGAGCACCACTCCGGCGTGAAGGACGACGTTATTGCCCAGTTCGGTCCCTGGATAGACGACGACGCGCGGATAGATGCGGCAATGGGCGCCGATTTTGACGTCAGCTCCGATGACCGCACCCGCGCCAATACGTGTTCCTGCGCCAATCTGCGCGCGCGACTCAATGACGGCGCACGGACCGACGGAGACATGCTCGCCGAGCGTTGCCGAGGGGTCGATAACCGCAGTGGGATGCAGGCCGACGTCAGGTTCCGCAGGCCTGAGCAAGCGCGCGGCCTTGGCAAAGGCAAGTCGCGGCTGTCCGACGACCAGCAGCGCTTTGTCCGACGCAGCTGCCGCCAGCTTGGGCGAAACGAAGACCGCCGCTGCCACAGAAGCCAGCCCGGCTGCGAGGCTCTGAGCATCTTCGGCGAAGACCAGCGATGCCGGTGACGCCGCTGTGGCGCTAGAGACGCCGTCAACATCGACGTCGTCGCCAACAAAACGCAGCTCAGCGCCCAAAGCCCTGGCAAGTTGGGACAGCTTCATTGGAATACAGGGTACAGCCGTCAGCCCGGCAAACAGAAGCCGTTGTTCGTCGGAAGCAATGGTGAGGGCTGAGACGCGCTATTTTTCGCGGGCGACGACGAACTCGGGCATCCACTGCAGAGCGCGCTTGTATTCAGAATCGGGCACGCCTGCGAGCGCGGCCTGCGCTGCCGCAGAGTATCCGAAAGCAGACTTCATGGCGTAATTGACCGACTGGTTGCGATTGAGAATGTGCAGGATTTCTGCCGGCGAGACGCGGTCGAAGTTGCCGTCGCGCAGGACGGTCTGAATCGACAGACGTTCCGCAGGCGTGCTGCCGTTATCGAGGGTGTGAATCACCGCCAGCGTCGCCTTGCCTTCGCGGAGATCGCTGGCCACCGGTTTCCCCAGCACTTCTTCGGTCGCGGTGAGGTCGAGAACGTCGTCGACAATCTGGAACGCGAGGCCCAGATTGCGGCCGTAATCGCCCATAGCGTCTTCCACGGTGCGGTCCGCGCCAGCCAGTACAGCACCCAGACGCATGGAGACTTCAAAGAGGCATGCGGTTTTGCGGTAGATGAGGTCGTGGTATTCGCCTTCGGAGATGGGCTTGCCGAGTCGCTCCATCTGCAGCAGCTCGCCTTCGACCATCTGCTGCGTGAGCCCGATCAGCAGTTCGAGGACGCGGAAATTCCGCTCTTCCAGCGCCACGCGAAAGGCCTGCATGTAGAGCCAGTCGCCGACCAGCACACATTTACCGTTGCCCCACGTTCGGTTGGTCGAAGGGCGGCCACGGCGAGTGTCGGCCGCGTCGATGATGTCGTCGTGCACCAGCGTCGCGGTGTGGACCATCTCGACCACAGCTCCCAGGCGAATCATGCCGCGATTCGAATAGCCGAGGCTGCGAGCTGCGAGCAACAGCAATGACGGGCGAATGCGCTTGCCGCCGCCTTCACGCAGATAGTCGGAGATTTCCGTGATAGCCGCGACGGAAGAAACGGCGTCGGCGCCGAATTCGCGCTCGATGGCCGCGAGATCGTCATGGAGCAGATCGAAGACTTCTTTCGCCTGTGCTGTCGCTACTGTGCTCACTTGCGGTCTCCAGCCTGCGCGGCCGTTCACACTGAACGGTAATTCGTGAACTGCATATCGATGCCAAGATCGCGCCCCTTGAGCAGCGCGATGACTTCCTGCAGCGCATCGCGGTCCTTGCCGGAAACCCGGACGCTGTCGCCCTGGATCGAGGCCTGAACCTTCTTTTTGGAATCTTTAATGATTCTAACGATCTCTTTGGCCTTCTCTCCAGCAATTCCCTGCTGCAGGTCGATCTTCTGGCGAACGCTCGATCCAGCCGCTGGCTCCACTTTACCGAAGGTGAGCGCCTTGAGCGAAACGCCGCGTTTCACCAGCTTCTGCCGCAGAATCTCAGTCACGGCCTGCAGCTTGTACTCATCCACGGAGGCAAGCTGGATGGCGTCCTCGCCTTCGAGGTTAATTTCGGACTTCGAGTCCTTCAGATCGAAGCGCGTGCGCACTTCCTTGGTCGCCTGATCGATGGCGTTCCGCACTTCCTGCAGATCCACTTTGCTGACGATGTCGAAAGAGTTCTCCGCTGCCATTCTCCACGCCTCTGTTCTCTTACATTATCCGCTACCGGCCCGAAAGGCGGGCTCAGGCGGGAATTTCGGTCCGGAAAAACGCGCGGAAGTTCTCCGTTGTGCGCGCGGCGACGGCTTCTGGGTCAAGGTTGCGAATCTCCGCGATTTTCGCCGCGACTTCTTTCACCCAGGCAGGCTCGTTGCGCTTGCCGCGGTTGGGAATGGGCGCGAGGAAGGGCGCATCCGTCTCGATCAGCATGCTGTCGAGTGGAACGGCTGCCGCCACGTCGCGGATCGGCTGGGCTTTCGGGAAAGTGACGTTGCCGGCGAAGGAGATCAGGAAGCCCAGGTTCATGGCTTCTTCGGCGTGGCGACCTTCGCCCGTAAAGCAGTGGAGGATGCCGCCCAAGCCGGTCTGCGACCACTCCGTTCGCAGCATGGCGAGGGTGTCGTCCCAGGCATCGCTGCTGTTGTCGGAAGGCCTGCAATGAATAATGATGGGCTTCTTTCGTCCTGCCGCGATTTCCATCTGGCGGCTGAAGACGGCCTTCTGGGTGTCGCGCGGCGAGTGGTCGTAGAAGTAGTCGAGGCCGATCTCGCCGCAGGCAAGGACTTCAGGCTGCTGCAGCAGGCTGTCGAGTTTCTCGTAAGCTGCCTCATCGGCCAGCCGCGCTTCGTGAGGATGGACGCCGGCGCTGGCCCAGATTTTCGGGACGCTGGGCCGATCGGCATATTCGCGGCTGATCTCGAGCGCGCGATGCATCGAGTCGGGTCCTTCGCCGATGCCGATGGAGAGAATCTGGCGCACACCCGCGGCAAAGGCGCGTTCGAGCAGGGCGTCGCGGTCCTCGTCGTAACGAGGACTGTCGAGGTGGGCGTGGGAATCGATCATCGATAAACTTCGCGGCGGTGGCCGATGCGGAGGACCAGTACGACTATCTTCTCGTCCTGAATTTCGCAGACGATGCGATAGTCGCCGACGCGGTATCGCCAATAACCACCGAGTTCCGGACCGCTGAGGGACTCGCCTGCACTACGCGGATCGTCGAGTTTGGCGACCCGTTCTCGCATAAACGCGGTCAGCCGTCGCGCGGTCTGCGGATCCATTTTGGCGAGGCTCTTTTTTGCCGGGTCTGCGAAGATGATCGTCCAGGCCAAGGCTGCGTTCGACCTCTTCGAGAGTATAGGTCCTGCTGCGGCCCTCGCGGATCGCGGTCAGCGCCTTTTCAGCCAGGTAGACATCTTCGAGGTCCTCGAGATGGGTCAGAATGGCCTCACGGGCATAGTACGTCTTGGTCCGCCCGGTGCGCTTTGCCAGCCGATCCAGGCGCTTCTCGATGTTGGCAGGTAGTCGAATCGCCAGCATAAGGAACCTCCGCTATACAAGTATACCATTCGCGTGGATTGAAGCGCTGCTCACTTCAGCCTTGCGCCGATCTCCACGTCCTCGAGGAAGCCGGCGAGGACTGGTTTGTCGCCTTCAAGGGACGCGGCGACGATCATACCGTTCGATTCGTATCCCCGCAGCTTGCGGGGGGCGAGGTTGGCGACGATGACGACTTTGCGGCCGATGAGGGACTCCGGTGTATAGGCCTCGGCGATTCCGGCCAGGATCTGGCGCGTTTCATAGCCGAGGTCGACCTCGAGAC
>PKVY01000111.1 GCA_003131625.1 Acidobacterium sp. | reverse complement strand
GAAGTTCAGCGTGTACGAAATGCGGGACGGCAAACCCAATCTCATTTCATACGAACTGAATAACGGCACCTACATCATCCCCAAGGTGATGGATTCGGGTTATGTCGAGCTGGGCAAGAAGCGCCTGGAGTTCACGCGCAAAGGATGAATGGAGGCGAGTATGCCGGAGCCAATTGCCAACTCTTCAAACCCGTTACCGGACGAACCGGAGTTGCGCCGCCAGGAACGGGAACCGAAGGGCGTGCTCCAGAAGAACCTGAAGCCGCTGCTCTACCTCGGTGCAGCATTGCTGGTGATCGTTGCGGCGATCTTCAGCGGTACCAGCAAGAAGACGCCTGCTCAGAAGGGGGCAAATGCGCATCAGCCGCCACAGCCGATGCTCCAGGACAGCACCGACAACAACGTGCAGGACCTCAGGAACCAGGTCGCCGCAGCACAACAGAAGGCTGCGCAACAGGCTGCGAATTCGTTGCCCTTGCCAGACCCCTCGCTCGCAATTGGGACGCCCGCGCAGCAAGCCGCAGTTAGTCCCTACGGCCCAACGGGTCAGCCAGCACCCTGCATTCCCGGCCAGCCGTGCGCACAGCAACAGTCCGCATCCATGCAGCAGCAGCTTTCGCCGGCAGCCCAGGAGGAACAGCAGCTCGCCGCCAAAGACCGTGAACTCGCTTATGACGCTCGCTTCGCCTCGAATCTCGTTTACGCGCGCCAGCCCGATTCTCAGGCACAGCAACAAGGGGCAGTTCCGCTAGAGGATACGGGCACTGCCCGCGTGGGAAGCGCGGGTGCCTACGGCGCCGCGCCTGGCCAGACCGCCAGCTCTCTCATCGCGCCGCGGGCTGCCGGCGACCCGCCTGCCACGCCGGCAGCGCAGGTCCAGACAGAGCGGAAGCCCGAGGTCAACATCGATTCAGCTACGGGCCAGCCCTACGTGATTTATGAGGGAACGGCCCTGGACACGATCCTGATGAATCGCCTGGACGGNNATGACCACCAGCACGTCATCATTCCCGATGGAACGATCGTGCTGGGCGAGGCGCGGAAGCTCGGCTCCGCCGGCTTTGGCCAGCAGCGGCGTATGGCCGTAGTTTTCCACCGGCTGATTATGCCGGACGGCTATTCCGTGGACCTCGACCAGTTCCACGGCCTCGACCAGATCGGCGAGGAGGGTCTGAAGGACAAGGTCAACAATCACTACCTCCAAATCTTCGGAACCTCCATCGCGCTCGGCATCATCGCGGGAGCCGGTGAGATTGAGGAGGGCGGCGGGACCATCACCACCAGCGGCTCCCAGGCGTTCACCACTGGCACTGCCTCCAGCGTGTCGCAGTCGGCGACGACCGTCCTCGACCGCTTCATGCAGATTCCACCGACCATCACCATCCGCGAAGGCCACCGCGTCAAAGTCTATTTCACGCAGGATATGTTGCTGCCCGCGTATGAGAACCACACCATTCCCCAGACCTATTGAGGAGCCGATATGCGCCGAGCCACCGTCACCGCTGCATTGCTCTCAACGCTGCTTGTTCTGGCTGCCTGCAAGAAGCAGGTCGCGTGCGATCCGGCGGATTCAGAGGCCGTCTGCAAAGGGTTCCAGCAATGTCTTCGTTCCGATACATCCGCCGAGGTCTGCCGGATGGGAGAGCAGGACGCCAACAAGATCGAAAAGGGCAACAAACACTGAACACCAGGGAGATTCCCCATGAAACGTATCGTTCTCACCCTCGCCGCGATGTTTTCCCTTGTAACCGCCACCGTCGCACACGCCCAGTTCGGGTCGGGTATCGTCTACGATCCGACCCAGTCCGCCCACGCCTTCACGCAGATCGAGAATGAAGGCAAATCACTCGAGAATCAGGCTCAGCAGATTGAGAACGGCCAGCAGATCTTCACGAACACCCTGAAAATCGCGTCCACGGCCATCCAGACGTACAACACCGTCCAGCAGCAATACAACCTCTATCACGAGATGATCCTTGCGCCGCGGATGCTCTATTCGCGGTTTCTATCGCCGACGACCGACCTGAGGATGCTGCAACAAATCTCGAACACCTACGGCAATTCGATGGGATGGCTAAATTCCGCAAATACCGGGAATGGCGCCGCCGCCGCTTACCAACAGGTCAGCGTCCCACATACAAGCAACATGATTCCCGGTTACGGCAGCACCAGCGTCTCCGGTCAGCAACAGATTGCGGCACAGGGAGCGACGGTGGATCTCGGCGACTCCGTAATGAGTAACAACCTCGCGGTGCTGGGCACGATCCGGGCGAATCAGACATCGAGGCAGACAGACATCGCCAACCTCGAAGCCGAGACACAGAGCCAGGATTCCACCCAACAGACCGTCATGGCCGAACTGCAGCGCATCAACCAGGCTTTACTTCTGCAACTGCGCACCATGCAGGACGCAAACCAGATCAACGCCGATCTCGCCCTGCAACAGATCGTGGCTCAGAAACAGCAGCAGGACAGCCTTAAGGCTGGATTTCAGGACGCCACGGTCTATACGAACACCTACCAAATGCACGTCGCGCCGGCCTACAACGGCGGCGCGCAAGCCCTGACTTATTGATTGTCGAATCGCGAGCATCGAGGTGACGTATGGGAGTGCTGAATTGGATCACCCAGGGATGCGATGCTCTGACCAACACCGCATCCCCGACAATCGACGCATTGGGCCTTCGCATCTGCATCGCGCTTGCCACCATCATGCTCGTATGGTTCGGCGTCCAGGAGTCGCTTGCCTCCGCGCACGGCGGTCAGGGGTTCCATATGGGGAAGTTTCTGAGCTTCTTCATGCTCATCACTTTTGCCTATACGCTGGTCAGGTTTTACGACACCAGCATCCCCGGCATCGGCCAGTCATTCCGTGGCTTTATCAACGGCGGCGCGCAGTATCTTGTCTCCGTCATCGGCAGCGACAGCATCACAGCGATTCAGAACACTCTGAGTCAGGCGCAATCGACGGAAGGCCCCGGCATCACGAAGGCCCTGATGAATCCCTATTACGCGCTCGTCTATGTCATCATTCAGGTCCTGATTGCCGTGTTTTCCGCCGTGGTGAGCGCCATCGTTGCGTACGGCGCCATCGCCAGTGCGGTCATCGGGCTTCTCGGACCCGTATTCATTCCGTTCCTCGTCTTCGACAAGCTGGAGTTTCTGTTCTGGGGCTGGCTCAAAGCCTTCATCGGCTTCTGCTTCTACAAGGTGCTCGCCGCGGCCGTGCTGAGCATCCTGGCGCATCTGCTGGCGCAGTATTACACGGAGCTGCTCAACTTCTCAGATCCGGGAAGCATGGTGCAGGAGCTGCCACTCCTCATTCTTCTCGTCCTTGTCAACATCTACATCCTCTTCAAGATTCCGGCCATGACCATGAGTATCTTTTCAGGTTCCGCCGGCGGTCACGGCGGCGGATTGGGCCTCGTCACAGCAGCGATTCTCCGGGCGATCTAGGCAGGAGGTATCCACACCATGAGCACCAGCACAAAGCCATCATCCGACATTACCCGCGCAGCGGAACGCTACCTCGAGCAGTACGGCGATCCGCTGGTGATGAACACCTACCTTAAGGTCACGATTCTGGTGCTGGCCGTTGTCTGCACCGCGCTCGCTGTCCTTCTCTTCCGCGGTCAGATGGCGCTTGCCAGCGTGCACCCGCTGATCGTGCGCATCAACGACGTGGGCCGGGCCGAAGCGATCGATTATCGCAACTTCCAGTACCGCCCCCAGGAAGCCGAGAACAAGTATTACCTGACACGCTGGGCAGAACTCTATTTCAGCCGGAATCGCTTCACCATCGAACGCGACCAGACGAACTCCCTCTACTTCCTCAACGGCGACGTGCAGCGCGCGGTGATCGACCAGGAGCGCAAAGACAACATCATCGCCAATTACGCCAAAGACAGCTCGCTCCCGTTCGTCGATGTGGAGGTCAAAAACGTGATCCTCGACGACCTGCGCCAGTCGCCCTATTCGGCGCGGATCGAGTTCGAGAAGATCTTCACCAATCCCTCGGATCATACCGAGCTCAGGCGGGAGCAATGGACCGCCAGCGTCACCTACGTCTTCCGCGAGACGGTAAAGAACAACGAGCTCGCCGTAAACCCCCTCGGATTGACCATCGTCCGCTTCCGGGCCGACCAGGCCTTCGAGTAGACGAAGCCACTTCCCGTTGCGAGGCAGTACTTCATGTCCATAAGCGACTTTCATGCACGGCCAGCACGCCCTTCGACTCTCCGCCGCATACGCCATCTTCAGACGGAGCGGTGGACGGCACGTGGACGATTTCTCCGGCCATCTCTCGTACGGGTGGCAGAGGGGGGGCCGCATTGTGCAGTGTGGCGTTGGCCCGGCCGGGAAGCCTCTTGCTATGCGATCCATGAAGCGGTGGTCTTCCGCGTCTCTTCCTTGCTTGTCCGGTCACACGCTTCGGGCCTTTTCCGGCGCCCGGCGGCACGTCGCCGCTCTGCTTTCCGGACTCCTCTCCCAAAACGAGTTTGGGCCCCTGCTCCAGAAAGCGCGTCTCGGCACTGGGGAGCCGGGCCTCTCGCTCAGGCTTCGCCAATGGGTGACCCGGCCAATCCGGGAATTCAACAACGGAGACTTCACCATGTATCAGAACCGCATCACGCTCATCGGATTCCTCGGCAAAGACGCCACCGCCGTCACCACCACCAACGCGAGTTTCACCGCCCTCTCGCTCGCCACCAAAAGCTCGTACAAGGACAAGACGACCGGCAAGTACATCGACCACACCGAATGGCACCGCTGCATCGTCTGGGGCAAGCTGGCCGAGTACGCGAAGACCCTGAAGAAGGGCGCGCATCTGGCCGTCGAAGGCGAGCTGAGGAGCCGCGAGAGAACGGACAAGAAGACCGGCCAGAACGAGCGCGTATGGGAAGTACGCGTGGCTTCGATCCTGAAGCTCGACCGGGCGGAGAAGGTCAGCCCGGAAGAGCAGGCGGACGACAACCTGAACCCCGAGGAAGAGGCCGCATAGGCCCTTCCTCTTCACTCACGGAAGCCCGGCGATTCGCTGGGCTTCCATTGCTGTGAGATTCCCGCCATGAGCTTCGAGTTGATCCTTCCGTTCCTCCGCCCCATCGAGCCGCTGTTGCTCGACGAAAGCATCAGCGAGATCATGGGCAATCCCGACGCCTCGTGGTGGTATGAACGCGACGGCATCGTTCGCCGGGAGTCTGGTGTCTCTTTCGACGCCGGCAGATTGCGTACCGGCCTCGAAGTGATCGCCAACCAGCTCGGCAAAAAGCTCGACGAGGACAACCCGCTGCTCCATGCACAGCTCCCGGACGGAAGCCGCCTGGCGGCGGTCATTCCGCCGGTCGTGCGCCCCGCGCCCGCGCTCACCATTCGGAAGTTTCCCAGCCGCCACTACACCGTCGATGACCTGATCGCTCGCGGCACACTCACCCAGCCGCTTGCGGACCTTCTTGCCGCGCAGATTCGAAGCGGAAAGACGCTCCTCATCAGCGGCGGCACTTCTACGGGAAAGACGACCGTGCTTCGTGCCCTGGCAACCGCAATCCCCGACGACCAGCGCATCGTGGTCATCGAAGACACGTCGGAGCTCCATTTGCAGAAGCCGAACCTGCTCTCTGTCGAGTGCCAGACCGATACCTTCAAGGCCAGCATTACCTTCGATGATCTATTGAAGTCCGCACTCCGCTGGCGCCCCGACCGGATCATCCTGGGCGAAGTCCGTGGAATCGAGGCGCGCACACTGCTCGATTCGCTCAACACCGGCCACACCGGGTCGCTCGCCACCATTCACGCCAATTCCGCGGCAAAGGCGCTCCGCCGCTTTGCCAACCTCGTTCTTCGCAGCCACTCCCAGGCCACCTTCGAGGACGTCGAAGCGGAGATCGGCGAGGCCGTCGATTATGTGCTCCATGTGGAGCGCGAACCGGGCCGCCGCGTAATCCGCGAAGTCCTTCGCCTGGAGGACTACGACCGCCGCACCCAGGAGTTCAGATTCGAGACCGTATACAGCGCCAATCCCGCTCTCAATTCCCAACCCAACCCCACCGGAAAGGACACACCCCATGCCATTGCTCGAAATCATCCAAACCCGCCAGGTCACCGCCAGCATCCGGCTCGATGAACCGACTGCTGCGCTCATCGATCAGTACGCGGCATTTCTGCACGCTACAGCAGACGAAGTTGTGGACAAAGCGCTGTGCTACGTTTTCGCGAAAGACCGCGACTTCCAGGACTTCCTGCGGACCCCTGCAGCCGCCCATGCCCCGGAGAGCCTTCGTATCCGCCGCGCACCGCAGAACGGCGGCTCCGGAGAGCCCGCCAACGGCGCTTCGAAACCGAGCAATCCCATGGAAACCGGCAATGGTTCGCGCCCGCGCAGCTAGCCGTATCGGCGCCAGCATCCCGTTCGGTGCTGCGCACCGGGTGTATTTCGACACTCCACCCCTGAAAGGGTGCTGCCGAGCTACTTTTGTAGCTCGTTGGCTACCACTCAGAACAAATGGCTTACGCAAATGCGGTAGCTAACGAGCTACCGAGCAGATCTAGCAATTTGAGGTGAAACGATGCCAACTTTAGGCGATTTCCAGCAGGCCGCGCGGAAACTGCGGGGCCGGGTTCGGCGCGTCGCAACGCTCAGCACGAAGCTCACGCCGCAAGAGATGGAGTTGATGGTAACGGCCTCCGAGAAAGATGAGCGCGCGTTGGGCGAGTGGGCGCGGGAAGTTCTGCTACGCGAATGCAGAAGAGAACATGCGGATTTCGATCTGATTTGTGAAGTCGTCGGCCTGCAACTGCTTCTGATGAACGTGCTCGCGCCGATGGCCCGCGGCGAGCGCATTACTGCAGAACAGTTCCAGGGCATCGTCAAGTCGGTACAGACCGGGAAGGTGAAGGCGGCAGGAGAGATGCTTTCGCGCCGACACCAAGCAAAGGAGGCATGAGCCATGCCCGCCACTCAAACGTGGGGCCGTAGGGAGTCGTGGATCTGGCCGCCGCGCGGCTTTTATTACACCTACGGCGCCATCTTCCTGGCTATCGTGCTGTGCGGATTCTTCCTGTACCTGCGCTTTGACTTCGGCATGTCGGCGCTCCAGCGCTACTATCTCGCCTACTCGATCCGCACCTGGACCGCAGCTTGGAGACAGTCCATCGGCCAGTACCAGTTGCTCTACGTTGCGGGCCCCGGACGCGAGCCCCGCGTGGCCCTCGACTCCGACGTGCAGTCCGGCGAAACGCGGCAACCCGGCCAGCGGCCGTTGCCCGTGAAGCTCTCCGATGCGGCGAGCAGCGCGGGATACACAACTGTCTTCCGAGAGGCTCCACGCGCATATCAAAACCGGAGCCTGAGCCTTTTTCTGCGGCACTGGATCTATGACGATGCCGAACTCTTCAGTTATTTCCGCGCACCCGTGCTCTTCGGCCTGCTGGCCTTGCTCATCCAGCTTCCGTTCTCACTCCGCAAAGACATTGCCCGGCGCAAGCAGCTCCGTTATGGAAGACGGCTGAAGGGGCCGATTCTCGTCGATCCGAACGAGTTCACCAAACAACTCGCAGGCAACGGAATCGGCCTTCGGGTTGAGGGCCAGAAGAATTTGCTTCGCATCCCGCGGGAGGCCGAAAGCACTCATTTTCTGATCGTCGGGGACACAGGATCCGGCAAGTCGACGATCATCCGAAGCATCCTCTGCCAGGTCGCGGAGCGCGGGCACAGCGCCATCGTTTACGATCCGGCTTGCGAATTTGTGCGGCAGTTTTATTCACCGGACCGCGGCGACATCGTGCTCAATCCTCTGGACGAACGGTGCCCCTACTGGAGTCCATCCGCCGAGTTGCAACGAAAGGTGGAGGCCAAGGCACTGGCCGTTTCGCTCTTTCAGCCCGGCGGCAATACGCTCAAGTTCTTTGTCGAAAGCCCCCAGAAGATCTTCGCCCATCTGCTTTCTTATCTGCCAACGCCGACCGAGCTGGTTTACTGGATGTCGCACCCGGAAGAGATCGATCGCCGCGTCAAAGACACCGAACTTGCCGCGTTGATCGACCCGAAGGCTCCGCAGCAAAGAACCGGCGTGCTTGGCTCCCTCAATATGGTTGCCGACAGCTTTCGTCTCTTGCCCACCGAGGCCGAAAGCAACGGTATCTGGACCGCGACCGAGTGGGCCGAGAAGCGCCAGGGATGGGTCTTCATCACGTCGCGCCCCGCGCTCCGCGAGGCGCTGCGTCCTCTCATCAGTTTGTGGCTCGACATCCTGGTTCTGCGCCTGTTGACGGAACCGCACCCGAACCAGCGGCCCGCGTGGTTTGTGATCGACGAACTGGCAAGTCTGCAGCGCCTGCCGCAGCTCCACACAGCCATCACGGAGAACCGGAAATCGAACAATCCCGTGATCCTCGGCTTCCAGGGCCGCAGCCAGCTGGAGGCCCGCTATGGCGAGGATTCCGAGGCGATGCTTTCGCAACCGGCCACCAAGATATTCCTCAAAACCAGCGAGCCTCGCGCTGCTCGGTGGGTCAGCGAAGCCATTGGCGAAGTCGAGATCGAAAAGCTGCGTGAGACGCACTACGACGGCCAGCGCGCCGGCCGCAACTTCGCACTCGACCGGCAGACGGAGCCGCTCGTACTGCCGTCCGAAATCTCCGGCCTCGACCAGCTACACGCCTTCCTTAAGTATGGCAACCACGTCACCCGGTTTTCCTTCCCGTACATCGACCTGCCGAAGGCGCATCCGGGGTTCATCGAGCGGAAGATGGATGACTTCCTTCCCTCGCCCCCGCCTGCAGCCGACAGCGCGCCGCCTGCGGAGCACAAACTCGTGCCCGGCGAGCATACCGGGCAACAGGCGTTGCTCGAGTTCGACGGGCAGGTTTGAAGGTCCCATGCTCACCATCTCCAAACCGCTCTCCGCAACCCAGGCCCAGACATACCACCGCAAAGAATTTACCGCGAAGGAACAGAACTACTGGTCTCAGCCTGGCGAAATCGCCGGCGAATGGCAGGGCCGGTTGGCCGGGCAATTTAGCCTTGCAGGAACGGTTTCGGCCGAGGAATTCGCGCGGCTCAGCCAGGGCCAGCACCCGCAGACTGCCGAACAGCTTGTGAGACAGCGCGCTTCCTATCAATACACTGACGCGGATGGGAAGACGGTCAAAACCATGGAGCATCGCGCCGGGTGGGATGCAACCTTTTCCGCGCCGAAGTCCGTGTCCTTGACCGCATTGGTCGGCGGCGACGACCGGGTCCGCGAAGCGCACAGGGATAGCGTCCGGATCGCCCTTGAACACCTGGAGCACTACACGATGGCACGCATTGGCGGGAACCATCCCGCGGAGGCCACGGCCAGGTTCGTTGCCGCCAAATTCGAGCATGACACCGCCCGGCCTGTGGACGGCTACGCCGCTCCGCAACTTCATACCCACGCCGTCATCTTCAATATCACGGAGCGCGAGACGGGGGAGTACCGCGCTCTGCAGCCGCAGAGCCTCTTCGCTTCGCAACAGTTCGCCACCGCCATTTATCAATCGGAGCTGACCTACCGGTTGCGCCAGCTCGGCTACGAGATTACAGCGGGCAGAAGCGGTGCGCCGGAGATCAAGGGCTACACCCAGGAGTACCTTGACGCATCGAGCCCCCGCAGCCAGCAGATCCGTGAATACCTGGAGCGTACCGGCCGCAACGGGAAAGAGGCCGCCGAAATTGCCGCCCATTCGACCCGCGACCGCAAGGCGATTCACTCGCTGAGCGATGTCATGGCGGTTCACCGCAAGCTCGCCGCCGAATACGGGCATCAGGCCGATGCCGTCGTCCGCGCGGCGCGGGAGCGTGCCCAGCAGCCCAGAGAGGAATTGAACCTACAGCAGCGCGTCCGGGAATCCGTGACCTTCTCCCGCGACAAGAACTTCGAGCGTGAGGCGGTCGTTGATGAGCGGGCAATCGTCCGCGACGCGCTCCGCCGCGGAATGGGCGAGATTACCCTTGCTCAGGTGCGTGGCAATCTCGCTGCCCGTCTCGCTTCCGGTGAGTTTCAGACCGTCGAGCGGCAGCACGTGCCGGGACACCAGTTCACCACGGCCCGCATGATCGAGGCCGAGCAGGAGATTGTCCGCCGTGTGCGCGAGGGACACAATCAGGTGCGGCCTGTGGCGACGCGCGCCGAGGCCATCCAGGTTGCCGATCGGCATCCTCATTTCAACCGCGCTCAGAAGAGCGTCGTCGAAGATGTTCTCAGCTCCCTGGACCGCATTCAGGGCATCCAAGGGAGGGCCGGTAGTGGCAAGTCGAGCGTGCTGTCCTCCCTGCGCTCCGCCGCTGAATCCCAGGGTTACGAAGTGCAGGGTTTCGCGCCCACGTCGCGCGCTGCCCGCCACCTGCGCGAGATAGGCATCGAAGCCGGGACATTGCAAGGGTTTCTTGCCCGTGCTGCCTCGTCGGATGCCGCGCCGGAGCGCAGACATTTTTATTTTGTCGATGAATCGAGCTTGGCAAGCACGAATCAGATGCGCGAGTTTATGGCCCGGCTGAGCCCCGCCGACCGCGTGCTATTGATCGGCGATACGCGCCAGCACCAAAGCGTTGAAGCCGGACGCCCCTTCGAGCAGTTGCAACAGGCCGGGATGCACACGGCCAAGCTCGATCAGATTGTCCGTCAGAAAGATCCGGCTCTCAAATCGGCTATTGAAATGTTCGCTATGGGGCAAACCGCCGCAGCGCTCGATTTGCTCCACCAACAAGGCCGGATTCGAGAAATTGCCGACCCCGAGGAGCGCATCCGCACCATCGCGCGAAACTATGCGGAATCGCCGATGAGCACGTTAATCGTCTCGCCCGATAACGCCTCGCGGCGGGACTTGAATCAGGCTGTGCGTCAAGAATTGAAATCCAGCGGCAACGTTGCCGCCAAGGACCACAGCTTTCGCGTTCTCGTTCAGCGCCAGGACATGACCGGCGCCGACCGCGCATGGGCGAATCACTATGAAATCGGCGATGTGGTTCGCTACGCACGCGGCAGCAAGAGCTTGGGGATCGAGGCCGGTTCCTATGGAACAGTGATCGCAATCAACCCGATCGCCAACCTGCTTTCCGTCGAAAAGGCATCGAGCGAACCTGTCACCTATGATCCCCGCCGGCTGAGCGGCGTCAGCGTCTATCGGGAAATTGTCCATGAATTTTCGATTGGAGATCGAATTCAGTTCAATGCTCCAGACAAACAACTCGGCGTGGCCAATCGCGATCTCGCTGTCATCGAATCCATTGGGCCGGACGACCGTATTTCAGCGCGGCTAGACGATTCCCGCCAGATCGAATTCGACGCTGCAGCGCACCGCCACTTCGATCATGGCTACGCTATGACCAGCCACAGCGCCCAAGGCCTCACCTCGGAGCGCGTCCTGATAAACGCTGACACAGGCGTTCATCCTGATCTGCTCAATTCGCGTTTCGGCTACGTTTCGGTATCGCGCGCCAGCCACGAGGCGACGATCTTTACTGACGACATGGCACGACTCAACCAACAAATCGGAACAGAAATCAACAAGAGCTCTGCTCTGGAACTGGCTCAGAATCAGCCTATTGGCCAAGGTTTCGGTCTGGCGCAATAGTTTTCGTGGTGTCGGGTGATCGCATAGAGTCGATCTAAACCACCGAAGTGGACGTAACGAACGTAATTTCAATATGGTAGCGGTTTTGGTTCGGGAGCCTTAGACGACTTGTCTCGGAGCGGGTTGGGGGCGCATAATGAGTCAATAAAGTTGACCTTTTATGCAGACCTCAAACGATCCACAAAAGGAACTGTATCGGATCACCGAAGCTCAGGGAGGGTACTTTACCACCAAACAGGCCGCTTCCCTCGGGTATGCCAGCAACAAGCGCGCTTACCACGTTCAGGTTGGCAACTGGCTCCGAGAACATCGCGGAATTTACCGACTCGCTCTTTTCCCCGAGCCGCAACACCCAGACCTGATTCTGTGGTGGCTCTGGTCACGTGATCGAAGCGACCGGCCGACTGGCGTCTACAGCCACCAGACGGCACTCAGTCTGTATGAACTCACCGATGTGAACCCATCTCGTCTCGATATGACAGTGCCAGCATCATTTCGCCGCGGAGTCCCATCTCCAAGAATTCTGCGTCTTCACTACGGTCGTATATCGGAACCCGAACAGGAGGTTCTATTCGGTGTCCCGGTGACCAATGCTCTACGGACGATCCTTGATCTGTGGGAGGAAGGCTCGCTTCCGAAGGATACGCTTCGCCAGGCATTTCAGCAGGCTAGGTCAAGCGGCACGATCACAAGAAAACAAGCCGCCAAGCTGCATGATTCTCGTTTCGCATCAGTTGTACGAGAACTGGAGGCGGCGTGACCGACAAGGGCAAATATGCCACAGGGACACCACTACGTGCGGCCCTCGAAGCGCGGTTGAAACAAATCGCCAAGACAGAAGGTACGGAACTGCAAAGACTCCGGCGCCAAGTTGGCTTCGACCGCCTTCTGGCGCGCCTGTTCAACGGCACGAACACGCAGTGGGTTCTAAAGGGTGGTTACGCGATGGAACTCCGCTTCCAAGTTGCGCGCGCTACCAAGGACCTTGACTTCACTGTACGCGCGATCTCCTCTCCAGCCAGCGACACTGTGCTCGAATACCTGCAAGAGGCGGGTCAGCGCAATCTACGCGATTTCTTTTCATTCCGCGTGGGCGCTCCCATAATGGACCTCGACGGCGCTCCCTATGGCGGTTCCCGGTATCCAGTCGAGGCCACGATGGCCGAACGAACATTTGCGAAATTCCACATGGACGTGGGGATTGGCGACGTGGTGCTCGATCCTCCGGAGCATGTACAGACACGAGATTGGCTAGGCTTTGCTGAAATCCCACCGGCATCGGTTCCCATGATCCAGCGGGAGCAGCAGTTCGCTGAGAAGTTGCACGCGTACACTCTGCCTCGGGCAGGAACCGTGAACAGCCGCGTGCGCGATCTGGTTGATATGATTCTGCTGATCCAGTCTGGGACGCTTGCCGTCTCTGCCTCGGCCGAGGCTGTTCTGCGTACGTTCGATCGCAGAGGAACCCACGCTATTCCCATCGCGCTGGAACCTCCGCCGCCCGACTGGAGTGCGCCGTTCGAAAGAATGGCTGACGAGTGTAAGCTCGATCATTCGGTGACAAAAGCATTTGTTGAACTGAGGCGGTTCTACGCAACACTGAGGTTGGTGAGATAGTGGGCTCGCGATTACCCGTATGATTGATCTGGTTTTTCCGTACATGGATGCACTATGACCATTGTTGATTCGACCACCAATCCGAGCGAGAGCGGCATTCTGTTCCGCAAGGGGCGTTCTGGCCCTGAGCAGGATCTGGTGGATTGGTTTTTAGAGTTGCATGCCGTGAAGCCCAAAAAGGGCGAGCGCCTGACAGTCTTCAGAGAACCTCGCCTACCCTCCGGTTTTCCCGACCTTGTGGTCGTTGTATGGAACGAGTCGGTGGCTGCTAGGTGGGCGACTGAGCGGCGGAGCATCGTTCCTGCCGATCTGCGGCTGATGCAGCATCTGGCAACAGCGGGACCGGCTCGTATCTTGGACCTCAAGTCGCTATTCGGCCCGGAAACTGAGCGATCTCTAGGGCGCCTAGAACGCGCCAATATGGTCGTTTTGCAAAAGGGCCAGTGGCGGGCGCGAGCTTTGTCCCGAACATTCGCGATTCGGCGGATTGTAGCCATAGAAGCGAAGGTTGCTGAATGGCGGGCAGCTCTTGATCAAGCGTTCATCAATACATGGTTTACTCCAGAATCCTATGTTCTCGTTCCGGCGATACCAAAGGGAGCCAGTCTACTCGAAACTGCTCTACAACACGGGATTGGTGTTTTGTCGAAGGAAAAGGCACGACTTGTCGAACGGCGAGTAACGCATCCGCGTTCATATGCCTCTTGGCTCTTCAACGAATGGACCTGGAGGCTAGCCACCTTGTAATCAGATCATTTCAATGACAACACCGATCGACATCACATGGCTGCAGAGAAGTTTTCCCGACTTGTCTGATTTTCACCCGCTTGGGCAAGGCGGGCAGAAGCTTGTTTTGGCCGCGAGGCATGAGCGTGATGGAGATATTGTTCTTAAGATTGTTTATCCGAAAACCGATCCTGAATCTGTGCGGCGCGAGATTTTGGCTGTGCAGCAGATCCAGTCGCCCCGAGTGCCGCGCATTCTGGAACACGGCCTGGCGGATACAAATCTCGGGGCTTGCGTATGGCTTCGAGAAGAAAAAGTATCTGGCGATACGCTGCGCAACATTCTCGCCTCCGGCCCGCTCCCAGCAGAAAGCGTGCTCAGGCTTGGATTACAGATGATGGAGGCCCTGGAAGGAGCCGAGCGCGCTCAGATCGTGCACCGGGACGTGAAGCCCGACAACATCATGCGTGATGCTGTCGGAGATTTTTGGCTTCTGGACTTCGGCATTGCTCGCCACCTTGATCTTTCCTCTCTCACCGCCACCTCACTCCCTTACGGCAAAATGACTCTGGGATATGCACCGCCGGAGCAGTGCCGGAATTTCAAGCGCGAGATCGATTCACGTGCCGACCTCTTTGCTCTTGGAGTGACGATGCACGAATGTGCAACAGGCAGAAATGCCTTTCTTGATCCACCTCCACGCGACCATCTTGAATTGCTAAGGCGAGTCGAGCAACTTGTTCTGCCACATGTGGCTCTCCCCATTGGCGCAACAGATAGCCTCCGGGATCTGATTGCGACGATGACGCAAAAGAATCGAGTTCATCGGCCTCGAACAATTGGTGAAGCCAGGCTGTGGCTGCAGGAAATTTGTGAAGGCGAGGGGCTTGTCTAGCAGAAAGGAACCTGTCAGATGGAGTTATATCTTCAGTTCGGATACGGCATGATGGAACATTGCCGCGTACTCCTTGACTCGTGGGGGGGCGGCAGTGTCATCCTCAGCCCCCGCGATCTCACGGACGATCAGCTCGTACGCTTTGGTTCAGCCATAAGAGAAATTCCCGGCGGCGACATAATGCTTGATCCACAGTTTTATCTTCCGCATTCCGATCATGAAAAGCTGTGCAATCACGCCTACTGGCCAACCGACTATGCGACTACCCTGTTTTGGCAGGGACAGGCACTGTCGCGCCTCCTCGACAGCTTGCGAGACCTCAATGGCCGTATTGGTTGCTCGCGCTTCGTACTTCCCGGTCTGTTCGCGACCACAATAGATGATGATTGGGGCGAGACTCAACGCGCGGTCCTGGAAGAGGCACGCGCCCGAAGCGACAATGCATCTCTCATTTCCACGATCGCGATCAGTGCGGACGCGGTAAGAGATGCGAATCAGATTGCCGATTTGATCGAGCGCGCCGAGACATGGAACGTTCCGACATACTATGTCGTCTGCGAACACCCCAATGGGCAGTATCTGGTGGACGATCCTAATTGGATTGCCAATGTGCTGGACCTCTCTGCGGGCCTAAGGCTAGCAGGTTCTCAAGTAATCCTTGGATATTGCACACATCAGATGCTTGCAGCCAGTGCAGCTGGAGTCAACGCGATTGCGTCGGGAACCTGGATGAACGTCCGCTCATTCCCACCGGAAAAATTCAATGCCACGTATGAAGAAGAAATCCGACAGCGAGCGACATGGTACTACTGCCCTCAGGCCTTGTCCGAGTATAAGATCCCGTTCCTGGATATCGCGCATCGGTTGGGCCTCCTTCATCTGATGGCCCCGCCGCCGGAATTGGATGGAGGTTATGCAACCGCTCTCTTCAGTGGAGCGCAACCGTCAACTGTTGGTTTTGGCGAGCAAGGCGCATTCCGCCACTATCTCCATGCGTTGCATGAACAGGTAAGGCGAAAGAACAGAGACAGCTTCGACTCAGCCGTTGCAGACTGCGAAGGAACCCTAACTGCGGCTGAGACCCTTCTTACACGATTGCGAACAGCGAACATCCACGGCCAACTGCGCGATTTTACAGAGATCGTAGACGTGAATCGAGCTGGTTTAGGTCTGTTCTCGGCACTGCGCGGTGCCGTAATGCGCCGCCAGTGGAACACACTCTAACCCGCACGACAGGCCCCGGCAGTGAGAAAAACACCATGTTCAGTTGGCAATGGGAAGACTTCCAGGAAATCATTACGAGCTATGCACCCGCTGTAGACAACCACGGGCCGCTCGCCGGCCCCATTCGACGATTCAGCATACGCCGCGATCCGGACCTACAACTCTGTATGGATACGGAGGGGCCCGAATCTGTCGATCAACGTGATATGCGGCACCCACCGGGCACGGTACGGATAAACGAAGACCGTGTCACGTTCCGATCCGACATGGGGCTCGAACTTGAGGCTATTGGAGTCAGCGCTGCTCATACAAACACGCACATCGAAGGCAGCGCACCAGGCGTCACAACGCAAAAGGTGGACATTCATAGGCTTGTCGGCAAGTTTGCTTTGTCGCGAACGCCACGCTACACCATTGACTGGCTGGAAAATGTCCCCACGGTCTTTCTTTGGCCCGACAACATCGAAAGGAATATCGAAGAGATCACCATCGTCACTCTCGGCGGAGTGCCGCCTACGCGTCCGAAATTGGTAATGAGCGGCCGATCCTCGCCGACGGGAAGCTCATGGGCGGCCGCACAATTGGAGGTCAACGGCATCCATCTATACCTGTGCGAGGCCCAGCGAGTCGACGCTATAAACGTCAAGAAGCCCGGCTACATCGTCTATGACGGAGTTCCTGCCGACGAGTTCCGCGATCGGGTGCGTCGTTGCCTTTCCTTTGCGTTGGGCAGCTACTTGATCTATTTGGGAGCGTCACGTTTCGATCAGGAATGGAGTCTGACCGATTTTGAAGTCGTTTCTCCGTATACGATGCATGGGCGCGCAATAGAGCTCCCGCCCATGCCGCCCAGTCCTCTCGGTACTCGATCCTTTTGGGATATCGACACATTGAAATTGTCCCGCATGGTCAATGCAATATATACAAGGTATGATGACCTCAATTTTGGAGTTGTGAGTTGGGCTTATTGGCACGCCGTTACCGCCGCCCCTCATATCGCCGCGGTGCATTTTGGGGCAGCACTTGAATCCTTACAGCGAGCCTATTTCAGCAGCACGGAAGTTCCACGGTCATCGAAGATCCTGGACGATGAGACCTGGAGAAAGGTTCTGACCTCTCTCGAGTCCGCTTTGGACAACTCCGATCTCGCTAGCGACATTCGCGAACCTTTCAGGAACAAGATAAGGAACCTAAATAGCAGATCACAGCATTCCACGGGCAAGGACCTCGTCGACGAACTGGAACTCGTCCTTAGTAAACGGGAAAAAGAAGCGCACGACGCGAGACATGAATCGGCGCATGGGAAGGACAGCGAAGTCGATGTCGAGTGGATTCGCGACCTCAAATTGCTTCGAATCCGTTTTCACCGGATATTTGTGACGATGACCGGAGCGAATAACGAGTATTACGATTATTTCACCATCGGCAATCCGGTTAGGCGTTTGAAAGAACCCGTACCCGATTCGGTTCAATGGAATTCTGGCACCTAGCACCGAGTCCTCGGCACAATTCGCATCAATGGTTCCACTCGGCTCTGAAGTGCTCGCTTAGTGCGTTCGTCCTGACACGGTAGAATTATTCCACTCCCATGGTCTATCTGATCGGCGTCGCTCATCGAATCCAGAAATTCGGCGACTGGAATACTCTGAACGAAGGCCAGGTTGAGCTCGTGGAAGCAATCCGGAATTGCATCGAGCGCTTCCGGCCTCGCGTGATTGCTGAAGAGCACAGTCTCGAAGCCCTTGGAGAGTCCCACTCCATTGCAAAGCGGGTAGCGGACGAATACAAGCTAGAACATCGATTTTGCGATCCCGACAGTGACTGGCGAAAGCGCGCGTGCTACAAAGGCCGTGACCAGTTGGAGATGGAGATTTTCACGCATAGCTGGGACGTGCCCGCTTCCGAAATCATCTGCGGAAGAGCCGGTGCGATTGAGAGAGTGATGTACTTTCCGGTGCGAGAACGGTACTGGCTCGAATGCTTGGCCGATGTGCTCGCCCAAGACGATCTCTTTATCTGTGGACAGGCCCACATCGAGAGTTTCTCTCAACTTCTCAGATCGGAAGGCGTCGAGGTAACGATCCTAGCAGAGAGGATCGGGGTCAATGCCGAGGATGATCGTCTGATGGCTTTGGCACGAGATTATTTAGAGGTACATCCCGACCCGATTAAGGACGAACCTGGGGTCGGCAACCTGTAAGACTCCCGGTTCCATCTTGGGAGTCCTTTTGTGACGTAGTCAACCCCGCCTAGCTTCACTCTGGTTCGGTCCAGAAGTGAAAAGGAGAGACTTACTATTAATGACACGCGCGGACAACACTATATCGCCCAATACGCTGCGGCGTAGCTTCATCACAGAGCATACTGTCGAATACTATTTGGTACCGCGCTTCCTGGAATTGCTGCATCAGAGATATGCCCATGCTCTGCCGTTCTACTTCTGGAAATCGAGAGAAGGGGGAGCGTTGTCACGCGGCACCGATTTCCCTGAAGCACTCCGCGCTTGTGCTCTGTTTCCACGACGCCCCAAAATAGTCGGTCGTGAAATCGTAATGAAGGTGAACGAAGAAGTACTGGAGATGTCAAGGATTCTGGAAGAAAATGACGTCCCGGTGTTCCTCGGGATTCCTCTGGTACGCTCCATGGTGGATCTGGCAAATGATTTTGAGATCCTCTGGTTCAGGCCAGGGAGTTATCCGCACGGTGGAGATTTGGAAGTGTTGTGTCCAGAAGACGGAGAATCGCCAGTTTCTGGTCTCCAACTCTATCCAGACTCCTTGATCCATACGAGCCTCGAAGCGATTTCTCCAAGAACCTGGCGGGCCGTCCTCGAAGGGCTTTCCACAGCCCATTCCCGAAAGAACAAAATGGAATGGATTCGACACCAGTACCTTTACGGGACGGCCTATAAGCCGGTGTACTTTCTGGTGTGGTGAATTTCCGCGAACGCCCGGAGAATGGCTTCCCTCGTATGGAGTTCAGCTATCCCGGCCTGGCTGCGGGACCACGGTCTCCAATCGTATCTGCCACCTCTTCATGACAAGTCATCTCCCGGTGGGCCCTTTGGCTGTGACGCAGATCCGGCCGCCAATCCGCCTTGCGCCTTTGTAAACTGTTCGATTTCTCGTCGCGCGGCACTGAGAATCTCCCCTGCCCACTCAGCAATAGCGCGCCAGATTGGACTCAAATCTTCAAACTCCAAGACACCGACAGCCTTGGCCGCGTCTCGCAGATTGCCTGTAGAGCCGTATTCCAGCCCAAGCCTTACCACGGTCTCAGCTGTGCGTCGTTGGAGGTTATTCATCCCTCCCAAGTCCCACACTAATTTTCGGCGATTTTGTGCTGTCTTCTCAGTCACGGGCCACTCCTCTGAATGCTTCCGATAATTGCCCACCGCAAAGATCGCTTCGATCCCACCAAGCCCAGAAGGACGAAGCGTCTCACGACCGATTGCGAAGACATCCTGGAAACAGCTAAAGGATGGAAGCTTCCGATGAAACTCCTCCTCGCAGAAGCGATTCAGTTCCTCGACACGCCTCCAGACACGATTGATAAAGGAATGGCAGGCTATGAAGGCTACCCCGAGCATTTCCTCAATCTGCTCACACTCATCATCTGCCCATGCTTCAGCCGCCAAGTCGTTTTTCGAAGACCGTATCTTTTCGAATCGTCGCATTCCCACGGCAATCTCTTTCTCGATTGCCCTGAGAATTCGTTCAAGCCAGGTAGTCTCTGTCTCGTAAGCAACAAGCCTCAGTCCGACACGAGCACGGAATTTCACGACATCCACGACAACTCCTCGACGTTCGCCACTATGGCAACCAATTTGTCAGCCAACTTGGTGCGAGAGTACCGCTCCATCGAATCGCTCTGCAAATTGTAAACTCGCTAGCCAACACGATCGAGGTCGCGACGCCAGCTTGAAGTGGAATGGTGCGTCTGATCGCCAACACCACCGGCATCCGCGTACTCGCTGCCATCGCAGCCGCCGTACCTATGCGGCTGATGAAGCGCGACCTGCTGTTTGCGGTGGAACGGCTGGCCGGGTTGGTGGACGAACGGCCTCTTGAAATCGTGGTTAGGCAGCGCGGTATCAAGCGGGAAAAGGACAGCGATTCCATCGGCAAGCTGTTTTGCCGCTTACCTGTGCCGCGCTGAGGAGAGCGTGTTGGGCGGCGTGTTGGTCGAACTGACTATCCTGCTCGCCGCCACCCGCCAGCAGACGACGCAGGTGTTGAACGATGCAGCCGCCGTGTACAAGAAGGTGGACACCAACGCCATCGTCGTGAAGGTCAAGCAGGAATTCACAGCGAAGGATAAGGCGAAAACCGCGAAGAAGGCCGCGCCCAAGCCGTCAGCCTAGCAACCGACAAAAACAGCGAAGCAGTCCGCAGCCACCTAACCTTCAATCCAACCGAAACACTTGCGCGGAGTCTGCAGCCACAGGCTCCGCATTTTTTGCGCCCCTGCCCGTCTGCCAGCCCTCGTGCGTGACTCCTGCCATCCGGCAGGAGCGCCCACCCGACGGGCAACTCCGCCCTTCAGGCGGTTCGGAATCGTTCGGGTTAGAGGGCAAAGTTGACCGAATCCTTGCTCCGTTCATTCCCGTCGGAAATCGCTGCGCCACGAACCTTGCTCTTCAATCGCGTTGTCGATATCAATGAGTTGTGTTTCGTCCTTCCACCAGAGGAGTGTCAAAACGATCCCATTTGAGAGCAGCCGTGAGTCTTCACGCACCCAATAGTTATGAGCATTACGATCATTGACCCATTCGCCAGCGCCGACATCCCTCGGCGAAAAGGACTTCCCATGCCCATTCAAGAGAGAGTATGCGATGCTACCAGTTCCAGGGCGTAATTCCGGCCACAGCTTATTTCGCAGATCGCCATTCGGCACGTACCACTCTCGCTTCTCGGGGCCATTGCAAATGAGCATCGCGGGTAACTCCCCATACTCAACGAGGCGTATGGCAGTCGCTGTCAAGCTCGTGCAAAATATCTCCGCAAGTTCTTGAACAGAGTCAAATGTCGGGGGTTTCTGGTGGGCGTATCTCCGAAACATCTTGCCGGGCAACAACAAGTCGCTCGCAAATCGATTGGCCCTCGTCTCCGGATTATCCGCTGACCACTCCTGATCGAAACTCTTATCTGCACATTGGAATGCGACCTGTCCGCGATCCCTCATCCAATGGCCCAACTCATGCCCACCCGAGAATCGCTGCCGCGGCCGATAGCAATCCTTATCAATCGTAATAATCGCTCGGTCCTTGTAGCCCATGATACGAGCAGCGCAACCTGATAGCGGTTGATAACGGATTGTCGCGGCACAATCTTCCGCTATCGCCTCAATGTCTATGTCGGCCGGCTCTTGAATCCCTAGATCAGCCAGGATCTGAGCAGGTGGTCGATACCACTCAGGACTTGGATTCATCGGGGCGCTCTCCGATTTCTTCTAGGGCACCGAGCGCGTCGGCCTCTTCTAGAGCACTTGCGATGTCGTCGTCGGTCAAAGAGCTCAATTCCCGGTACTGGATTGTCAGGGCGGACTGAATATTTGGGTTGGCCTTGAGCAGCGCGAAGAACTGAGTTTTCCTTGCTTCGGCGCTTGACGCTACTCTCCGCGCGCGGCTCTCAATCCTTTGCGAGCTTTCCCTGTATCGCTGCCTCGCGCGGCTCAGCCTCCGTTGCTGGAATCTCTTGACGCCAGCCAAAAGTGCAGCTTTTGTCTGAGCAGCGAGTACATCTGCATCCCCTCCAGAGGACAAGACATCTTCCTCGATCTCCTTGGAAGGTGCAGCTTCAACCGACTCTGCAATCTGGTCGAGTGTGTGTTCCGCCTGTTCGACTGTCCACTGTTTCTTACCGGACATTGTGACTCCCCCTCGGCCAACGCGCGTCAACCTGTCGACGAATCCGCCGGACGATAGTCTCGTATGCATTCCTGTCGATACCTAACGCGTCAATGATTTCCGTCCCAGACATGCGATCCGACCAACCATCCATGATGACTAATGCCTCAGGATCTTCGGCGAAAACCTCTTGTAATTCGTCCAGCAAGCCGAAAACAAGGGCACTCTGTTCGGGATTTAAGCGTGCCTCCTGAACCAGGTCCACCGGAGTGGGCAATTCTGCACCGTCCACGTCCTGTTCTACGAACTGGCTTGCCGGAATCTCGAAACCCGTAGTCTTGGCTCGTTCTTTCAAATTGGAGGCAATGCTCCGAATTGCCCCCATGAGTACTCCCATGAAATCCACCTTTTTCGGGTTCCAATGGCGCCGCTGTTCAAGCAAAGAGATTACAGCCTCCTGCAATAGGTCTTCACCGGCATAAGAAACTCCGAAAAGGCTCAACACCTGGGCGCGATTCCGCGCAAACTCATTGAGCTTCGCGAAATCAGCCCTCGTGAGCTTCGCAATGGCCTGTTCAATCTCTTCAGCCGTTGCGACTACCTCTGTTTTGGACTGCGGTTTGTCTGGTGCCACCGGGTCTCTCCATATATCACCCGTTCAGTCATGTATGCTGCGGGGCTCCTGGGATCGGACAAAATAAATCCCCAGTTCGTTGTCCGACGCGGTACTTCCTTTCAGCATACCTCTATGAAGAAGGTTTCCGGCCCGAGGTCGGAACAGGAGAAAACATGCAACCCACTGAGAACGTGCAAGTTGGCGTTGAAGTAATGGTCGAGGGGGAGGGTCTCTCCGAAGTTGAGATCGTCCGGCTCCCAGAGGGAAGCCTCGCTAAGGAGATTGTCGTAGCTGTCGCAACGAGAAGTGGTTTTCCGGCGGAGGAAGCAATCCTCTTTGTCGAAGACTGCGAAGATCCGGTCGATCTCGCGCTGATTATCGAAGGAAACCTGATGGACAGGGTGCATCACGTGCACCGTGTGCGCAAGATTGAGGTGGGGGTTTTCTATCAGGGCCGTCGGATACAGGAGCGCTTTGCCCCGTCCGCCCGCGTCCAGCGTGTGCTCGATTGGGCGATTGGCTCCAAAGGATTCAAAATCGACCCGACGATCGCGCCCGAAATGGAACTGGCACTCCACGGCCAGACGACTGCGCTTCCCAAGAATGCCCACATTGGCCGCTATGTGCGTCATCCGCATCACGAACTGGCTTTCGACCTCATCCGCGGCATTGTGCCTAATGGAGCATCGCGGTGACCGGCGTCAGCCCCGCCGAACAAGCGATCAGGGCGGACCTGGATTCCGCCCGGTTCCAGGCAGGGGTAAGGCGGGGCCAATGGCGCCAGGTGTCATATACGTTTCCGGTTCTCATCGTTGCCGTGACTGCGACGGAACCTGACGCCAGTTCAAACGAATACTGCTTCCGCTTTGAGCTGACCGGATTCCCAGGTGTTCCACCTGAGGCCCGGATATGGAATCCAGCAGCGAATGCAATGCTCGAAAATAACAAGCGACCAAAGGGCTCTGCTCGCGTAACTGGAGCGTTTAAGGCATGGGACAAAGGCACCGTATATCGTCCATGGGACCGATTGGCTGGTGCTCATGGCAATTGGACGACTGCTTATCCTACTCTTGCGTGGAACCCCAAACGCGATCTCACTTTTGCCTTGGAGGACTTGCATGGTCTCCTTACTTCGAACACTGCTTCACGCTTTGATCGGCCAAGCGCCTGAGCTGGTCTGCAGCCCACAACTTTGGAATGACGGCGTCGACGAACTTCGCCTACGGACCCACGGAGTGCACGAGAGTGGCGCCTTTCTTCTCGGCTTCACTAAGGGCGGGGTGCGCAAAATACAACAGTTTCTCTATTACGACGATGTTGACCCAAACTGCTTCGTACACGGCATAGTTGAGTTTGATGGCAGAAAGTTCGGATTGGTTTGGGAAAAGTGCCGCGAGCTGCAAATGGAAGTCGTTGCTGATGTGCATGTTCATCCGGGAAGATTCGATCAGAGCAGTAGTGATCGCCACAGCCCGATGATTGCAGAACCCGGCCATATTGCTCTCATTCTTCCGGATTTTGCGGCTCGCGCGCGCATGCCCGGCAGAATTGGGATCTATGAATACCTGGGTGCTCGAAAATGGAAGAACCTCAGTCCGCGAGGGAGTCGAATATTTCATATTGGGTGGTGGCCAAAGTGAATAATGCTCAAATTGAGACAGATTCAGAGACATCGCGAATCCGGGCTGCTCTTGTGAATTCCGGACAACATACTTTCGAAGAGGCGGAAGAAAAGCTCAACAATTCCAGGCTGTGCGTGTTTATTGGGGTGGAGGCGGCTCGCACTCCTGCAGGTCAGGCGGCATTTCTCACAGCAACGCTCACCGGCGCCCGATGCTTTGGCGAGGTGGCCTTCCACGGCCACTGCGATGAAGCTCTGTTGCTGCCGCTGCCCATTCCTGCTACAACACTTTCTGAGGCGGCGGTCCTCTTTGGCGCTCAATTGGCAAGAGAACGCTTTTCCTGTCGAACAATATGTATTGGCTCTGGACTGAAATCTTTTGACGAATGGTCAGTACAAGCATCCTGGAATGGCTGGACCGCGACTATTGCACCTGTTAGCAATCAGACCGCGATCGGACGAAGTGATTGCGCTTTAGCCGGCGTCGCTGCGGGGGCGCTGGCAGTCGGACAAGCGTTTCTCGCGGAACAGGGTGACCGCCGCGCTGGACGGAAAGTTCAAACTTTATCGCTGTGGAATCCAGAGACGAGTGTGCATTATGCCCACCAGACCGGCCCAGCGTTCCGTCAGGTTTACTTGCCAACGAAGCTGTGGCTCATCGGGCTGGGCAATCTAGGTCAGTCCTACCTCTGGTCCCTTGCTATGTTGCCTTATCCCGCGCCTGAAGACGTTCTTCTCTTTCTTCAAGATGATCAAGAGATAGGAAAGGAGAACTGGGGAACCTCAGTGCTGGTACAGCGCGGGAGGTACAACATCTTGAAGACGCGCGTGGCTGAAGAATGGGCCACCGGACGCGGTTTTAAGGTCCGGCGAATCGACCGGCGGTTGGACGAAAATCTCCAGAGATCAGATATCGAACCTGGCGTTGCGCTGGCCGGGCTTGACCGTATGCCCGTTCGTCGACTGCTCGGTAGGCGAGGTTTTGAATACATCATTGATGCGGGACTGGGAGCTACGGTAGACGATTACTGCAAGTTGCGTCTTAACGTCTTCGACTCGGAGAGGAGCCCAGCAACCCACTTTGACGGGGTTGAGGACCAAACCGTGTACGTTGCGGAGCGGCTGAAACAGATGCCCGCCTATCAGGAACTTGCTCGCAGCCGCGGCGATGGAGGGTGCGGCGCCGCCATGCTTGCAGAGAGCAGTGTAGCTGTACCATTCGTCAGTGCGGTCGCGGGCGCTCTTGCTATCACCCAGGCGATCCGTATTGCCTCGGGGTACGCTCATCACGTTGGAATTACCGGTGACCTTCGCGAACTGACAAGCGTCAGAGCAACCCTCGGGGGACGTTCCGAAAGAGTCACGGTCCCGAGCACGTTGGCGACTGCTTAAACTGCGAGCGACCGAGAGGCCGAAGAATCGCATTATCGCGCTCGATACAAGACTCGCCGAATCTCCGCCCCCCTGCGGCGTTCCACCTGGATCACAAAGCTTTTGAGGTCGGGAACAGAGTGCTCCACCGAAAGCTCAGCAACCGCACGCTCTCCGTATTTCTGGCGCTCTTCAAAAGGGAATGCGGTAAGCGGCTTGAAAAGGTCCAGCCCACGCGGCTGGGGATTGTATACAGTGCTTCCCGAATTGATTGGGGAAAGAGTCAGGCGTGCTGCATAGCGTTCCAGCATTGCGCGCGCATCAATTGTCAAAACGTCGTGTTCATGGTTCTTATAGGCTCTCGCACTCAAAAGCGTCAGCACACGATTCTCTGTCACCCAGAAGAATACTCGTCTATTCAATAGTTCGTACCACTGGCGCGGCGTGGTCCCGACTAGACATTTAAGCAGAGCCTTTTCGCTCATAGGCTTCTGGTCCCTGATAGTAACCCGCCCGTGTGTAGCGTGAGTGATCTCCACACAATTAGGGCGATGTTGACTCTCAATTGCCTTCCGGGCGGTTCCGTTCACTTCGAACAAGTCCAATAGCGCGGAAGTACTAAGAAGGCCTCGTCTTTTTATCGAGGGCCAGCTTCCCGCCTGTGCCATGTGGTAAAGCCGAGGATAGAGAGCCAGGAATTGTTCTCGCGAAATAGCCATCAGCCGTCCTTACCATGCCCGCCGATCAATAATGCTTCGGTAATCGAATCTCGTTGTGATAAGGGAGACCGGAGCACTGGCTACCCGCTCGATCTCCTCAATAAATTGGAGAGTGTCCCCTGTGAGCTGATCGAACCGCCGTGCCTTCCGGTTTTCGATGTCAAGGTAGTCCACAAAAGTGAGCGCAATATCCGTAGGACCATTCAGAGAGACAGATTTTCGAAGGAGAAGCCAGTCGAACTCGCCCACACGGCGTTTTTTCTTGGTCGTTGTCGTTTTCTCGGTTCGCTCAAGTTCCTGCAATGGGATTTTCGAACGATCTGAAATTGTCGCCCAAGTCACCTCGCGTTCCAGAGGCCCGGAGGTACTGCCCTTTGGACTTTCAACACGAATTGGATAGCTGCGTACTGCGATTATGGTTCGGCGGACCCGAGTCGGTGCGACACCTGCCTCCGCCAAGCATCCGCTCACAGAAGTCTCGCGCGAAGTGACATACGGATAGTAACCGTGGTGCAAACTCAAGCCAGTACCCTGCGTTCCTTCAACAAAGATTCGCTTGCTCTCTCCAAACGCTCTCTCGAGGACGTCAAGCGTTTCTCCCACAAACGGCTTCAGTTCTGCAACATCCTTTGCCAACCTCACGGCCGGAGTCGCCGCTGAGCGAAGAATCTTCCGACTCGTTGCCGATCCGACTCCCTGTGCGGTGCTTCCGATCCTGCTCTCAAGCTCTCTTTTCTCGAACTCGAGATCTTCAGGATCAATAATCATCGCTCTCGGGTCGATGACGAGGCGGTCTGTGCCCACCTCACATTCGGCGATCTCCTTCAGGAGTTTATCGACTGCCAAGACAGCGCCGGGTGCAATGATGAGTTTGGCTTCTGAAAAGCGAGTCCCGGAGGGAAGCTGGTGATGCGGGTACGGCTCAGGCTCTTCATAAACCGTGTGACCAGCGTTCGGTCCTCCTGCGCGGACCAGATAGTCATATTCAGGCGCGAGGTAGGATGCAATGTGTCCCTTACCTTCGCTTCCATATTGTCCACCGACGAGCACATCAACTAACCGATCCACGGATCGTCCGTAGAATCCAAGGTGGCTGGCGACGCGGACTAGTACACCGTCATTAGTGCTTCGATCGGTATCGACGACGATATCCGCTGCCGCAGCCAAGCGACCTACGAGGCGTTCCGTTTTGTCCGCGCGTACCTCCGCATAGCTGCTCAGTTCTTCGATAGATCGCTCTCGACCTTCGTATCGCCGGCGAAGTTCTTCTTCAGGGGCGGTAAGGTGAATGTGAGTTACGCGGGCGCCAAATGCGCGGCGGACTGCATCAATCTGAGGTTTGATCCGAACAGAATCGACCACGACACGACTTTCATCCGGGAGATTCTGAACTTCCTTGGCAAGCGCATCCGCAACCCATTGCCCGCTCGTCCGCCTATCCAGGGCTTCTCCGGCGCGCTGAAGCGCACGCCGCTCACTCTTCACCTCTCGAATGGACTGGATCAACTGTCTTGTCTTAAACCGATGGAAACCATATTTGACTTCTAACGCTTCAGCCAATGTGGTTTTTCCAGATGCAACCGGTCCTGACAGCAAAACTACCTGGCTCGGCATCTTGCGCCTCTGCCTCCGTTCACGCCAAAGAAGGAATCAACTCCATTTGCTTTTGTTGATTCGGCGAACCTTCCGGCAGGTCGTAGACGAAGGCTGAGACGCCGGCATTCGGCAATGCTGACCTGACCAATTCCTCAACAATGAACCAAGCACCGCCGGCTTGCCCTGTCCCAATTCTTGGCATATGAACAGACGCCTTGACCTGCTTTGCGGCTTCAGCTAACTTCTTGAGGCACTCTTCCAGCGCGGCATATCGAATGCGCGGTTGCGCCGAAGGGCCATAGCCTTTTTGGCAAACCATGTTAGCCACAGTAACCTCGTCGGAGACTCGAACAAGATGAACTTGGCCCAAAGCCAGATGGCGTCTGTTCGACTCCGCCCATGTCCGAAACTCCCGCTGCGCATCGGGCCATTTCTGCTTAACGGCGACCGCAAAGCTTCTACCGCCCCAGTTTGGAGTCGCATCGCTCACGATATGGGCAATGATCTTTGCTGCGTCGCCACGAGGCTCAAGAGCACTGCCCTTTAAGTAGGTTATTGAAAGGCTATCATCGGAAGCCGTCGCGCTAGACATCAGGCCCGCAACTCTGGGATAGAGGCTACCAGGATATGGGGGGATTCCGACACATTCAATATGCACCCGCTCCTTGAACCCCGAAAATAGAGCTTCACCTTTGGCGGTGTAACCAATTGCAGTACATTCCTGAACAACCGATTGATCAGGTAGCAATTCCCCGCCGAGTGCTTCGGCAGCCCACGTTCGCGATGAAATCACATAATCGAACCGGTATCGGCCCGCGCGAGTGCCTCGCTCTACTCTCGAGGCGACAAATGCCCCACAAGGTCGTTCGGACATCTGCGCTAAGCGAATCAAAACGGCTTCAGTTGATACGTCGAACTGGCTTCGCATCGCCAATACGCGATTGATCGTCGGCTCACCGATCAAGTGTCTCTGAAGACTGCCGATAGGCATCAGAAACTCGGCGGCTCCGATGTTGCACAGCATTTCGAGCTGCCATTCATCGCCTTTCATCTCGTGATGTGCCGACCTATTCCGGATCTGCTCGGTACAGTCCGGAAATAACGTGTGTGCAATCTCGTGCGCGACCGAATACCGAAGGCGCCCGCGGGGGCGAGTTGGATTGTATTCAATACAAACGCCGGTGTCGCCTTGTGGCACAGTTCGAGCGTCACGAATGTCTGCTCGCGGAAAGACGGGTATGCCAAGGATTCCGCTCAACGCGATAGGGTCGAACGGAGGCCCGGACCAGCCCTTATCCATCGCTCTTAATACGGTTTCGCGAGCTCTCCTCAGCATCGCATCGAGCGGGTCCTCTTGCCCCGCGAGCAGCCGTACGGAGGGATTCGACCAGCGGCCAGTTTTTGTTCTCACTGCTTCGCCCATGTATTTAAATGAATTGCCACTATGAAGCGTAGCACCTCGACGCGGAGCTGGTCGTCGACCATCCGGTCGATGCCGACAGACACTTCAAAAAACCTCCCATCAGCGAGCAATCTCTCTGTTGGGAGAGGATCTTCTAGCTTTATTGGTGTCGCTTTTTGAGTCCAGCTCGCGGTGATCGTACCCCACGCCTTCCCCGACCCATCCCTGCGGGGCCTGTTCCTGCCCCGCAACGCCCGACCCTGATGGGTGCAATGCGATTCGGAATGGGTCCTAAATTTCTTCTTTCGTGACGTGCCCCCGCTTCAGGCGGCTTTGTGGCAGAGGCGGTCGGAACCCGTCAAGGTTCTCCGCTGCGCTCCGACCGCTGACGCGGCGCCTGCGGCGACCTTGACCGAACCCGCCTCGCCCCTGCCCGCCGCAAGAGCCATGAAGCGGGAGCACTCAACAAAAGAAATTTGGGTTTCAGGCGAGTGCTTCCCTCATGCACGCAAATCGTTCCTGAGCGGGCACCTGAGGAGCACCAACATGGCATCGACAACCACCAGCACCGCAGCCTTCGCCGCCAGCAATGGCCCAACCAGCAGCAACGTCGCGCCGCACAGAAAGAATGCGGCGCAGCGGAACCGCAGCGAGTCCCCTTATCAGCAGCGCACCACGCAGAGGGACAACCCCACCCAGGTCCTGATCAAGCAGGCCGTGGACTACCTCATGCAACAGCTTGAGGCGGGCCACAGCGAAACCCTCGCCGCGTATCTCGGCACGATGGCGCGGTTCCACAACTACTCTTTCGGCAACATCCTGCAAATCGCCCGTCAGCGGCCCACCGCTACCCGCGTTGCGGGATTCGGCGCATGGAAAGAACTGGGCCGTTTTGTGAAGAAGGGCGAGAAGGGCATCCAGATTCTCGCTCCGGTCACCGGCTACCGGCGTAGGAAGGAGGATGCCGAAGGGGAAACCGACAGCAAGCCGCAGCCCGTGTTGATGGGCTTCCGCGCCGTGTATGTCTTCGATTACGCGCAGACCGAAGGTGTGGACCTGCCGGAGCTGGAGCACACCATCAGCGGTGAAGTAGGTGGCAACCGCGACCGGCTGATTGCCTTTCTCGCACAACAGAACATCGCTCTTGAGTTAACCGAAAACATCGCCCCGGCGCTGGGCGTTTCTTACGGCGGCAGGATTGTCCTGCTGCCCGGTCAGTCGAAGGCCGAGGAGTTCACCACGCTGGTCCACGAGACGGCGCACGAACTGCTGCATAAGGCCGAGCGCCGCACCATCACCACCGCCACCGTGCGCGAAACCGAAGCCGAGGCCGTGGCCTTCATCGTGGGCCAGGCCGTGGGTCTGGAGATGGGCACGGCATCGAGCGACTACATCCAGCTTTACAAGGGCAACGCCGCGTTGCTGGCGGAAAGCCTTCAGGTCATCCAGCGCACGTCCGCCGTCATCCTCGGCGCTCTCCAGATGGATGACGAGCGGTTTACAGCAGCCAACTAGCACACATCCTGAGCGGGCGCGCTCAGGGTGTGCCCGCTTGCGCATTCACGCTCGACAACCTCACAAGGAGAATTTCCATGACTACCGCCGTACAAACTCCAGTCCCATCCGAATACCGCAACCTGCCACTCGAAAGCCTCACCGAATCGCCTCTCAACCCGCGCCGCACCTTCGACGATGCGGCATTGCAGGAACTGGCCGAAAGCATTCGCACGCAGGGGGTCCTTTCGCCTCTGCTGGTACGGCCCAAAGGACCACAGACCTATGAGATTGTCGCCGGAGCGCGGCGCTACCGGGCGGCGCAACTGGCGGCAATCGGCTATGTGCCGGTTCGCATCGCCGACCTCAGCGACGCTCAGGCGCTCGAAATGTCAATCGTCGAGAACCTGCAGCGGCGGGACGTACATCCGCTGGAGGAGGCGCAGGGCTTCTCCGCTCTTCTGCGCTTGGAGGAGCCGGTCTATTCCATTGAGCAGATCGCGGCCAAGTGCGGCAAGCAGCCGGGGTACGTCGCTTCGAGGATTCGCCTCACCGAGCTGGCTCCGGCAGTCGTGGAAGCATTCGCAAAAGACGAGATCGGCGTGGGCCATGCGCTCCTGCTGGCGAAACTTCAGACCGAGCAGCAGGAGGAAGCCCTTGCCGCCTGCTGGCAGGAGAGCTACGGGAACGGCAGCAAATCAAAACGGATTCTGCTGCCCGTTCGCCATCTCCGGGAATGGATCGAGCACAACATTCTGCTGGAGCTTGCCGCCGCGCCGTTCTCGAAAGACGATCCGCAACTCGTGCCCGAGGCGGGTTCCTGCGTTGACTGCCCCAAGCGCACCGGGCACAACACGCTCCTGTTTGAGGGCATCGGGACGAAGCACGACAGTTGCTCCGATCCGAAATGCTACGCAGTCAAGCTGGAGGTGCACGTCAGGCAAACCGTGGCCGCGAAGCCGAAGCTGGTACAGATCAGCACCGCTTACGGCCAGCCGAAGGATGGCAGCGCCGCTATTCCCCGCAACAAATACGTCGAAGTCCGGCAGGACAAGCCGCAGAAAAAGGAGCAGCGCGACTGGCCGGAATACAAAACGTGCAAGTTCACCGCCGAGGCCATCGTCACCGAGGGCAGCGAGAAAGGCGAACTGCGCCGGGTGTGCGCCAATCCCGAATGCCCGGTCCATCACCCGAAGAGGCAGCAACAACGGACACAGGCCGACGCCTCCATTAAGGCTGAACAGGAGAAGCGCCGCCGCGAGGAGGCTCTGGCCCAGACGACCGGGCTGCGCGTCCTGAAAGCCATCGGCGAGGCCGTTCCCGTCCGGCTGATGAAACGCGACCTGCTGTTTGCGGTTACCCGGCTAACAGCACTTTTGGACGAGCGGCGGGTTGCGATTCTCATCCGGCAACACGGCATGGGCAAGCCGAAGGACGGCGAGGCGCTGGCGAAACTGCTGGCCGCATTCCTTCCCAAAGCAGAGGAAAGCCAACTCGGGCGCATCTTGGTCGAGACGGTCATTCTCCTGTCCATGCGTCCCGAGGCCGATTCTCCGAAAGTGCTCCGCGATGCCGCTCAGGCCTACAAGGTGGACATCGAAGCCATCACCGCGAATGTCAAACAGGAGTTCGCGGCGAAGGAGAAGGCGATGAGCGCAAAGAAGCCCGTGTCCAAACCGGCGGCGAAGCCGACGAAGAAGACTGCGGCTTAATCACGAATTGGTCTGAGGTCTGAGGGACTTGCGGAGCCTGCAACCCCAGGCTCCGCATTTTTTGTGTGAGTCTGCCCGTCTTCCCGCCCTGTTGCGATGCTCCTGCCCGCCGGCAGGAGCGGCATTTTTCGCCCACCCGACGGGCAAGGATAAGGCCCGGCCCCGAGGCGCTGATGGTGCTCCGTAACGTAATGCTGCGCCTATCTCATGTTCATCACAGCATCCTTGAGACTAGCCTTCCCGAGCTAAAGGACTCCAAGATCAATTCCCTGCGGGCTCGCATTGGCCGTAATAGGTCATGAAGTCTGATTCGATAGTGATTCTCTCGCGGAAACGCAGAGTGCCCCAGTTGATATTCAAGTCCCACGTGACAGGTTTTCCCTGACTGCCAAGCGTTCCCTTGAACACCCACTCCGCTCTTGCAGGGTCGCTTGCATCGTTGCGGTCAAAGAATTGCATTCCGCCGTTGATGCCGTGATCGAACCCCTCCATCACGAGCGAATCCCGGTGACGTAACTGGTCCAGTTCCTCCCTATCTGAGGCGCTCATCTTTGCCGGACTCTTAGCTTTGATGACCTCTGCGACCTGTGCGGTCGTGCCTAACATTGCGAACGTCGGATCGTTATAGGGCACTTCGTTCCTAGGAGCGAACGACATCTCTGCGGACGAGCGGAAGCAAACGTATGGCAGCGATGGCAGAGCATGGGCGCTTTCAGCCTCCTGGTAATAGGCACGAGCGGACTTCTGCTGAGCCGAAGCGCTCGCCATCATGAGGGACCAGAGCAGAAGCGCTGAAAGAATGCGTCTCGTCACCAGAACTTGGGTCACATGTCCTCCTGCGGAAGCGCCTGCAGTATATCCTTGAACCTTACCAGCGTTGGATAACACGAAAGGTCCATGCCGTGGGGTGTTCGTGTATCCAGGGGCCCAGGTCAGGGCCACGCGACGGGCCTGCCTCGACATCGCCAGTAACTGGTTCAAGAGCCCTCTGACCGCATGGGCAAGCACTCCGGAAGAGGTAAATAGTTTTAACTCAGCGAGGGTGGCTCGATCCTTGCCACCACGTTTCTGGCGGGCTATTCTTGCCGCCATGAGCATATGGATCGGCGTCGTAACCACGGTCGTAGCGATTTGCGTCGCGTGGATCAGCTTCCTTCAATGGAAAACAAACGCACAGAAGCTGCGGCTTGACCTTTACGAAAAGCGATTTCAAATCTATCTGCGCGTCCTCGCCTTCTACCAGCAGATAGTCGTGTGGGAAGACCGCGAAGACCAGATAGCATCACAGCAGCCGTTCTTCACCGCGTTTCGTGAATCGCGGTTCATGTTCCCGCCGAAGTCGCAGGTCTATGAACTGCTAAAGGAGTTCCATCAACGTGCCTTCTTCGTTGTGAAGTTCACTGAAACCCGGGAAAAGTTGCGCGGGATGCCTCAGGAAACGATGGAACTGGCGAACAAGAGGATCGAGCACGTGAACTGGCTCTTGAGATCGATCGATGACATCGAGAAGGGGATGACGCCATATCTGAAGTTCCACAACGTGTGAATCCCGCGCTCCGCGCCGAGTCGAACACAATGAGTGGGATCACTCAGGGCGCAGGTCCGTCTTCCATCCAAGATTGCACCAGGGCTCATTCCGGATGTCTATGGTATCCACGTCGTGGCCATCGTCCCGCAACTTTTCACCGAACGGTTCCTTCTGGTTTAACAGCTCCAGATGGGCTGCGCCGCAAATCACCATCACTCGATCCACCTCTAATATCTGTGACAGCGTTCCGACCACCACCCGCCAATGCGATTCACGACGCTCATCGACTTCCTTGATGATGGGGTTCTCAGGAGATCGGGGTACTGAAAGGCCAAAACGCCTTCTGACGTGCTCGGGAATATCCATATAAACCCACGGAATCCCTGTATCCTCCAAGCGGTCCGAATGGTCCTCTTCGGCCAGATTCATCTCATCGAAGATGAGACTGGGCCCGAACTCCTTCACCCGTTCCCGGATCCACTTCTGGTACTCCGCCCTCTGATCGAGATAGAGTTTCAGCTTTTCGGGCCATGGTCGAAGCACCATGGAGCAATGAGCACTCTCTCGCTGATACTCGTGGATCGCACCGATAAGCAGAATTCTCGCCACTATTCATCTCCCTGTGGGGGCTTAACAGCGTGGACAGCTGACAGGATGCTTTACACGCTGCTCGGATCACCCGCTTCAAGAGATAAGGTAACCCGGTGGGTGCGCGAAGGCGGACAATTTCCAGGATCGGGCTAAACTCCTGCGGTGGAAAGTCCCAATCAGCGTATAAATAGGGTCACATTCTGGCCGCAGCTCCCCATTGTGATTAGGGCTCCGACTTATGGTGCTATCTATCGTTCTCGATAGCTCAACGCATAGATTTCCGAACCGTCCAGCCATCGGTTCAGGATGATCGAATCACCGGGCGTCAGGGAGAACCATGGGCCCAGATAACCGACCGACTTGCTGAGAGAATCGAGATTCAGAACAAGCTCAACCTTTCCAATGTCTATCGGCACACGCAGAATTTCGGCCTGACCGCTCATCGAACTTGCGGCGTAAAGATAGCGCGAATCGGACGACCAGTTCAGGTCGTCGCCGTTGACGCCTCCTGCGAGTCTGCGCCACTTCTGATGGGCGAGATTAAATACGTAGACTTCGCGCCGTACCGGATTGAGTGCGGCAATGTAGCGACCATCGGGCGACCACCGGGCAGTTGCCAATCCCCGCGAATCCGGAATTACATTGACCACGCCGGTTTTCAAATCGATCTTGTGAATCGCGCACGTCTGTTCCTCCTGGCAATGGACGTTTCCATAAACCAGTGACTTACCATCGGGAGACCAAGTGGGAGCCCCTTGGTCGTCGTCGCTTTCTGAAGCCTCTTCTGGGGTTCCTCCAATCGCCGGCACAATAAAGATGCGCCATGCTCGGTCTCCTTGTTTTCCCATGAACGCAATCCATTTGCTATCTGGCGACCATCGAGGCAGCTCCACATTCATACCGGTGGGACTCAATTGTCTTGCTTCGCTTCCATCCGTTCGGCTTAGCCACAGACTGTTGTCGGATGGCTTGGTATAGGCGATCAATCCCGAGTTCTTCGCATAGTCGACGAAGGTCGCGCCAACTCCGGGAAGCACCATCGTAAAGCTTTGTGATGCACGATCGTACCGCACCAATTCTCCATGCGCATGGTCCCCGCTAAGGAGGTAAATCTTTCGGGAAGTCGGATCGGCAGCAAGCCCGTCGACCTCTCCGAGGCGCGTGCTCAACTCCGTTATCTGCGGCGACCGCCCCTCCCACCATTTTTGCGAACGCAGGTACGCCAAGCGCTGATCTCCGGTGGCTTGGTTCGTCACGGAGAAATAGCCGTCTGCACCCCGAACCAGATAGTCCGGTTGGCAGCAACTCTCTGCCAGTAAACGCGGTGAGGCTGTGCGAACCGCATCGTCGGTGTCATCGAAATTCAGTTGCCACATTGAGATGGTCCAAGCCGGGATCTTCCGAACAAGGACCAGCAGGTGCTTGCCATCTGCCGACCAGCGGAGTCCTCGTGGAATCCCATTTAGGCGGCTCAGTTTATAGGATTGTCGGCCGTTCGGAGAGACAACGTAGATTGTTCTGCCGGACGCATACGCGATCCACTTTCCGTTTCGCGACCATGACGCAGCCTGGCTGCTTATCCCCGACATCTGACGGGGCTCACCTCCGGCTATCGGAACGATCCACATCTGGTGCTCCTCTTCGTGTCCCTGACGGGACAGGACCAGGAGAAACTTACTGTCCGGACTGATGTCCTGGGGTTCCGGATTTGGGATCGGGAGAGCTATCCGCCGGATTGGCCCGCCATCCGCAGCCACAGTGGACAACACCTCTTCGCCCCCGACTTTCTCGCTGAAATAGAGTTGGTCGCCATCGGTAACGAGATTTCTCTTGGCGGTACCGTCGGAGGTCAGTTGAGCGACGCCAGTGACCTGGATCGCAGGTCGCGCCGGAAGGCGCCAAGCGATGCCTGCGGCAACGATCAGGACGATGACCGCGGCCACGGCGGCTTGGATAGCGAAGCGGGAGATTTGCCAATGTGGAGCTGGAGGGGACGATTCGGACGATTCCAGTTCAAGCGCTCCCACAGCAACTGTCGGTGAGGAGCCACCCGCGATTCGGAACCACCGGTCGATTTCACTCCGGTAGGCGAAGACAGGCTGCCGCTTCCCGCCGGCAACCCGATGGACAGGGAGCCCCTTCTGCTTCTCCCAGCGAATCACGGTCCGAGGATGCCACCCAAGGTAGCTGGAGATAGCCTCCCAGCCGTCCAGTCGATCATCTGGTATGCCCCGACTTGCCATATGGGATCGCCGCCGAAATTTCAGCGTTAACGGTGAACCTGAGGGGGACCGAGCAGATCCAAGGGGCAAGAGTTACAGGGGTAATGTCAACAAAAGTCAATTCCAGTCAGATCTGGACTCTTGCAAAAGAGTAGCCCTCGGTCCTTCATTGCACAAGGGATTTTTGCGCACGGACAAGTCCCTTTGATTGATGATCTGCACTTCCCCCAGTAGAGCAGCGGACGAGGGAAGACTCGGTGCGCCGACGCTAAGAATCTACACGACTTAAGTGGCATTGTCGGGGGTCAAGGCATGGGGGGCAGGTTCGATCGGCCCATTTGGTTCACAGCCGCTGCTGGTTTGTCCTGTCTGTTAGCGGCATGCGGAGGCGGAAGCGGGGGGAACGGCAGCGGCACCGGTGGCGGAGGGGCTGCCACGGTTACATCGGTGAGCGTCACCTGCACCCCAACGAGTGTCCAGACGGGCCAAACCAGCCAGTGCTCTGCTTCGGTCTCGGGAACGGGCAACTATAGTTCGGCGGTCACTTGGTCGGCGACAGGTGGAACAGTCAGTTCTGGCGGAGTTTTCACGCCCTCTGCGGCAGGTACCGCGACAATCACGGCAACCTCGGCACAGGACTCGACAAAGTCGGGCAATGCAACCGTCACCGTGACCGCTCCGACCAAGGCCACGCCCACCGTGACGGCGATACCGACCCCCTCCAGCATCACCACGGCCCAAGGTCTCAGCGTGAACGTGACAGTCAGCGGAGGTATGGGCAATCCTACCCCAACCGGCACGGTGACCCTGACCGGTGGTGGTTACACCTCGGCCACCGCAACGCTGACGAACGGCTATATAACATTCGTCATTTCAGCCGGGGCGTTGGCTGTGGGCACTGACACATTGACCGTCACCTACGCCCCGGACAGCTCCAGCTCCGCAACCTATAACGGCGCCACCGGTACGGCTTCTGTGACCGTGACCACTGTGTCAACTATCACCGGAGTGTCGGTCAGCTGCACGCCAACGAGCGTCCAGGTGAACCAAACCAGCCAGTGCACAGCAACAGTCAGCGGAACAGGCAATTACAGTTCTGCGGTGACGTGGACGGTCGATTCGGGGACAATTTCGGCGACGGGTCTATATACCGCCCCCGGCACCGTACCCGCTTCGGGCAAGTCAGCCATCACGGCGACTTCTGTTCAGGACTCCACAAAGTCCGGCGGCGCATCAGTGACGGTGAGTGCCGGATCCTCGATCACTTCTGTCAGCGTCTCCTGCGCCGCTTCAGTCGTGCCGACCGGACAGACCAGCCAGTGCTCCGCCACTGTGACCGGGACGGGAAACTACAGCTCCGGCGTCACCTGGGCTGTCAATGGAGCGTCTGGGGGAAATGCAACTTACGGTCCGATCACCGCTGGGGGGCTCTATCAGGCTCCAACGATAGCTCCAGGAGCATACATCGTGACCGTTTCTGCGACGAGTTCGATGGATTCGACGAAGTCCGGTTCGTTCTCGGTCCTCATCGCAGGAACAATTGCCAGTGTGACCCAGCCGATTACGGCCTCCGCTGGCGGCACGATCTCGCTGCCAGGTGGAGACAGTGTCACTATCCCGGCCGGCGATCTCAATGGGGATTCTAGCGTTACCCTCCAATTGACCTCCGTGGCTGCACAACCTACGAATACACTCTTTGGCGGCATTGGCCCGTCGTTGCTCATGTCCTTTTCCCCGGCAGTAGGCGGAGTGGGCGCTGCCGTGAGCGAGTCACGATTCAGGCCGAATGCTGCGTCAAACGCAACTGCAGCGGCTGGTACGGCCGGCATCACTTTTGTCCTTCAGGGCGGTCAAGGTCTCAGTACGACGCAGCTTCAAAATGCATTCGGACTGCTAAATGTCAACGATGGAACTAACAATTTCTTCTCTCTCCCTTCGAGCTACGATGCAACTGCGAATGCGACGACTTTGACTGTTGACCCAAGCATGATAGAGCCCTCCAGCACGCTCGAGGTTGGCATTGCCGTCGCAGTAGGGAACGGACTAACCACCGCGTCACTCACGCAGTGGGACGATTCGAAACATTTGTTTACTAACTCGCCCAATTGTCCAACGGGCAGCACCAGGGTTCTTGTTCTCGTGCACGGAATTCTAAGCGACGCGCAGGATTCATTCGGCGAAACAAACGGAGTCGCTTCCTGCGCCTTGAAAGCTGGAACCGCGAGCTGCACAACTCATGGGCCCTATGACACAGTTTTCGGAATCAACTACGACTGGTCTCAGCCCATCGGCATCTCGAGCCTTGATATGGCGAATAGTCTCGATTCGCTCTTCTCATCCTCCTGCTCCTTCAGCGGGACGATCGATATCGAGGCGCACAGTGAAGGGACGCTGGTCGCCCTGACGTCCGCTAATGACCTCTCCCCTAGCGTTAAAGGAAAGCTTGCACACATCGTACTTGTTGCAGGCCCAATCGACGGAACCCCACTCGCGCTGAATGCAGACGGGCTGCTCACACTTCATTTGAACCAACCACTCAACTATATAGCGACGTTAATCGATCCAGAGATTACACAAAATCAAAAAATGCAACTTAAGATCATCGCGCCGGAGCTGGCTCCTGTAAACGTGCCTGGAAGTGCGGCTCCAGCCGCGCAAGCGGCTGCGGCAACTCTCCTGCCACAAACTGAGATCCTTGCGGTCGGAGGGGACGAGGGATTTCTGTCGTGGTGGGGATCGTGGATCGAGACGAATTCCGTCTTTGGTGGTGCACCAAACGACGGGGTAGTGCCGGTTGCAAGTGCTCTCCCAACCGATTCCTCGCTCCCAAATCTCGTGCGATTAGTGGGAAACGATCCAACGACTGGGGATTACCCGTATCCGTTTGACCATATTGACCTGGTTAACAATCAAAATGTGATGAGTGACGTCTTCAAAGCAGTGAGCGGCGCCGGAGAAACGGCTCAGGTGACATTGGGGATTTCTCCTCAAACCCCTACGGTCCTTGTTGACCAATCCCTCTCCATCACAGCGAACGCCACGAACATCTTGAATCCGCAGGTTCAGTGGAAGTTCAACGGAGGGACAACTTCCGGTACCTTGAGTTCGCTGGTCGGAATCTCGGTTGATTATCTTGCTCCGGATACTCCCGGGGGGCCATTTCCAATTTCGGCAACACTTCCCGCAATTATCGTCCCGGAAGGCTCCACGACACCGCTTACGAGTTCCACTGCGATTAGCGTGGTTAGCCCTGTTCCGACCATCTCTTCGCTCTCGCCCTCTTCATTGGCCGTGGGCGCAGCACCGCAAACGCTCACCATCAACGGCACTGGATTTCTCGCTTCTTCCACGGTCACGTACAACGGTACCGCTCATACTCCGGTCTATGTGAACGCCGATCAGCTCACAATTTCATTGACATCGAGTGACCTGGCCACAGCCGGTAGCTATCCTGTGGTCGTAACGAATCCTGCTCCGGGTGGTGGCTCATCGGTCGCGGTTGACTTTGCAGTTTCGCTAACGAATCCCGTTCCGGCCATCACCAGTCTCGCTCCTGCTTCACTGGCGGTTGGTGCACCGCCGCAAGCGCTCACCATCAATGGAACTGGATTTCTGATTTCCTCCACGGTGAGCTTCAATAGCGTCGCGCACACCCCGACTTACGTGGGCGCCAGCCAACTCACGATCTCCCTCACCTCGGCGGACCTTGCCACCGCCGGAACATATCCGGTCGTGGTGACCAATCCCGCGCCGGGTGGCGGCACGTCGGCTGCGGCGAACTTCACAGTCACCAATCCCCAAATCGCAAATGAATGGACCTGGATAAACGGGAGCAGCACCGTTGGGGCATTAGGTGTCTACGGAACGCTGGGCGTTTCCTCCGGGGACAACGTGCCTGGCAGCCGTTACGCGGCCTCCAGTTGGGTTGATAGTAGTGGGACTCTTTGGCTGTTTGGAGGCTACGGTTATGCTTCCACGGGGTCGCTTGACTCACTTAATGATCTTTGGACGTTTAGTCCCATCACAGGTAACTGGACCTGGGTGAGCGGAAGTAGCACCGTCAGCGCGCCAGCGGTCTATGGCTCAGAGGGAGTCCCCGCCACTACGAATGTTCCAGGGGCTCGGATGTACGCGGTCAGTTGGATTGACAAGAACAATAAACTCTGGCTCTTCGGAGGCGAGGGCGTCGGGTCAAACAACGTTTCAGGGTTTCTTGATGATCTCTGGGAGTTCGATCCCATCGCCAAAACTTGGACCTGGGTGAGCGGAAATAGCGCGTCGGATACACCTGGAGTCTACGGCACCCTTGGTCAACCTTCTATTAGCAATGTGCCTGGAAGCCGATACAGGTCTGTCAGCTGGATCGACAGCAAGGGCAATCTTTGGCTCTTCGGAGGCGATGGTGAGGATTCAACAGGGTTTTACGGACAACTCAACGATTTGTGGGAGTACAGCCCCTCGGCGAATACCTGGACTTGGGTGAGTGGAGGCAACACGGCAAACGAGGACGGGGTGTACGGAACAGAGGGGATCCCAGCTACGACCAATGTTCCGGGAAGCCGCAGGCAAGCGGCAAGCTGGATCGATGGCAGTGATAATCTTTGGCTATTTGGAGGCAGCGGCTGGAACGCTTCGGGGAGCTCCGGAGGAGCGCCGCTCAATGATCTTTGGGAATTCAATCCCACCGCGAAGACGTGGACTTGGATCAGCGGAAGCAGCACACTCTATACGCCAAATAACACATACAGTGCAATCGGAGTTTACGGCGCAGAGGGCGTAGCAGCTGTTGGCAATACTCCAGGTGGCCGGACAAACCCCGTCAGTTGGATCGATAGCAGCAATAACCTCTGGCTATTCGGCGGCAACGGTTTCGATTCCACAACGACAGTGGGCGAACTTAACGATCTCTGGGAATTCAACCCCAGCACCAATGAGTGGACTTGGGCGAGCGGGAGCAATACCGCGAATGCGATAGGGGCCTATGGAGCGCAAAATGTGCCGACCGCTACAAATGTGCCGGGAAGCCGCGATTACCCCGTCGGTTGGATCGATAACAGTAGCAATCTCTGGCTTTTCGGAGGTGAAGGCTATGGCTCGACGAAGACGTTTAATTTGTTGAACGATCTATGGCGTTACCAACCCTCAGACACGGCAGCCCCCTCGATAACCGGAGTTAGTCCACTGACATTCACCGCACCATTACTCGGCCAAACTATAACCATTGATGGGAGCGGCTTCCAGAGTGATGACACGTTGACCTTCTCTCCTCCCGCTGGTAGCGCGATCCCGAGCACACCTGGCAATCTGACCTACGACTCCAGGAGTCAGTTGAGTTATCAATTCAATGACAGTGTATTTGTCGGCGGTCAAGGCCTCGGTACTTGGACGGTCACCGTCACCAGCCCAGGCGGGCAGACGTCCAATGCTTGGAATTTCACCACGGTTTGTCAGCTATGTGAGACAAATCCGTGAGCGCTTGCTGCACCAACCCTAGCAGGAGGAACCGCTTCTGGTGGATTCACATTGCCAAAAACACAAACGAGGAAAAGGGGACTGGCGAGTCCTGCTCCAATCTAAGGGATGGGAACCGTCACCAGCCTCTAGCTGAACGATAAGGGGGAAATTCAATGCTCAAGCTACGATGTGTCGCCATCGGTGCCCTGCTCGCGATGTCGTGTTTTGCGCAGGAGGGTAGTCTGAAAGGCAAAGTTGTTATCGCAGGGACCGGCCCGCAATTAGAGACGTCAATTGATATTATCGCTGCGGCTCTCGACAAACGAGGTGTTCCGTACAAGGTGGTAGGAGAATCCCCACGCCGCGCCGAAAACGACAAAATGGCGGACAATGGGGCATTAAGCCTCCTATACCTTAACCAGGAGATTGTCCTTCACAGCCGTCCAAAGCTCGTTGCGACATGCTACGACGCAAAGGGAGCGATCTTGTGGCAGGAGGAAACGAATGCCTCCTTCACGATGACACAGGTCGGTTCCGCGAAGACTTTGGCGGAGCGTATCGCGAAGAAGATATCGGATCCGGGGTTCGGTGGAGCGTGCTTCCCGTCAAAATAGGCACGGGAGCGGATTCGTCGCTGTGAGCACCGCCTTGAAAGGCTAATCCTTCAGCGAACGAAATGGATATGGATGCGCCCGAAAGCTATGAATTGGAGCGACGACAGCCGGAATGCTTAGAGGTGTTGCTCGCGCTGCGAAACAGATTTTCGAGGTGAAGAATGGGATTCTGTACGAACTGCGGTGCTGTTCGTAGCGACACCGCGCAATTCTGCACGACCTGCGGGACGGCGGCGCCCAATAGCCTGTTAGCTCCGGCGCCCAACGTCCAAACGATTGAGGTTCGCGCTCCCAATCTGTGGCATGTGACATATGCGACAGGCCAACGCGGGGGGCCATTCACAGATGACGCAATCCGGGGCATGATCGCCCGCCAGGAGCTCAAGGTGACGGATTCCATTGTGGCTCAGGGCGGCACCACTTGGATTCCAATCACCCAGTCGCCTTTTGGCTCGATCATCGCCACACAGGCGAGCATCAACCGTCTCGCGTCGAGCACATGTCCCCGCTGCGGCGGTGCTATGGTCGTAATTCTCCGGAGATCAGGAGCATCGAAGGGCTGGTTCATATTGGGCTTTTTGACCATTTGGGCATTCGGCTTTGGGTTGATCTTCCTCATCATCGGCTACATTGTGGGTCGTAATCCCGTCCCCAGATATGAGTGCCCGCTCTGCAAATACAAGGCGAAATAGGGAAGGGGACATACGTTGAAGCGGAAATCTGAGGTGCAATCGTCGTCTATCTTTCCACTGCTCATCCTCCTGACGCTTGTGACGGTGACATGGCAAGGCCAGCCCGCCGCAGCTCAGTCGGCAAACTGTCGCAGTCTTGCGAATTCTGTAGTTCCCGGAGCATGTCTGGGACAATTCCGGCATGGAACACTTGTGACAAAGACCGGTTCTGGTTCGAATGAAGTCCTTGAATTGGCGGCTGTGGCATCGGGGGGACTGCTCACCCATCCTGGAGTCGATCTCGTCGCTCCCTGCGGTTCACCGATTTACGCACTGGCGGACGGTGTGGTCGTCGATACTGTCTCGGACAGCAATGACCCTGACTTCGCGTTCCTCGGCTATATGGTGAGGCTAAAGCATGCAGCTACCTCAACCGGATTGCCTCTCCCTGCTGTACAAATGGTTGAGACCGAAACCCTCTATCTTCACATGCAGAGTCCGCCTGCTGTTCAGGTCGGAACTGTCGTCTTAGCGCATTCCACATTGGGGATGGTCGGCCGCACCGGAGCCGCATGGGGCTGTCATACGCATTTCGAGGTCAGACATTTTTCCGGTCGGTATATGACAGACCCATTGTGGAACTCACCGTTAAATATTTACGGGAAGGGGGACCAGACCTCCGGAAAGCTCTTCAAGGAGAAATGGTCAGATCCTGTGCCGTGGTTATCTCAACTACCGGCAACATTAGAATCTAAAGGACCGCAACCGCTCGACCTTTCGGTTAATCCGGTCATTCGTGACTTTCCGCCACTATCGTCAACTTACACGGACATCGGCGCTTGTCCCGGCGAGGGATGCCGGTATGGAGGTGTTTTGACGATGGACGCCGCCACCCCGGTTCATCCCTCTCGTACGAGCACTCAAACGGCATTTGTCCTTCCCAAAGGGCAGAGAGTCACCACGTTAGCGGGCGTGGTAGTTACCACGCCTGGTCGGATCAAGATTCTCCATCCAATTCGCGTTCAGGGCCTGGAGCCCATCAATTCCGGTGATCTTTACCTGCTCACATACCGTGGCGAGGGCTTTTGGAAAATTTGGCTTAATGGCAAGTTGATCGATGCCGTATCGATCCCAGACGGCGTTCTCTCCTCCNNCGGCCTGCACCTCCTCGGAGGCGTCATGCAGGGAGAAGTTTGAAGCGAAATGGATCTCCGGTCCAATCATGGGGCAAATGGAGCAACTCCCACAGCCTGTCTGGTGGATCCAGATTAAGGACAGTACGGGCAGAACAGGATGGATAAAGGACACTGGTCCGACTTGGTCGAGTATTCATGGCGATTTCTGATCCTAATCGCGGGCGTTGCCTTTCTGGGGAGATGTGAGACGTGTGATCGGATTTGTGTGTGTTGCAGAATCTTTTGGTGGAGCGGGGAGATGCTAATACTCAGTCGATTATCAAATGTACTGAACAAAAGAACAATGCGCCTGCTGCCCGTAGGAATCGGACTCTCCATTGCCGGCCAGTTGTGTCTGGCTCAGACACCGAGCGTCTTACCCAAACGCCCAGATGCTCTATTCCCGCTCTGTCGGGCGGCCAAGATGTGCGGGTACATCGACCAGACGGGGAAGGTCGTCGTCTCGCAAATCTATGCGAATACGGCGCGTTTCTCCGAAGGGCGCGGAAGAGTAGAAGCTGTAAGCGGAAAGTTCGGCTTCGTTGACGCCAATGGCAAGGTGGTCGTCCCGCTGAAGTTTGACGATGCTGGGGATTTCCACGAAGGTCTGGCAAGGGTTTCGGTAGCGGGCAAGAGCGGTTTTATCGAGGACGATGGCGCCTGGGTAATCCGGCCCACAATCTCTCCGGGCCCACGTGCTTTGTCCGCCGGAGTCGACGACTTCTCCGACGGCGTGGCGTTCATTTCTGAACTGAATGGCCGACAAGGATGGATCGATAAGACTGGGAGACTCGTGCTCCATGCGCCAACCGAGGATCGCGATCATTGGATAAGCGCCTCTGGCGGTTTCGCGAACGGTCTTATTGTTCTTATGTTCAGCCCCAGGCAAGGGTCCGGTGCCAATACATACGGATATATGAACAAGGCCGGCGCGATCGTCATTCCTCCTAAATTTAGCAATGCTGGCGCATTCACCGGTGGTTTGGCCGGAGTGGAGTCGAATCAACCGCAAAACTCAAAGTGGGGTTACATCGACTCGACTGGCAAAGTCATCATCGATTTCAGATTCACGTTCGCCGACGCATTTTCGGAGGGTCTCGCCTCGGTCGGGCTGTCGGAAAAGTGCGGCTATATCGACAAGACTGGGGAAATCGTCATCGAGCCCAAATATGACACCTGTGGCGGATTTTCTGAAGGGCTGGCCCCAGTCCGCCAAGATTCACGATGGGGGTTCATCGACAAACAGGGTAAGGCGCTTATCGCGCCACAATTCCGTGTTGCGTCGGATTTTTTAGGAGGCTTGGCTGTGGTCCAGCTCGATGCGGGATATGCGTACGTCGGACGAGACGGGAAGCTAATTGCCAGGAGTCGAGCTGAAATTCCGCCGTTTTAACGGACGCCTTTGATCGCCCGCGGATATCCAGGACTGTCTTCGCAACGATGTTTTGGATAATCTCTGCATGACAAGGAGAATGACCATGAATCGGTACGCCGCTGCCATTGTCCTCATATTTTGCGTGGCCCTTACAGCCTGCGGCTCCAAGGAGCTAAGTCGCTCGAAGGCGGCCAGGCTCATCAAGGAGCAGTACTACACACAGCAGATGATCGAGAAGGGCGCTCAAACCACGCAAGTTTCGGAAATGAAGAGCCAGGTTGTCGGTCAGTCCGGAAGCATATTTGGTGTACGCGGCGGTGGGTTGCCAGATCTGCGCAATTATGAAAAGGCGGGATGGATAACTCTCGTCGTACGGGGGTGCAAATTCAATTCCTGCGCCGTTGATGTCTCTTTGACACCGAAGGGGCTGGCCGAATCAAAGGGATGGAGGAAACTCTCAGACAGAGTCTGGATGGTTCCCATTTTCAAACACGAGTTCATCGATGTGACGGGTATTACTAGCCCGGAGCCGAGCGTCGCCGTTGCTGAATTCACGAGCCGCTGGATACCAACTGACTACGGAAAGGAACTGGGGGCTGTGCCATCAGCTCCTGAGACGAGCACCGCCAATTTCCGACTGTACGACGACGGGTGGCGTCTCGTTCAATAGAACGTAGCATCGCACTCCGTCACGCTCGCTCCACTGCGCCAGCTTCCAATCTCACCCCGAGTCAGTGTCCCAATTCGCGCCTTCGCGGGCTGCTGCACCGAGCGACAATGGATGGGTCGTCGAGCCGGGCCGCAGGGAAGGCGAGAGCTGCGTGATGGTGGCGTCGACGACCGGGATTTTGCAGGCTCTTTTTGCGCGGTTCTATGGGGCTGGATTGGGACCCGGGAAAATACCCGGACACCTGTCGACCCGTTAGGTTGGATCTTCTTTTCAAAGTTCCGAATATGGAACCAGACGGAAGCCCGACCCTCCAGCCGTGGATCGCCGTTCACGCCGAGGTCGTGAACCTGAATATCGGCGGCGTACAAATCCGCCAGTGAGAAGGACTCTTTGATCCAGAATGACGGTCCGGCCTTAATTCGTGTACCTGAGTGGCAATCTGGACCGAAAAGATAAGCCTCCGAAGCCTGCGTCGTACACTTATATCGTTCTCCGAAATGGCGATTTGGGCCGGGCGAATCATCTGCAATGGCTGCGGCTCGTCTGCTCGTCTTGGAGTATCGTCGTGATCGCGTGAGCGACGCAGGAGCTGGGAATTTCGCGGTGCAAAAGGGGCATGGCAGACGACGATGGAAAGCCGCTTTTTCGAGCATCCAATCCTCAATTCGCCCTACGAATACCCCGCCCGGCACTGGGAGCTGGATGCGAGCGGCCAACCGACGCAGCGGATCAGCGAGACGCGGCGAACCGCACAGTTCATTACGCCGATCCCAAAGCCTCGCAAGAGAAAAGAGTCGCCAACCCAGGAAGACTTGGAGTTCGATGACGGCGCGGGGCTCTCCACCCGCAAGCAACGCTATGAGCCCATTCCCATCATCAACGAGTTGCGCCAGCAGGTGGATGAGTGGCGGCGCCTGCCCAGCCCCAACGACTGGCTCGTAACTCCGGAGACGGCGCGGCTCCTTCAGCATTGGAGGCATCATCAATTTCAGGGCGTACGGCCATTTTTCTGCCAGGTAGAGGCCGTCGAGACGGCGATTTGGCTGACCGAGGTTGCGCCGAAGCGCCCGGCGGGGAAGAAGTTCCTGGAGCACCTGGCGAATGCCAATGCCGAGGCGAATCCTGAGCTGACCCGCCTTGCCCTTAAACTCGCCACGGGCGCCGGCAAGACGACGGTCATGGCCATGCTTATCGCCTGGCAGACCGTCAATGCGGTTCGCCGTCCCGGCAGCTCGCATTTTACTCGCGGTTTTCTGGTAGTCACGCCCGGCATCACCATCAAAGACCGCCTTCGCGTTCTCCAGCCGAGCGATCCTGACAGCTACTACGCCAGCCGCGAACTCGTTCCCCCGGACATGCTGGACGATATCAAGCGGATGAAGATCGTCATTACCAACTATCACGCGTTCAAACTGCGCGAGCGGCTGGAGATCTCGAAAGGCGGCCGGGCGCTCCTCGAAGGTCGCCACGGAGCTCCGATCGACACCCAGGAAACCGAAGGGCAAATGATTCAGCGCGTCATGCCGGACCTGATGGGGCTTAAGAACATTATGGTTCTGAACGACGAAGCCCACCACTGCTACAAGGAGAAGCCGGGCGACCCCGACGAAGAAGCGCTCACGCGCGACGACAAGGAAGAGGCAGAACGCAACAAAGAGGCCGCACGCCTGTGGATCAACGGCCTTGAAGCCGTCAAACGTAAAGTTGGTCTCACGCGCGTGGTTGATCTCTCCGCCACACCCTTTTTTCTCCGTGGCTCCGGCTATGCCGAGGGCACGCTTTTCCCGTGGACGATGTCCGATTTCTCTCTCATGGACGCCATCGAATGCGGTATCGTCAAGCTTCCGCGCGTCCCCGTAGCCGACAACATCCCCGGCGCGGAAGTTCCGATATTCAGGAATCTCTGGGAGCACATCCGCAGGAAGATGCCGAAGAAGGGGCGCGGCAAGGCGGAAAACCTCGATCCACTGAGCTTGCCCACACCCTTATACACCGCGCTCGACGCGCTTTACGGGCATTACAAACAAACATTCGAGAAGTGGCAGGAAGCCGCTATTAAGGTCCCGCCGTGCTTTATCGTTGTGTGCAACAACACGTCCACGTCGAAACTCGTCTACGATTACGTCTCCGGTTTCTTCCGCACGAATGAGGATGGATCGGCCCAACTTGAGAACGGCCGTCTCGAACACTTCCGGAACTTCGACGAGTACGGGAATCCTTATCCTCGCCCTCGCACCCTCCTGATCGACAGCGAACAGCTTGAGTCCGGCGAGCCTCTGGAAGAAGGCTTCCGCAATGCCGCAGCTGCGGAACTCGAACAGTTCCGGCGAGAGATCGTCGAGCGCAGCGGCCAGCAGATCCAGGCCGAAGAGATCGACGATGTGCTGGTCCTTCGGGAGGTCATGAATACGGTCGGCAAAGAGGGCCGGCTCGGCAGCGATATTCGCTGCGTCGTCTCGGTCGCCATGCTCACCGAGGGGTGGGACGCCAACACAGTCACCCACGTGCTCGGAGTACGCGCCTTCGGAACCCAACTGCTCTGCGAACAGGTCATCGGACGCGCGCTGCGCCGGCAGTCTTACGACTTGAACGAGGAGGGACTCTTCAATGTTGAATATGCCGATGTGCTTGGTATTCCCTTCGACTTTGCTGCGAAGCCAGTCGTGGTCGTCCCCGTCCCGCCCCGGCAGACCATCCAAGTCAAGGCCGTTCGGCCCGATCGCGATGCTCTGGAAATCGCCTTTCCCCGCGTCATGGGGTATCGCGTCGAGTTGCCCAACGAGCGGCTCACAGCGAAATTCAAGGCAGACTCCATCCTGAATCTGACGCCGGAGCTGACTGGCCCCTCGCAGACGCAAAACTCCGGTATCGTCGGCGAGAGCGTTAACCTAACCGTCGCTCATCTGCGCGATACCCGGCCTTCGACCGTGCTCTACCGCCTTACCACGCACCTGCTTTATACCAAGTGGCGCGATCCTGGCGAAGAAGCCAAACTCCACCTCTTCGGCCAGATCAAACGCATCGTCAAGGAATGGCTGGACACCTGCCTCATTTGCAAGGGTGACACATACCCGGCTCAGATCCTTTATCGTCACCTTGCCGACATGGCCTGCGATCGCATCACCGCGGCGATCACAGCGGAAGCCGCTGATCGCGCGCCCATCAAGGTGTTGCTTGACCCTTACAATCCGGTCGGCTCTACCAGTCATGTCAATTTCAACACGTCCAAAACCAGCCGCTGGGAGACGGACTCGCGGCGCTGCCACATCAACTGGGTGATTCTCGACAGTGATTGGGAGGCGGAGTTCTGTCGCGTGTCGGAAAACCATCCGCGCGTACGCGCCTACGTTAAGAACCACAACCTTGGCTTCGACGTGCCCTATCGTCACGGGTCGGAGAGCCACGTCTACCGGCCCGATTTCATTGTTCTGGTTGAAGATGGCCACGGCGAGGACGACCTTCTTCATCTGGTGGTTGAGGTGAAGGGATACCGGCGCGAAGACGCTAAGGATAAAAAGATCGCGATGGAAAGCTACTGGATTCCGGGAGTGAACAATAGCAAACAATTCGGCCGTTGGGCTTTTGCCGAGTTTACTGAGGTGTTTGGCATGGATGCCGATTTCGCCGCGCGAGTCGAGAGCGAGTTCCGGAAGATTGTCGATTCCGTGAGCCAAGCGCAGGCCGCACCGGTCGCGCTGTAAAGGGAGAGCAATGCCAAAGACGATAAAAGAGAAGCCGAAGAAGGTTGTCGATACGCTCCTTCATACGGAGGCTTCACGCCGCAATATCCCCACCGCCGAATATCAGTCGGTGATGAGGGCCGAGGAACTGTCACCCATCCGCGTGGCCTACGAGCGCCGCAATCATGATCTCGATCCGCAACTGGTCTGGCGCGGCAAAGACGAGCAGGATTGGTCCGATCTGGTGGTGCCAGCGCCGCCGCTTTACATCCAGGAAAAGGTCCATCCCAAGGTTCTGATCGACGACCTGAAACGGGAGACAAAGGCGAGCAGGACGTCCGTCGAACCACAGTTCGACCTATTCGCGAACTTCAACGGCTTGGCCAGCGAAGCCGCGCGAACTGAGTTCTACCAACACGACGCGCATTGGTCGAATCGCATGATCCTGGGCGACAGCCTGCAGGCGATGGCGTCCCTTGCCGAGCGCGAAGGATTGCGCGGGAAAGTGCAGTGCATCTACATCGACCCGCCCTACGGCATCAGATTTAACTCGAACTTTCAATGGTCCACGACGAGCCGCGACGTGAAGGACGGAAACGCCGATCACATCACACGCGAGCCCGAGCAGGTAAAGGCGTTTCGTGACACTTGGCGAGATGGAATTCATTCGTACTTGACGTACCTTCGAGATCGGTTGACCGTCGCGCGAGATTTACTTACGGATTCTGGTTCGATCTTCGTCCAAATCGGAGATGAGAATGTGCACCGTGTGCGGGCGCTATTGGATGAAGTATTTGGAGAAGACAATTTCGTAACCGAGATAGTGGTGAAGAAAAAGGGCTCACAGAAGTCTTCCTTTATGGACCCTATTAACGACTTTATTCTTTGGTACGGTCGCTCACCCAGGCATCAGGGCATTCTTAAATTCCATTCGCTCTACGAAGCGCGTCAGATTGACGCGGATACTTTGGACGAATTCTCGAAAATTGAACTTCCGAACGGGAAAGAAATAAACCTGAAGGATTACAAGGACGACAACGGAGAAAAGCTTGATTTTCGCGTCTATCCAGGGCGTGTACAGGTTGAGTTTCCGGGAGGAAGGCTATTTAGACCGTGGCCAATAACAAATGGCGGTAACCGGGCGAATCAGATGCATCCTGTCACGCTTGATGGCGTAGATGTCCGGCCACCTTCCGGCCGTTGCTGGAGCCACACATCAAGGCCCTTAGATAAGGGACTCACCGGAATGGACCGGAACCGAATCGCTGGACGATTGGTTCGGAGCCAGAACGCACTTGACTACAAGAGGTATTTTGATGACTTCCCCTACAAGGGGATATCAAACTGGTGGGATGGCTTCGGTGGGGCATCAGATCAAGTTTATATTGTCCAGACAAATGAGCGTATCGCAGAACGCTGCATTCTGATGGCCACCGACCCAGGCGACCTTGTCCTCGATCCCACATGCGGCTCTGGTACGACAGCATTCGTGGCTGAGCAATGGGGCCGACGCTGGATCACTATTGATACCTCTCGCGTTGCCCTGGCCCTGGCTCGCGCTCGCATTATGGGCGCTCGCTACCCTTACTATTTGCTCGCCGACAGCCCCGAAGGCCAAACCAAAGAAGCAGAGCTTCAGGGCAAGGTTTCTTCCAGCGCACCAACTCACGGCAACGTACGGCACGGGTTTGTTTATCGACGTTCGAATTACATTACCTCCGGCGGGATTGCGAACGATGCGGAAATCGACGTGATCTGGGACGACTACCAGACCCGCCTTGAACCTCTTCGGCAACAGTTGAACTCCGCTCTCGGTATGAGTTGGGAAGAGTGGGAAATTCCACGTGAGGCAGACGAGAAATGGTCGGCGAACGTGAGGGAACTCTGCGCGGCATGGTGGGACCAGCGCATCGCCCGCCAGAAGTCCATCGATGCTTCAATCGCTGCGAAGACTGATTTTGAGTACTTCTACGACAGACCGTACGACGACAAGAAGAAGGTCCGCGTAGCCGGGCCCTTTACCGTGGAGAGCCTGTCGCCACATCGCGTGCTGGCGGTCAATGAAGACGAGGAACTGATTGAAACCTCGACCGCAAGCGATGCCGACACGCGCGACGCTCGGGATTTTGTCCAGATCATTCTCGACAACCTGAAAATCTCAGGCGTGCAGCAGGCGCATAAAGAAGACAAGATCGTCTTTACCTCACTTGCACCCTGGCCCGGCAATTACATCTGTGCCGAAGGACGGTACGTCGAAGCCGACGACAGCGAAAAGCGCGCCGGCATCTTTATTGGGCCCGAGTTTGGCACCGTCACCCGCGAAGACCTGGTCGCCGCGGCGCGCGAGGCCGGCGACGCCGCCTTCGATGTGCTGATCGCCTGTGCCTTCAGCTACGACGCCCATTCCGCCGACTTCGGCAAGCTGGGCCGGATCCGTGTGCTGAAGGCGCGCATGAATGCCGACCTGCATATGGCAGAGGACCTGAAGAACACGGGCAAAGGCAATCTCTTTGTCATCTTCGGAGAACCGGACATTCAGATCCTCGACGCGCCGGACCGTCAGATTCGGGTAAAAGTGAACGGCGTCGATGTCTTTCATCCGAGTACTGGAGAAGTTCGCAGCAACGGGCCGGATGAAATTGCCTGCTGGTTCGTTGATACGGACTACAACGAGGAGAGCTTCT
>PKVY01000100.1 GCA_003131625.1 Acidobacterium sp. | reverse complement strand
TCCAGCTCCAGCTTGCCCGTGATCCCCGGCAGCGCCGTGTACAAATCCCCCACCCGCGGTACCACGCGCGTTTCGCCATGCATCAGCGCCCGCCGCTCCGCGTTCGAAACAGCCAGCTCCAGCGTCGCAATCGGCAGCCGCTGGCTCACGCCGCTGCGCTTGTCCACCTTCTTGTCCTCGCGAGCCGAGAACGCCACCTGCTCGATCACCTCCCGCAGATACTGCGGAATCGCCGCATCCCCCGCATCGCGCTCCGTCCACGCCTCCTGCGCGGTAATCGCAATCCCCTCCTCCAGCGTCTCCGGATAATGCGTGCGAATCTCCGACCCGATCCGATCCTTCAACGGCGTCACAATCTTTCCCCTCGCCGTGTAGTCTTCCGGATTCGCGCTGAACACCAGCGCCACATCCAGCTCCAGCCGCACCGGGTACCCCTTAATCTGCACATCGCCTTCCTGCATGATGTTGAACAGCGCCACCTGAATCTTCCCCGCCAAATCCGGCAGCTCATTCACCGCGAAGATTCCACGATTCGCCCTGGGCAGCAATCCGTAATGCATCGTCATCTCGCTGGCCAGATCGTGCCCGCCCCGCGCTGCCTTAATCGGATCCAGATCCCCAATCAGATCCGCCACCGTCACGTCCGGCGTCGCCAGCTTCTCCACATACCGCTCGTCGCGCGACAACCATCCCAGCTGCGTCGCGTCGCCGCACTCGTCCATCAGATCCCGGCAGCGCCGGCACAACGGGTAATAAGGATTGTCCCGAATCTCGCATCCCGCCACATACGGCATGTGCTCATCCAGCAGCGCCGTCAGCGCGCGCAGGATGCGGCTCTTCGCCTGTCCCCGCAGCCCCAGCAGAATAAAATTCTGCCGCGACAGCACCGCGTTCACAATCTGCGGCACCACCGTATCCTCGTACCCGATAATCCCCGGGAACACTGGCTCCTTCGCCTTCAGCCGCGCGATCAGGTTCTCGCGCATCTCGTCTTTCACCGTGCGCGTGCGCAGCCGTGTCTCGCTGTATTCGCGGCTCCCGCGCAGCGCGCCCAGCGTCTGCGGCAGGTGGACTGTCCGTGAATGCTCCATGCGGCTGGGTGTGCTCTGTCGAGTCGCCATCGATACTCCTGTCCCTTTTCTGCGCTGCTGGGGTGTGCCTTACATTGGACGCTCGAAGCGCCCGCGCTGTCTCACTCGAATTAGTGTATGGGGAAACCCGGCTGCGCTGCCCGGCTCACATCTTCCTTTGCGCGCAGCCGCGGCAGCATCTCGTTATAGAAGCTCCGCAGCCGCGCGGTGCGGTCAGCATCCGAGCGGCTCGCCAGCAACTGCTGCTTAAAACTCAGGTCCGAGGGCAAAGCGTCGGCCAGCTGAAAGGCCACCGGCGCGTTCAGATCCAGGTGCATCGTCGGGGTTTGGATCCCCGCCATGTGCAGCGTCGCAAAATGCAGCGCCGCGCAATCCTCCCGGTCCGTCCGCGTCGATCCCGCGCCCTCATCCTCGAAGAACTCCACATCCGCCTGCAAAAATTCCCGCGATTCGTCCAGTCCTTCAATCTCGAACCGCTTCACTCCCTCGCAAAGAATATCCATCTGCCCGTCGGCGAAGCGCTCCACCACGCGCACGATCTGCGCCGTGCAGCCGATGATCGCCATCTGATCCCCGTCCGACCGCACTACCCCAAACGGCTTCGTTTCCCGCAGGCATTCGCCCACCATCTCCCGATATCGCTTTTCGAAGATATGCAGCGGCAGCGCCGCTCCCGGAAAAAGCACCGTCTCCAGGGGAAACAGGGGAATTCTCATGATTGTGCCATTATGATCGCGTCTCGCCTCCCCGTCTTGCACATTACGGACTCACTCCGCATTTTGTTCTGCAGTACCTCACCCGCCGTTACCAGCACGTATTCCCCGCGGTCTCCTGTTCCCCGGCCTCCTGTCTCCTGTCTCCTGATCCCTATTAGCTTGTTCGATCGCGGACCCGCTCTTCTAACCCCTAAACTCCAAACTCTAAACTCTGTCCCCGACTCCCTGCTCGCTACTCCCTACTCACTGAATTCCTCCAGCATCGCCTGCATCTCCCGCAGCGCATGCTGATTGCCGGTCCGCCGCGCGCACTCCATCCCCTCCACCAGCCGCTGCTTCGCCTCTGCGTCGCGTCTCGCTTTCGCCAGCGTCTGCGCTGCCATGAAATACCCCGCCGTGTAATCCGGATGATCCGCTACCAGTTGCCCGAACTCAGCCAGCGCCGCTTCCGTCTCGCCGCGACCCGCGTATTCCATCGCCAGCCCGTAACGCGCGAACGCATTCTTAGGATCCTGCTCCAGAATCTCCTTCAAACTCGCAACTTTATCCATGCTGCTCCCGTCGTTCTTGACTACCCCTATCATTCCCCCGCTCCACCACGGTTGCAAACCAACGCTGCAGTTACCCGACGTGCGTGCTACTCCCTCTTTCGTGTTACTCCCCCTTTTCTGTTGTGAGCGGGCACTCCCGGCAGTATCGTGGATATGCCAATCGGAACGCCTCTCAGCGGCTCCGCTAACATACAGTTCCGGACCCATCCGGTCCCGGGAGACTACGAAAATGCTTCAATTTCGGGCCCAATATTGCACCCTGCGTATAGCTCTGCCAGTCACCCTGCTCTTCCTGTCGGCTGCCCTCTCCGCGCCTGCCCAGTCGGCCCCGCAGCCTTCTTCCGCACCCGCGCAAAATGCTGCCGCCCAAGCTGCTTCCCCTCAGCCGCCCGCCGCCACCGACTTCAACACCACCGTCGATGAAGTCTCCCTCGACCTCGTTGTCCGCACCAAAAGAGACAAGCCCGTCCTCGACCTCAAACCCTCCGACCTCGCCGTCACTGACAACGGCTCGCCCGTCATTCTTGCTGACCTTCACCTCGTCACCGGCGAGTCCAAATCCGAACACCTCGTCACCTTCCTCTTCGATCGTCTCGATCCCGGCCCCGCCAGGGCCGCGCGCAATATTGCCGAAAAAATCCTCAAAACCATTCCCGACAAGGGCTACTACTTCGCCGTTCTGCAGATGAACGGCCGCCTGCGCCTCATTCAGGCCTACACCACCAACCGCGACTTCCTCGACAAAGCCATCAGCGACGCCACTACCCCCAATCCCGCAAACGCGGACTCCGGCCTCAGTCAGGAAGAAAAAGATCTCATCTCCGTGGCCCAGGGCGACTCGCTCAGCGTTGATGCCGCCGACCGCGCCCACGCCCGGGTCCTCGTCTCCGGCCTCGATGAATCCCAGCGCATCCTCGAAGAACAACGCGCCTACCCTTCCCTCTCCGCGCTGCTCGCTCTCGCCCGCACCCAGCGCCAGATCACCGGCCGCAAGCTGGTCGTCTATTTCGCCGCGGGTCTCAACGCCAACTCCGATTCCCGCGACACCATCAAGTCCATCGTCGGCCAGGCCAATCGCGCCGGCGTTACCATCTGCGCCGTCGATTCCAGTGCCCTCGATCCCCAGGTCAGCGACCGGATGAAGAGCGCCATGACCGTGGCTTCTCTCGGTGTAGGCAACGCCCTCTCTACTGCCGGAAACGCTCCGGCGCGCGGCTCCACTGACCCCACTCCCGGCGGCATGATCCAGGAAAACGCCATGAACATGTCCCAGCTGGAATTCGACAGCCTCGACGAAGTCAGGAGCCCCCTGGTCAATCTCGCCACCGGTACCGGCGGAGTCTACATCCGCGCCGGCGCCAGCTTAAAAAGGCCCCTCGACCAGCTCCACAACGACCTCACCACCTACTACGAAGCCGCCTACACCCCCGCCATCAAAAACTACGACGGCCAGTTCCGTCCCATCGCCATTCAGCCACTCCGCAAAGACCTCGTCGTCCGCACACGTTCCGGCTACTTCGCCATCCCTCCTGGCAGCGGCACCGGCATTCGCCCCTTTGAGGTCCCTCTCCTCACCATCCTCTCCAGTCCCGACCTGCCCTCCGCCATCGCCTTCCACGCTTCCGTCCTCCGCCTCGGTGAATTACCCGACGGCAACAGCGGCGCGCTCACCGTCGAAGTGCCCGTCTCCGAGCTCGAAGTCCACGACGACGGCAACACCCACCTCTCCTCCGTCCACCTCTCCATCGTTGCCCTCGTCAAAGACAACAAGGGCAACATCCTGCAGCGCTTCAGCGAAGACATCCCCCGCCACGAAGCCCCTGACATGCTGCGCAGCGATCAGGGCCAGTTCATCGTCTTGCAGCGCCACTTCTCCGCCGAGCCCGGCACCTACATCCTTGAGACCGCCGTCCTCGATCGCCTCAGCAACAAGGCTGGCGCGCAGCGCTCCACCTTCACCATCGATCCCGCCCCGCACGGCCCCTCGCTCAGCGACATCGCCCTCGTCCGCACCGTCGAGCCCGTCCATGAGGAATCCGAGACCTTCGACCCCATGCGCTACCTCAACGGTCGCGTGATCCCCGACCTCAACACCGAGCTCCCCGAAAAAACCCGCATTCTGTCCCTCTTCTTCATGGTCCATCCGCTCGCCGGCAGCTCCACGCAGCCGCAGCTCGAGATGCAGATCCTCCGCAACAACGAGCTCCTCGGCAAAATGCCTCTCGAACTCCGCAAAACCTCCGGCACTGGCACCGCGCTTCCCTACCTCGGCACCATCCAGGGCCACGTCTTCCCGCCCGGCAACTACCAGATCAAAACCGTCATCACCCAGGACGGACAAACCGCCTCCAGCACCGCGTCCTTCTCCGTGGAAGGAACCATCGCCGCTTCCACCGCGCCCGCTGCCTCCTTCACCACCACTTCCGATACCGGCGACATAGCCGCTGACAAACACCTCACCGCCAACGCCGCCGTCTCCAACAGCGCGTTCAAAATCGCCAGCCCCACGAACCCCGTCCCGCCGCCCACCGACGCCGAAACGCAAACCATCCTCGATGCCGCGCGTCAGCGCGCTCTCGCCTGGTCTGAAACCCTCCCCAACTTCTTCTGCGTCGAGATCACCGACCACTCCGTCGATCCCGCCGGCCACGGCGACTGGCATCACAAAGACAACATCGTCCAGCTCATGCGCTACATCGATCACAGGGAAACCCGCAGCACCGTCGAGCTCAATGGCCAGCCCAGCAGCGTCGAGCCCGATCAACTCGACTTCGCCCATTCCGTCGGCGAATTCGGCGGCATGTTCCAGCTCGTCTTCGATCCCTCAGCCAAAGCCAAATTCACCTGGAAAGAATCCGATGTTCTCGATGGCCAGCCCGTCCAGGTCTATGCCTTCCAGGTCGCGCTCGCCAACTCCAACTTCGACCTCACCGGCCTCAACAACCGCCAGCACGCGGTCGGCTTCCACGGCCTCGTCTATCTCGATACCGGCACCCGCAGCGTTCGCCGCATCACCATCGACGCCGACGACATCCCGGAAATCCTCCAGGTCCGCGCCTCCAGTATGTCCGTCGATTACTCCTGGATCTCCATCAACAACCACGACTACCTGCTCCCCATCCGCGGCGCGGTCAGCCTGCGCGAAGGCAAACACCAGGCCGTCCTCAACGAATTCGAATTCCGCAACTACCGCCGTTTCGGCTCTCAGATCCGCATCCTCACCAAAGAAGAATCCAAAAACCTCCAGCACAACTGAGCGCTCCCGCTCCCGGCTGCAGCCCGCCGGCTGCAGCCTGCAGGCTTCCTGCAACCTGTTCCCTGCAACCTGTAACCTGTTCCCTGTACCCTGTTAAAAAGGAGCCCCCACATGGACCTCAACGGCCCCGCGCTCCCCGCGCGCTCCGTGGCCCACTCGCAGTCCGAAATGACCGAGCTCGTCCTGCCGAACGACACCAATACCTTGGGCAACCTGCTCGGCGGCCGCCTCATGAACTTCATTGACCTCGTCGGCGCGATGGCCGCCTATCGCCACGCGCGCAGCCACGTCGTCACCGCCTCCATGGAGCACATCGACTTCATCGCGCCCGTTCACGTCGGCGATCTCGTCATCCTCAAATCCTCCGTCAACCGCGCCTTCAAAACCTCCATGGAAGTCGGCGTCAAAGTCTGGGTCGAAAACGCGCTCGTCGGCATTCACCGCCACGTCGCCTCCGCCTATCTCACCTTCGTCGCCATCGATCCCCAGGGACGCCGTGTTCCCGTCCCGCCCCTCCAACTCGAAACCGACGACCAAAAGCGTCGTTTCGACGA
>PKVY01000129.1 GCA_003131625.1 Acidobacterium sp. | reverse complement strand
ACATGTGCAGCGTGCGCGGGATGGGCGTGGCGGACATAGCGAGGACGTCGATTTCGCGGCGCATCTGCTTGAGGCGCTCTTTGTGGCGGACGCCGAAGCGCTGCTCCTCGTCGACGACGAGGAGGCCGAGGTCGTGGAACTTGATGTCCTTTGAGAGCAGGCGGTGCGTGCCGATGAGGATGTCGACGCGGCCGTTCTCGACTTGCTCGAGGATGAGCTTCTGCTCTTTGGGGGTGCGGAAGCGCGAAAGCATTTCGATGTTGATGGGGAACTGGCGAAAGCGGCTTTTGAAGGTTTCGAAGTGCTGGAAGCTGAGGATGGTGGTGGGGGTGAGGACCGCGGCCTGGCGGCCGTCCTGCACGGCTTTGAAGGCGGCGCGCATGGCGACTTCGGTTTTGCCGTAACCGACGTCGCCGACGAGCAGGCGATCCATGGGCAGGGTTGACTCCATGTCGCGCTTGATGTCGGCGATGGCGGAAATCTGGTCGTCGGTCTCGGTGAAGTCGAAGGCGTCTTCGAATTCGCGCTGGAATTCGTTGTCGGCGGGGAAGGCGTGGCCTTCAGCGGCTTTGCGCTGCGCGTAGAGCTTGAGGAGCTCGTCGGCCATATCCGCCATGGCCTTGCGCACGCGGGCCTTCGTTTTGGCCCACTGCTGCGAGCCGAGACGGTTGAGGACGGGCGCGGGACCAGCTTCGGTGGAGCGGTATTTCTGGATGAGGTCGAGGCGCGTGAGCGGGACGTAGAGGCGCGCGCCCTCGGCGAACTCGAGGATCATGAATTCGAGGGAGAGGCCGTCCTGCTCGATTTCGCGCAGGCCCTGGTAGCGGGCGATGCCGTGCTCGACGTGGACGACGTAATCGCCAACGGTGAGGTCGCGAAAGTCGGAGACGAAGGCTGCGGTTTTAGATTTTTTGGGCGCGGGGCGCGCGGTGACGTCGGCTTCGTCGAAGAAATCCTGGGCGCCGAAGAGGACGAGCCGCGCGTCGGGCAGGCTGACGCCGGTGGCGAGCGCGGTGCGCAGAATGACGGGTGTGCGCAGGTCGCCCGCGAGGAAGCTGGATTCGTCGTAGATATTCTCGCTGCCGGCGTGCTGGATGCGTGAGCCGAGGCGGTAGGGAACTTCATATTCGCGCAGCAGGTTAGCGAGGCGCTCGACTTCGCCCTGGTTGGGCGCGACCAGCAGCGTGCGGACCTCCTGGTTCATCAGATTGCGGATCTGATCGATGAGAGCCGGAATGGAGCCGTGGAAGCGGAGCGTGGGGCGCGAAGTGAATTCGATTTCGCCGAGAGTCTGGTCTTCTTCAAGGACGTCGACTACGCCGAGCTGATCAATGTCGAGGCCGGAATGCGAGGCCAGCTGCGCCTGGAGGACTTCGGGGCGCAGGTAGATGTCCGCGGGCGTAATGAGCGAGCCGATGCTGGAGCGGTCGTGGCGCTGCTCGACTTTGCTCCACCAGCGGTCGATCTGATTGCGGATCATCGCGGGCTCTTCGACCAGGAGGGCCGAGCGCGGGAAGAGATCGAGCAGGGTCCCTGTGGCTCCGTTGACTCCGGCGAAGAACTCCCAGCCAGGAAAGACGGAGACGCCTCCGGCGGCGATGGCTTCTTCGACCAGCTTGGGATCGTCGGTGGATTCGATGCGTTCGCCGCTAAGGCGGGTGTGGACGGCGGCAAGGAGGCGCTCGGTGACGGGCGTTTCAGTGAGCGGCAGGAGGCGGGCTTCGTCGAGGGGCGCGGCGGAGCGCTGGGTTTCTGGATCGAACTTGCGGATCGACTCGATTTCGTCGCCGAAGAACTCGAAGCGCACCGGGCGATCGGCTTCGGGCGAGTAGACATCGAGGATGCCGCCGCGGCGCGTGAACTGGCCCGGCATCTCCACCAGGTCCANNGATGTCGTTGCGGGTATAGCCGATGCTGGTGAGGTGCGCGAGGAGGGTTTCGACGTCGACTTCTTCGCCACGGCGAAGAATTTGCGCGAGTCCGGCGTAGAAGGGCGCCGGGAAGAGCTTCATCGCGGCGGACTCAACGGGGGCAACGACGATAGAGGCTTCGCCGGTGGCGATTTTCCAGAGGGTTTTGGCGCGCTGCTCCTGGATGTCGGGGTGGGGCGAGAGATTTTCGAAGGGCAGGACGTCGTGCGCGGGCAGGCGCAGCACGCGGTCAGCGGGGATGGCTCCGGTGAGGTCGCATCCGGCGCGGAGGGCGAGGTGCATGGCGTCGGCGGCCTTGTTGTCAGCGACGATGACGACGGTGGGGACCTGGGCGGCGCGCGCGAAGAGGGGAATATAGAGGGCGCGGGCGGTGGAGGTGAGTCCGGAGACACGACGACGCCCACGGGCAAGCGCCAGGTGCCTTCTTGCCTGTTCGAAGGCGGGGGAAATCTCCAGGTCCGCCAACAGCTCGCGGACAAAGGGGAGGATCATGCGGGTTCCAGTTTAGCAGCGCGGCGCGGCTTCGCCGCAGTACCGAAGTGAGCGGGCGATGATGACTTTGGAGGGGTCCGATAGAGCCGGATTCGCGATTGAACCCGTCCCGCGGAGTTGTCCTGGAATCGAGGCTAAAATCGAAGAATGTCCTATGCGGCGGCGCTCGACAGTCTTCATGCGCGTGTGGGGGAACTGCATGCCGCACCGGGCGAGCCGCGACGGAAGTTCCGGCTGGAAGAGATGCGGACGCTGGTGGAGGCGCTGGGGCATCCGGAGCAGCGGTTTCGCTCGGTTCTGATTGCGGGGACCAACGGCAAGGGATCGACGGCAGCGACGCTGACCGCGATTCTGAAGAGTGCGGGGTACAGATGCGGGCTCTATACATCACCGCATCTGGTGCGCGTGAACGAGCGGATTCGGATCGATGGCGAGGCGATCGGCGATGAAGAGTTTGCGCGGCACTATTTTCGCGTGGACGATTGCGCGCAAATCCTGGTGCGCGAGGGGAATCTGCCGGGGCATCCGAGCTTTTTCGAGGCGCTGACGGCGGTGGCCTTCGAGGCGTTTGCCGATGCGCAGGTGGATCTGGCGGTGCTGGAAGTGGGGATGGGCGGGCGGCTGGACGCGACGAACGTCGTGGAGCCGCTGATTTCGGTGATCACCGACATTTCCCTCGACCACATGGAGTGGCTGGGCGAGACCATCCCTCTGATCGCTCGCGAGAAAGCCGGAATTCTACGTCAGGGTGGGACGTTGGTGACGCTGCCGCAGCATCCGGAGGCGAACCAGACGATTGGCGAGGTGGCGGCGGAACTGGATGTGCGGGGAGTGAATGCGGCGGAGTTTGTGCCGTCGGCACAGGTTACGGGGTACAGGTTACAGGTTACAGAACCGCGGAATCGGTATGCGCTCGAGGTGATGGGACGGACGATTGAAGTGGATTCGCCGCTGGCGGGAGAGCATCAGCGGCGCAACATCGCGCTCGCCATTGCGGCGGCGGTGGAAATAAGTAACAATCACGGTTTCAAAATAACGCCCGTGCAGATTGCAGAGGGAATCCGGCAGACACAATGGCCGGGCAGGCTGGAGCGGATGCAGGTGGCGGGCAAGGCCGATGTTCTGCTGGATGTGGCACACAATCCGGCGGGAGCGTGGGCGCTGCGGGCGGCGCTTTCTTCGCTTGGGTATGCGGAATCGGCTCACGGCAAGCGCGTGCTGGTCTTTGGTTGCATGAAGGACAAGGCTTACCAGGAAATGGCGCAGATTCTTTTCCCGATGTTCGACCTGGTGATTGCGACTCCGGTGGAGTCGCCGCGTTCGGCCAGCGTGGGGGATATCGTCGCAGCAGCAGCGAGGACCGGCGTGCGGGCGATGGCCGCGAGAGACGGGCAGGAGGCGCTGGAGAGGGCGTGGGCTGAGGCTCCGCGCGACGGGTTGGTCGTGGTGGCTGGATCGGTGTATCTGGTGGGTGAAGTGCGGCCGATGCTCGAGCGCGTTGGGGTGGAGACGCGATGAGCGCGATGGAACCTCTGGGCCCACGGCCGAATCCGCTGCCGCTGCGTGAGCGGCTGACGAGCTACCTGTTCCGGGCTCCGGTGTTTGCGGTGGCGACCGCTTTTTTTGCCAGCATTGCGGTGGCGGTATCGCTGTTTGAGAAGAGCGGGCGCTGGCAGCATCGGATTGCGCAGACGTGGGCGCGAGTCAGCGTGGCTATCAGCGGTACGCGGGTGACGGTTCTGGGCAGAGAACGTCTGAAAGCGCAGCCGGCGGTGTATGTTGCAAACCACATGTCGTATATGGACACGCCGGTGATTTTCAGTTCGCTGCCGTTTCAGTTTCGGATCGTGGCGAAGAGCGGGCTCCTGAAGGTGCCATTTATCGGCTGGTGGCTGCGCCGTTCAGGGCAGGTGTCAGTAGATGTGGGCAATCCGCGCGCGTCGATCGCGAGCCTGGCAAGCGCGGCGCGGACCCTCAAGGGCGGGATGCCGCTGTTCATTTTTCCGGAGGGCGGACGGACGGAGACGGGGGAGCCGGCGAAATTCCTGAACGGGCCGGCGTTCATGGCGATTCGGGCGCAGGTTCCGGTGACACCGATGGCGCTGATTGGGACGCATGAATTGCTGCCGATCCACGCGAGCACGGTGCATCCTGTACCCGTGACCCTGGCGGTGGGCGAACCGGTGGAAACGCAGGGCCTGACGATGAAGCAGGTTGACGAAGTGACAAAGCTACTGGAGGAACAGGTCGCCGCGCTGTATTATGAGCACTCCTGGCGAAAAAAGCCTGCAGCGCCGTCCGCGACGCCGGGAAAGAATGAAAATGAAACAGGGCACCTGGAGGCTGTAACGATTTCTCGGAACCTGCACGAGACCGAGGAGGCGCGGAGACCATGAAAGCACCACGCATCGCGATTCCGGAACCCAATTTCGCGAACAAGGAATACTGCGAGCGCTCGTGGCCGCAATATGCGCGCGCGGTGGAGTATGCGGGGGGAGTGCCGGTTAAAGTGCCGCTGCGGGATTCGCCGGCCAAGGTGGCGCAGCTGGTCGCGTCATGCGAGGGCGTGCTGCTGCCGGGGAGCCCGGCGGATGTGAATCCGCAGAAATACGGTGAAGACGCGCAGGCCGATTGCGCGGCGGCGGATGCGGCGCGCGAAGCCGTCGACGAGTTGCTGTTGCAGGACGCGTCGAATCTGTACAAGCCGCTGCTGGGGATTTGCTATGGCTTCCAGGCGCTGAATGTGTGGCGGGGCGGAACGCTGGTACAGCATCTGAAAACCGGCGTGGATCACACGGCGGGGCGAGCCGTCGCGGAAGCGCACACGATCGAGGTGGAAGCGCGCTCGCGGCTGCGGCGCATTCTGGGGCTGGGAATGAGGACGACGCTGATGGTGAACAGCAGCCATCATCAGGCCGTGGCGGTGCTGGGCGATGGGCTGGTGCGCGCGGCATGGTCGCCGGACGACGGCGTGGTGGAAGCGGCGGAAGGGCATGGCGACCAGTTCCTGATGGGCGTGCAGTGGCATCCGGAGCGCGTGCTGGAAGAGAACAAGGCGGCGCAGTGCCTGTTCCAGTCGTTTGTGGATGCGGCGGCGGCGTGGGAGCCGCGCATGATCAGCGAGTCGGTCGCGGACTGAAGGACAGGGAATAGGGTATAGGGGACGAGCGCCGGGTTTCCCCGAATGCTGCAGGCGCCGATATTCGGCATGAAACCAACAAACGAACGTCGATTCAGCCTGGATGTGACCGGGCTGGATGCGCGGGCTTTCGAGCAGTTTGAGGCGTATCTCGCGCTGTTGATGAAGTGGAATGCGCGCATGAATCTGACGGCGGCGCCGCGCAAGCCGGAGGAGATTGTTCGCAGGCATTTTGCGGAGTCAATCTTCGCGGCGCAGCAAATTCCAAAACACGTGAAGACGCTGCTGGATTTCGGCTCAGGGGCCGGATTTCCGGGGATTCCGATTGCGATTTGCCGGCCGAAGATCGGCGTGACGCTGGCGGAGTCCCAGGGGAAGAAGGCGGCATTTCTGCGCGAGGCGGTGCGGACGCTGGGATTGAATGCCGAGGTTTGGGCGGGACGCGTCGAGGAGATGGCCAACGAGCGCGTGTTCGATGCGGTGACGCTGCGTGCGGTCGACAAGATGGGCGCAGCGTGCAAGGCGGCGGTGAATCGGCTGGCAATGGGCGGATGGATGGCGGTGTTTACGACGCTGAAGACGGAAGGTTCGCTGGAGAAGCTGAAGGGGATTCGGTGGGAAGCCGCGGTGGCGATTCCAGGGTCGGAGCAGGAAATTTTGAAGACAGGTTACAGGTGATCGAGGTAGGGTTTTGGTGCATCTGAGGACATGCGTCTCGCAATACCAAGGAGGAACTCTCCCGCATGCGGCGTCCGTGGCGTGGCGGACAGCGTTACACTTGCGAGGATGATCCTCAAGCGAGTGATGGGACGATAGCGCGATGGAAATCAGCAAAAGGAAGAAATTTACTCACCCCCTCGTGCTAGATATTCATCACGTTGAGCAACTTTTAGACGCTCTCGGCCTGTCCGACCAAAGACCTATCCTACTCTGTCGATTGCTCAGACGTCAGCGCGCTCAAACCGGTGTCGCTGGAGCAAGTGTCGTCTTTTCCAAATCCTGATAACCGCAGCGTAGAGCATATCGAAATCTCAACCCGATTCGGTAGTGAACGCAACCCACGCATCGACATAGACTTCGGCTATTCCTATTCGAGCGACGGCGCCATCACGTATCTAATCTCGGGTGAGGAGCATGATGTCTACGCAGCGTGCGCCATCGTTGAGGACCACGTTCGCACGATGCTTGAAAAGCCGCCTATGTCCAACGGAGCGGCAAGAATCGTGGGTGGTGCCTTGGCGATATTAGGCGGAGGCGTGCTGCCGATGTCTATAGGAGTTCTGATAGCCAAGGTGCAAATGCTACACAAGGGGCATAAAACATCAATGTGGCCCGTGTATGTCATGGCAGTTGGGCTCATTCTTATTGGCTCGGGAGTTATCATTTCCTCTTTGGTGCCAAGGCTATGGCCGTCGGCCACGTTTCTCATCGGTGGTGGGAAGAATAGATATCGCAGGATATTGGAGTTGAGGAAGAACCTGTTTTGGACTGTGGGGATCAGTCTTATCGTCTGTCTCGCAGGGGGCTCTATCTTCTACTTTTTCGCGCATTGAGCCTCAGGTCGCCGCGCCATGCATCCACAATAGCCACAGCACGCTTGTCACGCGCCAGATAGTTGAAAACGAGTCCCGCGCCGGGGTGCAAGGATTGAGCCGTAAGCATGGTGGACGGGGGCGTCATCGACGACGCCGGTGGCGGCTCCTGTCTCCACCGCGAAAAAAAGCACACGACGCGGTCGCGCGTAACACTCGTCGGTAATTGTAATGTGTGATTACTTAGACGCCTCTAAGAGTCAGTTATTCAACGAATTGACAGCCTCGATACCGCGTGCCAGGATCATGGGACCGTTAGCAGCCCCAAGGCTCCAACTTTCACGCGGGTGTTGATCTCATGTCTCTATTCCAAAGACCGGTTCCCCGGTTCCTGCAGCGCTGCCTCCTTGCTCTCATCATTTTCGCTTTCAGCTCCATCACTGTCGCACAGGCGCAGGCGAATGGCGAACCCTTCATAGGTGTCCACCTTCCGAAACTGGGATCGACCCCTCAGATTGTAGACGTCGCAGACTCGGGCTCGCTATGGCCGGGAGGAGTCGTCTATTACCAGATCAACAATGGTTCGACCGATCTCACCACGGCGATCAATACATTCAATGCTGACTCCGGTAGCTCCTCGACCCACAATAGTGCCACCGGAACGGCTCCTGGGACGGTGTCTCAGGCGATCGGATCCTGCACGACCCCAAACCCAAACCCGAATCCGAATCCGCAGTCGTTTGCCGCGGTTGGCGACTTCAACGGCGACTGCAGGAGTGACGTTCTGTGGCGGAACATCACCACCGAGCAGGTCGACATCTGGCTGATGAACGGGACCACGTTTGCGAGCAGCGGGAGCCCCGGCAGCCCCACCTCGGACTGGGTCATTCAGGGAACCGGGGACTTCGACGGCGACGGCAAGGCCGACATCCTGTGGCGGAATACCACCACCGGGCAGGTCTACATCTGGCTCATGAACGGGACCACGTTTACGAGCAGCGGAAGCCTCGGCTACGTCTCCTCGGACTGGAGCATTGCGGGGGTTGNNCAGCGGCCAGATCTACCTCTGGCTCATGAACGGAACTACGGTAGCGGGCGGCGGGAGCGTCAGCAACGTCTCCTCCGGATGGAACATTGCGGGCGTTGGCGATTTCAATGGGGATGGCAAGAGTGACATTCTGTGGCGCAACAGCACCACCGGGCAGGTCTACCTCTGGCTCATGAACGGGACCACGATTGCGAGCACCGGGAGTCCCGGCAGCCCCACCTCCGACTGGGTCATTGCCGGCGTGGGCGATTTCAATGGGGACGGCAAGAGTGACATCCTGTGGCGCAACAGCACCACTGGCCAAGTTTTCATCTGGTTCATGAACGGGACCACCCTCGCGAGCAGCGCGAGCGTCAGCTACGTCTCCTCCGGCTGGGTCATCCAGGGCGTTGGCGACTACGACGGGAGCGGCCGGGCCGGCATCCTGTGGCGGAACAGCTCCACGGAACAGGTTTACGTCTGGCTGATGAACGGGACGACCTTGACGAGCAGCGGGAGCCCCGGCACCCCTGCCGCTGCCTGGCAGATAGCTCCCCTGGCAGTGCAGACGACTGTCGCGATGCGGGGAGTCGACGTCACCACCTATCACTTCGACATCGGAAGGACGGGGCTGAACCCGAACGAGACGACGCTGACGTCGAGCAATGTTACTTCCTCGAAATTCGGCCTGCTGCACCTGCTGGCTGTCGATGGCTCAGTGGATGCGCAGCCTCTTTATCTGTCGAACCTGACGGCGGGCGGACAGCAGCGCAATGTGGTTTACGCGGTGACGGAGAACGACAGCGTCTACGCATTCGACGCGAATACCGGCGCACAGATCTGGAAGACGTCGGTCCTGGAAGCGAATGAGACGCCCAGCGGGGATCACGGGTGTTCCCAGATCACGCCGGAGATCGGCATCACCTCGACGCCGGTCATCGATCGCACGGCAGGGCCGAACGGGACGATTTTCGTCGTAGGCATGTCGCTGGATAAGTCGGGGACTTATCACCAGCGGCTGCATGCGCTGGACGTGACCACGGGCGCGGAACTGCACACTCCGGCGGAAATTCAGGCGACCTACCCAGGCACAGGCGCGAACAGCTCCGGAGGCAATGTGATTTTCGACCCCAGCCAGTATGCCGAGCGCGTGGGGCTGTTGCTGATGAACGGAACGATCTATCTCGGATGGACGTCGCATTGCGACATTGACCCGTACACGGGCTGGCTGATGGCCTACAACGAATCGACGCTGGCGCAGACCAGCGTGCTGAACCTGACGCCGAACGGCAGCGAAGGGTCGATCTGGATGGCGGGCTCCGGGCTGGCTGCGGATTCCAGCGGGAACATCTATTTTCTCGATGCGAATGGGACCTTCGATGGCACGCTCAACGCGAACGGGTTGCCGGTGAAAAACGACTTCGGCAACGCGTTCCTGAAAATCTCAACGACGGGCGGAACTCTGGCGGTCGCGGATTACTTCGAAACCTATAACGGGATTTCCGAGTCGGGCCAGGACGAAGACCTGGGGTCAGGCGGAGCCCTGGTGCTGCCGGATATGACGGACTCTTCGGGAACGGTCCATCATCTCGCGGTGGGCGCAGGAAAGGACCAGAACATCTATGTTGTGAATCGGGATTCGATGGGCAAGTACAGCGCGCAAAACAACACTGCGCTGTACCAGGAGATTGCAGCGCCTATTGGCGGCGTGTGGTCGATGCCCGCGTACTTCAATAACACGATCTACTACGGCGCGGTGAGTGACAACCTGAAGGCGTTTCCGATCGTCAACGCGAAACTGGCCACCAGCGCGAGCGTGAAGACCGCGAACACGTTTGCGTATCCTGGAATGACGCCGGCGGTCAGCGCCAACGGCACCACGAATGGGATCGTGTGGGGGGTCGAGAATTCGTCACCGGCGGTGTTACATGCTTTCGACGCGACCACGCTGAAGGAGCTCTACAACAGCAACCAGGCGGCGAACAACCGCGATCAGTTCGGCAGCGGGAACAAGTTCATCACGCCGATGGAAGTCAACGGCATGGTGTTTGTGGGGACGCCGAATGGAGTGGCTGTGTTCGGGCTGCTGCCGTAAGGGGTGGGCGGGCAGCGTTCCTTAATCCACGCCGTTGGGATTCTGCGACACGTTGCGGGCGTTGGTGACGTTGTCAGGGTCGTCGGTGAAGGTCTTGCCTTCGTGGTAGGCGTACTTCTTGTACCAGGAGCCGACCTTGCGGATGCAGTCCTGCCAGCCGTCGGCCCAGGTGACCTCGGCTTCTCCGTGGGCATAGACCCACGTGCCGCGCTCGTGTTCCAGGTCGTTCATGGTGCGCTGGGCGGTGCCATCGTCGTTGAGGGTGATGTAGAAGTTCTCTCCGTTGCCCTCGCCGACTTCCCATTTGCCGAGGAAGTGAGCGCGCGACGGGCCGGGAACGCTGATCAGGCCAGCGGGGACTGCTCCAGGAAACTCGAGGCGCTGTACGCTGTCGAGGTTGATGCTCTGGCGGTGGCCGTCCTTGAAGACGATGACGAGCGAGTTGGAGTGGGAACTGGCCTGGGCACGAGCAGCGGGCAATGCAAAAAGTATGGCAATGGCGAGGGCTGTGGCGCTGACGAGTTTATGCATGGGTTTTCTCCTGAACATCAGCGGTGCGGCGGGGGAGGGCGTGGACCGCACCGTTGTGAAGTACGCGGTGGAGGGCGAATTGGTTCCATCCTAACCGGGCAGCATCTGAAATGCGGACTACCGAACATCGCTTGTGGGATATTGATTGCAAGCGGGAAGATTCGGGAGGGCGCACGTGGCAAGCGATGGGAATAATCGTGAAAAGACGCGCGACCCGGTGCAACGCTCCCCTTGCGCCTCCGGATCGGAGAACCCGTATCTCAGAATCTTTAAATCGAACGTCTATGTGCGCAATCACGATCGCAGCCTCGAGTTCTACGTTGGGCAGCTCGGATTCTGCGTGTTGGCGGACAGCCGGTTTGAGTTCGGCCGCTGGATCGCGATCGCCCCGCCGGACGGCAGCGCAATCCTGGCGCTGATCGCTCCGCGGCGGGGTTCGGAGAATTACCGGCTGATCGGCCGTCCAACCCACATTGCTTTTATCGCCGAGGATGTCAACGCGACCTACGAGCTGTGGCGGAGCCGCGGCGTGAAGTTCGTGCAGCCGCCGCAGCCGCAGCTGTGGGGAGGAACCTTCGCGACCTTCCAGGACATCGACGGGAACACGTTCGAGCTGCTGGGCTCCGATGAGATGAGCCGCGAGATCGAGGCGCAGCGCCGCGAAGCGAGCGACAGGGTGGAGCAGGAGCGGCGCGTGGCGCAGGAGCTGGAGATCGCGAAGCAGGTGCAGGCGAGACTGTTCCCGCAGGGCGCGCCGGCACTGAAGACACTGGACTATGCGGGAGTCTGCATCCAGGCGCGGCATGTGGGCGGTGACTATTACGACTTCCTTTCGCTCGGACCGACCGAGCTGGGACTGCTGATTGGCGACATATCCGGGAAAGGCATTGCCGCGGCGCTGCTGATGGCCAATCTGCAGGCCAACCTGCGCAGCCAGCTGGCCATCGCTCGCCAACAACCGCAGCTTTTCCTGAAGACGGTGAATCAGATTTTCTTCGACAACACGGTGGAGAGCGCGTATTCGACGATCTTCTTCGCCGAGTATTGCGACGAGTCTCAAAAGCTCCGCTACGCCAACTGCGGGCACCTGGCCGGACTTTTGTTGCGCGCAGGCGGTGCTCTGGAAGAGCTGCACTCCACCGGAACGGTGCTGGGTCTGTTCCGGAACTGGGACGGACACACGGGCGAATGCCAGCTGGCGCCGGGTGACACGCTCGCTCTCTACACCGATGGGGTGACGGAAGCGAGCGATGCGAAGGGCGAGGAGTTCGGGCAGCGTGGACTGATTGAGTCCCTGCGACACAACGCCTCTCTCGACGCGAAGGCGACGGTGGATGCGGTTCTCCGGGAAATCCAGCAGTACAGCGCCGGCGAGCAGGCGGACGACATCACGCTGATTGTGGCCCGATGCAAGGGCAAACGGAAGCCGGGGAAGAAGAAACGGGCCCGGTAGCGTGAAGCCAGCAGCCTGCAGGCTGCAGCCGGTTAACCGGTGGCCCGTAGCTGGTAGCGGAGCCTGGGGGTACCCCCCCTCCCCCCCCAGGGGGGGGTGCGGCAAGTGATTCTTTTCATTGGCATTCGCGGGTACCGTGAATCAGGTATTA
>PKVY01000053.1:660-33184 GCA_003131625.1 Acidobacterium sp. | reverse complement strand
AAGCCCGTGCGTAGGGTGTACATTCCGAAGGCGGATGGGCGGCAGCGACCGCTCGGCGTCCCGGCGCTCGAAGACAAGCTCGTTCAGAGAGCGACGGTGGAAGTACTCAATCAAATCTACGAGACTGACTTCCTCGGCTTCTCTTATGGGTTCCGGCCACAGCGCAACCAACACAAAGCGTTGGACGCTCTTTGGTGCGGACTCCAGCAGAGACGTGTGAACTGGGTGCTGGACCTGGACGTGCGCAGCTTTTTCGATAGGCTGTCGCATGAATGGCTGGTCCGGTTCCTCCAGCATCGGATAGCGGACCGGCGCGTGGTGCGGCTCATCCAGAAATGGCTGAACGCAGGCGTGCTGGAAAAGGGCAAGCGAACGCAAGTGGAAGCAGGTTCGCCGCAGGGCGGAAGTGCATCGCCCCTGCTGGCGAATATCTACCTCCATTACGTCTTCGATCTCTGGGTCCAAGCATGGCGGAAGAAGTGTGCGCACGGCGACGTAATCGTGGTGCGTTACGCCGATGACATCGTGGTTGGATTCGAGTTCAAAGACGATGCCGAACGGTTCTGGTCGGAACTGAAAGAACGAATGCAGAAGTTCCAACTGGAGCTGCACCCGGAAAAGACGCGGCTGATCGAGTTCGGACGCCATGCGGCGACGAACCGAAAGCGCGCGGGTCTGGGCAAGCCTGAGACCTTCGATTTCCTCGGCTTCAAGCACATCTGCGGGAAGACGAAGAGAGGAAGGTTCATGGTGTTTCGGCACACGGTTCGCAAGCGCATGCAGGCCACGTTGCTGCGCGTCAAGATCGAGTTGCGGCGGCGTATGCATGATCCTGTTCCTGAAGTTGGCAAGTGGTTGAAGTCCGTTGTGGGCGGGCATTTCCGATACTTCGGAGTTCCGGGGAACCGGTACGCTCTGTCCCACTTCCGCTTCACGGTCAGTCACTTCTGGCATCGCGCTCTTGAACGGCGGAGTCAGAACGGACGCGTTCAGTGGGAGCGAATGCAACGGCTTATCCGGCGCTGGCTTCCTCCGGCTCATATCTGCCAACCTTATCCTTCGCGCCGTTTGCACGTCACCACCTGAGGCAAGAGCCGGATGCGGGAAATCCGCTCGTCCGGATCTGTGCGGGGGGTACGGAGTGATCCGTATCCCTACCGCGACCTACTCCTACCGACGCCGTAGGCGGCGTTTTTCGTTGCTGGACGGGCCGCGGCTGCCCGAGATCGCTGCTGGCGAGGTAGGCAGGATTAGGAACTGCCGCCGGGCGATGTGGTGGATGTTCCACGCGCATGCTTCTTGGGCCTGAACCGCTCGATCAACACGTACAGGATTCCTGTCTCAAGCGCTCCTAGAGGCACGAGCATCCCGTATGCTGCTACCGGAACACGGTCGATCCTGGGAAAAGCCTCATTGAAGAGCACCAAGCCATACATAGCGAGGCCGTGCAGCACAACTGCGGGAACCATGCCGATCCACAACCATTTTTGCTTGAGATACTTCCTCTCCAATGTCCATAAAATTGCACCGAATACGCAGGCGGTAACCAGATATATCTTGATAGCGATCTCTGCCCAGTGATGACCCATCCAAACCAAGACATAGAGCGGCACGCCAGCAGCCAGTACCACGCCGATGAACCAGTTTATCCGCGAGTTGTCGCTTTGCTCGTCTGTCACTTCTGACTCGTTCATTTAGTGACCCCCTCCGCCGAAACAACCCGCATCTTTCATATTTTCGTAGGCACTATGAACGGCGAGCCCCTTCCCTGCTACTCCCGCCGCTTTCCCTAAATATTCTGAACCCACTCGAACGCCTTTCGACAGCGCCTTCGTTTCGGAGAGAGCCTCGAAGCCCTTTTCAGAAGCATCCACGCCCTGATCGGTCAGTGCGCCGCTCACATCCTTTGCGTCCTCGGGCGTGACAACGGGAGAGAACGCGAGTGCGCCTGCAGCGGCGCAATCCCCCGCATGAAGAACTGGCCCTGTCTGCCGCGCAACTGGACGGATAAACTGATCTAAGACAAATGACGAGAGAGGAATATAACCGGGCTGTGGAGTCTGAGAGTAACCATTTGCCTGATCACAGTTTCCAGAGCACGGCGCCCCGCTCGCATTTGGGTCACTTGAAGGAGCATAGGCATAGGTCAAGTAGTTATAAGAAGAGTCGCTGCTCCTGAAGCCCCATGTATCGCTACCCGCAAAGTACGTCGCATTTTGAACTGTGCCGTTGACCCAGTCTCCACCGTTCTGACCACACTCGCCAGAATTACTGTTGCGATCAACCGATTCAACTCCGGTTCCGGAATCAGTGAAGTACACACAGTCATAGCCGGTCGGGTCTGTATTGATCATCGGATTGTTCAGCCCATATGTGTACATGTTCCATGATTGCGGATTCCTGGCATCGGCTACCCATGGGCCGAGCGGATCAGGACTCATGAACCGCCCCATCGTAGATGCATAGTACCGTGCGCCGAAGTAGTCGTTGCCGGATTCCTGGTCGCGTTCTTTGCCGGTATAGTGGTGCTCGGTGGCATCTTCCGATGGGCTGAGGCAGGAAATGGTAATGGGGGTTAGGCCGTCACCGTAGGGCAGGCTGGAAAAGGTGAGGCATGGATTCCCGGCATAGTCCGTCTGTTGCCGGCGCGTACCCAGCCAGTCCGAGAGAGCAAGGTACAACTGCCCCTCGGTCTGCTCCGTGGGATCGGCGTCGTAGGTTGCGCTGAGTCCCGGCGCGTAGACGTTCGTGTGTGCCCACCGCCAGGTGCCGGCACTGTTCGTCATTTCGGTCATTTGTTCGCCGCTGGGGCCGAGCACGTATACGGCAGTAGGCGTAAAGCCATTGTAACGGTCCGTGTCGTCAGGGTTCGTATCGCAGGTGAACAGCGTCAGGCTGCCCTTGGCCACGCGATGACCCTCAGCATCGTAAAGGTAGCCGGTCCTGACGGAATTCCGTTGACGGACATCTGCATGGCGCAGACGCGGCCCCGTCGCCATCGTAGAGGTAGCTGTCGCCGGTGATGGCGTCGGCGGCGAGGTCGCCCGCGGCGACTCTCTTCACTTCGTTCTGGTCAGGGCAGGGTTAGTTGGGCGGCGGACTTCTGAGGAGCGGGGAGAGCGTCGAGTGCGGTGATGACGATGCCGGGGGTGAGGACTTCGGGGAGGACGTGGGCAGGGGCATTGGCGTCGGCGGGATAGAGGGCGTAGGTGGGGACTCCGCTGCGGCCGAGAGCGGCGAGGGTTTGGGTGATGGCGGGATCCTGATTGGTCCAGTCGGCGCGGAGGAGGACGGCGCCGGAGTCGCGGAGATGCTGCTGGACGTCGGCGCGGTCGAGGATGAGGCGTTCGTTGACCTGGCAGGAGAGGCACCAGCTGGCGGTGAAGTCGACGAAGACGGGTTTGCCCTGGGCTCGGGACTGGGCGAGGAGGGTCGGGGTGAAGGGCTGCCAGTCTGAAGCAGGAGACAGGAGACGGGAGACAGGAGCGGCCTGGGCGTTGACCGATTGCGCAGAAGCGGAGAGGTCGCGAACGGCGAAGACGGATGTGGCGATGGCGGCGATCAGAATGAGGGCGGCGATGACGCTGGGTGCGGTCTTGCCGGGCCAGCGGCCGAGGAACCATCCGGCGATGGCGAGAAGGAGGAAGGCGGCGAGGAGGCCGATGAGGGCGCTGGTTCCGGCGAGCTGGGTGAAGACCCAGACGAGCCAGATGACGGTGGCGAAGATGGGGATGGAGACGGCTTGCTTGAGGACGTCCATCCACGCGCCGGGTTTGGGGAGGATGCGCGCCCAGCCGGGGAAGTAGGCGAGGGCGAGGTAGGGGAGCGCGAGTCCGAGAGCGAGCGCGGTGAAGACGGTGAAGCTGACGAGGATCGAGTGGGAGAGCGCGTAGCCGATGGCGGCTCCCATGAAGGGCGCGGTGCAGGGCGTGGCGACGACCATGGCGAGGACGCCGGTGAAGAAGCTTCCGGCGTAGCCGGATTTTTGGGCGAGGGATCCGCCGGCGCTGGTGAGGGAGAGGCCGATTTCAAACTGGCCGGCGAGGGCGAGGCCGAGGAAGAAGAGGAACATCGCGATAAGGGCGAGGAAGGTGGGGGACTGGAACTGGAATCCCCAGCCGAGCTGACGGCCGGCGGCGCGGAGAATGACGAGGACGGCGACGACAGCCCAGAAGGATACGAGGATGCCGAGGGTGTAGACCCAGCCGTGGGCGCGCAGACGGTCGCGCTCCTGCGTGGAGGACTGGACGAGCGAGAGGCCCTTGATGAAGAGGACGGGGAAGACGCAGGGCATCAGGTTGAGGAGGATGCCTCCGATGAAGGCGAGGCCTGCGGCTCCGGCGAGCGAGGAGAAGGCGGTGGGCGCGATGGTTGTGGTGGCGGCGAGGGTGCCGGGAGTCGCGTGGATTTCGTAGGCCGTGCCGTCAGAGAGTTCGAGAAGGCCGTTGAGTTTTTGCGGAGGGGCCTGGAGGTTTTCGTCTTTGGTCAGGGTGAGCTGGACGCCGTTGGTGGTGGGCTGCGCCGGTTGCGGGGCGGCGTTGGCGATGATGGTTTCATCGAGGGGGAAAAACTGCGCGGAGGTTGTTTGAGTGCCGGTGGTGACGTCGAGAACCAGGGTTTTGGGGGTTGCGCTGAAGGTGGCGGTATCGGTGGCGGGGAGGGGTTGGGGGAGCTGGGCCTGGAATTTGGCGATGAGGTTTTGCGCGGCGGGGTCGACGTCAGGGCTGGCCGCGGGTTTAGACCAGGCGGTGCGCGCGACGGCGAGGTCGGCTTTGCCGGGGATGCAGACTTCGCGGCAGACAAGCCAGGTGACGTGCGCGCCGAGCGTGGTCTTTGTTGACGCGGGGTGAAAATCCGCAGAGACGTGCATGGGCACGGGGAAGACGACTTCGTTTTCGTAGCCGAAGTCCATGAGCGGGCCGAGCGGGAGACGTTTGGGTGGCGGGAACTGAAGCGCGTCCGCGGTGACCCCGGCGGGGAGTTTCCATCTTGCNNTAATCTTCGGCGGCTCGCCCGAATCGCCGGGATTCACCCAATAGACGTGCCAGCCTTCTTCCATGCGGAAATCGAGGCCGGCGGTGAAGTTTTCACCGGGGGCGAGTTGGGCGGGCGGGACGAGGAGAGAGACGGTGAGGTGCTGCGCGGTGACAGAGGACTGCGCGCGCAGCAGCTGGAGGGGCGCGAGCGCGAAGACGAGCGCGAGTGGCAGGGCGAAGAGCGACAATCGGCGGACGTGGCGGCGCATGGGGACGGGTCTTGAGGCCATTGTAGGCTGCTCCAAGTACGCCGCTCAAACTGGATCCGGATCGTCAAGGCGGTGAGTCCGCCGAGCCTAGCACTTACTGACCTGCGGGATTACGACATATTCGCAGCGATCTGTAGGACAATAGAAGAAACGTGCGAGATCGGAAAGGAACGGGTCCAGGAATTGAGCGCCTCCAGTTCTTCGTCTGCGGACATGGCTGCTACTCCTGCCATTCGTGAAATCAGCATCGCCCACAGTCCCGATTCCGATGACGCATTCATGTTCTACGGGCTGGCGACCAACAAGGTCCGGGTGAGCGGGCACAAGTTCACGCATGTGCTGTGCGACATCGAGACGCTGAATCAGCGGGCGATTCGCGAGGCTTTCTACGACGTGACGGCGATTTCGTTTCACGTGTACCCGTACATTCAGGAGCAGTACGCGCTGATGGCGTGCGGGGGATCGGTGGGCGAGGGGTACGGGCCGATGATCGTGGCGGCACGGCCCTACAATCTGGATGAGATTCGCAGCGTGCGGATCGCGGTGCCGGGAACGATGACGACCGCGTATCTGGCGCTGAAGCTGTTTGCGCCGGAAATTGAAACAGCGGTTGTTCCCTTTGACCAGATCATTCCCGAGGTGCTGGCGGGGAATTACTCGGCGGGGTTGATCATCCACGAAGGACAGCTCACGTATTCGCGCAGCGGGTTGTGCCGCATCCTGGATCTGGGGGTGTGGTGGCGCGAGCAGACGGGACTGCCGCTGCCGCTGGGAGGGAACGCGATCCGGCGCTCGCTGGGCGACGCGACGATGCAGACGGTGACACAGGCGCTCAAGGACAGCATCCAGTACGGGCTCGATCACCGCGAGGAGGCGCTCCAGTATGCGATGCAGTTCGGGCGGGACCTCGACACGAGCCTGGCGGACAAATTCGTCGGGATGTATGTGAACGAGCGGACGCTCGATTACGGCGACGATGGGCGGGCGGCGATCCGGCGGCTGCTGGCGATGGGACACGAGCGCGGGGTGATTCCGCACTCGGTGACCGTGGACTTTGTCGGGTGAAGCAAGGTATAGGGGATAGGGTTTAGGGTATAGAGCTCAGCCCTATTGTGGGGTGGGTTTGACCGAAGGGTCTTGTTCGGGTGGGAGAATTTTGATGGTCGGTTCTTTGCCCTGCGGCATCGGCTTCGCAGTAGGCTCCGCGCCGTTCCTCACGCGAGCGATATAGTCGGAAAGCTGCACGGCGACCGCGGATGTCATGCGTCCCTTGCTATTCAACGTGAGATTCCAGACCAGGTACTGGCCGGGGGCATTGCGGTCGGTGAAGGTGATGCCGCGCAGGCTGCTTTCCTCAGAAACGTGCAGGAGGGGCAGAGGAGCGCGGACGAGGCCGACCTCGGCGCCGGATTGATTGAGCACGTTGGCGTGGGCGTAGACGATATCCGCATAGCAGAGACCGAGGTCGAGCCATTTTCCTTCGGGCTGAGCGGCTTTGGCGGCGACATCGGCGGGAACCACGCGATTGAAGACGGCGATGCTGCGTTGGCTGCCGGTGGCGGAGCGAAAGGGCGTTGCGTTGCGGTAGAGCACTGGAACAACAAAGACGCGGCCGGGCGAGCGCGGGACGAGGGCGGTGAAGAGCGACTGGGCTCCGTCGCGAAACTGCCTGCGGTAGTGAAGGACCAGCTCGTCGGGAAGGAGCGGGCAGACGGACTGGTCGTAATCCCAGCCGGAGGCGTTGAGGTCGTAGCCGAAGAATGCGGCCTCGGCAGCGATCTCGCGCTGCTTTGCGCGGATCAGCGAGAGGTCGGCGGGAGGGATCTCGGACGGGGAGCGATGTTCGAGCTCGAGGTATTGCGAGACGGGCGAGGACGGAGTGTCAGCGGAGCGCGATTGCTGCGCGCAAGCCTGCGGTGCGAGGGAACCGGCGACCGGAGCGAGGACCCAGACAACGGAGATGACCGCGGCGAGCACGACTCCGCCACACTTGCGCATCGCAAATCGCATTCGGTTTCCAATCTAACAGCAAAACGGGCAGCCGCAAGGGCTGCCCGTCCGCGTGCTACAGGCGTCTAGTGAGCTGCGGGGTGGTGGGTGGTGGTGGTATGGCGCACCGGCGGCTTGGGTGCAGCTTTGGGCTCACCATCCTTGAGGATGATCATGGACGGCTTCTGCGTGTAGGAGTCAAAGGTGGCAATGTAGGTCACCTTGGTTCCGGAGGTTGGCGCGGTCTTGAGCGGAGCCTTCATATTGATGGTGAAGTCCGCCGTACTGGACTGCTGCGCGTCCTGCGTGACGGCGAGCTGCACCGAGGTGGGAGTTGCGGAGACGACGACACCGGGAATTTCGGCGGTGACGCCGTTCATGATGCTCCAGATCAGCTGCTGGTCCTGCGGGTCGCCGTTGGCGAGGATGAACTCCTCATCCGCGAGCCCGATGCTTTTTTTGAGGGCGTCGGTACAGGCTGCCGGGAAGGAGACAGCAGGAGCGGCTGAAGCAGCAGGCTCAGCTGAAGCAGCAGGCGCAGGGGCTGGTGTTTCTGCCGGAGCGGCACCGGCAGCAGCCGGAGTGGCCGGCGGCGGCGCAGGTGTCACGCCAGCGCAACCCGCGGTGCTAACGATGGCCTGGTGCGCCAGGTCGGCCGGTGATGGCGGAGGCGGGGCCGGCGTGATGTTATAGGAGGCGGGCGGGAAGATATTCGCGGGGGCCGCAGCTAACTGCTGGATGTCACTGAAGCCCTTAGGAGGAGTGGCGTTGCAGGCGGCGTCGTTCGGGGGGCAATGGTACTTCTTGTACCAATATTCCGCGGCAGCCTCGCCCTGCTGCTTGTAGGGCGGCTGGGCAAACTGTGAAAAGCGGGCGAGAAACCAGATGGCGTCCTTGAGATCCTTGGGATCGAGCTGCAGATAGGCATTGCCGAGGTAGTAGGTGTCGAGCAAGGCAGGGACGACAGTTGTCTGGGCGGGATCTTTGTAGGACTGGAGCTCTTTGGTATAGGCGTCGATTTCGTCCTTGAAGTCTTTTTTCACGGTGTCGTCGGCGGCGATGGCGCCGTAGAAGACGGGGGTGGCCGTGTCTTTAAGCTTGTCGTAGTCGGCCTGGGTCATGCAGGGATCTTTGGGAGCGTTGAGTCCCTGCTGAGCGACGGTGGCGGCATCGTCGAGGGTGGCCTGGTTGCCGTTGGCCTGGATGTGCTCGAGATAAACGACGAAGGTGAGGGCGCGCAGGTTGTTGGGTTCGGCCTGGAGGAGCCGCTTGGCGGCATCGAGGGTCTTGGGCACATTGCCGGTGGCCTGATAAGCGCCCATGAGGGCTTCGAGCATCTGACCTTTGGCGACGCTGTTGGGATACTGGGTGAGGAAGGCTTCAATGCCTTCGGCCTTGGCCGCCGGAGAGGACTGGCTGGTGGCGTTGGTGTAGGCGTTGTATTCGGCGGGATCTTTGATGGTGATCTGGCTGCAATTGTTCGAGCCCTGCGCGGCGGCCTGGCCGTCGGCGCCCTGGGCGAAGAGAGGGGAACAGGCGATCGAGCTGCAGCAGAGGCCGACCAGCGCAACCGAGGCAAAAGCAAGCTTCTTCATTCAACGCTCCTGGGAGAATTCATGATGCAAATCTCGGATCTTCGGCGACGGGTGTGTCCATTCGGATCCGACGCAGCCGGTCGGGCTACGTCATCGGCGAACCGCTGCCAGCGATGCTGGATTATAGAAAGCCATCGCACGGTCTGACAAGTTAACACAATGGACATTACCGGTTGCTGACGGGAATACGCCAGGACCTGGCCTGACGCTGAGCGCCCGATCAAAGAGCAAGATTACACGAGCTTCGATGAAAATCCACCGGGAAAATTGAGAGGGACAACATAGAGCGGCGGCAAGCGGGTCGAGTTGGCGGCCGGAGTTTAGCGGGAGGACTGGATGAGGCGGATGCGGGTGGTGAAGGCGCGGCCGAGCGGCTGGGTGAAGGTGAGATAGCCGGGGGAATCGACGTTGTTGTAGACGATGTAAGGATCGGCGTGGCCGGTGATGTTTTCCACGACTCCGCGGAGGCCGAAGTATTTTCCGCGGAAGTGGAAGCGCCACTCGAGCCCGGGACTGAACGAGGCGAAGTCGGGGAAGCGATGGGAGCCGGGGGGACCGACGATTTGCTGGTTGGCGTCGATGGAGTCGAAGGGAAAGCCGGAGTGCCAGTCGAGGGTGTAGACGAAGTCCCAGTTTTTATGGATGGAGGCCGACCAGGGCGCCCATGCGGGGAGCCAGGTGGGGAGCCAACCCCAGGAGAGGACTCGATTGGGGACATCCCAGAAGAGGGGCCCTTTTTGTTGTGGGCCGAGGATCGACCAGGTGGGGACGTAATCGAGAGCGGCGTTGGTGGTTGCTGAGGAGCGCGTGTAAGACGCGAAGAGGGCGTAGTTGCCGGAGAAGGATCGACGCGCGTCGATCTCCGCGGAGTCGTAGCGATCCTGGCGGTCGTTGGTGAGGAGGTAGTTGCCGGAGAGGGCTGCGGGGCCGTTCTGGTTGGCGTAGACGAAGCCGTCCGTGAGGCGCTTCTGCATGAAGTTGGCGCCGAGGTAAATCTGGGCAGGGAGTTTTTGCTGCGCTCCGATGCTCCAGTTGAGCGCGTGGGCTTCGCGGAGGGATGAAGGGTTGGCGGTGAAAGTGGTCTGGAGCGGTGGGCCGGTGGGGGTGGTTCCGTCGGCGGCATAGTAGGTATCAAAGCGCATACCGGCGAGGGCACGGGTGAGGAATTCGAGCTGAGTGTGCTCGTAGTATTCGCCGATGCCTGCGGAAAATTTTGTAGAGTTTTCAGCGCCGGGCGGCGACCAGTTGAGGGCGATGCGCGGAGAGAGCAGGGGGCGGCGGATGATTTCGTCCCAGTCGTAGCGGAGGCCTGGTTCGAGGAGCAGGCCGGTATGGGGGGTCCAGCGATCCTCAATCCAGGCTCCCAGTTCGAGGTTGTTGCGCGTGAAAGGAACGAAAGCGGGGAAGACGCTTTGGCGGAGCAGGGTTTTGTCTTCGCGCAGGTAGTTGATGGGGGCGAAGGTTTCGTACTCGTCGAAGCCGATGTGGTCGGCATCGACGCCGGCCTTGAACTGATGACTTCCCGCCCAGCGTCGCGGGGGGAAATAGACGTCGGCGTATCCCTGGACGCGCTGGGCGCGAGTCGTTTGGGTTTCGAAGTTGCTTCCGCTGGGCAATTCGGGGGTCACGTCGAAGGGCGCGGTGCCGTGCGGCTCCCAACCTTCGCGGTAACGCAGGACGCCGAAGCCGGCGTCAAGCATGACGCCATTGCGGAAGCTTTGCTGGTCGCGCACCCAGGGCAGCCAGGCGAGGATGTCGTGATTGTCAGTGCTTTGCTGGGGCGCGAGCGCGGAGATGCCTTCGTAGGGCGAGTGGTAGTCGTTGGCGAGGAGGGCGGCGCTGAGGCTGTTGCGGGGTCCGAGGTTGGCCTGGAATTTGAGGAGATTGCTGCCGCGGATCAGATGATCGGTGTCGGCGTTGGAAGGCAGCTCGGGAATGTAGATGTCGCTGTACTGGGTGTCGAGGGCTTCAAAGAACCAGAGTTTGTTGCGGACGATCGGACCGGAGACCGTGATGCGCGGCTCAAAGGTGTCGAAGCGGATGCCATTCTGGTCGCGGAAGGAGGGGATGAAGTCGGTGGCGTCGTAGCGGAATTTGTTGTCTCCCATGCCGGTGGTGAAGGCGATGACGCCGCCGGTGGCGCGGCCGTACTGCACGGGGTAGCGGGTGGTTTCGGTATCGACGGAGCGGACCGCGTCGGTGCTGACGCGCAGATCGAGGGTGCCGAAGATGGGAGAGCGGATGTCGAAGCCGTCGAGGGTATCGAGGGTCATCCAGGTTTCGCCGCCGGCGACATGCACCTGGCCGGAGGAATCGGCGATGACGCCGGGGGTGAAGGGCAGGAGATTGCGGATGTCAATGTTGGTGGGGTAGGGAACGTTGACGATCTCCGGAACGTTCATGGCCTGCTGGTCGGAGACCTGTTGAGGGTCGATGCCGGGCGCGGAGGCATGGACGTCGACCTGCTGCTGGATGAGCTCGATGCGGGCGAGCGCTATGCGGAGGGTGGTCTGTGCGGGATCGATGTTGTCGGCGGTGGATTGGTAGAAGCCAGGCTTTTCGATGCGCAGCTTATAGGCTTGCGACTGGCGGGGCGTCCAGGAGCAGCGTCCGGTGTAGTCGGTGGTCAGGCGCAGCGGAGTCTGTGCAGGCTCCTCGATGGTGACCTGAGCGGCGGGGACGATGACGCCGTTCTGGTCGACGACGGTGAGGACGATGGTCTTTGGGTTTGCGCTGACAAAGTGCTCGGCCGGGCGAGACACCTGGGCGGACGCGGCCTCGCAGGCGGCGAGCAGTACAGCGAGTGCGACGATTCCACGTTGCAGGCGTGGCATGCGATTCAAATCAGGTAAGTGGGGGGGAGGGGTGCGGAGGGAAAGGGATTGACTACAAAGGTCTGACTCGATAGCAAACAAGCCTTGGCAACGCTCACTCAAATGGAATTTCCACCTCGGTATAGCTGCCCGGTGTGGCTGCGTTCACCACGGCGGCGACACGTTCAAGATGCAATCTGACACGCGACCATTTCGTGGTGCCGGTCAAAACGACAAGAGCTATTTTTCGTCCGGCAAGGTTCTGTTGATAGCGAATTCTTCTGTCGGTCGTTAGCAAGACATCGAGTGCCGCTTCTTCGGCGGCATTGAGCAACGCGCCGTTGTTGAGCCTGTCCCAACCTCTGGATTGGGCCGTGACGATCGTGTGGCCGGGAAGGGCGCTGGCGAGGCCCTTTGGCGTTCCGTGGTCAAAGAGAATGAGCATCGACCGGGACGGGATGTTGCTCCGGCGCTGAGGCGTTGAGGCTCTGGGCTACAAAATCCAGTACTGCCGCGATCTGCTCCCGCGTCACGTCGAATTGTTTCATCACTTCCTCGACGCTTAAATCCTCAAGGTTCTCGATGACGGTCGCAACGGGCAAGCGAGTATCCCGAAACACCCATGCGCCGCTGACCTTGCCGGGAATGCTCTCCACAGCAGGGCATTGAGACCAATCAAGAGCTGGCATGATTCGTGCTCCCTCTTTCAGAATACCCTGACACGCCGGGGTGGATCGCCATAACAGGCGAAGCGGGCAAGGCAGGAAAGGGGCTATTCTCAACACCACCGAAGGCTTTGAGGGTTCAAAAAAAAGAGAAGCGCTACGGGCATGGAAGGACAACGCCCCGCTCCTCAAACATCGGGCCGGCTCTGTTGGCGCCGGTTGGCCGCAATTTCACTTGTCAGGCCCGGAATCCGGGGCTACCGTTAATACATCTGGCAATATCCGCGTGTTCGAGTCTGCGCTGAAGCCCGGCAACCTGACAACGGTGCCTAATAGTTGGGTTTGGCCCTCCTTATCCACAAGATGTTGGGGTGCCTCTGTTGACCGTGCCGGGAGCGGGCGCTACAGTCGTACCTATCGGCTCGAACCGTCTTTTTCCTCTTATGTTCAGGAGTGAGCAATCCCCATGCTGAAGCTGAAGAAGATTCAGATTCTGGGCTTTAAGTCGTTTTCTGACCGCACCGACGTGCAGCTTCCCGGCCAGGGGATCGCGATCGTGGTGGGCCCGAACGGGTGCGGCAAGTCGAACATTCTGGACGCGGTGAGCTGGGTTCTGGGCGAGCAAAGCGCCAAGAGCCTGCGCGGCGGCAAGATGGAAGACGTTATTTTTGCCGGGACCCGCGAGCGGAAGCCGCTGGGGATGGCGGAAGTGTCGCTGACGCTGGTCGATCCCGACGCGTATGAGGGACCGCTGCTGGGCGAGCCGGAGGTGGTGGTCGACGAGGCCAACCCGGATTGGGACGAGGAGAAACTTCGCGCGGAACGGGCTGCCGAAGTCGAGGAGATTATTGCGGAGACGCAGCCGGGCGTTCCTCTCGAAGGGCAGGCGGGCGAGGATTCTGGAGCGGTGCAGGCCGTGGACGCCGAGGCTGAGGCCGCGTCGGAGCAGGAGAGCGTGGTTGCGGCGGAAGGGGCGCAGGAAGGCCCGGTTCCACAGGTGGTGCTGAAGATTCGCCGGCGGAAGTTCAACCGCACGCCGCAAAAGGGCGAGATGGTGGTGACGCGCCGCTTGTTTCGCACTGGCGACAGCGAGTATCTGCTGAACGGGAAATTGTGCAGGCTGCGGGATATTCAGGACATCTTTATGGGCACGGGGCTGGGGCCGGAGTCGTACGCGATTATCGGGCAGGAGCGGATTGGGCAACTGCTGAGCTCGCGGCCGCACGATCGGCGGGCGATTATCGAAGAAGCTGCGGGGATTACGCGCTTCAAGACGAAAAAGCGTCTGGCGGAACTGCGCCTGGAGCAGGCAAAGCAGAATCTGGCGCGGGTGAACGACATTTTCGAAGAAGTGACGCGGCAGATGGGGTCGCTGAAACGCCAGGCGGCGAAGGCGGAACGCTATGCGCGGCTGCGCGATGAGATGCGCGAGAAGCTGAAGGTCGTTCTGGTCAGCAAAATAGCCCAGATGGATGCGCAGCACGCGGCGCTCGATGCCGAGATTGCAGTGCTCACCGCCAGCATCGATGCGGGAGCGGAGCAGGTGGAGGGCCTGGAGAGGGAGCACGAGGCGCAGGTTCACCGCGGCTATCAGCTGGAGGATGCCGCGAAGGATGCGGAGGCGCGGGCCAATCAGCGGGCGCTGGAGATGGAGCGGGCGGACGCGCGGCACCAGACGAATCAGGAGCGGATCGCCGAGCTGGAAGCGCGCACGGCAGCGGCGCAGGGCGAGCTGGCGCAGGCTGCTGAGCATCTGCAGGGAATGAGTGCGGAGCGCGAGACGCAGCGCAGTTTCCTGGAGACGGCTGCTGCGGAGACCGCCGAGGCTCGCGAGCGCACGCAGTTCAAGCAGGAAGCAGCGCGGGAGGCGATCGCTGCTGTGGCGGCTGCGGAGCAGCAGTGGGAAGGCGCAAGGAGCCAGGCGGCACAGATGTTGTCGCAGCTGGGGCAAACGCGCAATCAGATTACGCAGGGCGAGGAGTCGCTGGCTTCGCTGCGGCGCGAGGCGGAACGGCTGGGCGTGGAGATGGAGGCCGCTCGCCGGGACCTGGAAGCGCTGGGCGCGGAGCGAGGGCAGATTTCGCTGACGTTTGAGTCGGTGACGGAAATGCTGCGGCGCGTGGAGGGGGAGATTGCGACGTTGCGGGGCGAGATGGAGGCGGGCCGTGCGGACGAGGAGCAGGCGCGGCGTCATGCGGATCAGCTGCGCGCGGAGCATGCCACGCTGGGCGGACGCTGCCACTCGCTGGAAGCGCTGATCCGGGAGCACAGCTATTCCACGGACACGGTGAGGAAGCTGTTTCAGTCGCACTCGCTGGGGGGCGGGCTGGCGCCGGTGGGCACGCTGGCGGATTTTTTGGAGGTCAACGGCGAGTACGAGAGCGTGGTCGACGAGTTTTTGCGCGACGAGCTGAATTACATCGTGGTGAAGAGCTGGGATTCGGCGAGCGAAGGGGTTCGGCTGCTGAAGACGGGCGTGGATGGGCGGGCGACGTTCCTGGTTCATCCTGAGGATTCTCAGGCGAAGTTTTCGTTTGCCGGCGACGATACGGTTCCGCGGCACAACACGACGCAGACGATTGTGCCGCTGAAGAATTGCATTCGGGTGCTGAACGGGTTTGGACGGTCGCTGGAAGCGATTCTGCCAAAGCTGCGCGAGGGGTATGTGGCGCCGGATTCGGAGACGGCGCGGTCGCTGGCGCTGGAAAATCCGAGCGCGTTTTTCCTGGCGCCGACCGGGGAATGCTTCCACAATGTGACGGTGACCGGCGGCAAGCCGGGCGGCGAAGGGCCGCTGGCGCTGAAGCGGGAATTGCGGGACACGCAGCTGAAGCTGGCGGACCTGGAGCGCGAGCTGGGGCAGGCGGAGACGCGGGCCGCGGGTCTGGCGAAGACGCTTGCGGATCTGACCCGCTTGCTGGACACGAAATCGGAAGAGCGCCGCGTGGCTGAGCGGGAGAGCGCGAACCAGAGTGCCGCGCTGCGGCAGATGGAGATGGAGGTGCAGCGGCTGGACCGGCGGCTGCAGGAGTGGACGCTCGAGAGCGAACGCAATCGCGATGCGCGGAGCACGAAGGAAACGCAGCTGGAACAGCGGCGCGAGGAACTGGTGCGGCTGGAGAGCGAGCATCGGAGTGTTGAGGCGGGCATTGAGGCGCTGCAGCGTTCGGTTGGGGATTTGCGGGCGAGCCGCGATCTGGCGCAGCAGGAGGCGGCGCAGTTTTCCGCGGAGCTGGCGGGACTGGTGGAGCGGAGCCGCGGCGCGGAGGCGGCGTTTGCGCGCATCGACCGGATGTATCGGGATCTCGAAGCGCGGGTGGCGCAAATCACGCAGCAACTGGCGGCGGCCGGCGCGGAGAAGGAGCAGCGCAGCCACGAGAACGCAATGCTGATCGAGTCGCGGCTGCAGCTGATCGAGGCGCGGGACAACGCGCAACAGGAGGCGGCGGAGACGCATCGGCAGATTGCGACGCTGCGGACCGAGATGGCCGCGATGGAGCAGGCGCTGAAGGGCCTGCGGACGAAGATCGATGCGGAGAGGGAAGCGCGCAGCGCGTGCGGGAATCAGGCGGCGACGCTGACTGCGGAGCTGCGGCATGCGGAGGAGGCCTGCATCGCGGATCTGAGCCTGGAAGCCGCGACTTTGCGCGACGATCAGGCGCTGGTTCGGATTGAGGGCGAGGTTCTGGTGGCGGAAGACCAGGCTTGCCGCGAGATGAAGCAGCGGCTCGAGGGCATGGGGCCGGTGAACATGATGGCGCTCGAGGAGTACACGGAAACGGCGCAGCGGCACGAATTCCTGGAGACCCAGCGCAAGGATCTGCTGGATTCGATCGAGAACACGCAGGCGACGATCAAGGAGATCGACGAGATTTCGCGGACGAAGTTCAACGAGGCGTTTGCAAGGATCAACGAGAACTTCAGCGTCACGTTCGGCAAGCTGTTTGGCGGCGGTCAGGCGTTCATGCGGTTGAGCGACGAGGAAAACGTTGCCGACAGCGGCATCGAAATCGTGGCGCAGCCGCCGGGCAAGAAGCTGCAGAATGTGCTGCTGCTCTCGGGCGGCGAGAAGGCGTTGACCGCGCTGTCGCTGCTGATCGGGATCTTCCTGTATCAGCCGAGCCCGTTCTGCGTGCTGGACGAGGTCGACGCGCCACTGGACGAGACGAATGTGGGCCGACTGGCAGACATGCTGCGCGGGATGGCGGAGGAGACGCAGTTCGTCATCGTCACGCACTCGAAGCGGATGATGGTGGCCGCCGACTTGATCTACGGTGTGACGATGCAGGAGCCGGGGGTTTCGAAGATCGTGAGCGTGCGGCTGGGTGGGGCGGATCAGGGGACGGGGCGGCCGGAGAGGCTGCTGGCGACGGCGTAGAGCAGGGTACAGGGTACAGCGTTCAGGGTACAGAGCACCCGACGATAGTCGAGCAGGAAGCGGGTTAGCCGATTATCTCGTGGCCGAGGGTGCTTTCTGAGACGCGGCCTTCTTCATAGACGGGATTTCCTCGCAAATACGTAGCTGTCACGGTGCCATAAAGGTGCTCGCCGATATAGGGCGAGAGGGGGTGGCGCGTGTGGAGTTGCTCTGCGGTGATGATGCGGTCGGAATCGGGGGTGAAGAGGACGAAATCGGCGTCGTGGCCGGGGGCGATTACGCCTTTACGTCCGTCGAGGCCAGCTAATTGTGCCGGTCGTTGTGACATGAGGCGAGCCAGGTCGCTGAGCGAAAAGCCGCGGCGGCGCATGCCGGTCCAGACAATGGATAAGGCGACGGAGATGCTGGCGATGCCGCCCCAGGCGGTGGCGAAGTTGCCCTCCTCGATGCGTTTCATTTCGGGCGGGCAGGGGGAGTGGTCGGTGGCGATGAGGTCGATGACGCCTTCGCGGACTGTCTCCCAGAGCTGCTCGCGGTTCTCGGCGCTGCGGATGGGCGGGGCGCACTTGTGGAGGGTGCTGCCGTCGGGGATGTCTTCCGCAGCGAAGTGGAGGTAGTGGGGGCAGGTTTCGACGCTGATGGGCAGACCTTCTTCGCGGGCGCGGCGGAGATCGTCGAGGGCTTGCGCCGTAGCGAGATGGACGATGTGGAGATGGAAGCGAAATTCGCGGCAGAGGCGGATCATGAGGCGGATCGCTTCCACTTCGGCTTCGTCGGGGCGAGAGCGGAGCCAGGTTTCGTAGCGGCGCCAGTCTGCGCCGGCCAGCGAGCGAGTGGCGCGGTCGAGGGGCTCGGGGAGCTCGGCGTGGACGAGGAGCGGGAGGCCGGTGCGGGCGAGGTGCGGGAGAGCGATGTTGAGCTCGGGTTCATCGACGCGGGAGAAGCCGTCGATGCCGGGTTCGGCGAGGAAGCACTTGAATCCGCGAACACCGGTGCGGGCGAGGGGTTCAATCTGGTCGGCGTTGTGATCGGAGACGCCGCCCCAGGCGGCCCAGTCGACGAGGCACTGGCCCTGCGCCGCCGCGCGCTTGGCCTCGAGGGCCTCAATCGTGGTCGTCGCGGGGAGGCAGTTGAGGGGCATGTCGATGAGGGTGGTGTAGCCGCCGGCAGCGGCGGCGCGCGTGGCAGTGGCGAAGCCTTCCCATTCGGTGCGACCGGGCTCGTTGATGTGGATGTGGGAGTCGACGAGGCCGGGGAGGAGTGCGCCGGGGCAGTGGATCACGCGATGGCCAGAGGGGATGAAGGGTGCGTCGACGATGGCAGTGATCCTGCCGTTGTCGACGAGGACCGCGCCGGAGCGGATGGCGTTGGGGGTGACGATTTGCTGCGATACGAATGCTTCGGGCATGCGGGTCGATAGAGTTTGGCGCGAAGTGCGCGGTCTCGTGTATTTCTTATGTAGTCCATTTTGACAGGTGATCCGATGAGCGAAACGATTTCCGCGGCGCAGGGGACGCTGACCACGCAACAGGTGGTAGAGCTGACGAAGAAGCTGAATTACGGGACGTGGCGATTCCAGAAGACGTGGAACCCGATGCATATTGCCGATGCGGAGGGGTGCTACTTCACGGACGGCGCGGGGAAGCGGTATCTGGATTTGTCGGCGCAGCTGATGTGCGTGAACCTGGGACACAAGAATCCCGCGGTGATTGCGGCGATTGCGGAGCAGGCGGAAGCGCTGGCGTATGCGTCGCCGGCGTATGCGACCGAGGCGCGCGCGGAGTTGAGTCAACTGCTGCTCGAGGTGTTGCCGGAAGGGCTGACGAAGTTTTTCTTCACGACGTCGGGGACGGAGGCCAACGAGGCTGCGTTCAAGATCGCTCGGATGTATACCGGCAAGACGAAGATTATTGCGCGGTACCGGTCGTATCACGGGTCGACGATGGCGTCGATTGCGGCGACGGGCGATCCGCGGCGGTGGGCGATGGAGCCGGTGGGCGGAAAGGGACAGGGTTTCCTGTTCGCGCCGGAGGTGAACTGCTACAAGTGCCCGATCAAGCACACGTATCCGCAGTGCGGGATTGCGTGTGCGGAGTATCTGGAGCACATGGTCCGGAACGAGAGCGATGTGGCGGCGGTGATTGTGGAGCCGGTGGTGGGGACGAACGGAGTGCTGGTGCCTCCGAAGGAGTACATGCCGATGCTGCGGGATATTTGTAGCAGGAACGGTGTCTTGTTGATCGCCGACGAAGTGATGAGCGGTTGGGGACGGACGGGCGAGTGGTTCTGCGTCGATAACTGGGGCGTGAAGCCGGACATTCTGGTGACGGCGAAGGGCATCACGTCAGCCTATGTGCCGCTGGGTTTGTGCGCGACGACGGGAGAAATTGCCGCGTACTTCGACGATCATTATTTTTCGCATGGGCACACGTATGAGGCGCATCCGATCACGCTGAAACCGGCGGTGGCGACGATCCACGAAATGCAGCGGCTGGGTCTGGTGCAGCGGGCGAAGAGGATGGGTGCATATCTCGAGCCGAAGCTGCGGGCGCTGCAGGCCAGGCACAAGTCGGTGGGTGAGGTGCGCGGGCTGGGATTGTTCTGGGCGCTCGATCTGGTGAAGAATCGAGAGACGAAAGAGCCGTTCAACACGATGACGGACAAGGTGAGTGGGACGGTGACGGTGGTGGATAAGGTCTCGGGCGACATGCTGAAGCGCGGGATTGCGATTCAGGCGTGGGTGAGCCATCTGGTGATCGCTCCGCCGCTGATTGTGGAGGAGAAGGATCTGGATTTCGCGGTCGAGGCGCTGGATGGGGCGCTGGCGGTTGCGGATGCGGAAGTGGCGTAGAGCCTTCACCACAGAGGGCACGGAGAGCACAGAGAAGCTTCAGAAGAACGAAGGCTGAATCTCATTGAGATTCAGCCTATTCGTGCGCAAAAAAGAGCAACCACAAGGTCCTTCGCTTCGCTCAGGATGACAACTTAAGAACCTCTGAGGTCAGCGGTGCTTGATGAAGTGGCCGGTTTGGAGTTCGGTCATTGCCTCGCGCAGCTGCTCCTGGGTGTTCATGACGATGGGGCCATACCACGCGACGGGCTCCTCGATGGGTTTGCCGGAGACGAGGAGAAAGCGGATGCCCTCGGGTCCGGCCTGGACCTGGATCTCGTCGCCGCGATCGAAGAGGACGAGCGAGTGGTTGCTCGCGTCGTAGACGGGCTGCGCGTTCGGGTCGGCGCCGGATTCGGTGAGCACGGCCCGCGGGTCGGAGGCGTCGCGGAAGGTTCCGGAGCCGGCGAAGACGTAGGCGAAGGCGTTGCGCGTAGTCTCGACCTTGAGTCGCTTCTTCCTGTTGGGCGGGACCGAAACATCAATGTAGTTGGGGTCGGCGGCGACGCCTTCGACGGGACCCTTCTTGCCCCAGAATTCGCCAACGATGATGCGGGCGGTGGTGCCGTCGTCCTCGGTGACTTCGGGGATCGCGCTGGAAGGGATGTCCTGGTAGCGCGGGTTGGTCATTTTGAGATGGGAGGGCAGGTTGGCCCAGAGCTGGAAGCCGTGCATGCGGCCCTGCGGGTCGCCTTTGGGCATCTCCTGGTGGAGGATACCGCTGCCGGCGGTCATCCACTGCACGTCACCGGCGGTCATTTTGCCCTTGTTGCCGAGCGAGTCGCCGTGCTCGACGGAGCCGGCGAGGACGTAGGTGATGGTCTCGATGCCGCGATGCGGGTGCCAGGGGAATCCCTTGAGGTAGTCCTCGGGATGCTCGTTGCGGAAGTCGTCGAGGAGGAGGAAGGGATCGAAGTCTTTGGTTTTGCCGAAGCCAAAGGCACGCTGGAGGCGGACACCTGCTCCTTCGAGGGTTGGTTTGGTCGACAGGATTTCTCTAACTGGCCTGAGTGACATACGTTCCTATCTGGTCTGGGGAGGTTGGGGACCAATGTATTAGATTCGTGGCGCGCGGCTGGGATTCATGGAGTCCATAAGTAACATAGTCAATGAGATAGGTGATTAAGTGGATGTCTTACTGGAGTCCAGCGGAGTGGCATGCCCAGGACGTTCGAAACTCGGGATGAGGAGCAGGGCTGCCAGTTCGGGCGCATGACGGAGGAGGAAGTGCGGGAGTGGTTGGTGGCCGACGTGGACGGCGAGGAATTCGCGGAAGAGGGCCGGGCGGGCGGCGAGGACACGCAGGGTCCGAGCGCGAAGGCGCGGGTGGCGATCAAGGAGGAGCAGGAGCGAGGCCATGCGCTGCGGGAGGGTGAGGATGGCGGCGTGGCGGGATTCGTAGAGGGCGAGGCTGCCGGGTTGGTTATGGCTGGTGTGAGGGTCCTGGGTGGCGGATTGGCGGCGCGGGCCGCGGTCAAGGGAGTCGGCGAGGAGGAGGGCCTGGCGGAAGGCGAGGGCGAGGCCTTCGCCGGTGATGGCGTCGACGGAGCCGGAGGCGTCGCCGATGAGGGCGACGTCGCCGCGGGTGACGTGGCGGAGGCGGCGGGTGAGGGTGAGGGAGCCGCGTTCGGCGGAGGTGGTTGGTGCGCTGGCGAGTTTGTCGCGGAGGAAGGGGATGGAGTGGAGGATTGCCGCGAGGCGGAGGTTCGGGTGACGCGTCATGACGGAGACGCAGACTTCTTCGGGTCCGATGGGGGTGATGTAGGCCTGGCCGAGGGGACCCCAGTGGACTTCGACGTGAGCGGACCAGGGGGCGATGCGGTAGTGGGCGCGGAAGCCGAAGCGGCGGCTGCGGAGATGGGCGGAGTCGAGTCCAGCCCAGGTGCGGACGCGGGAGGCGGCGCCGTCGGCGCCGATGAGCCACTTGCAGGCGAGGGGTTCGCCGGCGAGGGTGGGGGGCTGGTTTGGTTGGAGGACGACGGGGGTGTTCCAGGCGAAGCGGACGCCCAGTTCTTCGGCGCGGTGGAGAAGGAGGGTGTGGAGGGTGGTGCGGCGGACGCCGATGCCGGGGCCATTGGGGAAGTCAGCGGAGACGCTGGATTGATCGGAGGCGAAGGTGATGCCGGTGAATTCGGCACCGCTGCTGGAGTCGATCTGGACGCCGAGCTCGGCGAGAGCGGCGCGGGCGTCGGGCATGAGTCCTTCGCCGCAGGGTTTGTCGATGGGCGGGCGGCGGGCGTCGGCGAGGAGGACGTCGGCTCCGCGCTGGCGGAGGGCGATGGCGGCGGCGAGGCCCGCGGGTCCGGCTCCGGCGATGAAGACGTCACAGTGATAGTGACTCATGTTTCACCAGTTCGCCAGTGAGGATGCAGAGGAAGGCGATTTGTTGAGATGTGCTTCCCGTTTCGGCACCGAGACGGTACGGAGGAGTGGAAGCCAGGGATAAAGCTGCAGGAATCGCACGTGGCATGAGACTACGCTGCTTGCTGTGGGGTGAACCTGGCTTGGGCTTGCTTTTGGGGTGGACGGGGCCGGCGCAGCATTCCCGTTTCGGCACTGAGACGGTACGGCGGAGTGGAAGCCAGGGATAAAGCTGCAGGAACCGCACCTGGCATGAGGGTACGCTGCTTGCTGTGGGGTGAACCTGGCTTGGGCTTGTTTTTGGGGTGGACGGGGCCGGCGCAGCAGCATTCCCCTTTCGGCACTGAGACGGTACGGAGGAGTGGAAGCCAGGGATAAAGCTGCAGGAAGCGCACGTGGCATGAGGGTACGCTGCTTGCTGTGGGGTGAACCTGGCTGGGCTTGCTTTTGGGGTGGACGGGGCTGGGGTTTGCTGCGGAGGGAGGGTGCGCCGCCCGGCTGGTCAGCAGCGAGTCGGGGTGCGATTGATTGGAAGCACGGGTCATTGTGTGTGTTGGAGAGATCGCTGCACATTCGCGGCTCACCACTCGAGGAGGAGCATTTCGGCGCAGAAGCCGGGGCCCATGGCGGCGAGGATGCTGCGGGTTCCGGGGGCGGGGCGGCGGTGCTTCATGATTTCGTCGAGGACAACGAGGACGGACGCGGAAGAGAGATTGCCTACGCGGCGCAGGGCTTCCCAGGAGACCTCGAGATCTTTGCGGGTGAGGCCCAGGGATTCGGCGGTAGCTTCGAGAACTTTGGGGCCGCCGGTATGCATGATCCAGGAGCCGATGTCGCGGCGGGTCATGCCGTGGGCGGCGAGGAAGGCGTCGACATTGGGGCCGAGGTTTTCGACGACGACTTTGGGGACATCGGGGGAGAGGACGATGTTGAAGCCCTTTTCGGAAATGCTCCAGCCCATGACTTCTTCGGTGTTGGGGTAGAAGACGCGGTCGCTGGCGAGGATGCGGGGGCCGCGGCGGGGGATGTTGTCTCCAGCGACGAGGACGGCGGCAGCGCCGTCGCCAAAGAGGCCGACGGAGATGAGGTTGGCGACGGACTTGTCGTCGCGCTGCCAGGTGAGGGAGCAGAGCTCGACGGAGAGGAGGACGGCGATCTGGTCGGGATACGCGCGGACGTAGTCGGCGGCGCGGGCGAGGCCGGCGGCACCGGCGACGCAGCCAAGTCCGAAGATGGGATTGCGCCGGATGTTGGGCGCGAGATGCATGCGGTTGACGAGGCGCGCGTCAATCGACGGACTGGCGATGCCGGTGACGGAAACGAAGAAGATGGCGCGGAGCTGATCGGCGCGGAGGCCGACCTGCCTGACGGCGCAGTCGATGGCGCGCTCGCCCAGGTCGACGGCGACTTCGATCCAGGCGTCGTTGCATTTTCCCCAGCTGTCGAGGGCGAGGTATTCGTCGAGGCGGCGGGAGAAGTAGCGGCCGTCGACGCCGGTGCGCAGGTGTAGGCGCTCGACGATGGAGGCGACTTTGGGGTCCTGTCCCCAGTAGGGGAGGAGAGCGTCGAGGAACTCGCGCTGCGTGTAGTAGTGCGGAGGGAACGCGGTAGAGGTGGCGAGAATATGCATGCAGGTCTCTGGGTTGAGATTCGACGCTGGTGCTCGTGGTTCGCTTCCGATGGTACGGGCGGAAGCGTGCGGATGGTGTCTTTCTACTGTAACGATTGTGGCAGACGACCTTGTATAGGGCGTCAGTGCGATGTCAGAAGATTGTCGGGAATCTGGCGGTCCTCCTGATCGGCCGATGCCACGGGCAGTTCGACGACGATCTGCGCGCCGCGAGGCAATCGGTTGCGGGCAACGGCGCGTCCGCCGTGGGCGCCCGCGACGGCGCTCACGAAGGCAAGGCCCAGACCATGGCCTTCCGACTCGCGACCCTTGACGAAACGCTGGAAGACGCGGGGAAGCAGGTCGGGGGCGAAACCGGAACCATCGTCCTCCACCGTAATGCAGGCCGAGGAACCTGTCGCGAAAACGGCGAAGGAAATGTGGGCGTGGGCGCCTGCATAGCGCAGCTCATTCTCCATGAGATTCGAGAGCAAGCGCGTGCAGAGGGAGACGTCGGCGGTGACGAGGACGGGCGCAGGGGCGGTGACGGTGAGCTGCTGGCTGCGATCGGCGAAGGCGGGAGCATACAGTTCGGCGACGCGATGGACGAGATCGCTGAGGTCGACGGTTTCGCGGCGGAGGCGGAGGGCGCCTCCATCGGCTTCGGCGAGGTCGAGGGAAGTGGTGATGACGTCGGAGAGGCGGTCGAGGTGTTCGATCGCGCTGGCGACGAGCTCGGAGGATTGTTCGCGGTCTTCGAGCGACAGCGCGACTTCGAGGCTGCCGCGCACGGAGGTGATGGGGCTTTTGAGGTCGTGCGCGACGGCGTCAGTAAGGGTGCGGAGCTGGTTCACCGAGGAGGAGATGCGGTCGAGCATGTTGTTGAAGGTGCGGGCGAGGCGCGCGACTTCATCGTGTTGGCTGCCGACGGGGACGCGGGAGCTGAGGTCGTCGGAGCGGATGCTGGAAGCGGCTCCGGTGATGGCGTCGACGCGCTGGAGCATGCGGCGCAGGCCGAGCAGGGTGAGGAGGAAGCCGAAGGCGACCATGAAGACCCAGCCGAGGAAGAAACGCAGCAGGAGTTGGCGGAGCAGGTGGACCGCGCCGGAATCGAGGAGGCCGAGGTAGAGGCGGCCGTCGCCCGGGCGCATGTCGAGGGCAACGACGCGAAAGGGTTCGCGCCAGCCGCTGACGCGGAGCGAGACAGGCGCGCCCTGCGGGATGTTCATGGCGCGCAGAGCGTCGAGGAATTTGGCGCTGTCGTGCGGGCCGACCCAGACGGGCGGACGAGAGGGATCGCCGATTTGCGCGAAGAAGACGGTGTTGCCTTCGACGTGGCGGCCGCCTCCATCCCAGGAGACTTCCTGGGAGGCGAGCTCGGCGACTTCCTCAACGATGCGGTCGTAAAGAGCGTCGCGTGGGGTGTTGAGCGCGACCTGGCGGAGGGTTTCGCTCTCGCCGGTGAGCCACGAGTCGCTGCGCTCGCGGACGGTGCGCGCCACGATGAAGTACATGGCGAGGAAAACGGCGGCGCTGCCGGCGGCGAAGACGAGGGTGCTCCGCAGCGCAAGGCGCCAGGCGGCGGTCCGGTAAAACGAGCTGCCGACGCGGGAGAGCATTGGGGAATTCTAGTCTCGCAGGAGATAGCCGACGCCGCGGATGGTGCGGATGAGCGGGTGCTGCGACTCGCGGTCGACTTTGTTACGCAGGCGATGGATGTGGACATCGACGATGTTGGTGGAGGTGTCGATGCGCATCTTCCAGACGTGGTCGAGGACCATGGCGCGGGTGACGACGCGGCCGACGTTGCGACAGAGGTATTCGAGGAGGGCAAATTCCTGCTGGGTGAGCTGGAGTTCGACGCCGGCGCGGCGGGCTTCGCGGCGGATGAGGTCGATTTCCAGATCGGCGACGCGGAGGCGGGTGGTTTCCGCCTGGCCAGGCGTGCTGCGGCGGAGCAGAGCACGGAGGCGTGCCTGGAGTTCGGCGACGGCGAAGGGCTTGGTCATGTAGTCGTCGCCGCCGCGTTCGAGTCCGAGGACGCGCTCGTCGACGGAGCGGCGCGCGGAGAGGATGAGGACGGGCGAGGAGACGCCCTGGGAGCGCAGGCGCTGGATCAGCTCCAGACCGTCGATGTCGGGCAGGGTGAGATCGACCACCAGCGCATCGTGGATGCCTTCGAGCGCCAGGCGTTCGGCTTCGGCTCCTTGTCCGCAGGCATCGACGCGAAAGCCGGATTCGGTGAGAGCGCGGGTGAGGAACTCGCGAATGGTGGTGTCATCTTCGACGACGAGCAACCGCATGATTCTCCCTTTTGAAGTATGCTGCCCGCGGCGCGAGCGACGGTGCGTCGGTGCGTCGTCGAGACGAGCGTGTGGAGCGTAGGAAATTGCTTTCAGATTACTCCGGCGACAGGCCTCGAAAATAACGCAGGATTACAGCGCGTTCATAGTCAGGACGGTTGGTGGTTCCGTGATTGGACGCGCATCGGGGAGCGGCGTGAGCCAGTGTTGTCAGTGTGGCGCTGCTGTCGCGCGGGACGCGAGCTTTTCCGCGGCTTCGACGGTATGCGCGATGAGGGTGACGATGGTCATGGGGCCAACGCCGCCGGGGACCGGGGTGTAGGCGGAGCAGCGGTCGATGACGGCGGAAAGCTCGATGTCGCCGACGCCGCCGGGATGATAGCCGGCGTCGACGACGACGGCGCCGTCGCGGATCCAGTCGCCACGGATGAATTCCGGCTTGCCGACTGCGCCGATGACGATCTCGGCGCGGCGGACGACTTCAGGAAGATTTTTGGTGCGGGAGTGGCAGATGGTGACGGTGGCGTTGGCGGCGAGCAGCATCATGGCCATGGGGCGGCCGAGGATGGGGCTGCGTCCGACGACAACGGCTTCGCGGCCTTCGACGGGGATCTGATAGCGGCGGAAAAGACGCATGATGCCGGCGGGTGTGGCGGAGCCGTAGGCGGGCTCGTCCATGGCCATGCGGCCGAAGCCGTGGGCGGTGACGCCGTCGACGTCTTTCTCGAGAGCGATGCGGTCGAAGCAGGCGCGCTCGTCGATCTGTTTGGGGACGGGATGCTGGAGGAGGATGCCGCGGACGCGGGGGTTGGCGTTGAGGTCGTCGATGGCGGCGAGGAGTTCGGCGGTGGTGGTGGCGTTGGGGAGCGTGATGCTGAGGGATTCCATGCCGACGCGGCGGCAGGCGTTGGCTTTCATACGGACGTAGGTGGCGGAGGCGGGGTCGTCGCCGACGAGGATGGTGGCGAGGATGGGCGGGTCCTGCAGGTTGAGCCGCGCCACGCGGGTGGCGAGTTCGGCTTCGAGTTCTTTTGCGTACGCTTTGCCGTCGAGGACGATCGCGGGCATGGAGATAGTTTAGCGATTCGGATGGTCGCTCTGGACGGCGGGGGGCCCGGAGAGTTCACCACGGAGAACACGGAGAGCACAGAGGAGGGCTTTCTCGGTCGTGGGCGGTCTTTGATGGCTTTCGCTTCTAAATAGCGCGAATGAGGCGGGCGGGGAGGAAAATGATGGCGCCGACGAGCTCGAGTACTCCACCGACAGCGATCCCCAGGATGCGGAAGGGAATCAGGAGCAGCCAGACAATGGGGTAGGCGATGAGGGCGAGCAGAGCGAGGGGCCAGCAGAGAATGAAAAGGATGCAGAAGAGAAGGAATTTTGCCATGGCGGAATCTCGATTCGTGACCCGAGCGCCGGGGCTGGTTTGCGGCGAGGCGTTCGAGCCGAACTCCTAATGGTACGCAACTGTCGGGCGCGGAGTTCCGTTTACCACAGAGGACACAGAGAGCACAGAGAGATCGTCAGGGTTTCGGCGCCGGGGCCTTTGTCGCTACTGGGGCAGGTGCAGGCCGAGGGCGTTGAGGATGTCGGGATCGGGAGTGGTGACGCCGTTGGCTTTGCTGACTACGCCAAAGTCGGTTTGATAATCCCACATCGCCCAGCCGATGTGGTTCTTCTCGAGCGCCACGCGCATATCATGCAGCCACTGGGCGCGGTCCGCGGGCTGGGCGTACAGGCGCAGCACGCCGAACTCGCCGCAATAAACCGGGAGGTGGTGCAGGGCGGACCATTTTGCCGCGAAGTCAATCATGTTCTCGACGCGCGCGGCATCCCAGCGACCTTCGCCGTATTCATCGAGAAAAAACTGGCCGGCCAGGGTCGGTTCCTCGGCGAGCTTCGGCGCGACGGCTTCGGGGGTCGAGGGGTAAGGAATCGCGCGCTCGGGGCGGACTTCGGTGCTGGTCCAGGTGGCTCCCTGATGCGTGAAGGGGAAAGGCTCGTAATCGTGGAAGGTGTAAATGACGTTGGGATCGGCAAGCGGCTCGAGGACGAGCAGGTCGGTGAGGCCGGACCAGTGCGCGCCCGAGGCAATGATGGTGTTGTTCGGAGCGGCCTGGCGGATGGCGTCGACGACCGAGGCCTGGATGCCGTGCCAGCGGTACGGGTCGGTCTGTTCGGGCTCGTTCATGATTTCGAAGAAGACGTGCTCGGGATCGGCTGGCGCGAAGTGGGCGGCGAGCACGCGCCACAGCGAAACGAAGTTGCTCACGCCGGTCGAACCCTGGAAAAGCTCCGCTTTGTATTCGCTGCTGGGGTGGATGTCGAGGATGACGGAGAGATGGTTGTCGAGCATGACCTTCACAACGCGATCGAGCTCCGTCATGAAGGGCGTCTCTGCACCGGCGTGCTGCCAGGCGACGAGCGGGCCGGCGTCGATGGAGAGGCGGCAGTGATCGAAGCCCAACTTCGCAATGAGCTCGATGTCGGCGGGGGTGGTAAAGGTCTCGAGGCGATGGACGGAGTAGTCATTGGCCTGGGCAAACCAGATGCTGGTGTTGATGCCGTGCTGGAGATGCCGGGCGCGGGCGAAGGCGAGGGTGTTCTGGGCGGTATCGTCCTGAGCGATGACGGGAAGAGCAGAAAAAAGGGAAGCGAGAAGCAGGACAACGGAGCAGCGATGAGAGGACCGCATACGGGCAGTTTAATCCCGTGCGGCGCGAAATTGAGAGCGTGACGGTGAGATATGCTGACGTTTGCGAAACTCAGGTCATGACGCAGGGTCGCGGCCCGCGGGAGCGAGCGATGAGGCGAGTTCGGCGCAGGCGGTGCGCGCGATGTTCGACCGCATCGCGCCACGCTACGACCTGCTGAACCACGTGCTCTCGTGCAATGTGGATCGGACGTGGTGGTGGCGGACGGCGCGGCGGTTCCGGCACATTCTGGCGCGACCCGAGGCGAGGGTTCTGGACATTTGCTGCGGCACCGGCGATATGACGATGGCATTGGTGCGACGGCGTCCAACGAACGCGGAGCCGGTGATCGCCGCGGATTTTTCGCAGGAGATGCTGGCGCGGGCAAGAAAGAAGCTGGCCGGGCGGAGAGTTGAGGTTGTCGAGGCCGACGCGCTGCGGCTGCCGATGGCGGATGGGTCGCTGGATCTGATCACTACGGCATTTGGATTTCGGAATCTGGCGAATTACCAGGCGGGGCTCAAGGAGTTTTATCGGGTGCTGGCGCCGGGCGGGGAACTGGGGATTCTGGATTGCAGCAAGCCGGATGGGCTGGTGGGGAAGCTGTTTGGTTTTTATTTTCGGTATTTGCTGCCGGCCATCGGGTCGCGCATCTCGGGCGACGCTGTCGCGTACGGATATTTGCCCAGTTCGGTGGAGAAATTTCCGTCGCCTCCGGCGATGCTGGAGCTGATGCGGGGGGCGGGGTTTGTGGATGTGTCGTGGACGCCGTACAGCTTTGGGATTGCGGGGCTGTGGCGCGGGGTGAAGCCGGGGCCGTGAGAGTTCGCCGACGAAGAAAGCCCACCACAGAGGACACAGAGGGCGCGAAGGGGCAAAAGGGGGCAAAACACCTCTGGGGCGCAGGTGCAGTGCCGTATTGGTTTCAGAGACAGTACTAAGGAGTTGAAGCCCGCAATCCAGTTGTACGGGCAGCAAACGGTGTGAGCTTACGCTGCTTGCTGTGGGGTGAACCTGGNNCACAGAGGACACAGAGGGCGCGGAGGGCGCGGAGGGGCGCATTTTGCGGGGTTTTCAGCCAGGGTTGGCGCCCTGCGGAAGCGACGGGGGCGCGGCCGGAAAAGCGGTAGGCTGGAACTGAGGATGTCGAGCGCGACCATTCCGGGATCGTCACAGGCCAGGGCGGAGAAGCGATCCGTGACACTGGTGTCGGTCGCGTCGGCTCTGGCGATGACCGCGCTCAAGGCGACGGTTGGCCTTCTGACAGGCAGCCTGGGGGTTCTGTCGGATGCGGCGCATTCGGCACTCGACCTGATCGGCGCGATGCTGACGTTCCTTTCGGTGCGGGTGTCGGACCGGCCGGCGGACTGGGACCATCCTTACGGCCACGCCAAGGTCGAGAACATTTCCGCGTTCGTGGAAACGGGGCTGATGGCGGCGTCGGCGGTGTGGATTGCGGGCGAAGCGATCAGCCGCATCCTCTTTCATCCTGTCGCCCTACGGTATTCGATATGGCCGTTCCTGGTGATGGGTGGCTCCATCGTTGTGGACCTGTGGCGCTCGCGGCGGCTGAGCAAAGTCGCGCGCCGTTACAGGAGCGAGGCGCTGGAGGCGGATGCGCTGCACTTCGCGTCCGACATATGGACGAGCGTGGCCGTGATCGTCGGCCTGTGCGCTTCATGGCTGGGCACGGTGGAGCGCGTGGCGTGGCTGCGCTACGCCGATCCTGCCGCGGCGCTGGTGGTTTCGGCCATGATTCTGATCCTGGGCTGGAGGCTGGCGTGGCGGGCGGTGGGCGCGCTCACCGACGCGGTTTCGCCGGAACTGCACACGAAGATGCTCGAAGAGGTGCGGCGAACGCATGGCGTGCTGAGCATCGATCAGGCGCGGGTGCGGCGCTCGGGCAGCGCGTATTTCGCCGATGTGACGCTGTCGCTGCCGCGGCAGCTGACGTTCCAGCGGACGGAGGAGCTGGTGCGCGAGGCGACGGCGGCGGTACAACGCGTGCTGCCGGACGCCGACGTGGTGATTCACACCGTGCCGCGATCGACTGTCGCAGAGAGTCTCTTTGACAAGGTGCGGGCGGTGGCCGCACGCAACAACGTATTGCTGCACGATGTGAGCATTGAGTCCTTCACCGACGGGCTGCATGTGGAGCAGCACATCGAAGTGAAGGAGACGATGCCGCTGCTGGAGGCGCATCGTTTTGTGTATGGGCTGGAGCAGCAGATTCGCCGCGAGTTACCGCAGGTGGGTTCGGTGCTGACGCATATCGAAAGCGAACCGGCGACGATTGAAGCGCCGGTGCGCATCGAGCAGGATCGGCGGATCGAGGAGCGTTTGCGCGATGCCGCGGCGAATGTGCCGGGCGTCGTAGACATCCACGAGATCAGCGTGGATCGCGTGGGGGAGCGGCTGCACGTAACCTGCCACTGCACGCTGCCGGACGCGATGGAGATGCGGCGCGTGCATGAATCGATTACGGAGCTGGAGAATCGTTTTAAGCTGGATTGTCCGGAGGTGGATCGGGTGCTGATCCATCCGGAACCAGCATCGGACAATCAGCATCGGCAATGAGGAGAAACAGGTGATCGCCAGTGCAGAGTGGAAGCAGGGAATGCTATTCGACGGGAAGTCGGAGAGTGGGCACGTCGTTCATTTCGATGCGACGCCGGAGCACGCTAAAGGGCTGAGCCCGATGGAAGCCGTGCTGACGGCGCTGTGCGGCTGCACGTCGGTGGACGTCGTGAGTATTCTGGAGAAGAAACGCGAGGCTCTGAGCGGGCTGACGGTGACGGCGAAGGCGGAACAGGCAGCGGAGCCTCCGCGGGTGTTCACGCACATTCATCTTACGTACAGGATTCGTGGCAAGGTCTCGCAGAAAGCGGCTGAGGACGCGGTCGCGCTGTCGAAGAACAAGTACTGCTCGGTTTCCAGGATGCTGGAGAAGTCGGCCAAAATCGAGTACTCGATCGAATACGAATCATGATCGGATTCTTCCGCTTCGTGCTGGTGATTTTGCTGCTGACGGTAGTGGCGATGACGTCGGCGCTGGTGACCATGCACTTCGCGATTCACGGAGGGGAAGTCTCAATTCCCGATCTGAAAGGGATGAGCGTTGCCGATGCGGGGCAGCGGGCGGCTTCGCGGGGACTGACGATGCAGGTGGAGAATCGGCTCTATTCGGCGGATGTGCCTGCGGGGCGGGTCGCGAATCAGTCGCCGGCGGCGGGGGCCATTGTGCGGCGCGGTTGGCGGGTGTGGCTGACGGAGAGCCTCGGACCCCAGAAGCTGGCGATTCCGGATGTGAAGGGCAGGGATCAGCGTTTTGCGACGATCGAGATTCGGCGCGCCGGATTCCAGACGGGCACGGTGGCGGAGATGCCGTGGCCGGGCGCGCAGCCGGGCGCGGTGATCGCGCAAAGTCCGGAGCCGAATGCGTCGGGGGTTGAAAGCCCGGTGATGAATCTGCTGGTGGCTTCGGAGGATAGCGGATCGCAGCCAGCGGGCGGGCTGGTGCTGCCGAATCTGGAGGGTCAGGTATTCACTTCGGCGGCGCTCACGCTCACGCGGATGGGCCTGCGCCTGGCGCCGGTAAAAGAGCAGGACATGCACATTGGGACGCCGGTTGTTGCGGGAGCAGTCCCTGCGAACCCGCCGCAAATGTTTCCCCCGGGAACGGTGATTGCGCAGAATCCGCCGGCAGGGTCGCGCGTGGATGCGGGCACGCCGATTGAGCTCACGGTGGCGAAGTGAAGCGCGGCTGAGCGAGGAAGAGCGCGGTTTCCAGTAAACGATTTCCCGGAAACAAACGGCGCTGGTAGAATGTGCGCTTGCTTCCCATGCTGCGCCTGCAGGCGCGGCTGCGGAGCCGTGACCATCGATGCTGGACGCCCTCAAGTCGCAGGTTTTCGAAGCCAACCTCGAGCTGGTCCGCCGGGGATTAGTGCTGTACACCTTTGGCAACGCCAGCGGCATCGATC
>PKVY01000053.1:0-655 GCA_003131625.1 Acidobacterium sp. | reverse complement strand
CATTCCGAATTCGCGACGGCCTGGGCCCAGGCGGGGCGCGAGATTCCCGCGTACGGGACCACGCATGCGGATTATTTTTACGGGCCGGTGCCGCTGACCGAGGAACTAACCGCGGAAGAAGTTGGCGGCGATTACGTGCTCAACACAGGCAAAGCCATCGTGCGGCGATTCCGCAACCTCGATCCCGTTGCTGTGCCTGGGGTGCTGGTGGCCGGACACGCGCCTTTTGCCTGGGGGAAGGACGCTATGGAAGCCGCGTATCATGCGGTGGTGCTGGAGGCGGTGGCACGGATGGCGTTCTACACGGCGACGCTGAACCCGGACCAGGGGGGCATCTCGCAGGCATTGCTGGATCGGCATCATTTCCGTAAGCACGGCGCAAAGGCCACTTACGGGCAGGGCAACTGAACCCGGAAGCAGAGTTTCCCTCGCTCTGATTCCCGCACTTGTTGGCACACCGAGGATCGACCAGGAATGTCACTCGCACTCGTACCCGCCGCAGCACTGGGGGCGTTTTTCCAGGCGCCGATGAAGCAGTCGCTGGTTCACCTGTCCGGCGTCGACATTGCGGTCATCGCGATTTACTTCGGGATGGTCATCTACATCGGCTTTTATCTGAAGGGGGCGGCGAACACCAGCGAAGAGTTCTTTATGG
>PKVY01000131.1:44498-54015 GCA_003131625.1 Acidobacterium sp. | reverse complement strand
TGAAGCCGATCTCCTGGTTGCGAATGCGCGACCGCTGAGAGAAGTTGAGATTCTCGACGGAGTGGCTGTTGAGCACATAGCTGCCGCCGGTGGGGGTGTCGAGCAGGCCAATGATGGAAAGCAAGGTCGACTTGCCGCAGCCGGACGGGCCGGAGATAGCGACGTACTCGCCCTTATCGATCTTCATGTGGACGCCGGACAGCGCGTGGGTTTCGATCTCGTCGGTGTAGAAGACTTTGGTGAGGCCTTCGATTTCAATCAGCGCCTGATTATTCTCCATCCCTGCTCTCCTGCTCCATGAAATTTACTGGTCCTGATTCTTCCGGGGGGAATCTCTATTCAAGCCGCACTTTATCCGTTGCGTCGTACCGTGACATGTCGGAAAGGATCACGCGATCGCCTTCGTTCAGGCCGTTGAGGATCTGAATCTCGGTGGTCGAGGCCTTGCCCACCTGCACCTGGACCCGGGTGGCGGTTTTGCCGCTGGGGTCATAGCGAAAGAGGCTGATGGTGCTGTTCTCATTGCCGAAAGCCGGACGCCCCACATAGAGCACGTCGTGCAGATGAGCGAGTTCGATGGTTCCATCCACACTCAGTTGCGGAACGGCTCCTGCCGGCAACGCCCCATCGAGTGTTACGTCAACGGTACGCGTTCCGTTCAATACGGAGGGATCAATTCTGGAAACATGGCCGGGAACGATGCCGTTGTGGGTGTCGATTTCGGCGGCCTGACCAATGAGGATGTCGTGGGCCTGGGTTTCAGCGATCTGCAGAGAGGCTTTGAGCTGTCTGGGATCGATGACCTCGGCGACGGAGGTGCCGGCGGTGACGTGCATGCCGACCGCCATGGGGACGGGCAGGGAAGCGACGACGCCGGCGATGCCGGCCTTCACCTGCAGGTCATCTTTCTGTTTCTGATAGAGGTTCAGGAGGGCGCGGGCGGAATCGACCTTGGTTTGAGCCGAATCCAGCTGAACCTGGATGGCTTTCTGGTTGACGTCGAGCTGCTCGATGCTGATCTGGTGCTGAGCGGTGAGCTGCTCGGCGTTGTTTTTGGACAGGTTGGCCTGGATGCCACTGATGACACCGAGGCCGAGAAGCTTTTGGTCGGTGTTGGCCTGGAGCTCGGCCTGGCTGTACTGGGAATTCACCGCCGCCGCTGCGGACTTCTTATCCATGATGGCGGAATTCAGCGTGGCCTGGAGGCTCTTGTAGTCGGCCAGGGCGCCGTCGAGAGCCAGCTTCTGGCTGACCAGCTGCTGCTCGAGCTGCGGGTCGGAGAGATCCATCAGGATGGTGTCGGGCTTGACAATGGTGCCGGGGAGAATGCGAATGCGGACCACAGTGGCGTCAGTCTGCGCGGGGATCAGCTCGATGCTCTCTTCGCGGGGAACCAGGGTGCCAAGGCCGCGGACGTTGCGGGTGAAGTCGCCGCGCTTGACGGTCTCGGGCCAGACGGTACTGGCGTCGACGCTGGGCACGGCGGGCTTGAGACGCATAACAGCCCAGGCGGCCGCGGTGACGCCTACTGCAACAATGGCCAGCACGACGATCTGCCGGCGGAGCTTCTTCTTCTTAATGTCGGGCCGAGAGATGTCCATTGCATAAGGATAATTGCATGTGCCGCGCCATTCGAGGGGCGCTGGTAAAGGGTGTATTTAGTGCGACTTGGACCCCCACCTGTTGAAAGACCAGAGGGGCGGAGTGGCCGTTTGCGGAAAGAAGTGTCCATTAGCGGACACTAGTGGCGGTGGGGTGGGGAAGCAGTCCTGCGGAGCGGAGTTTCTGGTCGACGAGGGCTGCAATTTGCTGGTGAACGACGTCGATGGGGCGGTCGCCTTCAATCACGACGACGCGGGCGGAATCGCGGGCGGCGATCTCGCGGTATTTGTCGTAAACGCGGCGGTGAAAGAGCTCGTCCTCGCGCTCGAAGCGGGCTTCGTCGCCCTCGGGGCTGGCGGTGCGGTCGTTGCGGCGACGAGCGCGGTAGAGGGACTGGTCGAAATTCGCGAGCAGCAGGAGGGTGAGGTCGGGATTGAGGCCGCCGCACATGGTCCGGTGCATGCGGAGGACGATTTCGCTGCCGAGCTGGCGGCCACCGCCCTGATAGGCCTCACTGGAGTCCGTGAAGCGATCGCAGAGAACAATGTTGCCGCCGTGGAGCGCGGGCGCGATGACTTCGGCGATGCATTGGGCGCGAGCGGAGAACATGAGTCCGAGCTCGGTCATGGGATCGAGGCTCTCGGTTTTCGAGTCGAGGAGCAGGGCGCGGATGCGGTCGCCGATGCGGGTGCCTCCCGGCTGGCGGGTGACGGTGACGGCGAGACCCTGAGCTTCGAGGTGCGTGGCGAGTTTGCGGAGCTGCGTCGATTTGCCGGAGCCGTCCAGGCCTTCGAAGGTGAGGAAGAAGCCCATAAAGGCAGGTTACAGGGTACAGGTTGCAGGGTACAGGGGGGACTGGCCATCCAGGCGGGCGCGCTTCGCGCAGGTTTCCGAGATGGGGATTTCGAGAATGGATGCCAATGGAGTTACAATGCTTACATCCGTGACACGAGGGAAGTTATGCGAGCAAAGCGTTCCGTGGTGGTAAGTATGCGGCTGCCGGTGGAGAGCGGGACGCGGCTGAAGCGTCTGGCGCGGCGGCATGGATGGACGGCGAGCGATCTGAGCGCGCGGCTGGTGGAGGAAGGGCTGCGGCGGTCGGAGTTTGCGCTGATCGATTTTCGGGACAGCCCGGTGGGCCGACAGGCGTATATCCAGGGCAGTTCGCTGGCGGTGTGGGAAGTGATGATGATCGTCCGCGCTTACAAGGGGAATGCGAAGAAGGCAGCGGGTCATCTGGAGTGGCCTGAGTTTAGAGTGCTGGCGGCGGTGCACTACACCGAGGCGTATCCGAAGGAGATTAATGAGGCGCTGGCTGAGAACGATGCTATGGACTTCGATGCTTTGAAGAAATTGATACCCGATCTTCAGGAGTTTCGCGTAACAAAGGAGATGTTGAGAAAACCGAAATAGGGTTCCCTGCGGCTGTTGTCGCGCATTTCCAGACGAGTCCTGACAGGTCCTCTAATGGCCGCCGCATTCATAACCATATCCTTCCGCCTATTTCTTGAAGTGTTCGTCGCATTTGGTTATGAATCGAGGCGGGGATCAGAGACCTTATGATCGGTCTGCTTCTGGACGAACATCTTTCACCTGAGATCGCGCTTGGCCTGCGCCGGCTGAATCTGCCCATTCTTGGCTATTCGATGAACGAATGGATTGGCGGAACATTTCTGGGGCGTCCCGATTCAGAGTGCCTGGCAGAGGCGGCGCGGCAGGGGCTCACCCTGGTGACCTACGATTGCAGAACAATTCCGAGACTTCTTAAAGGGTGGAGAGAGCAGGGCCGCAGCCATGCCGGGATCATCTATGTCCAGCAAAAGACAATTCGCTCTGACGACATAGGAACTCTGGTGCGGGCACTTGCCCGGTTGATTCCGGAGCAAGGCGAACTCGACTGGACTGATAGACAGGAGTTCCTGCACTACGTTTGAACGCAACTCCTCAGTAGCCACGTGCCGGCGATCAATAAGGCCGGTGAGCTGAGGATGCCGGCCATCCAGCGGCGGTAGAGAAGCGAGCCTCCGATGTGGAGGCAGGCGTTGCCGATGCCGACGAGGATGGCGAGGGGCAGCGCGACGATGCGAATCCAGTGAGCGCCGTGCAGGGCGAAGGGTGAGAGCAGCAGCAGGAGGCAGACTCCTGCGATGAGGCCGCTGAGCCACGCGCGAAAAGTGAAGACCGGGGGGAAGGGGATGTGCAGGCGGCGACGGATGGCCAGCGCGTTGGGGTTGTAGGTCGCGAGGAAATCGTGGCGGGCTTCGTCAGCAACGTGCAGCGCGACCGCGATGGCGAAGGCGATCCACGCCAGACCAAAGTTCCAGTGCATCATGGCGCGTACCTCTGGACGGGGTAGTGTACGCCGAAAGGATCGCGAGGCAAATCGGTTGATTTTGGGTAGCGGCGATCCTGGTTAGACTAGGAGTTTGCACTTTTCATCAGGAGGAATATGCATTTTCGTTCAGGCCCCGTGGTGGGGCTGATGTTCGCTGCAGCACTTTCTTTGCCCGCCCAGAGTGCTTCCAATCCAATTCACCTCACCGTCGACCTGACGGAAGCTCCGCGCAAGATCCTCCACGCGCACATGACGATTCCGGTGAGCCCGGGTCCGCTCACGTTGCTGTATGCGAAGTGGATTCCCGGCGAGCACATGCCGGATGGGCCGATCGACGACCTGGCAGGGCTGTTCATCACCGCCAACGGGCAGCAGCTCAGCTGGGTGCGCGATGACGTGAACATGTACGCGATCCACCTGACGGTGCCGGAGGGCGTAACGGAGCTGGAGGTGAAGGACGACTTTCTGGCGACGGCCGGAGCCACGGGATTTTCCAACGGGGCATCGACGAGCGCGAACCTGGCCATGCTGAGCTGGAACGAATTGATCCTGTATCCGGCGGGGCACAAGGACGATGCCGATATATATGTGGAACCGTCGGTGATTCTGCCGCAGGGATGGCAGTTCGGGACCGCGCTAACGAAAGCCGGTGAAACCGGGGACAACATTCATGAGAATACGATTCACTTCAACACGGTCTCGCTGGAACAGCTGATCGACTCGCCGCTGCTGACGGGGCGGTATTTTGTGGAGATTCCGCTCGCTCCCGAAGTGACGCCGAAGCATTTTCTGGATATCGCGGCGGACGGGCCGGAGGATCTGAAGCTGACGCCGGAGACGATCAACGGCTACAGCAATCTGGTGCGGGAGACGGGGGCGCTGTACCAATCGCGGCACTACGAGAGCTATCACTTTCTGGTGACGGCCAGCGACCAGGTGGCGCATTTTGGGCTGGAGCATCACCAGTCCAGCGACGACCGGGTGCCGGAGCGGACCTTCATCGATGACAACTATCTGCTGCTGTCAGCGGACCTGCTGCCGCATGAGTTCACGCACTCGTGGAACGGGAAGTACCGGCGGCCGGCGGGGCTGGCGACGGGCAACTACGAAGATCCGATGAAGGGGAATCTGCTGTGGGTCTATGAAGGGCTGACGGATTATCTGGGGAATGTGCTGGCGGCGCGGAGCCACATTGAGACGGCGGCGCAGTATCGCGATTACCTGGCGGCGACGGCGGCGTGGCTCGATTATCGGCCGGGGCGCACGTGGCGNNCGCGGGAGGCTGGCGACGAAGGCGGCTGCGCTTGATAACCTGCCGGGGCGCACGTGGCGCGATTTGCAGGACACCGCGACGGCGGCGCAGATTCTGTATCTCTACGGCGATTCTTCTCCGTGGGACAACTGGCGGCGGAATACGGACTACTACTCCGAGGGCGACCTGGTCTGGCTGGATGCGGATACGACGATCCGCAAGCTGACGAACGAGAAGAAGAGCCTGAATGATTTTCTGGCGAGCTTCGAGGGACTGGGCGGGAACACGCCGCCAAAGGTGATTCCGTACACGTTCGACGACGTGGTGAAGGGACTGAATGACGTGGTGGCGTACGACTGGGCCGGATTTCTGAAGGAGAGGCTCACGTCGAAGTCGCCGCATGCACCGCTGGGCGGGATTGAGAACGGCGGGTACAAGCTGGTGTTTACCGATCAGCCGAACGACATTACGCAGGCGAGGATCACGACGACGGGGATGACGGAGGAGTGGTGGTCGATCGGGATCAACGTGAGCAGCGATGGGCACATCGAGGATGTGCTGATGGGGTCGGCGGCGGACCAGGCGAAGCTGGGGCCGGGAATGCAGATCGTCGCCGTCAACGGGCGCCAGTTCAGCGGGCAGTTGCTGAGCGACGCGATCCGCGACTCGAAAGGGAACTCGAATCCGATCTCGCTGATCGTGGTGAATACCGGGGTCTACAAGGTGCTGGGGCTCGATTATCACGACGGGCTGCGCTATCCGCATCTGGAGCGGGTGGAAGGGACGCCGGATCGGCTGGACGACATTCTGAAGGGGATGACGGAGGCGCCGAAGGTGCATCCGGGGGAGTAGAGGTGCCCCTGCTCCGGGTCCGCGGGGTTGTGAAGCGGGCGTCCTCGCACCGAGGAGCGATATACCCTTGACCGGGTATACTTACAGAGGTATAGTACAAAATGGAATGGACGGTCCTGCTGGCGGACGAATTCGAGGCGGAGTTCCTGGCGTTGCCTCGGGAAGTGCAGGATGAGACATTGGCAAGCGCTCGTCTGCTGCAGCATTTCGGCCCGCAACTGGGCGTCCACGGGTGGATACGCTCAGCGGCTCGCGGCACGCCAATATGAAGGAGCTTCGTTTTGATGCGGCCGATGGTGCGTGGCGCGTGGCGTTCGCTTTCGATCCCAGGCGCCGAGCGGTTCTGCTGGTTGCCAGCGACAAATCAGGGGGAAGTCAGAAGCGGTTCTACCGGGAGCTGATTCGCAAGGCTGACGGGCGCTTCGATGCGCATCTGGAGCGGATCAGAAAGGGAGGAAAATAGAGAGCCATGGCGCGAAATGTGAACGAGTTCATCCGGGGTTTGCCAGCCGGGCGCCGCCGCAAGATCGAGAGGCGTGCAAAACAATTGATTGCCGAGGAAATGACGCTGCAGGAGCTGCGTCGCGCGCGTGCGATGACGCAGGTACGGATGGCCCGGACCCTGGGCGTTGCGCAAAAGCAGATTTCGGAGATCGAAAGGCGGACGGACATGCACATTTCGACCCTCCGGCGCTCCATCGAGGCTATGGGTGGGAAACTTTCGCTGATTGCTGAGTTCCCCGACCGGGAGCCGGTGGTTCTGGCCGGCATTGCGAAACTAGACGGGTGAGCCTCTTTCCCTAATCTGTGATCGGCTTTGCGTCATTTGGTGCGGCCCTGGAGTGCGCGGGGCCGCATTTCATTTGCGGTCGAGAAAAACTTAAGGATGGTTTCGAGTTCCTGGTCGGTAAAGCCGGTCAGGACCTGCTCGAACTGCTTCTGGACCGAGTCGTAGTTGGCGGTGACCTTCTTCTGCCGCGCGGGGACGATACCGACCAGCACGCTGCGCCGGTCGGAGGGATTCTGCGTGCGGCGAACGTAGCCCGCTTGCTCGAGGCGGTCGATGACGACGGTGACGCCGCCGGAGGAGAGGCCGCTGCACTGGGCGAGGAAGCCGGGGGTCATAGGGCCGAGCAGTTCGAGCAGGTTGAGAAACTGCATGTCGGTGGGGTGGAGACCGAGTTTCTCAGACACGCGCTGGCTGAAAAGGCTGGAGCCGGCAATGAAGAGGCGGACCGCGCGGACGAGGGCAGGGAAGAGACGGGCATGTTGTTTGCTTGACATAGTTCGTACGCTTATTATACAAGAAGCTTACTGAATAAGACACACGTTAAGTGAGATAACGTAGTGACGGAGGAATCGCGATGGAAAAAGCATACAAGGGAATGGGCATGGAGGGCTCGGTAGCCCGGTGGTACGAGAAGACCACGCGCAAAGATTATGAGGAGTACCGGCGGCTGGCGGGGCGCTTCGCGGCAGGGCTTCCGGAGGGTGGAGATGTGCTCGAAGTGGCGCCCGGACCGGGATTTCTTTCCGTCGAGATGGCGAAGACGGGACGGCTGCGGGTGACGGGGCTGGACATCAGCAGGACGTTCGTCGAGATTGCGCGGCGCAATGCCGATGAGGTTGGGGTGCGGGTGGATTTCAAGAACGGCAACGCGTCGCAGATGCCGTTTGCGGATGGGAGTTTCGATTTTCTGGTGTGCCGGGCGGCGTTCAAGAACTTTTCCGATCCGGTGGGCGCGCTCCGGGAGATGCGGCGGGTGCTGCGGCCGGGACGCAAAGGCGTGGTGATCGATTTGCGGCGTGACGTCTCGATGCGGGAGATCAACCAGTACGTGGAGGGATTGGGGCTGCCGTGGATGAGCGCGCTGTTCACGAAGCTGACGTTTCGCTTCATGCTGCTGAAGCGGGCGTACACGCAGCAGGAATTTGAGGCGATGCTCAGGCAGGTTCCGTTTGCGAGCACGCGGATCGACGCAAACGCCATTGGGATGGAAGTGTGGTTTGAGCGGTAGCGGGAGCGTATAGCGGATAGCGTTCAGCGTACAGAGCGGAGCCTGCCGGGCCAGTAAGTAGTGATGGTCAGGCAGTCGCTGCGGCGGCGGGTACTTCCTGCTGGAGGGAGCGCAGGATCGACTCAGCGGCTTCCTGGCCGGTGCGGATGCAGTCGGGGACGCCGATGCCCTGGTAGGCGTTGCCGGCGAGGGCGAGACCGGGCAGGGTGGCGACGGTCTCACGGACAATCTGCATGCGCTCGAGATGGCCGACGCCGTACTGGGCCATAGCGTGGCGCGAACGGGAGATGCGGACGAAGTTCGGCGTTGCTGTGAGGCCGAGAATCTCGGAAAGCTCTTTGAGGACGATGTCGGTTAGGCGGGCGTCGGTTTCATCGAGCAGATGCTCGTTGCCGGAGCCGCCGAGGAAGCAGCGGAGGACGCCTTTATCGGGCGGCGTGCGGCCGGCGAACTTGGCGTGGACGAAGGTGCAGGCGAGCATGCTGCGGCCTTCTTTCACGGGAACGAGAAAACCGAAGCCAGGGGGAAGGCCGGCGAGGTCAGCCCTGTTGAATCCCATGGTGACAGTGATGGAAGAGCTGTAAGGAACCCCCGCGAGGGCTTCGGCGAGCGGGGCGCTGATGGGGCGCAGGAGGCTGGCGGAGGCCCAGGCGGAGAGCGCGAGGATCACGCCGTCGAAGTGTTCCTGGCCGAAAGCGGTTTCGACGAGCCAGCCGGCGTCCTGCGGGATATGCAAACGCTCACGGCGGAGATCGTGGGCCGGGCGAGCGAGCGAATGGACCTGCGAGCTGAGGTGCATCGATCCGGGCTGCAGCTGGGCGGCAATACCGTCGGTCATCAGCCGCATGCCGCCACGCAGGGTGGTGAAGAGGGAACGGGGAGCGCCGGGTGTTCTGGGAGTTGCCGGGGTCGGAGCCGGAGTTTTGCGGGCGGCGAGCATGGCGCGGGAGAGGCTGCGGTGCTGCTGCTCCATGGTGACCATGCGGGGCAGGACGGCGCGGACGCTGAGCTGCGACGCATCGCCGCCATAAACGCCGGAAAGCAGCGGGGAGACGAGGCGGTCGACGGTTTCCTGGCCGAAGTGGCGGCGGGTCATCTCGGCGACGGATTCATCCTGGATGGCGGGCTCGGGTGGGAAAAGATATTCGCGCGCCATGCGGAGTTTGGTCGACCAGGAGAAGAGCCGGGTGAAGGCGGTGGGCAGCAGCCTGGTCGGAACCATGAACATCAGGCCGTCGGGGAGCGGGATGAGGCGGTTCTTTACGAGGATGTAGGTTTTGCGCTCGCGGTCGTTGGAGGGGAGAAGCTGATCGGCGATTCCGAGTTCGCGGCAGAGTGCGGCGGCGGCGGGTTTTTCGGTGAGGAAGGAGTCGGGGCCGCCTTCGATGAGGAAGCCCTCGCCAGCGTAGGTGACGATCTTTCCGCCGAGGTGGTCGGAGGCTTCGAGCAGAAGATAGT
>PKVY01000131.1:41385-44479 GCA_003131625.1 Acidobacterium sp. | reverse complement strand
TGCCTCCGCCGATGATGGCGATTTTTGGTGTCCTGGTCATCTCGGTTTGTTTGCGAACTGCAAAAGACGCAGGGGCTAAAGCCCGTTTCTAAAAAAAGCGACCCTTACGGCACGACTAAAGTCGTGCCCTGACACAAAGCCTGGACTCTTCTGTAGCCCTTACAGTCGTGCCCTCATACAAAGCCAAACTTTGTCCACGCTGTCGGACGTGTCACCCCTCAGGAATGCGCGACCTCTAACTGAATCAGATCATGAGCGTCGCAGATTGGGGAAGAATCCTTCTGATTCGGGTCGGGGTGGTAGCCGCGCGGCTGATAGATGCAGCAGGGCTCCTCGGCGAGGACGTCGCCGGTGACGGCGTAGGCGCGGGCGCGGGATCCGCCGCAGATGTTGCGGAATTCGCAGGCGCCGCATTTGCCGTGGAGCAGGCTGGAGTCGCGGAGCTTCAGGAAGATGGGCGATTCCTGATAGATGTGCGCGAGCGTGTCGGTGTGCAGGTCGCCGCCTTCGATGGGGAGGAATCCGCTGGGGAAGACCTTGCCGATGTGGGAGATGAAGACGAAGCCGCGTCCGTCGTTGACGCGCTTGGTGGCCCAGCCGACGGCTTTCGCTTCGGAGCCCTGGCCAGGATGACCGGAGGTGACGGTCCAGCCGGGGTGGGACGTGGGGCGAGCGCCAGCGTCGTCGTGAACGCCGGTGGTGGGGCGGTTCTCCTTCATGCGCTGCTGGATGAGGTAGCGGCGGTAGTGCATGGCTTCAGTAGTCTTGATGGCGAAGGGGACGCGCTTGGTGAGGTCCCACATTTTTGCGAACACGTCTTCGAACTCCTGGCCGGTGAGGAGGTCGTCGGTTTTGCCGCGACCGACGGGCACGAGGAAGAAGAAGCTCCACATGACGATTTGCTTTTGGGTGAGGAGGAGGGCGAGGCGGTCGAGGTCGGCGATGTTGAGGCGGCTGACGACGGTGTGGACCTGGATGGGGAGCTGCGCTTCGTTGGCCCACTGAATGGCCTGGACGGTGCGCTCCCACGTACCGGGGATGCCGCGGATGGAGTCGTGAATGGCGGGGATGGAGCCGTCGAGGCTCACAGCGAGGCGCGAGAGGCCTGAGTCCTTCATGCGAAAGATGGCGTCGCGGGTGAGGAGCGGGGTTCCACTTGGAGTGAGCGCGGCATGGACGCCTTTGCCGGCGGCGTGCCGGATGAGCTGGAAGATGTCAGGGCGCTTGAGCGGATCGCCGCCGGTGAAGACGAAGAGCGGAACCTGAAGGTCGGCGATCTGGTCGATGAGGTTGGTGGCCTCGTCGGTGGTGAGCTGGCTGGGGTGGGCCAGGGGCTGCGCGGAGGCGCGGCAGTGCTTACAGGTGAGGTCGCAGGCTTGCGTGGTTTCCCAGATGGCGAGGAAAGGCGCGCGGTCGTAGTCGAGTGTGGTCATGGCCTGGCGGATGTCCATGGGGATAGGTTGGCAGGGGTGGTGGGGGGTGGGATGTGATGGGAGTCACAAATGCAGGGTTCCAGGTTGCAGGTTACAGGTGACAGGTAACGACATCAGGAGTTCCGGCAGCTCAGGAGTCTCGGGATCCCAGGGCGACCAGCTGCTCTTTGAGATTGGCAACTTCCTCGCGCAGGGTGGCGACTTCGGCTTCGAGTTGAGCGAGGCGGTCGTTGTCGGAGGAGTGGGATGAGCTTGCTGCTTCGGGTGCGGAGATTGCGGAGAGATCAGGCTGGCCGGAGAGCAGGTGGGAGTAGCGAATCTCGCGGGAGCCTGGCTGACGGGGAAGAGCCGCGACCAGCGGAGGCTCGCGCTGCGCCAGCTTGTCGAGGACGGAAAGGACGTCGTCGAGTTCTTCGAAGCGATGCATGCGCTCGGTGCGGCCGCGCAACTCGCCCGGGGTTTGGGGTCCGCGGAGAAGGAGCACACAGAGGACCGCGGTCTCGCCGCGGGTGAAATTGAAGACTTCCTGAAGGCGGTGCTCGTATTTTGGGACGCGGCTGTCGTGCACAGCAGCGACGAGCTGGTGGTCTTCGAGGCGATGCAGGGCCTGGCGGACTTCGTTCTCGTCCAGCTGCAGGACGGGCTCGCGGTTGTTCTTTTGGTTGCAGGCGTTGACCAGCGCGTTGAGGGAGAGCGGGTAGTACTCCGGGGTGGTCGCTTCCTTTTCGATCAGCGCGCCCAGCACGCGGGCTTCGTGGGCATTCAGGAGGATGGCCATGCGCGGTCTCAGAGGTCCCGCTTGGAGTTTAAGCTATCAGCAAGATGCATTGGGGCATCTGTCGTCATGGCAGAACTCGAACAGTCGAGAAAACGCAATGCGACGCACATCATTCCTACTCGATCGAAGTCGAAGATCGCTCATACCCTGTCCTGGCCTGTCGGTGCTGAAGAGATTTCCCGAGCCTTGGCGCCAGCGACCCAACTGACCGAAATGGTGCTGCATTTTCGCGAAGGCTTTCGAGAGGAAGAAAGGCGCAGGGCAGGAATTTACCGCGTGATTGGCGTCAGCTACGTCGCAAATCCGTTGCGATTGAACTCCGACCCTCTGGAGGAGATTCCGCTGTTCAACCGATGGGAGATTATCGTCGGGCCAGTTCCTCGCGCGCTGCGCCACAAAGTGCACGAGCTGGTCCTGTCGTCCGCACTTCCGAGAATCCGAGACTGGCTTAATGAGCGCTCAAAACTGGAGCCTGGGGGCGCGGAGCATCTGAAGTTCTTCTACTGCGAACAGGGCGAGCGGTTCTATTCAGAGGAAGATGAGCGGCTCGAGCCGCTCCGCATAGAAGAATGAAGCCCGCGTGGCGGAGTGTCGAGCGGAGTTCCTGAAAGGCTCGACCGGATCGGGGATGGCGGGTTCACGGTATAATAGAGAACGTGAGTACTACCACGACGGAGACCCCAGTAGCGCCCCAGCGGAAGGCATCCGGACCCGGGGAAAAGCGCGTTCTGCTGTTGAAACCGCGCGGTTTCTGCGCGGGTGTGGTGCGGGCGATCGACATTGTCCGGATTGCGCTGGAGACGTTTGGTGCGCCCATCTATGTTCGCAAGGAAATCGTCCATAACCGCTTTGTGGTGAATGAGCTGGCGGAGAAGGGCGCGAT
>PKVY01000131.1:0-41369 GCA_003131625.1 Acidobacterium sp. | reverse complement strand
ACCTGCCCGCTGGTGACCAAGGTCCACGTGGAGGCGGTCAAGTTCGCGCGGCAGGGGTATTCGCTGGTGCTGATCGGGCACCGGGACCACGACGAGATTGAGGGCACGCTGGGCGAGGCGCCCGATGTGACACAAGTCGTATCGAGCGTGCAGGAAGTGCAGACGCTGGAGGTGCCGGATCCGGAGCACGTAGCGTATCTGACCCAGACCACGCTGTCGCTGGATGAGTCGCACGACATCATTCAGGCGCTGAAGATCAAGTTTCCGAAAATTGTGGGGCCGCATTCGCAGGACATTTGCTACGCCACGGAGAATCGGCAGGTGGCGGTGAAGAACGTGGCGCACAGCGCGGATCTGGTGCTGGTGGTGGGATCGAACAACAGCTCGAATTCCAACCGGCTGGTCGAGGTTTCATGCAACCTGGGCACGCAGGGCTACCTGATCGACAACGCGGAGGCCATCAATCCCGCATGGCTCAAAGGCGTGAACAACGTCGCCGTCACGGCGGGCGCGTCGGCGCCGGAGATTCTGGTCGAAGGCGTGATCGATTATCTGAAGAGCAGCGGTTTCGGAACCGTTGAGGAGGTTGAGGTCATGCCGGAAAACGTCCGGTTTGGGCTTCCTCCGGAGATTGTGCAGGCCATCCAATCGGCTCCTTCGACAAGTCACCCCGCCACACCAAACCCGGGTGCGTCGGGGGCCCCGGCAACCCCTGCAGGAGTCTAACGAACTGGTGCGGGCATCGCATCGTAGTATGAAGTGTTTTTCTCGAATACTATGACCACACCTCTTCAAAAAGCGCGTCCGAGACTTACGTCTGAAGGCCCTTTTGCGGTCGACGAGCCTGCGAGTAGCCCCCCGGCACAAGTCGTGAAGTTTGGGCGGATCGACGCCGCTCTGGAAGACGTTGCGCGGTCGATCGAGCGCTCGCGGGATTCGATCCTTGCCGACCAGCATCCGGAAGGCTACTGGAGCGGGGAGCTCGAAGGCGACTCGATGCTGGAGGCCGATTACATCTTTCTGCATGTGCTGCTGGGAACGGGCGATGCGGGGAAGATGCAGCGGGCGCTCGCTGAGATTCTGCGTTATCGAAACGAGGATGGCAGCTGGTCGCTCTATCCGGGCGGACCGGGCAACATCAGCCTGTCGGTGAAGTGCTATTTCGCGTGCAAGCTGATGGGGTGGTCCGCGGACGATCCGATTCTGACCGAGACGCGGGAGTGGATTCTGGCGCACGGCGGCGTGACCGCGTGCAACACGTTTACGAAGATCTATCTGTGCTCGCTGGGGCAGTACGAGTACAACTCAGTGCCGGCGATCCCGCCGGAGATCGTGCTCTTTCCGAACTGGTTCTGGTTCAACATCTACGAGATTTCGTCGTGGTCGCGCGCGATCCTGGTGCCGTTGTCGATTGCTTATGCCAAAAAGCCCTACAAGAAGATTCCGCCGGAGCATGGGATCAGCGAGTTGTTCGTGGGCGGACGGGAGCATGCCGATCTTCGCCTGAAGTGGGATCGCGAGCACGTCGTCAGCTGGCGGAATTTCTTCATCTTCATCGACCGCCTGACCCACTGGTTCGAGCGCATTCATATTCGGCCCCTGCGGTCGATGGCGCTGAAGAAGGCGCAGAAGTGGATGCTGGAGCGGCTGGAAATGTCCGATGGGCTGGGCGCGATTTATCCGGCGATCCTGAACTCGATCATTGCGCTGCGGTGCCTGGGATATTCGCTGGACGATCCGCAGGTCATTCGCGCGATGGATGAGTTCGAGAAGCTGGGGATCGACGAGCCGCAGGGGACGAAGGATTATCCGGAGCCGACGTTCCGCATGCAGCCGTGCATGTCGCCGGTGTGGGATACGGCCCAGGCGGTATACGCGCTGGGCGAGGCGGGAGTGGACCGCAGGGATCCGCGGCTGCTGCAGGCGGTCGACTGGATGCTGTCAAAAGAGGTCCGGCACAAGGGCGACTGGGCGGTGAAGAGTCGGCATGCGCAGCCGGGCGGATGGTACTTCGAGTTCAACAATGAGTTTTACCCGGATGTGGATGATACCGGGCAGGTTTTGCTGGCGCTGAATAGGGTCGACAATCCGCGGGAGCGGTACCAGTACGACGTGTGCCAGCGGGCGATTGAGTGGGTCTTCTCGATGCAGTGCCGGAATGGCGGGTGGGCTAGCTTCGACAAGGACAACACGCGGTTGATCTTCCAGCACATCCCGTTCGCCGACCACAACGCGATGCTCGATCCGCCGGCGGTGGACATCACGGGACGCATCCTCGAGATGCTGGCGACGTACGGCTACACGCGCAAAGACCGGCGCGTGGAGAAGGCGATCAAGTTCATCTACGCGGAACAGGAAGCCGATGGGAGCTGGTTCGGCCGCTGGGGCGTGAATTATCTGTACGGGACGTTTCTGGTGCTGCGGGGACTCGAAGCGATTGGGGTCTGGAATCACGAGCCGGAAATCCAGCAGGCGGCGGAGTGGATTCGCATGGTGCAGAACGCCGATGGCGGATGGGGCGAGAGCTGCGGCAGCTATGACGATCCTGTGACGCGCGGAGTGGGCGTAAGCACACCTTCGCAGACGGCGTGGGGGATTCTGGGACTGCTGGCGGCGGGCGATACGCGGAGCGACTCGGTAGCGAAGGGCATCAAATGGCTGTTGGCAAGGCAGCAGGGGGACGGCACGTGGGACGAGAGTCTCGGCCAGGGCAAGACGCGCCAGGCGATTTACACGGGGACGGGATTCCCGCGGGTGTTTTACCTGGCGTATCCACTGTATCGGGATTATTTTCCGTTACTGGCGCTGACGAATTACAAGCGGGCCATGGCAGCTGGGGACGCGAAATAGAAGCAGGTCCCTCCGCTGCGCACGCCGAAAACGGCGTGCTCCGGTCGGGATGACAAGAGTTTTTAAACGGAGGAAGGATTCCTGATGGCGGTACCTGTATCGCAGGCGTGGACGGTTGCCACGTACGTTCTGACGCAGAAGCTGAAGGGACGAAAGCGCTTTCCGCTGGTCACCATGCTGGAGCCGCTGTTCCGCTGCAATCTGGCGTGTGCCGGCTGCGGCAAGATTCAGTACCCGCCGCACATTTTGAAGCAGGAACTGACGCCGGAGGAGTGCTTCCGCGCCGTCGAAGAGTCGGGCACGCCGATGGTCTCGATTCCAGGCGGAGAGCCGCTGCTGCATCCGCAGATCGACAAGATCGTGGAGGGGTTGGTAGCGCGGAAGAAGTACGTTTATTTGTGCACGAACGCACTGCTTCTGAAAGAAAAGCTTCATTTGTTCAAGCCGAGCAAGTTTTTGTCGTTTTCGGTTCACCTCGATGGGCAACGCGAGCACCACGACTTCTCGGTGTGCCGCGAGGGCGGATACGACATCGCGATGGAAGGAATCAAGGCCGCGGTTGCTGGGGGATTCCGCGTGACGACGAACACGACGCTGTTCGACGGCGCCGATCCCAACTCGGTGCGCGGGCACTTTGACGATCTGATGACGGTGGGCGTCGAGGCGATGATGGTCGCGCCGGGATACACGTACGAAAAGGCGCCCGATCAGAAGCACTTCCTGGGGCGAGCGCGTTCGCGGCGGCTGTTCCGCGCGATCCTTTCGAACCGGAAGAAGAGCTGGAAGTTCAACGCGAATTATCTCTACCTCGAATTCATCATGGGCAAGCGGGATTTCAAGTGCACGGCGTGGGCGATGCCGACGTTCAGCATCTTCGGCTGGCAAAAGCCCTGCTACCTGCTGCAGGACGGTTACGCGGATACGTTCCAGGAACTGATCGATTCGACGGATTGGTCGCACTACGGGACCGAGAGCGGCAATCCGAAGTGCGCGAACTGCATGGTGCACTCGGGGTATGAAGGCTCGGCTGTGAACTACACCTTCGGGTCGCTGAAGGGCTTGTGGCAGACCGCGAAGGCAATGATGAATCTGTATCCGGACAAGGGCGCGCTGGATTTGTTGAACGAGCCGGTGAAGCCGGTGCACAGCTTCAATCCGCTGGTGCAGATTAACGCCCAGATTGAGACGCATGTCACGGTGGAAGAGGGAACTCGCGTATGAGTCAGCCGACCGTGGACCCGAACAGCGTTGAGGTGATGGAAGGCCGCCAGCGCGAGCAGCTCGAGGGGTGGATTCCGTCGCTGGCAGGCGAGAATGAGGTTCGTCAGGCGCTGGAGAAGGCCTTCGATTATCGCGGGGACGTGACGCTGACGCTGAAGGATGGGCGCGTGGTGCACGGGTATGTCTTCGATCGGCGCACTGGAGCTAGCTTGCAGGATTCGGCAGTGCGCGTGATGCCCTCCGAGGAGCGGACGAAGCTAACGATCCCCTATTCCGACATTGCCGCGCTGGCATTTACCGGACGCGACAACGCTGCGGGGAAGACGTTTGAGGCGTGGGTGAGGAAATACTGGGAGAAGAAGGCGGCGGGCGAGAAGAATATCGCCATTCAGCCGGAGAAGCTGGATTAGGCTCGTCCCCTGTTCCTGCATCCCCATCCTTAATTGGTAGTGTTCGCTAGCCTGCCGCCGCAGCGAAGAACCGCTTGACGTGCAGCTTTTTTGTGCGTCGCTTTGCTTGCCATAGATCATAGGCAAGCTGCATCTGCAGCCAGTGCTCCGGCGTACTCCCGAACGCTTTGGACAGCCGCAGCGCCATTTCCGCCGTAATGCCGGAGTGGCCGTTAAGAATCGACGAGAGAGTCTTGCGAGTAACCCCCAGGCCTTTCGCCGCTTCGGTCACCGTGAGATTGAGGGCCTTGAGACAATCCTCCCTGACAATCTCGCCGGGTTGCGGGGGATCATACATGCTACTCAGGTTACAGCGGTCAAATCCCTTGTGGCGTTTGCGTTCATCCCCAGCCTTTGATTCTTGGCCAGACGGCGCGAAAATCCCACTTCAATCCGCGGCAGAGCCAGATGGTGAAGTGCTCGTCTTCGCGTGACCACGGATTGTCGACCTGGCCGGCGGCGATGACGCTCGAGAAGAACTTGCGGTCGCCTTCGCCGTTGCTGCCCAGCACGATGACCGTGCCGCCGTCGCAGTCGCGCGGTCCCCAGAACCAGTAGGAATTGTGGTTGCTGATGGCGCGGGGCAGGCCGTACTTCGGGCCGAAGTAGTCGACTGCTGACGCTACGCCCCAGTCATTGGCGAAGATGGCGGTTCGGGCGCGCTCTTCGGGCGAGAGGCTCCTGCGTGGAGCTCGAGCGCGAACCTCAGGATCGCGATTCCCGCGACGATCGCAGGGCCGGAAACGAACCAGGGTTGGGAAGGTTTTGCGGCGCCGGGTGGAGCAGCTGGAGGTGCGTTCACGAAGTAATCCTGGGGGGTTCCTGGCGTAACTACGCAGCCGCGAAAGGGCAGGTTCCGGCCCTCCCGGAAGCCGCAATCTCTTCTTTACTTCGAAAACACACCCATGCTACGTTGCTATACCAATCCCCCCAGCTTAAGAAGAAGTGGAGAACCCAGGTGTACTGCGTCCAGTGTGGATCGGCAATCCCCCCGGAAGATAAGTTTTGCAGGAGCTGCGGAGCCCCCGTTTATCGGGCTGCGAGCGGCGTACAGGATGTTCAGCCCGGCTCGGCAGTGCCCGTCGCGCAACCAGCGATACAGGGCGTACCGCCTGCTTATTCCGGCGTGCCGCAGCCCGTCTATCAGGGCGCCCCGCAGCCGGTTTATTACGTGGTGCAGCAGCCGGCGCACCACACGGCTCAGCAGCTGAATATCCTGCATAGCCTGCAGGCGAAAATCCAAAGCCTGGCCTCTACGGAACAGCTCGAGGGATTCAGCCTGGGGCAGATGTTCTCCGATGTGTTCAAGAAGCGCAGCGCGGAGCAGGTGGAAGACTACATGCTGGTCGGCAGCTCGAAGACGACGCCCGCGATCGATGTGGTGGAAACGGGTTGGCCGAAGCCATGGCTTTTCTTCCGCGTGCTGGCCACCATGATCGTCGCGTACCTGATCTGCACATTCATGCTCCTGCATCTGTCCGACGCTGGAAACATGATTCCCGCGGTGATGATTCTCGGCTCGTTCGCGTTTCCCCTGGCGACGCTGGTGCTTTTCTTCGAGCTGAACACGCCGCGCAATGTTTCCCTGCATATGGTGGCGAAGCTGTTTGTGTTTGGGGCAGTGGTTTCTCTGGGCGTGGCTCTGCTGGGCTACACCCTGCCGATTTTCCAGCTGGGAACGTGGGAAGCGGGCATCGTCGAGGAGGTCGCCAAGCTGGCGACGGTGGTCATCGTGATGCGCAGCACCCGGTACAAATACATCCTGAACGGGATCCTGTTTGGAGCGACGGTGGGTGCGGGGTTCGCGTGTTTTGAGACGGCAGGTTACGCGCTCAACTCGGCGCTGCTGCCCGGCTTGCTTCAGGGCCTCGAACAGGGACAGACCATCCCGGTGGCAACGCACGCGGGCATCGTAGCGATGCTGCAGATCCTGCGGCTGCGCGGCATTCTGGCTCCGCTGGGGCACGTGGCGTGGACGGCAATCGCGGCGGGCGCGTTCTGGCGCGTGAAGCAGGATAAGCCTGCAAACCTCTCCATGTTTCTTGACGCGCGCTTTCTTAAAGCGTTCCTGATCCCGGTGTCGATGCACGCCATCTGGGACGCTCCGGCCTTCATGCAGCTGCCGTTTCTTGGGAACGACATCATTACGGGACTGGTTTCCTGGTATGTGGTTTTCGGTCTCGTACAGCAGGGCCTGCGCCAGGTGCAGGATGAACAAAGGAGTCATCTGCAGCACACGCTGCAGACCGTCGAGGCTTCGATGCAGCCGCCGGGCAGCTTCGCGGTTTCGTAGTACAGTCGCAGCGGGAGTACTTTATCGGTTTTCTGAGGAGACGGATCGGCTATGGCATTCTGCAATAACTGTGGCAACCAACTGAAGGGCGCGGAGCGCTTTTGCGCGCAATGCGGAGCCGATGTCTCCGCCAAGCCTACCTCCGGATCGACGCCGAGCGCCTCACCCGCGCCGCCGCCGGCAGCGGCGCCGAGCGGCTCGTTCGCAGCAGCCGCACCTCCTCCGCCGATGCACCCAGCGGCGAGCGCGCCCGTTGTCTATCCTCAGGGGGGACCGACGCCGATTCCTGTGGCCTATGTGCCTCCGCAAACCGGCGCAGCCGCCCAGAACAAGAATGGAATGCTGGGAACGGTGATCATTGTCCTGATCGCCGCCGCGATTGGGTACTACTTCTATAACAAGTCGCACACCACCACGACTCCACCGGTGACGACCACGCCTCCGGCCACTCAGCCGGGAGCGCCGACCAATCCTCCGCCGCCTGCGGGAGGGAATAGCGGCAACGCAGCGCTGGTGCAGCAGCAGCAGCTCGACGCTCAGTGGCAAGCAACCGGTGGGTTCATCATGGTAACCGCGAAATGGACCAACTCCTCGACCGTCAATCTGGCTACGGCAGTGATGGAATGCGATCAGTACGACGCCAACGGGACGGACCTGTCTCAATTCAGAGTGACGCTGAACGGGCCTACTCCAGCGAATACGTGGAGCAGCTACAGCAACGTGCAGATGGGGGCAGTGGCGAATGGCATGACCAAGCTGGCCTGCAAAATCGCCCACGTCACGCCGACCAGCTGACGGAGAAGGAATAGCAGGGGAGCGCCGGATGGCATTCTGCCCGAAATGCGGCAACCCGATCGTGGGCGAGGAGCGCTTCTGCGCTCAGTGTGGAAGCGATGTTTCCGGAGCGGCAGCGGCGACCGCCGGCCAATCTGCTGGTCAGTCTGCTAACCCCAGCGGAGTTCCGTCGCAGCCGGCAGCGTATCCGCCGGGTGCAACGGCACCGCCTCCGACTGCGCCGTTGCGTCAGAAGAAGGGGACCACGAGAGTCGTCGCAGCGGTGGCGATCGTTGTTCTGGCGGGCGCTTACTTCTACAACCGATTGCACGGCCGTGCGAGTCCGACGGGAACACAGCCGATACCTGGCGCGGCCAGCAACACGCCTTCGGGCCTGGCGGCGCAACAGTGGCTCAGTGTGCAGTGGCAGAACGAAGGTGGGACGGTCATGATCACCGGCGCCTGGACCAACAACTCAGCGTTCACGCTCGCTTCGGCCACAGCCGAGTGCGATCAGACCGACTCGGGCGGCAACCTGGTGACGAAGAATGACGTGACCCTGAAAGGCCCATTAGCGCCGAACGCCGTGGATAACTTCACGCGCGTGCGGGTTGGGGCTCTTTCTCCCGGAACCACTGCCATCAACTGCGTCATTGTGAACGTGACTCGGGAGTGACGCAGGCAAACGCCCACGACGCGCAGGAGCCGCTAATGCAGGAAGTTCATCAGGCTTCTCCCAACGAAGGGCTGGAGCGTAAAGGTCAGGATGAAGAGGACAAGGCCGACTACGGCCAGCTGAAATGATGGAGCGAGATGCGGTGACATCGTCCAATCCGAGGGCCAGGATTACCGGCGCCGTTTATTTGTTGTATTTCCTGACGGCAATATCGGGCGCGCTCATTGGCCGCCACCTTCCTGTTTATGGCAAGGCAGTCACCGTCCTCTCGATGGGGATTTACGCCGCTTTGGCGGTGCTGTTGTATTACTTGTTCAGGCCAGTGAATCGGATCCTCTCCATGCTCGCAGCGGTGCTGAGCCTCATCGGATGCGTCGTTGCGACTCTCGGTCTCTTTCATATCGCTTCGCGCTACGTTAACCCGCTGCTGTTTTTTGCGATCTACTGCCTCCTGATCGGCTACCTCATCCTGAGGTCGACTTTCCTGCCACGAATTCTGGGTGTACTGATGGCCATTGCGGGAGTGGGCTGGCTGGTCTTTCTGCTCCCTTCGCTGCCGACGCCTCTGTCCATGGGGATTATGGGGCTGGGCATCCTCGCGGAAGCCGTGCTGATGTTGTGGCTGCTGGTGAAGGGCGTGAATGTTCAGCGATGGCAGGAGCAGGGTGGGTCGGTTCCCAGCTGAGACGCTGCCGGAGCTTCGTCGGCGCAGCTAATGCAGGAAGTTCATCAGGCTTCCGCCGGCGAAGGGCTGCAGCGTAAAGGTCAGGATGAAGAGGACAAGGCCGACAACGGCCAGCCAGACGCGCGACCGTGAGAGCGTGGGAACTTCCGGCACGGATGGATGACGAAGACTGGGCAGCAGGAAGCATCCCCAGACCAGCCAGCCGATCCAGAACATCGTCCCAGCGAAAAACAGGAGGAAGACGAGCGTGTTGGTCGCCCACCGATGTAGCCGGGGCGAAACCGCGTAGAGAATGTGCCCGCCATCGAGTTGGCCGGCCGGCATGAGATTGACTGAGGTGATGAAGAGACCAATCCACGCGGCGACCAGAACGGGATGGGGATTGAAAGAGGCGTCGAGCGGCGGCAGCGCGGGATGGAAGAGACGGACGATGGTGTAAATGCCCGAGAGAGCGAGGGGAACGCCGACGCTGATGCTGGCGGAAGACCGAAAGCCAGGCGCGGTCATGGGCTGCGAGAGAAGAAGCCCGCTGATCAGCGCGGGCACGGCAACCAGCATTCCCGCCAACGGGCCGGCGACGCCGATATCGAGAAGAGCGATGCGCGACGGAACCCGCGAGCGCAGGCGGATGAAGGCTCCGAAGGTTCCGATCAGGGTGGGAGCGGGCAACACCCAGGGCAGAGAAGAGCGGACGCCATGGACGCGGCATGCGGCATAGTGGCCGAGCTCGTGCGCGGAGAGAATGCCCAGCAGGGTGAGCGCGAACGGCCAGCCAGCGGAGAGTAGCTCGGGATGACGGACGATCCACGCGAAGGGAAAAAAGCCGGCGTTGACCGCAAAGGGCGGCGCGCCGCGATGGAAGTTGTACATCAGCACGGCGCCGGTGCTGAGCGTGGTGAAGATGCTCAAGCCGAGAAGACAAAGAGCAACGCCAGCCTGCTCCAGATGGGAGGCGGGGCCAACGGGGACGATGCGCGGCGCGCTCTCAGGGAAGGGGCGAGGGATTTGAAAAGCAGGCTGACCCATACTCGGCGGTCCTGGCGGGAGGTGACACCGGACGAGAGCAGTTCCCCGAGCGAGGCCGGTGACAACAGTACTTTATTTGTCGAGCAGATGGAGTTCTTTGCCGGGCTTGAAGCGTACCGCTTTGCCGGGAGCGATGCTGACCTCGGCGCCGGTGCGGGGGTTGCGGCCGATGCCCGTTTTGCGTGGGCGGACATTAAAGACGCCAAAGCCACGTAGCTCGATGCGCTGGCCTTCGGCGAGCGCGCGCTTGAGGGTCTCGAACACGGTGTCGACAGCTGCCTCGGCTTTGTTGCGCTGCAGGCCGGTGCGCTCAATCACCTGGTGAATGATGTCCTGTTTTATCAAGGTTTTCTCCCCTCAGGCGGACGGTCCATCTTCAAGGTGATCGTAGAAATGTTTGATGGCATTGTCAATGCGCCGCGCCTCCCGTAAGATGCAATTTTTACCCTGGTTGAAACGGACGACTCCCGAAGAGGCTGTGCAGATACGGCTGGGAGCCGTCGTTTGGGCTCGCCGGGAAGATCATTTAGGCCCTCCGGGGCGTAACAGCAGGGGGTTCATGGCAATCAAAAGCGATCGCTGGATCCGGGAACACGCCCTGAAGGGCATGATCGAACCATTCAGCGAGAAGCAGGTGCGGGACGGGGTCGTCTCCTACGGACTTTCCTCCTATGGCTACGATTTGCGGGTTTCCGATGAGTTTCGGATCTTCACCAACGTGAACAGCGCGATCGTCGACCCGAAACACTTCGACGAACGGTCGTTTGTCGAGGTGCATGCGGAGTCGGTGCTGGTTCCGCCCAACAGCTTCGCTTTGGCCCGATCAGTCGAGTATTTTCGGATTCCGCGTGACGTTTTGACCATTTGCGTGGGAAAATCCACCTACGCGCGGTGCGGGATTATCGTCAATGTCACCCCCTTCGAGCCTGAATGGGAAGGGTTTGTGACTCTGGAAATATCGAATACGACGCCGCTGCCGGCGCGAGTGTACGCGAACGAGGGGCTCTGCCAGATTCTCTTTTTCCAGTCGGACGAAGTTTGCGAGATCAGCTACGCCGACCGAAAAGGCAAGTACCAGAAGCAGCAGGGAATTGTTCTGCCTAAACTGTAAAGCTCTATGGAACCGATCACTCACTTCACGCGGCCTATGCGAGTAGGGTTTCTCGATTTCGAGCCCCTGCGCATCACCGGATTGCGTGAGATCTTTGCCGGGCATCCGGATTTCCAGGTGGTTGCGACCGACTGGGCGGTGGCCCTGAAGGAGTCTGCCTTCGACCTGGTGGTGGTGGTGCTCCGGGAGCAGGCGTTTTCGCTGGCGTTGCTGGCCAGACTTCGGTCGCGTCAGCCGGGCCTCAAGCTTCTGGTCATCGGTTCGGGCTCGGAGCCGGAGAAGATCCTCGAAGCGATCACCGCCGGGGCCAAAGGCTGGCTGGAGGATACCGCCTCTCCCGTGCAGGTGATGCAGGCGGCCTACGCCATCCTGAGCGGATCGATCTGGGCGCCGAGACAAGTGTTGGCGACCTTCGTGGATCGCGCCCTCGATACCTCGGTTCAACGGCGCCGGCGGCACAACCCGCGGTTTACGGAGCGCGAAGAAGAGGTGTTGCAGCAGCTGGTGCTGGCGCGCTCCAATCGCGAGATCGCCCAGGCGCTGAGCATCCGCGAGCAGACGGTGAAGTCCTACGTAGCGCGGCTGATGCGCAAGGTGGGAGTGGGGAACCGCATCGCGCTCTCAGTACAGGCCGCCAGCGGAGCCTGGGGCGAAAAAGACGACTAGTTTGGCCGGGCGTGGGGCTTAGTTAACAGAATATCTGTTATCAGACATAAGAACTGCCGCTGAACCTGGGGCCTTTTTGGATTCAGCTGCCGTCGGGGTAACCGCCCCGGTGCAGCATCATCGGATAATGCGGAAGCGTATCGGGCTTCCGCACCTTTGCACGCCAGCCCTCGGGATACGGTTCCAATCCTTGAAACAGCGGTGATCCTTCCGCCGTGCCGTCTCCTGCAATCCGCTCGAGGACATCGCTGAGCCCTTGCATTGTTTTTGCGCCGTAACGAGTGACCCAGCACTTCTCGATCGCCTTCAACAAACGCAGGTAGTCCGCGTGCGCTTGCACGCCTGCAGAGGTAAGGAGCAACGTCTTCACGCGGCCGGCGGTCTGAACCCTGGCGAACCCGCGCTTCGTGAGAAACGACAGCGCCATGGCGACCGCTTCCTTCGAAATTCCACCGAGCATGGGAAGGTCGCGGACCGGAGTTCCCTTTTCATCGACGACGCGCAGCACGTCGGCGCAAATGGCCAGCGATACGTCGGACTCCCGCTCAAATTCGAGCGCGAACGCCAGCAGAACCTTGGCCAGCAGCGCCGGCAGCGGCAGTGAGGAGACGTCGGTCCCCACCGACGCGGATTTCTGACCCTTGGGGCCGTCGTTGACGAGCCCGAATTTCAGGATGGGGAGACAGTCAGGCAGATTAGCGTCGAGCTGGCTCACCACGGCCGCCAGGGCGCTGCGCAGGCTGTCGATCATGGCCCCGCCGAATCGCTTGCGCCAGCGCTCCTCGACCGCGGGGATCAACGCGGCCCATAGTTTCTGCGCCATGCGGCCTTTGGCGGTCGCGCGGACCAGCAGAGCCGACTGCGGCGGTTTGGGCCGCTTGTCCGCCGGATCCAGCTCGAAGAAGACGTAGCCCCATCGCCGCATACCGTCCCAGTTGGTGCGGGTGCGGGCGAGACGCTCCACTTCACGGGCGGCGATTCCCTCCTCCGTGACGAAGCGCATGCAGTTGAACCACATCACCATGGAGACCAGCCATGGTCCGCCGCTCGCCCCAGCGCTCGGGCCGTACTTCGTGGTCCTGTGCGGGAGGCGGTGATCCGACTCGTTGTCGAATTCAATCGTGAATGCAACCAGCGCGAAGGAAAGCAGCGCCGCAAGCGGTGGCCGGGTCGCCATGGACTGCATCATGCCACGGGGACGTGCGCGCGGCCAAGAAGATCACGGAGCGAGCCCAGGCGAATCATCCACCCCAAAAACAACGACGCCGCCCGAAGGCGGCGTCTGGATACTGCTCGTTTCACCGAGCGGATCAGAGTGTCGATTCGATCTCGAAGCCCCAGGCTTCCAGCAGCGATTCGGGGATGTACTTCGAGTTGCGGTTGCGGCGAGCCCACTCGCGCAGACGAGTAGAGCGGATGTACTGATCCGGGGTGAGCTTAAACTCCTTGACCACCTGCTCAAAGGAAGTCACGGTGGGGACGACCGGTCCAATCGGCTCCGGCTTGCCCCAGTTGGGATTACCACGACGCTTTGCCATGTATGTTTTACCCTCTGCTATTGAAAGTGACGTACCGAAAATCCGGGAGCCCGCATACTGACATCACCGGGAAGTCACAAACCTTTACGATTATAGGGATATTTTCTATGAAAATCAAGAGGAAAGTGCCCAATCGTGTGGGCGCACCCAAAAACTAACTACATCGATATCAGTTAGATGTCCTGCAGCCTTGAAAGGACGCTTTCCTCTCTGGGTACTCCGCCCAATGGCTCCGGAACCGGCTTCCTGAGCGTGAAAACCTCACCGATTTCCACATGCCGGCGCACGCGTATCCTCCGGAAACTGATCGGAAAGCCAGGATTTGTCGACAGATTTTGATCGGGTGCACCCTGGGTTTCCAGACCTCGCGAGTCTTCGCGCACAGTCCCTCAGCCCGCCAGGCTCTCCAGCAACTCGGCAGAAGTCACCACAGTACCGCGGCGCGGAAAAACCTTCTCCAGAAGAACGCTGTGCACATCCGCGTCCTGATCCGCGCAGCAGTCTTTGATCACGATCGCCCGATAATCGGCATCGAGCAGCGTGGAGAGAACCACGCCGCTGGTCGCGATTCCGAACAGGACGAGCGTGTCGATTTCCTTCGCGTGCAGGATCATGTCGAGATCCGTTCCCGTGAACGCGCTGATGCGGTGCTTGACGATGACGACGTCTTCGCCCACGGGCGCGACCGCGGGATGAATTTTGCCTGCGTCTCCCTTGAAGAGCTGCTGGTGCCGCTCGGAAGTTCGAATGGCGGCGAAGAGTGCATTGCGTGAGCTGATCTCGGGCATTCCGGGCCGAAAACCGACCTGCACGTGGATGACGGTGACGCCGCGATCCCGGCATCGCCCCAGGACGCCGGCCGCGCGAGCGGTAAACGCGTCCTGCTGGTCTCCGGCATAAATGGAGACGATCCCGGCCTGCATATCCATGCTGAGCACGGCGGTGCGCGCCGGATCCAGAGCAGGTTCTACGGGCATTGGCTCCTCCCTTCTGTGAGTCTATTTATCGAGCGAAAACTGGTACCCAATGATGGTCTTCAGCTGCTCATAGGAGACGGCCATCATGGGCACCGCCCGCCCATCGATGAAAAGCGTCGGCGTCTCATTGATATTCAGCTCCTGTCCCAGCCGCATCGAGGCATCGACCGCGCTCTTGCCCGCCGGCGAATCGGCGCAGGCCGCAACCTTGTCCGGATCGGCGCCGGCCGCGGTGGCCGCATTTCTCAGCGCCTGCGCCGCACCCTGACCTGCCAGGTCATTCTGCGCGGCAAAGACCGATTCCGCATATTTGAAAAATGCGTCGCTGTTGCCCTGCTGCGCCACGCAAGCTCCCCAGGCGGCCGCCGTGTACGCCTCCGGATGGATATTCACGAGCGGATAGTTCTCGAAGACAAAATGCGCCTGGGGGAAATCCTGCAGCAGCCTTTCTGCAATCGGCTGCGCGTCTTTGCAGTGCGGGCACTGGAAATCGGCAAACTCGACGAGCTCGAACTGCTTGCCGGCGGCGCCCAGCGAAGGACCATTCGCGCTCTCCTGCAGAACGTGGTAGTTGTTCTCGAACGGTTTCGCTCCGAAATCGAGGATCGCGTCCTGGGTAACCAGGTGCTTGCCGTCGGGCGTGACGAAGAAGTTCAGGGTCGCGATCTGCTGCCCACCCTGTTTCTCAGCGACGAAGATCGTGACTTTGCTGACGCCGGGCGCCGCGGTCTTCTGGATGCCGTAGACCTCCCACACGCGGTTCGCATCGTAGCCCCACGACGTTTTCAGGAACGACTCAACGTCAGCTTTGGTGGGCGCGGTTGCCGTGAAGTTGGAGGCGTCCACGGGCGGAAACTGCGGCTCACCGGTCGCGCTCGGCGGCGCCGGTGCGGCAGGCGCCTCCTGCGGGGTGGGTGCGGAGGGTGCCGCTTGCGGCGTGGGCGCGGAAGGCTGGTCGGTCTGCCCGAGGCACAGAGCTGGAGCAAGGAGGAGCGCAAACATTGCGCAGGCGATGGAACGAAGCTGCATAGAGTCCTTTCGGATTGATTCTTAAACTTGTACTTTAGCTGCAATGGGGAATCGGCGGCCCATCCCAAAGGCCTTCGGAGTGACCTTGAGCACCAGCGCCGCCTGCTGCCGCTTGTATTCGCTGCGCTCGACCATTTTGACGACCGCCCGCACCATTTCGAGATCGAGCCCGCGCTCGGCCGCGATATTCTCTGGCGACTCATAATGCTCGACGTACGCTTCAAGGATCGGGTCGAGCACTTCGTAGGGCGGCAGCGAGTCGGTATCTTTTTGCCCGGGCCGCAGCTCCGCCGAGGGTGGTTTCTCCAGGATCGCCCGAGGGATCACTTCCCTTTCGCGATTCACGCTCCGGCACAAATCGTAGACCCGCGTTTTGAAGACATCGCCGATCACGGCGAGCGCGCCCACCATATCGCCGTACAGCGTGCAGTAGCCGGTGGACATCTCGCTCTTGTTTCCGGTGGTCAGAACCAGCGCGTTGAACTTATTCGAGAAGGCCATCAGCAGCGCGCCGCGGATGCGGGACTGAACGTTCTCCTCGGTGATGTCCGGTTGCCGGCCTGCGAACACCGGCGCGAGAGCATGGTTGAATCCGCCAAAGATCTCGTCGATGGGAACCACCTCGTAGCGAATGCCGAGATTCTTCGCCAGCTGCAGGCTGTCGTCGATGGATCCGGGAGATGAATAAGGGCTGGGCATGCCGAGTGTAGTGACGTTTTCCGCTCCCAGAGCCCGTACGGCGATCACCGCGACCAGCGCGGAGTCGATGCCGCCGCTCAGCGCAATCACGACCTTCGAGAATCCGCATTTGCGCACGTAATCGCGGGTACCCAAGGTGAGAGCCTCCAGCATGGCGTCGTCTTCGTCGCCGGGCTGCTCGCGCATGTCGCCGGTAAGCGCATCGAGGTCCGCGAAGATCAGATCCTCTTCGAAGCTCTTTGCCTGGGCGATCACTTCACCACTGGGCGCAATCACCAGGCTCGATCCATCGAAGACCAGGCTGTCGTCGCCGCCCACCTGATTCACCATCACCACCGGCACGCGGTGCCGCTTCGCGATGGCCGCGAGCATTTCTTTGCGCAGCGCGCGCTTATCGCGCCACCAGGGCGAGGCGGAAATGTTGAGGATGAGCGACGCGCCCTGCTTCATCAGCTCCTCGACAGGATCCACGGTGTAGAGACGGTTCTCCCAGAAGCTTTTGTCGTTCCAGGCATCCTCGCAAATCGTAAGCGCCACGGGCTGCCCATCGATGTCGCAGAGGCTCTGCCGCGCGGCGGGCGCGAAGTAGCGCTGCTCGTCGAACACGTCGTAGTAGGGGAGCAACATCTTCGACTGCACGAACTCCACGTGGCCCTGGCGGACAAGCGCGGCGGAATTCCTCACGTGCTTCCCTGCCCCCGGTTCAGCCGCGGTCACGTACCCGGCGATCACTGCGATGGGATCCCTGGCCGTGGCGCGGGCAATCTCGCACAGAGCCTCGCCGCAGCGCGCAACGAACGCGGGCTTCTCGAGCAGATCGGCAGGCGGGTAGCCGCAGATCGCCAGCTCGGGAAACAGCACCAGACGAGCGCCGCCCTGCTGCGCTCTGCGTGTAAATGCGAGGATTTTTGCGGTATTTCCGCTGAAATCGCCGATGGTGGGATCGATCTGGGCGAGCGCGACCTTCACTCTTTTAGTGTAGCAACGACGCGGAGGACGCTGGCTTGTCAGACATCGCCGTATGCACGCCATGTGAAACCACTACTCACATGCGGTTCGCATGCGAGTATACTGATTCCATGTCCTCCATGGTCCAGATCCGCAACGTCCCCTCCGACGTCCATCGTGCCCTCAAAGCGCGAGCCGCGCTGGAAGGCATGTCTCTCTCGGAGTATTTGCTCCGTGAGCTGCGCATGTCTCTCGAACGTCCCACCCTGGACGAGATCAAGGCCAGGCTCGCGGGACGGCAACCAGTGCAGCCTCGTCCGGCACCCGCCGCAGCTGTGCGCGCGGAGAGGATGAACCGTTGATTGTCGTCGATGCCTCGGCGATCCTCGAAGTTCTCCTGCAAACAACAGCTTCCCTGCGCATCAACCAGCGAATTTTCGCTCTCAGCGAAGTTCTATGCGCTCCGCACCTGCTCGATGTCGAAGTCGCGCAGGTACTGAGGCGTTACGTACGCACAGGCGCCCTCAGTGCCGACCGCGGCAGTGAAGCGCTTGACGATTTGGCTCATTTGGCAGTTCACCGCTATCCGCACCAGGTCCTGCTGCCGCGCATCTGGCAATTGCGGCACAACTTCACGGCCTACGATGCGGCTTATTTGGCCTTGGCCGAGGCGCTGGATGCGCCCCTTGTGACCCGGGATCGTGCACTCGCGTCAGCCGGATCGAGAGCGACGGTGGAGGTTCTCTGACCCCGCCGTTGACCTGCGCGGCATTTCAACATAGCATTCTGGCGAAACCCGGAGGGTTGCTGTGCTCGCTCGCAAGTTCTGGCTGATCGCTTTGCTGTGTGCGGTTTCGACAGCCTGCGCGCAGCAATGGCCGACTCCGAGCCGGCCTGTGCTTCCCGCGCAGCAGGCGCCCACTCCGGAGCCGTCGACCGCTCCCACGCGGGGTGTCATTCCCGCGCAGGATGGCGGCGTGCGCGAGGTGCTGGAAAGCATCGTCGTCCCGCCGATTCCCCACGAGCCGTTCACGGCTACCCTGATCACCGAATGGGTGCGCTACACGCCCGACGGTGCTTCGATCACCCTGATCAATCAGCGCCGGATTGCGCGCGACGCTCAGGGCCAGTTGTATGAGGAGCGCTGGGCGCTGGTTCCCAAAAACGGCGACATTGCATCGCGCCTGCAGTGGATTCAGATCGCCGACGCGCATACGCGCACGCTTTACAACTGCAACATGATCGCCCGCGTCTGCGAACTGCTGCGCTACGATCCGGCGCGCGATCTTGCGGCGGCCACGGCTCCGTCGCCTTCCAGTGGACCGCTCCCCGGCGACCGTGGCTTTTCGCAGACCGAGAGCCTCGGGACCCGCATGATCGCCGGAGTGGACACGATGGGGACCCGTGTGACCACTACTTTGAATCCCGGAGCTGTAGGCAACGACCGGCCCGTGGTCAAGACCAGCGAAACATGGCGGTCGGAACAGCTCGCGGTCAACCTGCTCTCGATCCGCACCGATCCGCTTTTCGGTACGCAGACGTTTACGGTCAGCGACCTCGATGCAGGGCCGCCCGATCCGCAGCTCTTCGCGTTGCCGGTGAATTTCCCGGTGCGCGACCAGCGCGCGGCGCGGCCCCCTTCTCCATAAGCCAGAGCAGACCCCGTCAGAGCTGCGGCAGGACCAGCGTGTCGAGCTCCAGGAACTGGCGCAGTACCTCATCGCTGGAGCTCTTCATTTCCTCCATGGTGCCGAAGAACTCGGCTCGACCCTGATGCAGGAAAAGCACGCGATCCGCGAGCCGCTCCGCGAAGCGCATATCGTGGGTCACCACGATGCTGGTCAGGCGCAGCTGATTCCTGAGCTTCTGAATGAGGTTGCCGAGCAGGCGGGCGATCAGCGGATCGACCATGGTGGTGGGCTCGTCGTACAGAACCGCCTCCGGCTCCGCGGCCAGGGCGCGCGCAATCGCCACCGATCGCTTGGTGCCGGTGGAGAGGTCCGACGGCAGCAGGTCGATCATCTCGGCGACGCCCACCATCTCCAGCAGCCCGCGGACGATCTGCTGGATCTGATCCTCGGAGAGGCCGCGGCCTTCGCGCAGCGGGAAGGCGACGTTCTCGCCGACGGTGAGCGAATCGAAGAGCGCGCCGTTCTGGAAAACCATGGTGACTTTGCGGCGCACCGTCTGCATTTGCTGTTCGGTGAACTGCGTGATGTCCTCGCCGGCGACGAGGATGCGCCCGGAGTCGGGACGCAGAAAACCCATGATGAGGTGCAGCGAAACCGACTTGCCCACACCGGAACGGCCGAGGATGCACAGAGTTTCGCCCGGCATCACGTGAAAGTTGATGTCCTTGAGCACGTGCAAACTACCGAAGGACTTCGAGACGTTCTCAAAAGCAATGTAGGGCTGGCGGTCGGAGTGACCGTTGGATTCGGCTATGACTTCAATAGGCGGGTCGGAGGAGTTGCCCACGCGGTTCGGTTGCCTCGTCTGTTTCAGCTTAGTGGATGGCGGGTTTTTGCTCCAGCGCCGCGCGCAGCGATTCGTAATCCGCCGGAGTATTCACGTTGCGGAACCAGTCCGCCAGGGGTGGATGCGACGGCCACTCAGCCGGGGGCAACGCGGAGGCGACTGACTCCACGTCAAACGCATCGAGCGCCTCGCCCAGGCACGCGGCCGCCTCGTGCAGGGCGACTATCACTTTGCAGTCGCCCGTCGCCAGGGAACGGCGCAGTCCGTCGAGCAGGCGCCGGCTGTAAACCGCGCAAAGCGGCTGGAACCGGCCACCGTAGCGCGGGATCGTGGCAATCGCCTGGCTCCTCTCAGCGCGCGTCATCATCCACTGCAAAAATCCAGGAGGCAGACCGGGCAGATCGACAGGAACAAAGAGATTCAGCTCGCTGTCCGAAGTCGCGAGGGCCGCTTCGATACCAGCAAGGGGTCCGGATTGCGGGAAGTTGTCCGGCACGACCTCGGCGAAGCGCACCAGATCGGAGCGCGACCCGCAGATGCGCGGACTCAAACCCAAACTGCGAAGCAAGTCGAGCGCGTGCTCCACCAGCGGGCGGCCGTCGATTGCGAGGAGGGCTTTGTCGCGGCCCATGCGGGTGCTTTGCCCCCCGGCGAGAACGAAGGCCTTCACCGCCTACTCCCCCTGGCAATACGGCTGGATGAGCTGCACGGCAGCTTCAGGGTCAGCCACCTCGACGACCAATTGGCCGTAGCGCTCGTCGCGGAGATCGATCACGATGGTGTTGTCGGGATGGTGAACGTCCCAGAAGATGATCCGGCCTTGCTGATAGAAGGTTCCGGCGTGCAGGACGCCGGGAATGTCGGATCCGATCAGCTTCAAGCCGTGCCACCAGCCACGCGCGATGTTGGGGTCGGCGCGAACGCCAGCGATGTGCTGCAGAGGAATTTCAAGCGTGCTTTTCAGCGCCCAGAGCTGATCGATTCCACGCACATGGAGCACCAGCTTGCCATCTGTCACCGACAACTCCACCATGATTCACCTCGCCTCCGACGGTTCGATTCTAAACGGCCATTCGTGGCGCTTTCGCGCCCGCAGCAGATAGAGGATGCTGCCGGCCAGAGCAATCGCAGCGGCATAGATCAGGTCCCGCATCCCCTGCGTGCGTGAGAACAGAATAAAGAGAAATCCCGCCAGCGCGGCCAGCGGCGGCAGCGGGTAGAACCACATGCGGAACGGCCGCGGCATCTCCGGCTGCCGCACGCGCAGCAGGATCACCCCAACCTGCTGCAACAGATACTGCAGCACGATCCGGATGACAACCAGCGCGGCGATCACCTGGGCCAGGCGCAGGAAGCAGAAAAGCATCGCCACTCCGCCCAGGGCAAGCAGCGAAAAATCCGGGAAATTCCTTTTGGGATGCAGGTGCGCAAACACGCGGAAGTAGTTCCCATCGAGGGCGGCGGCGTAGGGCACGCGGGAATATCCCATGAGCAAGGCGAAGACGGAGGAGAAAGCCGTCCACATGATCAGGCAGGCAATGAGCACGGCGGCTCGGGGACCCAGCGTGCGCGCCACCATCTCCGCCACAACAGTGCGTCCCATCTGGTGCGCCGGCATCACTCCGAGCACGCTGATATTCATGGCGATGTAGAGAACTGCTACGACAGCGATCGAAATCAACACGGCGCGCGGGATGGTCTTGCCGGGATTGCGGACTTCGCCGCCGAGAAAACAGACGTTGTAGTAGCCCCAGTAGTCGTAGGTGGCGATCAGCGTTGCGGATCCCAGGCCGGCGAAGAAGGCGGGGGAAAAGCTGAAGGCATGAGGCGACACTCGCAGAAGGGCTGGATGAAGATGCGTGAGTCCGGCGAACAAGACGATGGCCATGGCCGCCATCACGCCCGCCCACAGGACCCAGGCGGTGCGCAGGATGGCGCGAATGTCGCGGTACAGCAAGCCGACGATAACCGCGCAGGTGCCCGCCGCCAGCACACTCGTCCAGTGAACGCCGTTGGGCCAGACGGCAAAGATCGGGTGACGGAGCCCGGGCAACAAAAACGAGGCGAACTCCGCAAATCCGATGCAGCCGGAAGCGATCGACAGGGGCGCACTGAAGCCGAGTTGAAAGATGTAGAGAAAAGAGACGAAGCGGCCGGCGCCTTCGCGCCCATAAATCTCCCTGAGAAAGGCGTACGATCCGCCGGCCTCCGGCATGGCCGCGCCCAGTTCAGCCCACACCAGGCCGTCGCAGGCCGCGATCGCCGCGCCTAACAGCCAGCCCAGCAGCGCCTGCGATCCGCCCATGGCGGCCACGATGAGGGGCAGGGTGATGAACGGCCCGACGCCGATCATGTACATCATGTTCAGCGTGACGGCGCTGGCCAGGCCGATGCGGCGTTCAAGGTGTGGGGTCCCCGGCGCGCCTGCAGTTGGCGCGCTGGGGCGTAGATGCGGCTGACTGGACTGGCCGGGTTGGTCGGCAGTGGGGTCCGGTCTGGCGGGTTCAACAGGGTCTGAGGCCATGTTCAGCCTTTGTATCAAATCGCGTCACGATTACACTGGCAATTCAGGACTCATGTCTCTCCAGAACCCAGTTCAACCCCACCCCGTCCGCAGTGCTTCCGCGCTCCTGCTCACCTGTGCGGTGGCCCTGGCCGCCTCCGCGCAGGCCGTTCCGTGGCGCACGCAGATTGCCGCGTCCCCCGATGCCCAGACCCTCCCGGAAGACCGTGGCGCCGACGGCCTGGCGCAGACCCTGCGCAAGCTCGACACCTGGGGCAGCCTCATGTTCATCGTTGCCCATCCTGACGATGAGGACGGCGGCATGCTGGCCTATGAATCGCGTGGCGCCGGAGCCCGCACGGCTATCGTGACCCTGACGCGCGGCGAGGGCGGACAAAATGCCATGTCCGGCGAGAGCTACGATGAGCTGGGGCTGATCCGCACCAACGAGTTGGTGCTGGCCGACCAGTATTCGGGCTCAGAGCAGTTCTTCGCCACCGTCGCCGATTACGGCTTCTCGAAAACCATTGACGAAGCTCACCAGCAATGGGGACACGATCGCGTTCTCTGCGACGTGGTGCGCGCCGTTCGGGAATATCACCCGCTGGTTTTGGCATCGACCTTTACCGGGAACATCACCGACGGCCACGGACATCATCAGGTTTCAGGCGAGGTCAACGAACAGGCGTTCACGGCGGCCGGCGATCCCAAAGTATGCCCGGATCAGATCGCCGCCGGGCTGCGTCCGTGGTCTCCATTGAAGGTCTACGCGCGGGTCCCGTTCTTCGCGCCCAGCAGCAAAGGCATCTTCGACTACGCGACGAACAAATGGTCGCCCGCGCGTTTCTACGACTATGTGGCGAAGCAGTGGAGCGAAACCTTTCCCGGCGCGACGCTGGAGATTCCCGAAGGCACCTGGGATCCGGTCCTCGGCGAGTCGTATTCACAGATTGCCCGTACCGGATGGAGCGAGCAGAAGTCGCAGAATGGCGGCGGTACGCTGCCCCTGCCTGGGCCGTTCAGCGTTGGCTATCACCGCTATGGATCCTCGGTGAAAACGGCGGACAAGGAAGAATCCTTCTTTGACGGCATCGACACGACGCTCCCGGGGATCGCGTCGCTGGTTCACTCCGGAAACACCGCGCCTCTGGTCGCGGCCCTGAATGACATCCATCACCACGTCGCTACGGCGCTGCACAGCGACTGGCCCGCCCATCCGGAAAAGATTGCGCCGGAGCTGGCCACCGGTTACAAGGTGACGCAGCAGCTGATCGAGTGGGTCAACGCGAGCGGGTTGAACGCTGACGACAAGGCCAACGTGGTGCACGAGCTCAACATCAAGCTGGCGCAGTTCAACACGGCGCTGGCGGAGTCGCTGGGGCTCGAAGTGAACGCGCTGGTGATGCCACGCGCCGCGAACGGAGCCAACTTCGGGCCACCCACGGTGCCCGAGGACACGATCACCGCCGTCACGCCGGGATCGGAAATCGATGTACGCGTGCACGTCACCGCGGCGCCCTTCTGGGGACCCTCGGCGGAGGGTCTGCAGCTCTCCCGCACCTGGCTCGATCAGCCCGACGGCAGCGTTTGGGAGATCACCCGCATCGGCGCGCCCGGTCTCGACGCGGTCTCAAGCAATTCCGGCGACGCTATTTTCCGCGTGTACGTTCCGCGCAATGCTGCCGTCACGCGCCCGTACTTCACCCGCCCCAATACCGAGCAGCCGTATTACGACATCAATGATCCCCGCTGGCTGACTCTGCCCTTCGCGCCTTATCCGCTGGCCGGCTGGGCGGAGTTCAAATACATGGGCGTTCCCATTCGCCTCGGCCAGGTAGTGCAGACGGTTCATCGCGTCCACGGGATCGGCGGCGTTTATCAGCCCTTGGCGGTCGTACCGCAAGTCTCGGTGAATCTCAGAGCGCAAGCGGGCGTCGTGCCGCTCGGCACCTCGACGGTCCCCTTCGCCGTGAGTGTGAGCAACCAGCAGCAAGACAACGCGGACGGCGCCGTGCGCCTGACTCTGCCGGACGGTTGGACTGCCGACCCTACCGAAGCACCGTTTCACCTCGCGGCTGACAGCAGCCAGGCGATCCGGTTCACGCTGCATCCCAGCCAGCTCACCGGACAGGACTACAACATCGGCGTGGCCGCGGAAATCGGGAGCACCCGCTTTACGGAAGGCTTAACCGTCGTTGGATATCCAGGGCTGCGTCCTTATTATCTGTATCGCCCGGCCAGCTACCGTCTGCGCGCCGTCGACGTGATGGTGCCGCCCGACCTGAACATCGGCTACATCATGGGCACGGGCGACGATGTCCCCGAGGCGCTCGAAGAAATCGGCGTGCAACCCCACCTGCTCACGGCGACAGAGCTGGCCGAGGGCGATTTGTCGACTTACGACGCCATCATCGTCGGCATCCGAGCCTATTCCTCACGTCCCGATCTGACCGCGGCCACGCAGCGTCTCTTCGCCTACGTTCGCAACGGAGGCACTCTTTTGGTCCAGTATCAGAGCGTCCAGTTCCCTGCCCCCTATCCGCTGACGCTGGGACGCAATCCCGAAAAGGTCGTCGACGAACATGCGCCCGTGACTCTTCTCGATCCCAATAACGCCGTGTTCACCTGGCCGAACCACATCACTTCCGCCGATTTCGACGGCTGGGTTGAGGAGCGCGGTCACTCTTTTCTGGAATCGTGGTCCTCGCAGTACACGCCACTCACCCAGGTTCACGACCCCGGCCAGGATCCCCAGCAGGGCGGCTTGCTCTACGCCCACTACGGCAAGGGAAACTACTTCTATATGGCGTATGCCGTCTACCGGCAGCTTCCGGAAGCCGTTCCCGGAGCCTACCGGCTGCTGGCCAACCTGATCGCCGCCGGGAAACACCCGGCGCAACCGTGAAGACTTCGAACCAACGCGCATGCACGCCCCTGTTTTGCCTGTAGCTGTTTAAACCGGCATGTCACGCCAATGCCGCTCACGGCTCCCGTAAGCTATTGACCCTTCACGAAGTTCCCCGTCTCTCCGCAGGGCTTTTCCCCGAACATTCACCGCAAATTCTCTGAGCGTTCACAATTGCCTGCGACCATGCGCAGTGGGTAGCTGTGGGCCTGTTCGGAAGGGAGCGCGCGATTCTCGCCGCTTCAATTCCGGCCACGCTCAGAACCCGGGCATTCCCCCCGCTGCAATGCACTACTTACACATTTCCAACCCCTGAGAGGCTGAATGACCAACAAATTGAAGGCGCTTGCCATCCTGGCGCTGGCCATGGCGGTTGCCGGCGGTTACGCGCAGACCGCGGCCAGTTCGCCCACGAAGGTGCATCACAAGAAACCTGCCGCGCCGAAGGGACCGAGCGTGGAAGCGCAAATCGAAGAGCTGCGGCAGCAGGAGCAATCCGATCGCGGCCAGATCGACTCGCTGAAGCAGCAGCTCTCCGACCGTGACGCGCAGCTGCAGTCGGCGCAGCAATCTGCGGCCCAGGCCCAGGCGTCCGCGCAGGCAGCCCAGGCTGCGGCGACTGCCGAGCAACAAACCCTCTCCGCCAACGCCGACGCGGTTTCCAGCCTGCAGACCTCGGTCACAGATCTGAAAGCCAACGCTGTCTCCATCGCCAGCACCATCCAGCAGCAGCAGGCGGACACGAAGAAGGCGATCGAGAACCCCGAGGCGATCCACTACAAGGGCATCACGCTCTCCCCCGCCGGCAGCTTCATCGCGGCCGAAACGGTGTGGCGCCAGGGGGCGACGGGCAGCGATATCAATACTCCCTTTACCAGTGTTCCGTTGCAGAATTCCGACAACGCACAGTTGAGTGAGTTCTTCGGAACCGGCCGTCAGTCGCGCCTGGCTTTGAAGGCTACCGGCAAGCTCGGCGGCTCGACGCTGAGCGGCTACTACGAGATGGACTGGCTGGGCGCCGGCATCACCTCCAACAACAACCAGTCCAACAGCTACGTGCTTCGCCAGCGTCAGTTGTGGACCGATGCGCTATTCAGCAACGGCTGGGATGTTTCCGGTGGCCAGGGCTGGTCGCTGGCCACTGAGACCACGCAGGGCGAGACCCGTGGCAGCGAAATTCTGCCCGCCACCATCGACTCCCAGTACACCACCGGTTTCGTATGGACGCGCCAGTACAGCTTCCGCGTCACCAAAAACTTCGCCAACCACTTCTGGCTCGGTGCATCGGCGGAAAATGCTGAAACCCTGAACCCGGCCGGCAGCAGCCTTCCTTTGAACCTTCTCATCGGCTCCGCAGGCGTCGGCGGCGGGCTCTATAACGCGACCGCCAATTACTCCTACAACTACACCCCGGACTTCGTCGGCAAGATAGCCTTCGAGCCGGGCTGGGGACATTGGGAAATCTTCGGGATCGAGCGCAATTTCCGTGACCGCGTCTATCCCAATGAAGTTTGCGCCAACACAACCGTTACCGGAACCAGCATCACCGGGACGGCCTGCACGGGCAACACGACGGGCGCTTATAACGATGTGGCGCCTGGCGCAGGTATCGGCGGCGGTTTCCGCGTTCCCCTCGGCACGAAGAAGTTCACCGTTGGCCTGAAGGGCCTCTACGGCAAGGGTGTGGGACGCTATGGCTCCTCCACCATTGCCGACATCACTCTGCGCCCGGACGGCGAGATTGACCCTCTGAAGGCCTTTTCCGCGCTGAGCACGATCGAACTCAATCCGACGTCGCGGCTCATGCTGTACTTCAATTACGGTGGCGATTACGTCTATCGCGACTACGTCGGCAAAGAAGGCTACGGTTCGCCGCTGACCTCCATGACCGGCTGCAACACGGAGCCTGCGCCCGGTGGCACGAACAACACCTATGGCGGCGGTGGAACCGGTTTCGACCCCTCCACGCCCGGCAGCTGCGGCAACCAGAACAAGGACGTGCAGGAGTTCACCTTTGGCGATTGGTACAACTTCTACAACGGTCCGAAGGGCAGAATGCGCTTCGGTCTCCAGTACGCCCGCTTCGAGCGCGACATCTGGTCCGGCGCGGGCGGCACCACCAACCCCGGCGGCGGCGCCAGGGGCATCGACAGCATGTTCTGGACGTCCTTCCGCTACTACATGCCGTAGTTGGCGATCAATACTCAACCCAAAAGGACCCGCTGCGGCGGGTCCTTTTCTTTGCAACCTATAACCCGCAACCTATAACCCGTAACCTATAACCAATAACCTATAACCTATAACCCGTAACCTGTAACCTGTAACCTGTTTCACCCGACCGGCTGCTCTTCTTCTACCACCGGACCGTGAGTGGCCGCTGTCGGAATCGGCGCAGGCACGGGAGCATCCCCAATCCGCTCGGAGAAGCCGCACTCGACAGCATTTTCCAAATCGGCCGCGGTCTCGCCCTTCCGTGGACGACGCCTCGGCATCATCTCCTTATTGTTGGGGCAAACCAGATAGAGGCCCCCATCGACCACTCGCTCGACCAGATAGGGCGATTTGCATTGCGGGCAACTCTGCGCAACCGGCTTCAGATTCGAGGTGAAATTGCACTTCGGATAGCGCGTGCAGCCCCAGAAGATATTCCCCGTGCGTGCCTTGCGCTCGGCGATGTCGCCCTCGCCGCACTTCGGGCACTTGAGGCCCTCGATCAGGTTCTGCTTGATGTATTTGCATTTCGGGTAGCCGGAGCAGGAGACAAATTCGCCATAGGTTCCGCTGCGCAGCACCAGCTGCTTGCCGCACTTCGGACATTTCTCATCCAGCGGCACCGCCGGCTTCTGCTGCTGCTTCTGGCTGAGCCGCCGCACCGTCTTGCAGGGTGGATCGGCGTTGTAGTCCGGGCAGGCCATGTAGGCGCCGAAGGGTCCGCGCCGCAGCACCATCACCTTGCCGCAGTTTTCGCAATACTCCTCGGCTGGCCCATTCTGCGTGTCGCCGGACTGCAGATCGGGCTTCGCCTCGAAGTGCTCTTTGGTGAAGCCGCAGCTCACTTGCTCCACCGTCACTTTGCGTCCTGTGCCCACGACGTTCTCGAGCGCCGCCTTCAGCTCAACTTTGTCCTTCACTTCAACGGTGGTCGACTCGTCGTTCTCCGTGGTCTTCACCAGCATCGGATATTTGAGCCGGGCTTCCACCCTGGACAGGACCTTTTTCGGTTCCTTCTTCCAGCTCGTGGCAGCAATCGGCACCGGCTTTTCCTTCGCATACGCACTGCACGCGTAGAAGGACCCGAATTTTCCCCACTTGAGCACCAGCGGTGAGCCGCACAGATCGCACTTCTCGTCGGTCGCCTTCTCCATCCGCTTCACGTTTTCCATGTGCTTCTCGGCGCTCTTCAGTTCCTCCTCAAAGTGCCCATAGAAGCCCTTCAGCAGATCGGTCCACTTCTCCTTGCCCTCTTCGATCTCGTCCAGCTCCTCTTCCAGCTTCGCCGTGTACTGCGTATCGAAGATGTAGGGGAAATTCGCCACCAGCAGATTCGTCACCACCGTGCCGATCTCTGTCGGGAAGAAGCGGCCGCTCCGCCCCGTTGGCGGGACCTTCGTGACATATTCGCGATCCTGAATGGTGGTGATGATGGACGCGTAGGTCGACGGCCGGCCGATGCCGCGTTCTTCCAGTTCCTTCACCAGCGATGCTTCGTTGTAGCGCGGGGGCGGCTCGGTGAACTTCTGGACGGCGTGCACCGCGGAAGGCCGCGACGCGACCTCGATCTGCGGCTCCACAAATGGAGGGGCCTCTTCACTCTTGTCGCCCGGACCCGCTTCTTCATTCCGGGCCTCGATCTTGGCCACGTCGATGTTGTATTTTCTCCGGGCCTGGGCGACCTTTGCCGCTCGCTCCTGCGCCGCGATCCCCGACAGATGCTCCTGGGTAGCCAGAGTCAACCGCGCCCCGTTCGGGATCTCCGGCAATTCCTCCTCATCGTCCTCATCGTTCTCGTAGATCTTCAGATAGCCGTCGAATTTCAGCACCGATCCCGAGACGCGGAAGTTCCAGGTCTTCTTGTTCCTGGCATCGATCTCGACGGTGGTGACGTCATAAATCGCGGGCAGCATCTGCGAAGCCACAAAGCGCTGCCAGACGAGCTGGTATAGCTTGTATTGCTCATCGCTCAGGTAGCGCCGGATTTTGTTCGGGTGCATTCCGGGATCGGTGGGACGAATCGCCTCGTGCGCATCCTGCGCATCTTTCTTCGAGCGATACGCGTTGGGCTGCGCCGGCAAATACTGGTTCCCCAGCTTCTTGCCGATGTACTCCCGCACCGATGCGATCGCCTCGGGCGCAATGCGCGTGGAGTCGGTACGCATATAGGTGATCAGGCCGGCGGAGCCCTCCGCGCCCAGATCCACGCCTTCATACAGCCGCTGCGCAACGCCCATGGTGCGCTTCACGCTGAACCCAAGCCGCCCCGCGGCCTGCTGCTGCAGGGTGCTGGTGATGAACGGCGGGTAAGGATTGCTCTTCCGCTCTTTCCTTTCGACCGAGCTCACGCTCCAGGCCGCTGCAGTTGTGGCATTGATGATCGCGCGCGCTTCCTGTTCGTTCGGAACCGCGGGCGCGCTCACGCCTTCCACCTTGGCCCGTTCCCCGTCGATGCCGACAAACCGTGCTGTCAGCAGCAGCGGCTCTCCGCTGGCCTTCGCGTCCTTCTCCAACTCCAGAATCGCGTCGATGGTCCAGTACTCGATCGGCTTGAATTCCTGAATCTGCTTTTCGCGCTCCACGATCAGCCGCACGGCGACGGTCTGCACGCGCCCCGCGGAGAGTCCCCGCCGCACCTTATCCCACAGCAGCGGCGAAATCTGATAGCCGACGATCCGATCCAGCACGCGCCGCGTCTGCTGCGCGTCCACCAGATTTGCATCCACATCCCGCGCGTGCTCGAACGCCGCGCGCACCGCCTTCTGGGTGATCTCGTTAAAGGTCACGCGGCGGATCCGGCTCTTGTCTTTCATCACCGGGAGAAGCTGCATTTCCAGATGCGCGGCAATCGCCTCGCCTTCGCGATCCGGATCGGGCGCCAGATACACAGCGTCGGCTTTCGCCGCCAGCTTTCTCAGCTTGGCGACGACCTTCTCTTTGTCGGGAGACACGACCAGCGTCGGCTCGAAGGTTCGGTGCGCCAGCTCCACACCGATGTCTCTCTTCGGCAAATCCATGATGTGGCCGAAGGAGGCTTCCACCTCGAAATCCTTGCCGAGGTATTTGTTGATCGTCTTCGCCTTTGCAGGCGATTCGACGATGACCAGAGATTTACCCATCGTTTCCTTTAGACCGCGACGGCAGCACGCGTGTCGCGCCCGCCGGTCACATAGTTCCCCACTTCTTTCCGGAAGCTACCACGTCCCGCCGCTTCGAATCTATAGTTCGGGGGTGCAGCGCGCACCAGAGATGCAACGGGACGCGCGCAGTCCTTCAAAAGCTCCTGACGTAGTTCTTTCCAGGAAGTTGTCGTATGCGTCCCGCCAGTTCGAGCTCAAACAGCGCTGTGAAAACCTCGGAAGAGCTCAGTTCCGGCTCCAGCTTTTCGAGGATCTCATCCATCTGCAATGCTTCATCCTGGCGAAGCACGCTCAGCACGCGCGCCTCTGAGGGCGGCAGCGGTGATTCCTCGAATAACGATGCCTCAGAGGTGGCCTCGGATGCAAATCCCTCGCTTTGCTCCAGCCCCATCCGGATCTGCGTGGGCAGCTCTTCCCACACGTCCTCCCAGCACGAGGTGAGCTTTGCGCCCTGTTTTATCAGCAGGTTAGGACCCCACGCGTTCTTGGTCGTCACGTTGCCCGGAACCGCGAAAACCTCCCGGTTCTGTTCGAGCGCGCAGCGGGCGGTCACGCGCGTCCCGCTGTACTCCGCCGCCTCGATCACCAGCACGCCGACGCTCATCCCGCTCAGCATTCGGTTGCGGCGCGGGAAATTCTGGGGCGCGGGAAATGTCCCCAGCGGCAGTTCCGATAGGATCGCTCCCCCGCCCGCGATCATCTGCTCGGCGAGCGACTTGTTCTCCTTTGGATAGATGACGTCCACGCCGGTGCCCCAGATGGCAATGGTTGGCCGCTTCGCCGCGAGCGCTCCCTTGTGCGCTGCCGTATCCACCCCGCGCGCCATGCCGCTCAGAATGATCAGCCCGCGCAGCGCCAGGTCGCGGGACAGCATTTCCGCCATGCCGGTCCCATAGGGAGTCGGATGCCGCGTGCCCACCACCGCAAGGCTCGGCCGCGCAAGCAACCCTGCATCGCCGCGCACCCACAGCAGCGCCGGTGGATCGTAAATCTCCCGCAGCCGCTCCGGATACGCTTCGTCGTGATACGTCAGGATCGTCGCGCCGGTCGTGGCCAGCTTCTCCAGCTCCTGATCCGCCGCGTGCCCCGCTTCGCCCGATGCGATGAACTGCGCCGATTGCGCAGGAAGCTGCAGGGCTTCCAGTTCGGTGAGCGGAAGTTGCAGCACACGTGCCGCAGTTCCGCATCGCTCGACCGCGCGCAGGATGCGGCGCGGCCCCACGCCCGGCGTCAGCGCCAGTGCCAGCCACGCATGGCGCTCCTCAAACGAAACCGTCCCAGGATGCTCGACAGTGGGCGCGGTTGTACTCATCGCAGCTCTGTTTCCCCGCGGGCCAAACGCGCCGCAGCATGCGCATCCTTCAGGGACGCTGCCGGGAGACTACGATCCACTTCCACTGCAGGTCAAGCAAAACAGCCCTGTCCGAGGTTACCAAGGCCACATTGCTACACTAACCAGTGCCTCCCGACCGCCTCCGCGTCTCCGCCATCCGCTTTCTCAATCCCGCACCTTTGATGTGGAGCTTTGAGCACGAACCCGACCGCTCGCGCCTCGCCGAACGCTACGCTCTTTCCTCCGACACCCCCGCCGAATGCGCCGCGAAGCTGGCCTCCGGCGCTGCCGACATCGGACTGGTTCCCGTCTCAGCCCTGGCCTTCACGCCGCAGCTTGCCGTCATCCCCGGCTGCGCCATCGCGTCGCGCGATCGCGTGCGCTCCATCCTTCTGGTCGTGCGCCATCCCGACGGCATCGACGGCGTAGGCCGCGTCGCCCTCGATACCGCCTCGCGCACCTCCGCCGTCTACACGCGCATCCTCTTCACGCGCTTCTGGCAGGTTGAACCGAAATTCATTGAGCACGCGCCCGACCTCGATGCCATGCTCCAGGCCGCCGACGCCGCGCTGCTCATCGGCGACCCCGCTCTCTATGCGCTCGAGGATCGCCAGGCCCGTGAGCGCCGCACCGGCGAACGCCTTCTCTACCTCGACCTCGCGCACGAGTGGCACACCCTCACCGAAACCGTCTGGGTCTCCGCGTTCTGGGCCGTGCGGCCCGAGGCCGTCGCTGCGTCCCGCGTCCCACCTGCGCAGATCATCGAAGATTTTCAGCACTCCCGCGACGCCGGCCTCCGGCACATCGACGCCCTGGCCGACGAATGGTCCTCGCGCATCGCCGTTCCGCGCGAGACCATTCGCGCCTATCTCTCCGAAAACATCTGGTATCTGCTCGACGAGCCATGCCTCGCCGGTCTCGATCTCTTCTATCGTTACGGCGTCGAATGCGGCGCGCTGCCCCATGCCCCCAAAATTCATTTTCTCTGAGATTCTGCGCTCCCCACGCGACCCGGAACGCCCCACCCGCGTCTTACCCTCCGTGTTCCTCGCCGCCAAAGCAGCCGCCCGCCCCGCGCATCGCCGCCTGATCCCTGCCTGGGTTCTCCATTTCGGACTCGCTGGCGTTTTCATCGTCGCAATTCTCGACGCTGCCCCGATCCCGCTGCCCATCCCCGGCAGCACCGACATTCTCGTCCTGGTGCTCGGCGCCCATGGCGAGAACCCCTGGCTGCTGGCCCCGGCCGCCATTGCCGGCGGCCTCATCGGCGCCTGGCTAACCTGGAAGGCCGGTAAACACGGCGGCGAGGCCATGCTCGATCGCCACATCAGCAAGCGCCTCGCCTCCCGCATCAAACATTGGGTCAAAGCGCACGGCATCCTGAGCGTCTGCCTTGCCGCGGTCCTGCCACCGCCTATCCCGCTGACCCCGTTTCTGCTGGCCGCCGGAGCCCTGGGTGTCACGCGCAGGCAACTCTTCATCGCGATCGGCATTGCGCGGACGCTGCGCTACGGATCCGAAGCAGCCCTCTCTCTGATTTATGGCCGCCGCATCATCCGCTGGTTCAATCATTACCTCGCCGGATGGTCGTCCGTGATTCTCTACACCTTCCTCGGCCTGCTCGCCGCCGCCATCGTCTTTGGCATCTGGAAGTACCGCCGCGATCAGGGCCGAGCCTCCGTCCCCAAACGCACCGCTGGTGCGGAAGCCGCAAGCTAAACCCTGGATTACTTTGCGCTCCGTGAGGCTTTCTGTCCCGCATATTTCCGTCGTACGGGGACGTACCCTTTCGGGAGCCGGTCTTCCTCTGCCGGAAGATGGCCCGTGGACCTGTCGAGAATCTGCAATGCCTTCGCAATGGCGCTCTCGGAAGCCCTGGGCCGCCGCGCCACCCATTCCTCGTGTTGAAGATGGGCGAGCTTCTCCGCCACGGCGACATTGATGAACTGGTTCAGCGAAACTCCCTCTCTCTCTGAAAAATTTGCGGCGGCGCGGCGCACCGAGGGCATCAGGCGAAGCGGAAACTTGCTCAACGGGGCCTTCTTCTGATTGACGGGCATACTCATCCTTTCTCCCTGTATTTTTCCAACAGTTCCGCCGGGGTCAGCACCGGCAAATGGAAGCGCCTCGCTGCCTCGCGAAAGTGTCTGATATTGAAGGTTACGATGGCATCGGCGCCTCCATTGATTGCAACATCGAGCACCATGTCATCCTTCACATGCGGTGAGAGGGGTCGATGGCGAACCATCACCATAACCGGCTCGGCCACAGCTTCCACCATATCGAGTACCAAGGCGGTGTCCTCAGTGCTTTTGCCGGATGCCTCAAGATGTTCACGGCGGAGGGCCACGTCCCGATATTCGCAGGCCAGCGTGTAGTCCAGGAGCATTGTCAGGTTCGCCACGAGTGCCATCCGCAGATTCTCTGCCGCGGCCCCTTTACCGGAGCGAAGCGCGGCGATGAGAACCGATGTGTCGAGGACGACCCTCATGGCTGGATGATATCACGGGTGATGTCATCCGCGCCTCCTGCCTCCCGGCTCCCAGCTCTCAGCTGCCCGTCACCTGTAACCTGCAACCTGTAACCTGTAGGGGTGCCCGCCATCGCCCACCTCGAATGCGCCCGCTGCCACCATCACGTCTCCGCAGACACTCCACAAACCGTGTGCCCCGCCTGCGCCGGATCCCTCTACGTCCGCTATGACCTCGATACGCTGAAGCAGACCGCAACCCGCCCCGCCTGCAGCGCCGAGCCGTCCATGTGGCGCTACGCCAATGTCCTCCCCGACGCCGCCCCCGTCACCCTCGGCGAGGGCTGGACGCCCATGCTTCCCAGCCGCCGCTATTCCGGCCTCTACATTAAAGAAGAAGCCGACAATCCCACCGGCAGCTTCAAAGCCCGCGGCATGTCCATGGCCGTCACCATGGCTCGCCATTATGGACTGAAGAAGCTCGCCGCGCCCTCCGCCGGCAACGCCGCCAGCGCCCTCGCCGCCTACGCCGCCGCCGCGGGAATCGAGGCCCACATCTTCATGCCGCGCGATGTGCCCATGGCCAACTACCTCGAAGGCGTGGCCTACGGCGCGCACGTCACGCTGGTCGACGGACTCATCTCCGACTGCGGCCGCATGGTCGCCGAAGGCGCGCAGCGCGAAGGCTGGTTCGACATCTCCACCCTGAAAGAGCCGTTCCGCGTCGAAGGCAAGAAGACAATGGGCTACGAACTCGTCGAGCAGTTGGGCTGGACGTACCCCGACGCCGTCTTCTATCCCACCGGCGGCGGCGTTGGCCTCATCGGCATGTGGAAGGCCTTCGAAGAAATGGAGCAGCTCGGCTGGGTTACGGGCCGCCGCCCAAAAATGATCGCCGTCCAGGCAAGCGGCTGCGCGCCCATCGCCCGGGCCTGGAAAGAAGGCGCCAGCGTATCGACCATGTTTGAGAACGCCGCCACCTTTGCCGCCGGACTCCGCGTGCCCAAGCCCTACGGCGATTCGATCATCCTCGACATCGTCCGCCAATCCGGCGGCACCGTCGTCGATCTGCCCGACGAGACGATCCTCGCCTCGCTCCTCGACTGGGCTCACAACGAAGGCCTGCTCCTCTGCCCCGAAGGCGCCTGCGCCACCGCCGCGTACGATCACCTGCTCGCGACCGGCTTCCTCACTCCAAAGGACCGCGTGGTGCTCTTCAACACGGGATCGGGACTCAAGTACATCGACGCCATCGCCGAAGCCATGCACGTGGCCCGCCCCGGCGCGAAGAACTACCCGCAGCGGACGCCGGTTGGCGGCATCATCACCCCGCAGTAGGTCGAATCCTGCGCATCCTCACCTGTGCGATCAACCCCATCCAGGGGTAGTGAGAGTCGGCGCCAGGCGGGGATATACTTCTTCACAACTCCGCCATGAAGCGCCACGTCCTCATCTTTGGTCTCGTCGGTGGCCTCCTGATCGCCGCCCTCCAATACACCGAATATCGCTTCGTCATCATCGAGCACTCCGTCGAGCTCTACAGCGCGCTCGTCGCCATCCTCTTCGCGTCCTTCGGCATCTGGCTCGGCCTCCGTATCACGCGCAGCCGTGAAACCATCCGCGAAACCGTCGTGGTCAAGGAAGTGCTTGTCCCCGCGGAGCCGCGCGCCCTCTTGCCCTTCGCTCCCAATACCGCCCGCCAGCAGACCCTCGGCATCACGGCGCGCGAGCTCGAAATCCTCACCCTGGTCGCCCGCGGCCACAGCAATCGCGAAATCGCCACGCAGCTTTTCGTTTCTGAAAACACCGTCAAGACACACTGTGCCCGCGCCTTCGACAAGCTCGGAGCCGCCCGCCGCACCCAGGCCGTCCAGCGCGGCAAAGAACTAGGCCTCCTGCCGTGAACGCGTCACCCGAAAGCACGATTTCCGCTTCATTCCCCCCAAAATCATTAAAAAGCATGACGACATCCGCCCCCGTTCTCCCGCATCGTGACTCCATCGACCCTCGCACCAGGAGCCCCGCATGAAGAAAACCGTCCTCACCTTCGGCCTCATCGCCGGCGTCATGATCTCCGTCCTCATGGGCGGCAACCTTCTCCTCGCCAACAGGATCGGCTCCGGCCACAGTCTGGTTCTCGGCTACACCACGATGGTGGCGTCGTTCCTGCTCGTCTACTTCGGCATCCGCAGCTACCGCGACAACACCCTCGCCGGCCAAATCTCCTTCGGCCGCGCCTTCGCCTGCGGCATCCTCATCACCCTCATCACCTGCGTCTGCTACGTGGCCATGTGGGAGGTCGTCTACTTCAACTTCATCCCCCACTTCATGGACAGCTACTTCGCCGCGCAGATTCACAAGGTCCAGTCCTCCGGGCTGGACCCCGCCACCACCGCCGCGCGGGTCGCGGCCATCCAGCACTCGCAGCAGCTCTACCAGAACCCCCTCGTCAACATGGCCTACACCTTCATGGAGCCCCTGCCCGTCGGCCTGATCATGACTCTCGTCTCCGCTGCCGTCCTCCGCCGCAAAGCCCCTGTCGAACCCACTGCCGCTCCCGCAGTCAGGACCACATAAATTACAAGGCAGGGTGTCAGCCCCGCCTTCCGTCTTCTAAACTGTCAAACGATTCTCTCGAGGAGGGTGCGTGGCTTCCATTACTGGCTTTGGCGGAATATTTTTGCGGGCGGATGATCCAAAAGCTCTGTATCAGTGGTACGAGCGCCATCTCGGTCTGGTGAAGTCCGGCGGAGCTTTCGGGTATCCTGCCCCGACGCAACACGCTCAGATCGTCTTCGCCCTTTTCAAACGAGACGATGCCTACTTCCCTCCGGCACAGAAAGCCATGATCAATCTCCAGGTGGACGNNCTGCCCGGTTTTGGCAGATGTGTGGGAGACCAAACCGTCCCCACGCCACCGACCGCGATCTGATCTGCGCTCACCGTCCTCCACTTCCACCATCAATTTCCAGCATTGGAGGTCCCGTGTCAGGGCACGGCCTCACGACTTCCGGAAAAAACGATCTGGCTGGCCCGGGTCTCGATNNATGATCAATCTCCAGGTGGACGACCTCGATGGTGTGCTGGACCGTCTGATAGCCGAAGGCGTCACCGTCGATCCAAAACGCGAAAGCTATGACTTCGGAAAGTTTGGCTGGATCACCGACCCGGAAGGAAATCGTGTCGAGCTTTGGCAGCCTGTCGGCGACTGACTGATGCCGCGCTGCCCCATAACCTGCCCTGAGCAAGCACCGAGCGCAGCGAGGTGCGCGCCGAACGGGTCTGCCCGGTTTTGGCAGATGTGGGAATCCACGAATCCACTCCTATAACTAGCTGCACACCCCAGGCCTCGCGAAGCGAGGCTACGGAGAAAGCGCTGTGGGCTACCTTGAATCTCTGCGCAGGATCAGGCCGAACGCTGGAGACACTATTCCGACCACAATCTCGATCTGGTTATTGAGGGACCATCCGAGCGAACCAGACCACGTTCCGGGGAGACGGTCGGAAGAGAAACTCCCTCCAAACCCGGAAATGCCGAAAGCTGCTAATCCGCTTCCAAATACGATGAGGAAACTCGCCATCTTTTTCATGAATCCTTGCACCCACGCACTTCACCACGCTGCTGTTTGCGGCCTCGCGCTGCCGGATGGTTCTCCAGTTTACGGCTGAACCCATTCGACAGCCGGGTGTACCGGCGCAGGCTGATTCCCCAAAGATAGCCGACTCCCCAACCGTGGAAACATCGGGTTCTCATGATGTAATATTAGGTGAAGATGGGTTTTTGTAGGCATTTCACCGGTTTTCTTGGATGAAATCAGGACGGGCTAATGGAACACGAAAAACCTTGGCTGTACATGAGCCTTATAAAGGACCAACAAGCGCGGCATCTGCTGCTAATCTTTCACAACGGCTCCGCCGACACGGAATTGGTCTTGATGAAAGACGGCGTTGCATCTTCTCTCGCACATGGCACTGAGTACGAGACGAAAGAGCAAGCCGAAGCCATCGCGCAAATATGGATTGAAGATGAGCGGTTCGCCCGCGTTGCGCGTGACAAGTTCGTTTGGGAACCTTTGGCCCAAACCATTGCTCTTGCACGCAAATTGGGTTTCACGGGTGTCTATGACCGACGGTCCATAAAGACGACATGGCCCAATCCCAACTTCACGGGTGAGGTTCCGCTTTCTTCTTGGTTGGGCATGACGCCGAAGAACGGTGGCCGGTACCTCTACGCTCTCGACCAAATGCGCCTGCATTGTCGCCCGGCCCTACCGGCGGGTTTAGGTCCTCTCGTTGCGCCCACAGCCGGACAGGAGTTTGCAGCCTTCATGCTGAAGTACAAAGAGAAGCTTGATACCGTCGGGACTTCTCAAGTATTTGTACTCAACGATCCCTTTTAGGTTTGGGGTGCCGAACCGTGCTTTGTGTCAGGGCNNGCGGCGCGAAGCGCCTTCCCTGGGTCGGTCGCGCCCGCTGTGCCCTTCCGGGGCACCCCGACGCGACCGACCCCGTCCGCTTTTAATCCCCCCTGTTCGATTGCGAACACGGCACCTCGGCGTAGCAGCCCCTGGACCCGATCCCCGGTTCCCGGAAGACGCGTCGATAAGGCCCGCCGAGTCAATCGGTTGCAGTTGCAAAGGCGACATCCCCAACCCCGCGCCGCTATTGGCCGCCAGCGTGCTCCCGGCTAGGAGCCAACGGAGGATACTGCATGTTCAAGCGCGCATTTCTCCTGCTGCTTCCCCTCTCCTGCCTTGCGGCGGGCGCGGCCCTCGCGGCAGACGATCCCATGGTCGGCGACTGGAAGCTCAACCCGCAAAAAAGCACGCTGGTCGACGAAATGAAAGTGGGGAGCCTGGGCGGAAACAAATTCTCCTTTGACTTTGGCTCCGGGTCCACGGAGTCGATCGTCGCCGATGGCACCGACCAGCCGGGGATTGTCGGCACCACCTTTGCCGTGACGCCTCAGGGTCCCGACCACTGGCTGGTTGTGCGCAAGAAGGACGGCCGCGTCCTGATCCGGGCCATCTGGACCCTCGCGAACGACGGCACGCTCCACGACGACTACACCGAGATGGGAGACAACGGTAAGACCACTCACCTCCTTTACGTATACGGGCGCAAAGGAGGGGGAACTGGATTTGCAGGCGACTGGGTGAGCACCAGCGAAAAGCTGGAAACGGTCTATGTGGTCGAGGTGCGCCCGTATCAAGAGGACGGCCTTTCGATTATCTCTGCCTCGGAAGGAGTTACGAAGAACGTAAAGCTCGATGGCAAGGATTATCCGAACCCTGGCTCCACGCACAACGTCGTGTCGTCGGCGCGGCGGGTGAACGACAGGACGATCCAGCTGACCGACAAGATCGGCGAAAAGGTCCTGGATACGCAGGAGATCAGCGTCTCCGAAGATGGAAAGACCCTGACCATGACCAGGCACCTGCCCCAGCAGAGCGAGCCAAACGTGCTGGTGTTCGACAAGCAGTAAGTAAGTCTCTCGCTACCCGTCTCTCGCTCAACGTTCCTCGCTAATCGTCCTTCGCTAAAAGCTCTTCGCTGCCCTTCCACGTACTCTCAATCACTTACAGCGGAAGCCTCTAAATGTGGAAAATTTGTCAAGCTTGTCTCCCACGGTACCGAAGTTTTGTCCCTCATTCCACACCACTTCCATCCTTATACCCTCAATGTATTTTGGCCGATTTCTTCCCTGAATCTGATATTCTGAACTTATAGAGTAAAGAAAGAAAAAAGGCTCAGCCCAACGGCTGGGCCTTTCTCTTTTCACGCACCATGAACACTTCGATCCAATCCGCCGGGTGCCCCATAACCTGGCCTGAGCAAGCACTGAGCGTAGCGAGGTGCGCGTCGAATGGCTCTGCCCGGTTTCGGCAGATGTGGGATTCCACGCTGGTCGCAGTTCACGGGCTCGGGGCTTTTCTACACCCGGCTCCGCTCATCACGGCCGTCTCTGTAACAAAAAGAGCCGCGTTTGTAACAAAGACGGCCGCGTTTGTCACACAAGCGGCCGTTTCGATCTGTTCTGTTTCGAGATACTTAGCCGTTGTCGATCCTGTCAATACCCGCGAACCGCTGCAGAATCAACGAGCATCCCGCAGTCGAGAGGGGGTACCCTGCACCCTGCACCCTGTACCCTGTCACCTGTCACCTGTAACCTGTAACCTGTTCCCTGTTTCACTGCTGACACCACGCTGTCAGCAGCACTGTCCTACGCTCCTCTCGTAGTCAATTTCTTTGAACGAGAGGAACCCCATGACCACCGCCGAACAGACCGCCACCTCCACCATCACCTGGTTCGAGATTCCCGCCGCCGACTTTGCCCGCGCCGTCCGCTTCTACGAAGCCATCTTCGCCAGCCCTCTGCTCCACCTCGGCGATTGGCCGAACCTGGCCATCTTCCCCTACGAGCGGCCCGGCATCTCCGGCGCCATCGCCGTCGGAGAAGGCCACCGTCCCTGCGCCGACGGCACCGTGATCTACCTCAACTGCGACGGCCGCATCGACCAGGTGCTCGCCCGAGTCGAGAAAGCCGGCGGCAGCATCGTCGAGCCGAAGAACCACATCCCCAACGTCGGATGGGTCGCCCAGATTTACGACTCGGAAGGAAACCGCGTCGGCCTGCACGCTGCCGCATAGAATGGCCGGTATGCGCCGCGCCGACCGACTGTTCCGCATCGTGCAGTTGCTCCGCGGCGGCCGCCTGCAAACCGCCCGCAGCCTCGCCGAAAAGCTGCAGGTCTCGAATCGCACCATCTATCGCGATGTCCAGGACCTGCAGCTCTCCGGCATGCCCATCATGGGTGAAGCCGGCGTCGGCTACACGCTGCGCCGCGACCTCGATATACCGCCGCTCATGTTCGATCGTGAAGAAATCGCCGCTCTGGTCTTTGGCGCCCGCATGGTGGAAGCCTGGGGAGGCACCGAGCTCACCGAAGCCGCCAATCGCGCCCTGCGCAAGATCGAAGCCGTTCTTCCCGCCGGCCTGCGGGAGAAGATCGACGACGTCCTGCTCTACGCTCCGGGATTCAAAGCGCCGCCTGAGCTGCGCCGTAAGCTGGATACACTTCACACCGCCGCGCAGGAGCGACGGGTCGTGCTGCTCGCCTATTCACGAGAAGACGGCCAGCCCAGCGTTCGCCGTGTACATCCGCTGGCACTCTACTTCTGGGGAGGCACGTGGACGCTCGCCGCCTGGTGCGAGCTGCGCGACGATTTCCGCAGCTTCCGTATCGACCGCATCCGGGTGCCGCGTCTGGGCGACGCGTTTCCGGACGACCCCACCAAAGGGCTCGACGCCTATTTGGCACGGATCCAGGCGACGGAACGCGCATCGTCCCACCTTTAGCCCTCCGGCGGTTGTCGTAACCCCACG
>PKVY01000093.1 GCA_003131625.1 Acidobacterium sp. | reverse complement strand
CGCCGCAAGGTTCACCTTACATTCCGGCCTGACCAAGCGAAGCGAGCCCCCTTCCGCTCCCGCCGCAAGGTTCACCCCACAGCAAGAAGCTTAAGCTCGCACTGCTTGCTGCACCTACAACTGGATTCCGAACTGCAACTCGTTAGTACCGTCTCCAAATCCCAAAACGGCACCCCACCCCATGCCCCGCCTCGCATTGGCAAACCGCCGGCAGCGAAGGGCAGTCCGAGAACCCGGCTTTTAGCCGGGGAGCTGAAGTATAAAAAGGGAGGACTTGAGGCCAGGCCACCCGACCCATGCCTGTGGAAAACGCGCGTATCCCGCGCGCTCGAAACCTCACTCGACTGTCAGGCTGTGGAAAACTTCACCCGCACGCGAGCCTTCTCCCGCTGGCGCTCCGTCGCGATGTCCTACAGGGAGTCAGGCTGGGAAACGGGGGGGACAATCTGCGCCGTCGCGCGTTGTTCCGCGATCTGGCCCGCATGTTGCCGCAATTTCGCAAACGCCACGCGGCAAACTCCGTACGCAACCAGAACTCCGAAAGCCAGCGACGCCAGCGCCGCACATATCAACATCAGCATATTCACTGCATCCTGCATATCCCGAATACTCTCCTCGGTTTGGCCGAGGGTCCTTCACCGTTTAGATTAGATGCGCCCACGCGCAGGTCCGACACTCTTTCTTTCCATCTCATTCCTAACAGAAGTGCCACCCATTGACCCACTTTTCTGTTGCCGAATAAGATACGAAAGGTTGAGCTTTCCGAATTCTAGCCCGAGTGTCCCATTTTGCAACTGGCACTAAAGCGCTATACGCCAATGTGTGCGTTTTTTGATTTACAGCTAATTCCTCCTGTGCTATGGCCATCACCCAAATCACCGTCCGCGGCGCCCGTCAGCACAATTTGCGCGACATCAACGTCCAGATTCCCCGCAATACCCTGACTGTCGTAACCGGTCTTTCCGGTTCCGGGAAGTCGTCCCTCGCCTTCGACACCATCTACGCTGAAGGCCAGCGCCGCTACGTCGAAACCCTTTCCGCCTACGCCCGCCAGTTCCTCGATCAGATCGAGCGCCCCGACGTCGACTCCATCGAAGGCCTTTCGCCCGCCATCTCCATCGAGCAAAAAACCACCAGCCGCAGCCCCCGCTCCACCGTCGGTACCATTACCGAAATCTACGATTACCTCCGTTTGCTCTACGCCTCCGTCGGCGTGCCCCATTGCCCCCGTTGCGGCCGCCAGATCTCCCGCCAGTCCGCGGAGCAGATCGTCGAGCGCATCCTCGCCTTCGCTCCCGGCGAACGCGTTACCATCTTCGCCCCCGTCGTCCGCGGCCGCAAAGGCGAATTCAAAGACCTCCTCGACAAGCTCGACCAGCAGGGCTTCCGCGCGCGCGTCGATGGCCAGATCCTCGACCTCGCCGATCCGCCCAATCTCGAGAAGCGCAAAAACCACACCATCGAAGCCATCGTCTATCGCGCCGTCCTCAAGCCCGGCATCGAAAAGGCCCTCGCCGCTTCCGTCGAAAAAGCTCTGCAGATGGCCAACGGCCTCGTCCTCGTCGGCACCCAGCACGACGAGCAGCTCTACTCCTCATCGATGGCCTGCCCCGACTGCGGCCTCGACGTTCCCAAACTCGAGCCGCGCAGCTTCTCCTTCAACTCGACCTACGGCGCCTGCCCCGAATGCCACGGCCTCGGCAGCATCTACGATTTCGATCCCGCCAAAATCATCACCGACTGGTCCAAGCCCCTCCTCGACGGCGGCCTCGGCCCCGGCTCCGCCTCGCAATACCTCATCCGCCTCATCAACCTCGCCGCCCAGCGCTACAAAATCGATCTCAAGCTCCCCTTCGAACAGCTCACCTCAAAGCAACAGGAGCTCCTCCTCTGCGGCCCGCCCCAGGCCGAAGCCCCGCGCACAGGCTTCCACGGCATCCTCGCCTGGCTCCGCGATTCCCTCGAAGAAGCCCGCTCCGACACCTATCGCGAGTGGATGATGCAGTACATGTCGGCCTCCGACTGCCCCGCTTGCCACGGCCAGCGCCTCCGCCCCGAATCCCTCGCCGTCAAAATCGACGGCATGTCCATCGCCGAATTCACCGCCCTCCCCATGGATCGCGCCCTCGATCGCGCCCGCGCCATCAGCTTCACCGCGCGCGAAGCCCTAGTCGCCGAACGCCTCCGCAAAGAAATCGTCGAGCGCCTGCAGTTTCTCAACGCCGTCGGCCTCAGCTATCTCGCCCTCGACCGCAACGCCGCCACCCTCTCCGGCGGCGAAGGCCAGCGCATCCGCCTCGCCACCCAAATCGGTTCGCGCCTTCGCGGCGTCCTCTACGTTCTCGACGAGCCCTCCATCGGACTCCACCAGCGCGACAACCAGCGCCTCATCTCCGCGCTCGAAGCCCTCCGCGACCTGGGAAACACCGTCCTCGTCGTCGAACACGACGAAGAAACCATCCGCCACGCCGACTACGTCCTCGACCTCGGCCCTGGCGCCGGCCGCCTCGGCGGTCAGGTCGTCGCCTCCGGCACGCCCGCCGACATTATGAACGCACCCGGCTCCCTCACCGGCCGCTACCTCGCCGGCGAAATCTCCACCCTCCACCGCCTCGTGCCGCGCCCCCTCTCCGGCAAATGGATCACCGTCGAAGGCGCCAAAAGCCACAACCTCCAGGACCTCACCGTCAAATTCCCCGCCGCCGTCATGACCGTCGTCACCGGCGTCTCCGGCTCCGGCAAAAGCACCCTTGTCAACGACATCCTCTACCGCGCCCTCGCTAAGGAACTCTACGGCTCCCGCGAAGCTCCCGGCGCCTACACCCGCATCAAAGGTTTCGACCTCCTCGACAAAGCCGTACGCATCGATCAGTCCCCCATCGGCCGCACCCCGCGCTCCAACCCTGCCACCTACACCGGTGTCTTCACCGCCATCCGCGACCTCTTCGCCATGCTCCCCGAATCCCGCGAACGCGGCTACAAAGCTGGCCGCTTCTCCTTCAACGTCCAGGGCGGCCGCTGCGAAGCCTGCCAGGGAGAAGGCCAGCGCCGCATCGAAATGAATTTCCTCCCCGACGTCTACGTCCAGTGCGAAGTCTGTAACGGCCGCCGTTACAATCAGGAAACCCTCGCCGTCAAATTCAACGGCTACTCCATCGCCGACGTCCTCGACCTCACCATCGAAGACGCGCTCCCCGTCCTCGGCGATATCCCCCAGGCCCGCCAGAAGCTCCAGACCCTGGTCGACGTCGGCCTCGGCTACATCCACCTCGGCCAGTCCGCCACCACCCTCTCCGGCGGCGAAGCCCAGCGCATGAAGCTCGCCCGCGAGCTTTCCAAACGCCAGACCGGCCGCACCCTCTATCTCCTCGACGAGCCCACCACCGGACTCCACTTTGACGACGTCCGCAAGCTCCTCGAAGTCCTCCACCGCCTCACCGATCTCGGCAACACCGTCATCATCATCGAGCACAACCTCGACGTCATCCGCAACGCCGACTGGATCATCGACCTCGGTCCCGAAGGCGGCGAAGGCGGCGGCCGTGTCGTCGCAGAAGGCCCCCCCGAACAGGTCGCCTCCATCCCCCACTCGTATACTGGCCAATTCCTGCGCCCCCACTATGCTGGTTCCAGCGCGTTCCATGGCAGCACCCTCGCACCACCAGCCGCGAACGGAAGCCGCACTCGGCGCCTGAAATCCGCCGCGAAGCAGCCCAGGAAACCAACCATCCAATGAGCGACTCCGACACCATGAACAACTCACCCGGACCTGAAATTGCCAGGGAAGTTGTCCCTGCAGCCTCCGAGCCCGTCCCCACCGATCCGCCCGGCTACCTCTGGCATCCCATCGAGCGCACCCCTCCGCCTTCGCCGCCCTTCGAACTGGTGCCCGCCCCGCCACCCCGCCTCATCCCGAACATTGGCCACGTTCTCGTTTTCATCCTGCTCATTTTCCCCGCACTCATCGGCGGCTACCTCGTCGCCCTTGTCTCCATTTACGCAACGCATCCGCACGTCCGCATCCCCGTGCTCATGCAGCAAATCGGCCGCAACGTCATCTACGCCATTTCCATGCAGGCGGCCATCTACCTCATCCTCTGGGCCCTCGCCGCGCTTGTCTTCACCCTCTGGTGGGATCGCCCCTTCCTCAAAGGGATCCACTGGAACTTCTCCACTGCTTTCCGCTGGTCCCTCGCGCTCGCTGCTCTCGGCATCGTCACCGGCCTCGGCATCACGCTGGCCGGCAACTTCCTCCCCATGCCCAAAGCGCCGCCCATCCTCGAAGACCTCACCAAATCCGCCGCCGGCGCCTGGACACTCCTGGCCTTCGGCGTCACCCTCGCCCCGCTAACCGAAGAGCTCGCCTTCCGCGGTTTCCTCCTCCCCAGCCTCATCAACATCTTCCGCTGGCTCCAGCGCAAACGCCTCATCGGGGAAGCCGCCGTCCGCACTCTCGGCATCCCGCTCTCCATCCTGCTCACCTCCATCCCGTTCGCGCTCATGCACGCCGAGCAGGTTTCCAATTCCTGGGGACCGGTCCTCCTCATCGGCTGCGTCAGCATCCTCCTTTGCATCATCCGACTCGCCACCGACTCCGTCGCTGCGGGCGTCGTCGTCCACGTCTGCTACAACCTCACCCTCTTCTCCGGCCTCCTCTACCAAACCGGCTGGTTCCGCCATCTCGACAAACTGAAAACCTAAACCGGCCGCTAATGTGGCGGGAGCCAGACTCAACCCAACCCCCGCAAAAAAACCCGCACCCCAAAATCAAGCCCTCGGCCAGGTTCACCCCACAGCAAGAAGCTGACTCTCATAACCACGCGAGGGTCCAGATAATTCGGCCTGGCTTCAGCACTTGCGTACTGCGTCTCCCCACGCGCCGTCCCGTTTTGGCACGTGCGGAATTCCACAAACTCCGCCAATCGCGTCTGCCTGCGTATTTCGCCCGCCGTCCCTCACCCTTCGCTAATCGCCTCACCTAACTCTGAGCGTCAAACCCAACTCCCCATGTACCCTGTCGTCATGCCCGCTCGCTTTTTGCGCACCAGCACTCTCGACCTCGGCCTGCTCGCTCTCCGCCTCACCGTTCCCACCTCGCTCTTCCTCCGCCACGGCCTCGAGAAGATCCAGAACTTCCACGCCATGTCCGCGCACTTCCCTAACCCGCTCCATATCGGACCCCTCCCCAGCTTCGCCTTCGCCATCATCGCCGACGCCGTCTGCATGCCGCTCCTCGTCCTCGGCATCGCCACCCGCTGGGCCGCGCTCTGGTCCTTCATCAACCTCTTCATCGCCTGGGCCTTCGTCCACCATTTCCTCTTCTTCGGTCGCGGCGCCGACCACGGCGAGCTCATCGTCGTCTACCTCGGAGTCGTGCTCACCCTCCTCATCGCCGGCCCCGGCAAATACTCCTTCGACGCCCGCCACTGAATTTCCAGCGACGGGCTACAGGCAACGGGCTACCGGCTGCACGCCGGTCATCTGCCCTCTCGGGCCCGCGCGTTGTACCCTGCAGCCATGAACGACATCGGCCGCCTCTTCCAGGCATTCGTCGCCCCAGCCATCTTCTTCTCGGCCACGGCTCTTTTCATCCTCTCCATCAACGTCCGTCTGATGGGCATTGTCAGCCGCCTGCGTCAGTACGTGCACGCCCGCAATGAAGCCGTCAGGAACGGCCAGCTCGTCGAAGCCGACGCCTGCACCACCCAGATCGAATCCATGGAACAGCGCGCCGAGATGATCCGCCGCACCTTTCTCCTCAGCCTCATCGCGCTCGTCGGAACCCTGCTGTCCTGCCTGCTGCTCGGCCTGGGCCTCTACTGGCAACCCGGCGCTCTGGCCGCCGCCGCTGTCTTTGTCGCTGCCATGATCGCCCTGTTGGCCGGTGTCCTCTTCTACATCCGCGAAGTCACCGTCGCTCTCACCTCCGTCCGTCAGGAGGCGGGCGACGAGCGCTTCGCTCATCTGGATTCGCCCGAGGACCGCGACCACTCTCTTCTTTGAACATTTTCCCTGTGTCCGACGCCCGGTGCCCCGCAGTCTCGGAGGTTCGCGCGGCCATTCGTTATCCACCCTATAAGCGTCCGCTATACCTACAAACTCCATATATATTGCTTACGAAAAGCTTATGGATTCCGGGTTCTCTTTGTTATTAATTGGGCGTTCCGGCAGAGGCAGGATCGGATCGGTTACATCTGCGAAAACGTTTTGGCTCGGTACCTTCCATGGCAGCCCGCACCCTGATGTGCGTGCAGCTCGAAGCTCTGAGTTCCGAGGATTATTCGCAGAAACACCAGCCGTAAGAACCAGTCGCTCTCGTCTCCGCCACCCCGCACTGCTTGCCGTCGTTCTTCTGGCGGTTCTGTGGGGCGCCCGCGCACTGTCGTTCCCCGGCAGCCTTGGCGACATCGTCGTCCCGCGTGCTTCCGACTGTTAACTCGCAGTCCTGAGCTTCGCTCGCGGCCCCAGTCTTTCGCATCACCAAATTCCACGCAGGTGAGGGACTTCCTCTCGGCTCAGGTCCGAGAGCTGCGCCCCACCTCACTCTAAGGAGGCAGGTCAATGCTTGCAGCGCCCTTCGTGTCGCCCTCGTTCCAGAAGACGAAAAACCCGCCGGTTTCTGTTGCCACGCCTCGCCACCGCTCGCACGGGATCCGGATCACGATCGTAGTGATCATGATCCTGCTCGCCCTTTCCGCCTGGAACGCCCGCGCCCAGTCCACCTTCGGCAGCATCCGCGGCACCGTCACCGACGTCTCTGGAGCCGTTATCGAGGGTGCCTCCGTCAAGCTCCACTCCCTCGACGAAAGCGCCGACCGCGAGACCACCACCAGCGCCGATGGGGACTTCCTCTTCGAGAATCTGAAGGCTGGCCATTACAAAGTCACCGTTCACCACGACGGATTCAGCGATACCGTTGTTCCTTCCGCTGCGCTGGAAGCCCGCCAGGAACTCCGCCTTCCGGTTACGCTTACCGTCACCGCAGGAACCACGACCGTGCAGGTGAGCGCCGATGCGGCGCTGATGAATACCGAAAATGGGACGATCGACAATACGATTCCGAACATAGACATTACTCAATTGCCGATCAACTCCCGGTCCGTGTCGAGCAGTCCTCTGGCAGCACTCGCCGTGTCTCCCGAAGTAACGCGGGACGCGCAGGGGAATATCGCGGTCGGGGGCGCGACGTCGTCGCAGACTGGCTTCTCCGTGGACGGCATTTCCACGGCCAACATCCGTTACAACGGCGCGCTGCAAGACACCTATCCGTCCATGGAAAGCATCGACGAGATGAAAGTCACGGCGTTCAATAACAATGCCGAGTTCGCTCAGATCGGCGATGTGACCTTCACCACAAAGAGTGGAACCAATAAATTGCACGGCAGTGCGTTCGAATATTTTCAGAACAGCGCTTTGGATGCCACCGTTTTGAATTTCCCCCTCAAGGCTCCCCGCACCTTTAACACGTTCGGCGGCAGCTTGGGAGGTCCCGTGACCATCCCCAGGCTCTACAACGGGCGCGACAAAACGTTCCTCTTCCTCGATTACGAGGGAAATCGCAAGACGCAGTCTTATCCCGAGGAGCTTCTTGTCCCGTCGGCGGCGGACAGGGCCGGCAACCTGAACGACCTCGTGCAGGGCCTGGGAGCGGGACCTCTGCTCAACCCGTTCACTGGCGCGGCCTTCCCGAACAACACCATCCCCTCCGGATCGTGCGCGGCCTGCATCAATCCCGTGGCTCTGGCTCTGTTGAACTACTATCCCTTGCCCAACGCCAACCTGGGTGTCTTAAACCCGTCCTACAACTATGAGACCCTCGTGCCCAACCCCTCGAACTCCAACGGCTTCGATGTCCGCGTCGATCACAATTTCAACACGAAGCAGCAGCTCTATGTGCGCTACAGCTTCAAGAACGCGTTCTATACCGAGTTCAACAGCGCCGGCGTCGTTGCCCCCGCCAGTAATTTTCTGCCCAGTGATGGCGCCAACGAGCAGGATCGCAGCCTCGTGGTTTCATACAATTATTCAATCACTCCCACGCTGGTGAACGAATTCCGTTTCGGGTTCGCCAATTACAACGAGAATGACTCTTTCCCCATCGAGGGCGCCACGGCCATCTCTCAACTCGGGCTGGTCTTCGATCATCCAGTAGGCATCGCCTCGCATCCCACCGCCGATACCTTCCCGAACTTCAATTTTGCCGACGGCTCCGTAACCACCATTGGGCAGGACCGGGTTGGATCAACCCTTTCGGGGAACGTCCAGTTCACCGACAATCTCACCAAAATCATTGGCGAACACACACTTCGATTTGGAATGGATGCTCGCAGAGAGCATTTCAATTCCCTGATGTACTTCGCGCCCTCTGATGACTATGGCGACTTCACCTTCAGCGGCGGTCTGACCAACTACTCTTTCGGCGATTTTCTGCTCGGGTTGCCAAGCCCGTCTTACTTCGCCGTCATCGGCCCACAAATGGATGCACGCGCTGTCCACTGGGGTGTTTACGGTCAGGACACATGGCAGGTCAATCCTCACCTTACCGCCAACTTCGGATTGCGGTGGGAATTGCTTCCACCGTTTGTGGAAACCAATGGCGATATAGCGACCTATCTCACTTCGGGGAATAACCTGACCGTCGTCGTTCCCGACAAATTCTATAAATTCATCGCCAACGATCCGCTCCTCAAGCAGATATACACCGGCTTTCTTCAGGGATTCAACGGATGTGTGCTTGCCACGACCAGCCCGTTACCGTGCTCGAACATCGAAACGGCGAGCACCGCCGGCCTTCCTCAGGGCCTTCGGAACTGGAATTGGCGTGATTTTGACCCGCGCCTCAGCTTCGCCTGGCGTCCGTTCAACAACGACAAGACCGTCATTCGCGCCGGCTTTGGCATCTATACCATGACCACCCTCGGCCCCATGTCTTTCAACAGTGGCATCATCGCCCTGTCCGACCTGCTCACCTACAACAATTCTGTCTCCAACGGTGTTGCAGCGTTCCAGTTTCCCTACACCTCCCCTCCGAACGCGGCGGCAACGATAGGCGGCGGCGATTTCGAGGAGGCTAACGATCCGCACTGGAAAGATCCTTCGTCGGCGCAATGGAACTTGACCGTGGAACGGGAGGTCGCATCCAACACGGTGGTCCGGCTGAGCTACACCGGCCAGGGCGCCTGGCATCTCCCCATCACCGTAGACAACAACCAAATTCCCGCCAGCACCACCCCCTACACCGTTCCCAGCAACGGATACTCAGTCGTCGATCCTCGTGCGCCCTTCCAGAACTGGCTCCTGTTGATGGAGTCGTTCAGCAACGGCACTCAAAACTACGAGTCAGGTATAGCGGAAGTCACCCATAAAGAGGGGCACGGGATCACGTTCCAGGCAAACTACACTTTCACGAAAAACATCAGCGATGCACAGGGCAACGACGCGCCCTCTGCCTACGCGGGCGAGGAGCCCTATGCCGTGGAGATTGCCGACCGTTTTCACTTAAAGTACGACCGCGGCAACGTCGTCGGGATGCCGCGCCAACGCTTCATGCTTTCAGGCACCTGGAAACTGCCGTTCGGGGAGGGACAAGCTTTCGCCGGACCGGGATTCCTGAATTCCGTCATTGGTGGCTGGAACCTCAGCACGGTGACGACCACGCAGACCGGGCAGTGGCTCACGCCAACCATGCCGCCGGCCGACGACCAGTCGAACACCGATATGACCGAGCGAACCACCGGTGGGGCCATTGCACGTCCAGACTGCCTTGGAAACCCATACGCCGGACAGACCACCCAGCACTATTTCAACCTCAATGCCTTTGCTCTGCCGCCGGCCGATGCCGGACGCTTTGGAACCTGCGGCGTCGGTATCCTGCAGGGCCCCGGTATGATCGACGTCGACGCGGGCCTGGCCAAACGCTTCAGCATTGGCGAGCGGATGCATCTTCGCTTCGAAGCGACGTTCACCAACGTCATCAACCATACGAATTATGCGCCGCCGTCGCTCAACTTCGGGGAACCTTCCAGCTTTGGCGTTTTGAATACCGCGCTGCCCCAGGGCGAAGGAGGCAACCGCACGGGCCAACTGGCGCTGAGGTTCGATTTCTAACCCGGTTCGGGCGGCGATCCCCCGCCGCCCACCCCACCACCTGCAAACAAATTCGGCCTTTCTTATCGCACAGAAACACGCCTGAATCACCACCCTGCTATCCTCAACTTCATTCCATGGTGGAGACAACTTCCAGAGGAATGTCCGCGCCAATCCACCCAGCCCGCACCGCCGCCACCGCGCTCTTCCTCCTCACCTCCCTCAACCTCTTCAACTTCATCGACCGCTACGTTCTCCCCGGCGTCCAGCCCCTCATCCAGCGCGAATTCCACATCAACGACGCGCAAACCGGCCTCCTCACCTCCGCCTTCTTCTTCACCTACATGCTCATCGCCCCCGCCACCGGCTGGCTCGGCGACCATCTCCCCCGCAAACCCCTCATCGTCGCCGGCGCCCTCATCTGGTCCGCCGCTACCCTCCTCACCGCCACCGTCCACAGCTACCACACCCTGCTCATCCGCCACGCCGCTGTCGGCATCGGCGAAGCCACCTTCTCCATCTTTGCCCCCGCCCTCCTGGCCGACTTCTATCCGGAAGAAGATCGTAACCGTGTCCTGAGCATTTTCTACGTCACCATCCCCGTCGGCGGGGCCCTCGGCTATCTCACCGGCGGCGTCCTCGGCGACCGCTACGGCTGGCGCATGCCCTTCTACGTCGCCGCACTCCCCGGCGTCCTCATCGCTCTCGCCTTCTGGCTCTTCGTGCGCGAACCGCAGCGCGGCGCCGCTGACACCCTTCAGTCGACCGCTGAACGCGCCAGTTTCGCCGGCCTCTTCCGCAACCCCGCCTTCCTCACCGCGACCCTCGGCATGGCTATGTGGACCTTCGCCGTCGGCGGCATCTCCACCTGGCTCCCCACTTTCCTCCGCCGCTTCGCCGGCTACTCCGTCGCCGGAGCAGGCCTCACCGCGGGTGAAATCACCGCCATCGACGGCCTCCTCGCCACCATTGCCGGCGGCTGGCTCGCCCAGATCTGGCTCCGCCGCAATCATCGCGCCCTCTACCTCGTCTCCGCGTGGAGCGCGCTCCTCGCCATACCCTTCGGTCTAGCCGTCTTCTTCGGACCCCTGCGCATCCTCCTCCCCGGCGCCTTCGCCGCCGAGTTCTTCCTCTTCCTCAGTACCGGCCCCCTCAACGCCGCCATCGTCAACTCCGTCGCCGCGCCCATCCGTTCCACCGCCATCTCCGTCAACCTCTTCATCATCCATTTCCTCGGCGACGCGTTTTCTCCAGGCCTCATCGGACGCATCTCCGACAAAACCAACCTCCGCTTCGGACTCGCCGCCACCCTCCTCTCCCTCGCCCTCTCCGGCGCCATCCTCTTCTACGGCTCCCGCTTCGCCCCCCGCCTCCCCGATTTGGAATAATGCCTCAATCTTCTGCGAGTAGGATCGTTGTCCTACCCGAGTAGTACAATGGAAGTATGAAAGCGAAAACCTCGATTACACTTTCATCGGAAACCCTTGCGAGAATCGATCGCGTCGCCGGATCGGAGATCTCGCGCTCAGCGTTTATCGAGCGCGTTCTGAACGAGTATTTCCGCCAGAAGGCTCGCCGCCATCTGCACGCCAGAGACCTCGAGCGCATCAACGCCGCGGCTGACCGTCTCAACCACGAAGCCCTCGATACGCTCGACTATCAGGCATCCGAATAACCGCGGCACAACCATGAGGCGAGGCGAACTCTACCGCGTGTCCAAACCGGGCGGCGATCCGAAACACTTTCGCACCTTTGTCGTCGTCAGCCGCCAGGCCCTCATCGACTCCCGCTTTTTAACCGTGATCTGCGCCCCCATTTTCACCACCGGAGAAGGCCTCTCCACGCAGATCGCAATCGGCCCCGGCGAAGGCATGAAGCACGAGAGCTGGATCATGTGCGACAACCTCGTCAGCCTCCGCAAATCCGACCTCACCCACTATGTCGGATCCCTCTCCCCCAGAAAACTCTCCGAACTCAGCCGTGCCCTCGGCATGGCCCTCGATCTGGCCTGACGGACTCGCACCCATGCACGTCCTCCACATCCTCGCCATCGTCCTCGCCTGGCTCATCGCCGTCCTCTGGACCCGCGTCACCCTCACCGCCCTCTACCACCTGCCCCGCATCCCCAACCTCCTCGACCCGCGATACAACCCAGCCCGCTCACCCGACCCAGCCACTCCCGACATCACCGTCATCGTCCCCGCCCGCAACGAAGCCGCCAACATCGAAGCCACTCTCCGCTCCCTCCTCGCGCAAACCATCCCCGTCGCCATCATCGCCATCGACGATCGCTCCACCGACGCAACCGGCGCCATCATGAACCGCCTCGCCGCCGAATCTCAGCCACCCGGAAAATCCCTCACCATCCTCCACATCGAAACCCTCCCCGACGGCTGGATGGGCAAGACCCACGCCATGGCGCTCGCCGCCCGCCAAACCGCGACCCCCTGGCTGCTCTTCACCGATGGCGACATTCTCTTCCGCCCCGACACCCTCGAGCGCGCCCTCCGCTTCGCTCACGAATCGAACGCCGACCACATCGCCCTCGCCCTCACCCTCATTCTGCAATCCGCGGGTGAGCGCCTGATGACCACCGTCCTCGGCTGCTTCACCCTCCTCTCCTTCCGTCCCTGGAAAACGCCCGACCCCGCCGCCAAACACGATTCCGTCGGCGTCGGCGGCTTCAACCTCCTCCGCTCCTCCGTCTATCGCGCCATCGGCGGCTTCGAAGCCTTCCGTCTGGAGGTCCTCGAAGATCTGCGCCTTGGATTCGAAGTGAAACGTCAGGGCTACCGCCAGCAGGTCGTCTTCGGCCGCGATCTGATCCGGGTCCACTGGGCCTCCGGCGCACTCGGCATGGCCCACAACCTCACCAAAAACTTCTTCGCCGTCTTCCGCTTTCGCCCCACGGCTCTCGTCGCCGGCGTCATCGTCCTGTCACTGCTTTTCTTCGCGCCCTTCGTCGGCCTCTTTGCTCCATGGCCCATCCGATCCGCCAGCCTCGTCGCCCTCGCCATGATCGCTCTGGCGCACAGCTACTCCTCCCGTCACTTCACCGGCATCTCCATCCTTTATCTGTTCACCCTCCCCATCGGAGCCGCCCTGCTCCTCTACGCCCTTCTCCGCTCCATGATCCTCACTCTCCATCGTGGAGGCGTCGTCTGGCGCGGGACCTTCTACCCCCTCCACGAACTCCGCCGCCACGCCGGTCCTCTCCGCTAACAAGACCCCAGGCAATCCCGATCCTCCGCCACCTTTGGGGCATGGCAACTTTTTCCGGAAGACAGATACTAAGCGGCAAAGAATTCCAGGAAGCGATAACTGACCATGCCCTTCCCCACAAACTCCGATCCAGCCCACTCCACCGGCACCTACACCGGCGCCATCCCCAACGAGTCGCGCACTGCCAACACCACCGTGCTGACCCTGACCGCCTTCGCAGCCACCATTCTGGCCACGCTGGCAGCCCACTGGATCGCAAAACAGTATTTCCCCGCTCACCAGGCGCTGATCACCCGCGTGGCCGGACTCGTTTCCGCCGCGGCGCTGGTCTCCGCCATGGCCTTCTTCCAGCGTCAGGCCAGCGCCATCTCCGCTCCGGCAGCTTTTCAGGACGCGCAGGGACATACCACCCCACAGGGAATGCACCGCAAGGTCCGCAGCGCCATCTACCTTTCCCTCTACGCCGCCATCATTGTTGTGCTGATGCTCCAGCCCCTGCCGCTGCGCACCAGGACGGCCATCTTTCGCGCGCAGTTCGGCGTAGTTCTCCTCTGGTCGTGGGGCGTGCGCGGGATCAAGCGGCACATCTATGTCCTCGGCAATCGCGGCCAATACGATCGGGCTCTGCGCCTCGACCGGTTCTGGTCCGCCACTCCTCTCTACGGCTCGCCCCTCGCCGGTTCCATCCTCTTCAACGCGGGACGCTACCGCGAAGCCCAGGCCTGGCTCAAGCCGCTGGCTTTCGACGCACAGGGCAACCCGAGGCTCACCTCCGTTGCGCTCTATACCTATGCGCTGGCTCTGGTGAACGACGACCGCACTGCCGAAGCCCAGGGTTTGCTCGAAGCGGCGGCCCAGGCTTCTCCGAACTCGGGTCCCCTGCAAGTGGCGCTGGCCACCTGTCTGCTCTCGCAGGGCAAGGATCCCGAGCGAGCCTGCAGTCTGCTGGAAACAGCCATGGCCGGCCCGCAGAAGGATGCTTCCACGTACCTGGGCCGCGCCGATCAGGCCCGGCGCATCGGCCGCTACGCCTGGGCGCTGGCCGCTGCCGGTCGGCGCAACGAGGCGCAGGCCAAAATCGACGAAGCCCTGGCGATGGGCAGCGACCTCCGCCCCGAAGATGCGGCAGGCGTGCAGTACTTTGTCGGCGAAGCCTGGCGAGCGCTCAACGATAAGGTGAAGGCAAAGGCAGCCTTCGACCAGGCCATCACTCTCCGTCCCGATGGCGTCACTGCTCTGAGCGTGCGCAAGGCCCTGGCGAAGATGGCGGCCAGTTAACCCAGGCTCTTGCCATCACAAAAGTAATGCGGGGTGGACCCCCCACCCCCTCCCCCTCTACCCCCTGACGATGCGCAGGTATTTGATTCCATGGGGCCGCGTTTTTTCGAGTCGGGGCCACGCATTTGATTCTGCAATAGTTGCGGCTTTCTATTTTGTTTTCAAATGCGTACGATGCGCCTCGGGAGTAAGTGGCGGATACGTATTTGAATCGAAAGTAGAAGTCGTCAACGCATTTGATTCGAAAATACTTGCACGAGCGATGAGAGTTAGCGGCAGGGCGATTGGCGAAAAGACGGCCTGCTTGTCGCGCGGCGTTGAGCATCGATTGGGGCATGGCGGTCTCCTCTCCAAAACAGAAAAGCCTGCCGGGAAGGCAGGCTTTTTCTCTTTTTCTATTCTAAGTTCAGTATATCACGCTGGAGGGGGTAAGACCGCCAAAACTCTTTGAGGGTATAAAGACGGAAGTGGTTTGGAATGTTGGGGCATTACTTTGGTGAAGAGGTGCGGGTCTTGACAAGAAAAACAAGGTTCAATGGCGTGACAGGTGGGGCGGTCTAGCCGCCTATTCGGTCGCTCCCGCCTCTGACTGCGCATTATTCGCCGCACCGATTAGAGTCAGGATGTTTTTCCCCTTTTTCGATCTTGCTGGAAACTCTTTCACAATGCGGGACAACTCCGTAAGTGCGTGGTTAATGCCCCGAGGGTCCGAACCCAGTAGCTGGAGGGTCTTCTTTATTCGGTCGTTCCGTGCGTCGGCCATTTCGTCGGCGATCACTTCAATGGCATGTTCGGCCATTGGGTCGATCGACCAGAACAATTCCGAGGATGTGTCTGAGGAGAGGTTGGACTGAAAGTACACTGCAATGCTCCTTTTGAGGAGGACAGGAGCCAGTTCCTTGTCGGCAGAACCGAAAGAAATGGCGTGATGATTGCTGGGTAGGGCTTGGAAGTTCCAGTCGTGCGCTGTCCTTCGGCGCTCCTCTTCCTCAGTTCTCTCGATCAAAAACGTGAGGACTTGTTCCGGATAGTTCTCATTGAGGTGGCTAAGAAAACGGGGTACGCTTCCTTGTTGAAAATCGAGGTCTTCGAAGGCTAGGAATTTCTTCAGGAGGTGAGACGTTTGCTCGGCGGTTAGTAGGCGTATTGGGACCCCGTATCGCCCGAAGACGTCAGCAAGGCCGTCGGCGACATGGACATCAAGTCCGACGTCGACAGATAGCGCGGCGTCGAGGAGATCCTCTAAAAGCGCCCGATTCTTTCCCATGTAAGCGATGGCGTGTAAGGAGCTACGCTTAGTGAAGGAGTCGGGAATTTGCAGGAATCGTTTTATCAGCGCAACGTCCTCTCGGGTTGCAGTATCGGTGTACACCCTGAGTGCCGTTGCAGCGGCCCGGACGATTGCGATGTTCTCGCCCTCAAGGATCTTCCATGCGCGCCCGCGGAATTCCGTGGGCGCGAAGGCATGCAGGGCATCGAGGGCGCTCGCTAGCTGCTGGATGAATTTCCCGCTCTGGGCCGGGGCGAGCAACTGGTCGGCGATTGCTTCTAAGAACTCGACGTCTTCGTGAAAGGACCGTACTAGTCGATCAAATCCTCGAGTCTCGATTCTTGCATGGTCCGCGAGCCTGGCGAAATCGACTAACTTTTTGGCTCGATCTGTCGGGTTGAGCTCAGCAAGGGCGGAGTGCGCGTCCTTCGTCAGCGTCTCGATCTGTTCCATCCAAGACCCGGCTGGATTGTCCTTGTCCGCCTTCAGGATTGGGAGATCCCCTTCCCGCCTGCTTAGTGAGTCAAAGACGATTAGGTCGGGGGTGCGGTTGACTGTGGTCAACGCAGTTTGCGCGGCGACACGAATCGCTTCGGGGCAGTTGATGCCAGTTCCTGATCGTATCGCATCATAGATCTCTGATTGGACCGGGAGGCTCAGCGGCGACTTACGGATTCGCGCTGTGAGAATAGCGAGGCTGCGACACCTCTCCTTGTTCTGCCAAGCTACCTCCTCTGGGCTTCGCTGCCGGCCTACGCGAGTCAGGTATTCGTGCAGGAGCCAACCCAGTGTCCGCGCCGCCCTCACAGCTTTGCCGTCTTCTGGAGAGGAGAGCAGAAATTTGAGAAATTGCAAGGCGTTTTTCCTGACTGGGCCAACTGCCGGATAGTTGAGCGCAAAGCCACCGAAGCGGACGGTGTTGCCGCTTAGTTCGGTAAACTCGCCCTCTGATTCCAGAAGCACATCTATAAGGTCGAATGGCGTAAAGGGCGCATCTAGTGCGCCTTCCAGGGTGGACAGACGGATGCACTGCAGCAGCATCGCGAAGTTGAACGCCACCCAACGGTTCATCTGATACGACGCCAATCGCTTCAGAACTTCCCTGGCCGTGGTCCCCCAATGCCCATGTTGGGCGTCTTGCCGTGAAAGCTGCCACAGGAGATCGATGGATTCCGAGATGTGTTCGGGATGGTACGCTGTGGCCTCAAGGAGCCTCGGGATCGCGCTAATTACGTAATCCTGCCTCACCTGGTATCGGGAACCCGCTGGATTAGGGACGACGGGGGTTTCCATCGCGACCTTCACGAGCTGCAGGATCTTTTTTGGTTGGAAAAACGCCGCAGGTGCGAGTTGTTCGAGCGTTCGATGCCGATCTGTCCCATCCGCGGCTATAAAGGATTGTTCTATGTGTTGCCAAATCTTATCCAACAGGCTAAGCGCGTTTTGTTCTTTACCAATCCTCCAGTCCAGCTCGGACAAGTTCTTCATCAGGTTGCCGAAAAAAAAATCTCCGAAAACCTTATAAACTCGGTCTGCATACCCGGTCGGTCTTCCTTGGCTGGTCGCACACGCTCCTTCCATGACGAAATCGGAAAGCACGTCGGGAAGGATCCGGATTCCCTGATCCGGACGCGAGACAATCCCCCGCGCGGCGAGTGCGTCGATGGTTCTGAGAATCTGATCGCGTGTGGCTGAGAGGAACCTTTCTGCCCCCGCCAGAAAAAGTTCGCTGTTTACGTCCACGGGACCTAGCGCCGCTATGAGGTCCAGGACCGGACGGGTCGGGCTGATCGGGAAATCAGGGCCTACTAGCTGGAGCTCTGCGATGAAACGATCAAAAACTGCGGTCTTGAATTGTTTATTTGATTTCAGTTTGGCCGGGTTCACTTCCCCAGTGGCGAGAAGCTTTCCTCCGGCAACGATCACTAAGGGGGAGTTCCCTGCGATCACTGCGAGATCCTTAGCGAGGTCCTGGTGACGTGGCCCTAAAACGTCTTTGGCGAGTGCTTCTGCTTGGGTCTCGGTTAGTTCCTTAAGTTCATCGAACTCCCTGATCTCGGCTTCGGAGATGCTTCGTCTGAGATCGCGCAGAATCCCGGAGGTCGTCCCCGGCCGCGCCGACAGGATGAGCTTCACGTCCTGGCGATTTCGCAGTTCTCTGAAGAGCTGGATGGTATGGTTGAGGGCTTCGGAAATTTCGGAGCGGTGTGCGTCGTCGACGACGATTAGGACGGACCCAACGGGGATCTCCTTGTGCGAATCGCTGTCCCAAAATGGGGAGTATCTGAGCAGGACGACCTTTCGATCCGCGATTCCGCGAATCCAGTCCCGCAGTAGTTTTGATTTTCCGATTCCTCCCCGGCCGGTGAGCACCCCGACCGATCGATCCGGGTTGTTCAGAAATTCGTTTAAGACGGCAATCTCGTTGTCGCGTCCGAGAAGTGTGGTGGAAAGGTCCAAGATGGGGCTTTTGAATTGTGGCGCGTTTTTGTCGAAGAAGTCTGGGGCTGATGAAAATGTTTTGCGGGCGCCCGGCCTGCCTTGGTCCTCCCAGTCATCGAGGGCCTCGAGGACCGCTGTTGCTAGTTGATCGGGGTTTGTGAATGTCCGCCATGTTTGGCGGGGCCCGGCCTTTCTCTTCAATCTATTTAGTGCACGCTTCTTAGCTGCCGACCGTTCCTGGTTGACCCACCGTACTTCTTTGCTTCCGGGAACCTTTCTTTTCTTCAAGAAGGGGAGAACGTCGAGTTGCAGCTTCGTTGCCTCGTCGTATTCGGCTTCTGTATACGACCGGTCGGTCCCGTCCGATATCAAGCTTCCGGATCGAAAACCGAGCAGAAGGATCACTACGTCAGACTTTCGAAGGTGTTCCAACGCGGTCTTTAGGGGAGTCGTGGGCTTTGCCAGAAAATATTCCATTGCGACGGGGGCTTGCCTTTTCCTTTGCAGAACGCCAAGGACGGCTTTCCGCTCGTTCGCGAGGTCCCTAAATGTCGAGCTCAGGAATATTTTCAAGGTGGCTCCATCAACGTTTCATCATCATAGTGCCTGACGGTGTCAGATTTCCCGGCAGAGGGGCTGCTGCCGACGGCCGGGATGGCGGGTTTTCGGGGCAAAACAAAAGTACCCAGCTCTTCCGGTAAACTACCCATGAGGGTCGCCCATGCCGGAAATCCAGCGCCGCAAGACTGTGACCGTCAAAATCGGTCAGGTCAAAGTTGGCTCCGAAGCTCCCGTCGTCGTCCAGTCGATGACCAATACCGACACCGCCGACGCCGCCTCGACCATCCAGCAGGTTGCCGAGCTCGTCGAAGCCGGCTCCGAGATCGTCCGGGTCACCGTCAACAACGACGCCGCCGCTCGCGCGCTGCCGCACATCGTCGAAGGCCTCGCCAAACGGGACATCAACGTCCCCATCATCGGCGACTTCCACTACAACGGCCACCTGCTGCTGAAAAAGTATCCGGCCTGCGCGCGGGCCCTGGCCAAGTACCGCATCAACCCCGGCAACGTCTCCATCGGCCGCAAAGACGACGACAATTTCCGCACCATGATCGAGTGCGCCGTCGAAAATCAGAAGCCGGTCCGCATCGGCGTCAACTGGGGCTCGCTCGACCAGGCCCTGCTGACCCGCATGATGGACGAAAATTCGAAGCGCCCCGATCCCCTGCCCGCACGGGACGTCATGCTCGAAGCCATGTGCCGCAGCGCCCTCGATTCCGCCGCCGCCGCCGAACGCTACGGCCTGCGCCACGACCAGATCATCATCAGCGGCAAAGTCTCCGGTGTCCGCGACCTGATCGACGTCTACCAGATGCTCGCCGCCCGCTGCGACTACCCACTCCACCTCGGCCTGACCGAAGCCGGCATGGGCATGAAGGGCATCGTCGCCTCGACAGCCGGCCTCACTCCGCTTCTTTTGGCCGGCATCGGCGACACCATCCGCGTTTCCTTAACCCCGAAACCCGGCGCCAGCCGGACGGAGGAAGTTTTGGCCGCCCAGCAGATCCTGCAATCGCTCGGCATCCGCAGCTTCGCTCCTCAGGTCACCGCCTGCCCTGGCTGCGGACGAACCACCAGCACGTTTTTCCAGGAACTAGCCCAGCAGATCCAGGACTACCTCCGCACCTCGATGCCCGCCTGGCGCGCCCAATATCCCGGTGTCGAAGAGCTCAAGCTCGCTGTCATGGGATGTGTCGTCAACGGACCCGGCGAATCGAAGCACGCTAACATCGGGATCTCGCTGCCCGGAACCTTCGAGGAACCGAAAGCGCCCGTCTACGTCGACGGCCGCCTGATGACCACGCTCCGCGGAGACACGATCGTTCAGGACTTCAAGAAAATCCTCGACGACTACGTTCGTTCCCGGTACGGTTCCCGGGAACACGAACTGGAAACCACCACCGTCTGACGCTCGCTACGAATGTGGTGCCCCATGTCTCGATTTTGAGACATGGGAAAAGCGCGAAGCGCTCCGTCTTTGCCGGACCTCGCTCAGTGATCGGACGGAGGATTGGCTGACCCGGCTTGGTTCGATGGGTTCCCTGCCATCGCCTGCCGATCCGTACCCAGAGGCAGAGGAATTTCGAGCGTTCCAATGCGATCGGTATTCACGTCACGCACCGCAACCCGCAGCCATGTAGCTGTGGTCGGCACTTCCAGCGTCTGCTCGGCACGAAAGAACGGCACCTGCTGCCCGGACTTCTCTGCCGCCGTGGTTTGCGCTCGAACTGCATTCTGCGCAATACCATTGAGCAGTTTTCCGTCGATGTTGTAAGCACCGGCGGCAAACTCCAGCACTTGTCCGCCTGCATGCGCCTCGGCACTCTGATCGAGCACCAGATAGTCGATGGTGTAGGCCTGCAGCGGTACGGGTGGAGGCAATTTCACCGGCTTGTCCTTCTTCCGAACTACAAAGTACGCCGGCTGCTCCACCAGGTTCGCCATTTGGTCTGGCGTCGCCTGAGCAACCGGCCCGGCATGAAACTGCGCCCGAAAAATAATGTCGCGGTCCGTCGGTGCGCCGTGGTGCATGTACGCATACAGCGAGTCGCCGGGCTTATGCGCCACCACCTGATCGGAGATGGCCATTGCCTCTGCCTTCTCGTCGTTCGTCAGCGGAGCATCCGGATCTTCGGCATAGTAGTAGCGCCGGTATTCCAGGAGGTAACCCTTATGTTCGAAGCTGCGATCGAGCCTCACCGCGATCTTCCGCATGCTGCCGTCTTCCTTAATTTCGCCCGGCGAGTAGCTGATCTCATAGTAGGTCGATCCATTCTTCACCGCATCCTTCATCGCCGCGCTGAAATCGTTGGTGTTGTAATAAGCGCGTCCACCTGTCGAATTCGCGATCGTGTCGGCGATCGTGTCGATGCCAACCAGCTCAGGCCTCAATCCCGCCACGTTCACCGGATATACAGAAACCTGGGCCGCATTCAGCGCATCGATTGCCTGCTTCATCACCTTCGCGTCCCAGCTCTCGCCCATGGTGGTTGGAGCGCTGCCGTCAAATCCCTGCGCCTGCAACGGTGAACCTGCCGGAGCAGCCATCACATTGCCCACCACCATGTCCTGGATTGCAAACAGCGGCACCGCGGCCGGAAATTCCGACGATAACCAGATCAGGTTCTTGCGCCCTGGCAATCCTTCCAGATAATGGCCGATGAAACTCATCACCTCGAAGGGCATATCGACGTCGGCGGAACCGTAATTGGCCCCGTACAGGAATACCTGGGGAATATCACCGTCTTTCCGATGGAGATCGAAGGTCGCCAGCAACTTGTTCGTATCCGTCGTAAATCCCTGCAGCAGCCGAAAATCCTTGGCCAGCAGGAACAGCGCGAACCGCGTGCCTTCGGGCCTCGACTCCAGAAAATCCGCCAGTTGCTTGCGCGCCTGGGCCTGATCCTCCGGCTTGATGTGCACGGCGTCGTAGACGATCACATACAGCGGACCCCGTTCCGGCGCCGTGGCCACGTTCATGTATGTGTCCGGTGGCATCGAGGGAATCTTCGGAGCGACAAAATTCGATGGGGCCCTGAAATCGAACTCCTCGAATGAGCGAATCTCCTGCGACTTCTTCTCTTCCAGGACTGAAAAATCCTTCTTCGTCAATCCCTGAACCGGATTACCATGCGAATCCGTCACCACCACGTCCAGCACCACCCGCCGAACCGTCACCGGAATCGTGTACGGCTGCTTGTTCGAGCTCATGTTGGGTCTGCCCGTGCCGCCGCGTTGCGCGTGGCCGCGCGGAGACCCCAACAGCACAACCAGGCACAAGACCATCGCCAGAACCGGAAAGCCGGCTGCTGCGCGTCGAGAAGACGAGAACATGCGGACACCTCGCAAAACCGTGGGGATTCCTCCGCCTATTTTAATCGCGGCGCCGACGCCGGGCAGGCGTCTCTCTGCGCCTATATACGGGTCGAACCCTGAAAAGTACGCAAGGTTTTTAATTAGCCGCTGCAAGCGGCAGCCAGAAGGTGAACCGCGTCCCTTTGCCCGCCTGGCTGGCCAGCTCAATGCCGCCGCCATGCGCCTCCAGAATCGCCTTCACGATCGCCAATCCCATCCCTGTTCCCGTCGCCTGGCTGCGCTGCTTCTTTCCGCGAAAATACTTGTCGAAGACAAACGGCTGTTCGCCCAGCTCGATGCCCGGTCCCCGATCGGCAACCGTCACCAGTAGCCGGTACTCGTCCTTCGCCGCGCTCACCGCGATCGGCGATCCCTGCGGCGAATATTTCACCGCATTTTCGATCAGATGCCGCAGCACACGATGCACCAGCTCCCGATCCATGGGCGCCCGCGACAACTCGGGCCCAACCGTCACCTCGACCGCCCGATCCCGAAGCAGCGGCCGCATCTCCTCCAGCGTCGTCTCAATCAGCTCGCGAACGTCCTGCGGCCGGGTGTGGACCTGCACCGTCGCCGCATCCAGCTGGGCCATCTCCACCGCCTGCCCGATCAGCCGATCCAGCCGCGCACTTTCCTCATCCACCACCGCGGCCAGATCCGCACGCTCCGCCTGCGGAAGATCGGGTTGGCTCACCATCGTCGTCGCAGCCGCTCGAATCGCCGTCAGCGGCGTGCGCAAATCGTGCGTCACCGAATCCAGCAGTGCAATCCGCAGGCGCTCGTTTTCCCGCGAGGCTTCCAGCCGGCTGCTCCGCTCCACCGCGGCTGCGCGCTCCAGCGCGATGGCCACCAGGCTGCCGATTGCCTCGTAAATCTGCGGCGAAAATCCGCCATCGATCACCGCCAGGACCCCCAGCGACCGCAGTCCCAGCGGCAGAGGAATGAGATGAAATCCATCCCGCGACACAACGCCTGTCTCGTTTTGGCTGTCAGCCAGCTTCAGATCCACCAGGGGCAGCAACTCATTCCGCGGATCCGAGTAATACGCCGCATCCTCATCGCGCACATACAACGCTACGGCGCGAAAGCCAAAGACCGACGCCGCCACCGATGGAGTTACCCGCGCCAGCCCGCGCAGATCCTCCTGCAAGAGCAGCTGCTGGCTGAACTCATAGAGCCGCTCCACTTCCCGCCGTCGCCCCTCTGACGACTCCGCGTGCTGGTGCTCTCTCTCCGCGAGATGACTGACCAACACGCTGCTGCACAGAAACGCCCCCAGCGCCACCCAGTTTTGCGGATCGGCGATGGTCAGCCGTCCCACCGGCGGCAGAAAGAAAAAGTTGTAGAGCAGCGCGGACAGCACCGATAGATAAGCGGAGTAGGCCAGCCGCCACTGCGAAGCCGTCACCAGCACCAGCATCAGGAAGCTCAGGGCGACCGTCGTGTGGTTCGCCGGCACCTTCCGGAAAAACTCCACCAGCAACAGGGCCGCCGCCGTCAGAACGGCGTAACGCAACAGAATCTTTATCGCGCGCGGCGTATCCTTCTCCATGAAAGGCGATCATACCCCGGCAGCCAGCGGTGCCCCCGCGAATCGCCGCAGCAAGACCCATGGCCGAACGCATCCTGGTAGTCGACGACGAGATTCAGATCACGCGCGTGCTGCGCGCCTCGCTCTCCGCGCAGCGCTACGACGTCCGTACTGCCAATGATCCGGAGGAAGCCCTGCGGCTCTTCGAGGAATGGGATCCCGATCTCATCGTCACCGATCTCATGATGCCCGGCATGACCGGCGTTGACCTTTGCCGCGCCATCCGCCGCAAAGCCAGCACGCCAATCATCGTCCTTTCCGTGCGCGATCAGGAGCACACCAAGGTCGAAGCCCTCGACGCCGGCGCCGACGATTACGTCACCAAACCCTTCAGCATCCAGGAGCTTCTCGCGCGCGTGCGCGCCCACCTGCGCCGCGCCCCGGAACGATCGGAGGATGGTCCTGTCGAGGTCGGCGATTTTCTCGTTGACCCCGCTGCCCACACCATCACCGTCTCCGGCCGTCCGGTGCACCTCACACCCAAGGAATTCGATCTTCTGCTGCTCTTCGCGCGCAACGCCGGCAAGGTTCTCACCCACCGCGTTCTGCTCACCAACGTCTGGGGTGCGCAATCCGCGCAGCAACCGGAATACCTCCGCGTCTTCATCGGCCAGTTGCGCAAGAAACTCCAGGGCAACACGCAAAAGGAATACATCCAGACCGAACCCTGGGTCGGCTACCGCTTCCTCCCCGAAGGCGGACCTCAATAGCTCTCAGCCTCGCCGTTACCGCAACGGGCACCTTTATGAATCCCTAACGACTTCCTTCGCCTTCCCTTCTGCGTTGACTCGTAATCTTCATTTTTAGCCACAAGATCGTTGCTGGAAATCCCGGCGCTGGTGCGTGGCTTAGAACAAAGCAGGACCAAAAGGATTACCCATGTCGCTAATCCGTTCACTCGTCGTGTGTCTGAAACGCCGCGCTCTGATCTTCACCCTGGCTCTCGGCTTCCCTCTCTTCTCCTCGCAGGTCAACGCGCAGTCGCAGGCAGCATCTGCACAGGTCAGCTCCGACGTAAACTCCGGAGGCACCGTCGCGCCCGGCAATGACAACGCCGCCATCCTGCGTGAGCTCGACGCCATGAAGCAGCGCATCGTCGAGCTGGAAGCGCAGCTCAAGGCGCGCGGCGGCGCGCCGGCAGATGCCGCGGCAGCCACAACCGCCGCCGAGTTGTCGGCCGCAAAAGAGCACCTCCTGCCCAGTCCGGCGGCCTCCACTTCTCAGCCGGCCGTGACCGGCACTTCGTCCGTCGTGCCCACAACCACGCTCGCGTCGATGCAAACGCCCGACCAGGCTCCCACCGTCGATAAGGTGACGCCCTTTGCAGACGCGTGGTGGGGTTGGCTGAACGGCAATCCCCGCACCATCGATTGCCCGCTGTGCACGAAGTACTTCACGCCGGAAATCCGCGTCGATACGAATTACAACCTGGACCTGAACCACCCCGCAGACGATACCATCAACGGATCGAGCGAGATTTTCCGCGCCCAGGAGATCCAGCTGGAACAGATGGGCGTGGGCGGCGACCTGTTAATCGACCACGTGCATGCCCGCCTCATGACCCAGTTCGGTATGTACTCCACGACCACCCCGCGCAACGACGCCAGCGTCTCGCGCGGCCAGTGGAACCTGGACGATGCCTATCGCTATGTCTCGGAGGCTTACGGCGGCTACCACTGGGACCGCATGCACGGCATTAATGTCGATGCCGGCATCTTCCTCTCGTACATCGGCCTGTTCAGCTTTTATAACTTCGATAACTGGGCCTATCAGCCGTCCTTCGTCTCCTCCAACACGCCGTGGTTCTTCAATGGCGTGCGCGGCCAGTTCTATCCCACGCAGCACCTGAAGATCGAGCCCTGGTTCATCAATGGCTGGCAATCCTATGCACGTTTCGGTACCAAACCCGGGCTCGGCGGACAGATCAAGTGGACCCCGACCACCAGCATCAATATCATCTCCAACAATTACGGCTACGGTGAAGATGACTTCGGCATCCACGGCCGCACGCGGTTCCACACCGACAACAGCTTTGAGTTGAAGTACTACGACAGGCCGGATAACAAACTCAACCGGATGGCTTTCTCCTTTACTGGAGACGCCGGCTGCGAAAGCGGCAGCGGTGTGGCCTGCACCGGGTCGGCCGATCACAAAATCTTCACACCCGCCACCTCCACAACTCCCGCCGTCTACTACCAGAAGCAGAGCTTTCTGGGCTGGATGCTCTACAACCGGTTCTGGTTCGATAAGGACAAGTATGGGTTGACTGTCGGCGGCGGCCAGATCAACAATCCCGGACGCTATCTCGTCCTGCTGCCTCCCATCAATGGAGCTACAGCGGTGACCGGCACTGCCTACTTCCCGGAGGATCCTGGCCAACCCTTCCATGGCACGGACGGAACTATCACCTGGGATTACATGCCGACGCAATACATCACCTTCCGCAGCGAGTATGGCTATCGTCACTCGGACGTGCCCTACTGGGCCGGTCGCGGCGGCTCAACGCCTCCCGGAGGCACCACACTCAGCGCGATTGGCAGCCCGGCAGACTTTACCTGCACGAATGGATCGACGTCAGCTGACTCTGGCCTTGGATACACAACCATGCCCGGCCTGAAATACAGCCAGGAGTACGCTGCCAACATCGCCGCTGCCAAAGCCGTGTGCGCTGCAAATCCGAGTTACCCCAGTCTCTGGCAGGCCGATATGCGTCGCGACCAGCAGATTTTCACCTTCGCCATTCTGGTCAAGTTCTAACGGAGGCGCAGTTGCTCATTCGTTCGAAACCCGGCCCTCACCCCGCAGCCTTGTCTCAAACCCTCGGCGCGCGCCCCTCCTTTATGGTTCCTTTACGAAATCCTTATCTCGGCCTTAGCGCCCCGCCACCTCTACTGGAGAGGGCTTCGAACCGGCCTATGACACCTCGTAATCTGCTGATCCTGCGTAGGGTCCTTCTGCCCGTCCTCTTTGTCTTTGTCTGCCTGCGGGGCGCGGCACAAGCTACATCCTCCGCGGATGATGTCGAGCAACTCAAGCAGCTCGTCTTCGATCTTGAGCATCGCGTCGCTGTTCTCGAACAACAGAATCAGCAGATGCGATCCCCCGTGGTTCCCTCGGGCAGCACGGGCCCGCAGGCCGCCGCCGCCCTGGTGTTGGCATCCTCGGAACTGCGCGTTCCAGGAACAACCTCTGCCCTGTCGCCCCAGGCTGTACCACCGACCCCGGCGCCCTCGCCGCTTCCCGGCACTCTGCCCGGCGGCGCGACCCTCAACTACACGTTCGATGGCTATTACGAGGGCAACTTCAACAACCCCACCGGCCGCGTCAACGATCTCCGCGCCTATGACGTCCTCAGCAACGTCTTCAGCATCAACCAGGCGGATTTCATCTTTGACCTCGATCCTGACCTGACCGTTCATCGCCGCTATGGCTTCCGGGTCGACCTGCAATTTGGCCAGGCCACCGAAACCCTGCAGGGCAATCCCACCAACGAGACTCGTCCTGAGATTTACCGCAACATCTTCCAGGCCTACGGCTCGTACGTCGTTCCCGCCGGCCACGGAATTCAGGTCGACGTTGGCAAGTGGGCCAGCTCTCTCGGCATCGAGGGCAATTACACCAAAGACCAGCAGGATTACACCCGCTCGTTCTACTTTTACTTCCTGCCCTTTTATCACGCAGGCGCGCGCGCCAGTTATCAGCTTACGAATAAACTCACAGCGAACTACTGGGTCGTCAACGGAACCAATCAATCCGAACCCACCAATGGCTTCAAAGACGAGATGTTCGGCTTTGTAGCCCAGCCCACGAAAACTCTGAGCTGGACCATGAACTACTACCTCGGCCAGGAACATCCTGACACCGCTTCCGCCACCAACTGCACCGTTCCCGTGCAACCGGGGCTGTGTCAGGCGCCCATCAACCCCGCACCCGATGGCAAGACTCACATTTTCGACAGCTACGCCACCTGGCAGGCGCGTCCCAAACTGACATTCTCCGCCGAGGGCGATTACTTCATCGAGCGCGAATGGGTCAACACCGCTCCCGGCGAATCGTCGGCCCCCTCCCACGTCGACGGCGGCGCCGCTTACGCACAATATCAAATCAACCCGCGCGCCGCTCTCGCTGCTCGCACGGAATATCTCTCCGACCGCGGCGGCCTCTTCAGCAACCAGACGCAGGCCCTCAAGGAAGCCACGGGCACTTACAAATACGCCCTAAGCGGTAACTTCGACGCTTTTCTCGAATACCGTCGCGACTGGAGCAATCGCCTGTATTTCATTACCAGCAACCCAGCCGCACCCTCCAGCCATCAGGACACAGCCCTGCTCGGCCTGGTCTGGTGGTACGGCGGCAAGCAAGGATCCTGGTAGAAAGGGAAACCCCATGTCAGATCTCCTGATGATCGTCTTCGCTATCGCCTTCTTCGTGGTGGCTCTCCTCTATGTCAACGCGTGCGAGAAGCTGAGGTAACCCATGAATATTGAAACTGGGATCGTTCTGCTCATCACCGTTTTCCTGTTCGGCTACCTGATCGTGGCCCTGCTTTATCCGGAGAAATTTTGAAATGACTGCGAATGGATGGCTGCAGTTTCTTGTTTATTTCGTGGTGCTTCTCGTGTGTATGCGCCCGTTGGGCATCTACATGGCTCGCGTTTTCAACGGCGACTATAACTTCCTGCGCCCGATCGAGAATTTTATCTACCGGGCCTCCGGCGTTCGCCGCGACGAGGAGATGTCCTGGCGTGGGTATGCCGCTGCCATGCTTCTGTTCAGCTTCGCCTCGCTCGTGCTCACCTACCTCATCGAACGGCTCCAGCACATCCTTCCCTGGAATCCCCAGCACCTGCCTGGCGTTGAAGCTTTTCTTGCATGGAACACCGCGGCGTCATTTACCACGAACACCAACTGGCAGGCCTATACCAACGACGTCACCATGAGTTACTTCACGCAGATGGCCGGCCTCGCGTATCACAACTTCTTCAGCGCCGCCGTCGGCATCGCCGTCGCCATCGCTCTGGTGCGTGGCATTTCCCGCCGCGAAGCGAAGACTATCGGCAATTTCTGGGTCGATACCACACGCGCCTGTCTGTACGTGCTGCTGCCCATTTGTATTGTCTATGCGCTCGCTCTTGTCAGCCAGGGAGTGATCCAGAACCTACACCCCTACACCGTAGCGCAGACACTCGAGCACCAGACCCAAACCATCGCCCAGGGTCCCGTCGCTTCTCAGGAAGCTATCAAGATGCTGGGCACCAACGGCGGCGGGTTCTTCTCAGCCAATAGCTCTCATCCTTTCGAAAATCCGACGCCCTTCAGCAACTTCATGGAAATGTTCTCCATCTTCTTCATCGGCGCCGCCCTCACCGTAACCCTCGGCCGCATGACCGGCTCGCCCGGCCACGGCTGGGCCGTCTTCGCCTGCATGTCGATCCTCTTCGCTGCCGGGTTCACCGTTGCCTATTGGGCTGAGTCGCACCCTAACCCAGTTCTTCACGGCGTCGCCCAGCAGGCCACCGCCCAGCAATCCGGTGGCAACATGGAAGGCAAAGAGACCCGCTTCGGCATCGCCGATTCCGCGCTCTTCGCCACTATCACCACCGATGCCAGCTGCGGCGCCATCAATTCCTGGCACGATTCCTTCACCCCCCTGGGTGGCATGATTCCTCTGCTCAACATCGAGTTGGGCGAGATCATCTTCGGCGGCGTCGGCTCCGGCCTTTACGGGATGATTATCTTCGTCGTTCTGTCCGTCTTTATCGCCGGCCTTATGGTCGGTCGCACCCCCGAGTATCTGGGCAAGAAGATTGAAGCCTATGACGTAAAGATGGCCATGTTATACGTCCTCATCTTTCCCCTGGTCATCCTTACTCTCACGGCCTTTTCCGTTCTTTACCCCATGGGCCTCGCCGGCATCACCAATCCCGGCCCTCATGGCCTTAGCCAGATCCTCTACGCCTTCTCCTCGGCGGCAGGCAACAATGGCTCCGCCTTCGCGGGCCTCAACGCCAATACTCGCTGGTACAACACGGCTCTCGGTTTCACCATGCTCAGCGGCCGCTTCCTCATGATGATTCCCATGGTCGCCCTTGCCGGTAATCTCGCCCGCAAGAAGAGCATTCCGCCCTCGCCTGGCACCTTCCCCGTGAATACGCCGCTCTTCACCGTCCTGCTCACCGGCGTCATTCTCATCGTCGGCGCGCTCACCTTCTTCCCCGCACTCAGCCTCGGTCCCATTCTTGAACATCTGCTGCTGCAGCACGGCACTCTGTTTTCGTAAGGCAAGGAACAAGCATTCATGGCTAAAAAGCAAAGTCTCTGGAATCCCGACATTCTCCGCCAGGCCGTCATCGACTCCTTCACCAAGCTCGACCCGCGCCTGATGATGAAGAACCCGGTCATGTTCGTTGTCGAGGTCGGCAGCGTCGTCACCACCGCGCTGCTTATTGAAGAAGCTGTCCGCCATCAGCCCATCGGCTTCAATCTGCAGATTACCCTCTGGCTCTGGTTCACGGTTCTCTTCGCCAACTTCGCCGAGGCCATGGCCGAAGGCCGGGGCAAAGCCCAGGCCGACACCCTGCGCAAGATGCGCTCCGAGACTGAAGCACGGCGTCTGAACCCCGACGGCACCGAGACGCGGGTGCCGGCGGCCGAGCTCACCAAGGGCGACATGGTCGTCTGCGAAGCGGGCGACGCCATCCCCTCGGACGGCGAGATCGTCGAGGGCGTGGCCTCGGTCGACGAGTCGGCCATCACCGGCGAGTCGGCCCCTGTCATCCGGGAGTCCGGCGGGGACCGCTCGGCTGTGACCGGCGGCACCACGGTGCTGTCCGACCGCATCGTCGTGCGTATCACCGCCGAGCCCGGCCAGACCTTCCTCGACCGGATGATCCACCTGGTGGAGGGGGCCAATCGCCAGAAGACGCCCAACGAGATCGCCCTCACCATCCTGCTCGCCGTGCTCACCATCGTGTTCCTGCCCGTCGTGGTCGTGCTCCAGCCTTTCGCCCACTTCTCGGGCACCTCGGTGTCGGTCGTCATCTTGGTGGCGCTCCTCGTCTGCCTCATCCCGACCACCATCGGCGNNGCAACGTGCTCGCCATGAGCGGTCGGGCGGTCGAGGCGGCGGGGGACGTCCAGACGCTGCTTCTGGACAAGACCGGTACCATCACCCTCGGTAACCGCATGGCGTCGGCGTTCTTCCCGGCCGCCGGGATCGGCGAAGAGGAACTGGCCAACGCCGCCCAGCTGGCCTCCCTGGCCGACGAGACCCCCGAGGGCCGCTCCATCGTGGTCCTGGCCAAGCAGCTCTTCAACATCCGTGAGCAGGAGATGGGAACGGGTCACGTCTTCATACCGTTCACGGCCGTGACCCGCATGTCGGGTCTCGACATCGACGGGCGCCAGATCCGCAAGGGGGCGGCCGAATCGGTCAAGCGCTGGGTCACCGACCAGGGGGGCACTGTCCCCGAGGGTCTGGACGAGATCGTGGAGCGCATTTCGCGCGCCGGCTCGACGCCGCTCACCGTGGCCGACGGACGGACGATCCTGGGCGTGATCGAGCTGAAGGACGTGGTGAAGCAGGGGATCCGGGAGAAGTTCAACGAGATGCGCCAGATGGGCATCCGCAC